>NZ_JNIW01000041.1 GCF_000701425.1 Deinococcus frigens DSM 12807 | reverse complement strand
GGACGACGTTCTGCCAGGAGCGCAAAGAATTGCGCTCTGCGCCGCTGGACGGCACAGGTACTGGTCTCGAAGAGCTGCCAGAAGTCAGCCGCTTGATGTGCGAGGGGACGAGTGAGGAGTGCAGGTTTCATCCCTCTATTATAAACTGTTTAATCGGAATCCGTATAAGTGAATTTGGCCGAGTATTTGGGAGCATGTAAGCAGTGGGAGTCTCTTTTCCCGATGCCGTAATTCGGACAAATGCTCTCACCGTGTGAAGGTCCGAACGACGGAGATAAGGTCAGCCCCCGCATTCAGACCTTCAAACTTTCCGACGCTCAGACACGCTTAGACAGACACGCTCAGAAGCGGTATGTCACCCCCAGCCGCAGCCCAGGCGACAGCAACCGGAGATCGGCTGGGGCGGAAGGGGTCTGGCCGGGCAGGAGCAGCGGCGAGGAAATCGGCGTGACGTTCCGCAGAACCAGGTAGCGCAGTTTGCTCTCTGCGAAAAAGCCCAGACGGCTCTGGCTGGGGCGACTGCGGTAGCCCAGGACGCCGCCCGCCGCCCAGCCACTGTTCGCGCCCAGCATCAGCGCCGTGCTGGGGCCACCGTACAGGCCGCCGCCATTGCCGCCGATCAGCGCCTCTGCGTTCAGGGCAATCAGGCCGTAGAACACTTCCATCCCGGCCCGCAGGTTCAGTCTGGTCTGGCCCACGTTCAGCACGGGTGCACTGACCGCCGCGAATAGTTCCGGCAGAATCAGGACCTCGCTGGACAAGCCGCCCCAGACGGTAAACTGTTCCGGTGCGGGCTGAGGCCAGAGCGTCTGCGGTGTGCTCGGTACCAGTTCCTGCGTCTGCTGCTGCGGCGGCTGAACGAAAATGGGCGTGCCGGAATCCGCTGGCGTGGTCTGGGCGCGGGCGAAGGTGGCGGCGGTGAGGGCCAGCGCGAGGGCGCGGATCAGGGTGGCTTTTAGCATAGGAGCAGGGTAACGGATGGTATGGCGCGGGCTGTCTTGAATGGTGTTTTGACCTGGTGTCTCAGCAAAGTGCGGCTGTTGGTTCAGTTTGGTGCTCTGAAACGGGAGCGCCGTTGACCTCCTGCACAGCCTGCCCCGCAAGGAAGAAAGGGGCAACAGCTCCCGTCTGGTAAAGCAAATTTCCTGTCGCGCGTCAAGCGTCGCAAGGAAAGGGGAGACAGCCCGCAGGTCACCTCCCCAGCAAAAGATCCTGTGTTCTCTCAGTGCAGCAGGCCAATCGAGCGGGCGCGGCTGACGGCCTGGGTGCGGTCCCCGGCGTCCAGCTTGGCGTACAACCGGGCCAGGTGGTCCTTGACCGTATCGGGGCTGACGCCCAGATTCTTGGCGATCTCCTTGTTGCTGTAGCCCTGGGCCAGCAGCGGCAGCACCTCGGATTCGCGGGGGGTCAGGCGGGGTACGTCCACCTGCGGCAGGCGGTCAATTTCGGGGTGGGCCACGATGTCGCGCAGTTGGCGGGCCAGGCTCTCGGGGTCCGTTTCCTTGCTGACGTAGCCGCGTGCCCCGGCGGTGCGGGCCGCCTGCACGATGGCGGGTTCGGCGAAGGTGGTGATCAGCACGCTGACGACCTGGGGATGGGTCATACGCAGGCGTTCGCAGACCTCGATGCCGGTCATGCCGGGCATCTTGATGTCCAGCAGGGCGGCGTCGGGTTGCAGGCTGCGGCAGGCGTCCAGGGCGCTCAGACCATCGGCGGCCTCGGCCACCACGTCGAACCCCTGATGCATCAGGGCGTACTTGAGGCCCATACGGAACAGCGGGTGATCGTCGGCAATAACAAGTTTCATGGGGTGATCTCCGGGAGAGTGAGCGTGAAGACGGTGGGCAGGGTGGACGTGGGAGGAGGAGGGGCGGAGTTGGAAATAGCGGTGTCGGGGTCAGGCAGCGGGTAGGGTCGGTGGGCGTAGCGCAGCTCTCCGCCGTGCGCCTCGGCAATCCGGCGGGCGATGAACAGGCCGAGTCCGGCGGTTCCGGCGGTGTACTGCTGTCCGGCGATGGTGGTGGGCTGCGAGGTAAACGGCTGTGCCAGTTGGGCCAGCGAGCCGCCCAGGCCGGGGCCGTCGTCGGCCACCACCAGTCCGTCTGGCGTGATATGCAGTTCCACGCGTGAGTGGGCGTAGCGGATGGCATTCTCGGTCAGGTTGGTCACGGCCCGTTCCAGCACCGGGGCGTCGGCCAGGGCGTAGCCGTGTCCCTCCACGCTCAGGGTCAGGCCCCCGCACCCGGCCTGTGGCTGGACACGCCGGGCCACGTCGTCGAGCAGGGCGCGCAGATCGGTGGGAACGGTCTGGACCATCACGTCCTCGCGCTCGAAGCGGTGGGCGTCGGCCATCTGCTGCACCAGCGCCAGCAGGCGGGCGGTCTCGGCCCCCATCTGCGTGCCCACCTCCCGGCGTTCGGCTTCGGGCAGTGGCAGATTCACCAGGGCGTGCGTGAGGTGTCCGGCGGCGATCAGCGGGGTTTTCAGGTCATGCACCAGCGTCGCCATGAAGGCGTTGCGGCGCGTCTGTTCGGTGCCCAGGCGGCCCAGCAGATCCGAGAAGGCGCGGCGCAGCAGCAGGATTTCCGCCGGATCGTCGGTGTGTGGTGTCAGTTCGCCGCCTTCCACCTCGGCCTGAAGGCGGCTGAGGGGCCGCAGCAGCGCGCCGCTGAGGACATAACCCACCATGCCGCACAGCACGCCCACCAGCAGCATCCACCCCAGCAGTGCGCCCGCCGGGAGGTTGGGCTGGGCGGTCAGCGTGAGGACTAGATTGGGCAGGAAGGCCAGCAGAAAGATCACCAGCGCGAACTGGGTCCGCAGGGTGTTGCGCCCGGCCCTGCGCCGCCCAGCCAGATCCTGTTCGGGAAGTTCAGAGATCAGGCGGCCACTCACGAAACTCAGCTTATGGGGGGGGGTCTGACAGAACCCTCACGGGGTGGGGGGAGGGTTGGGGGTGCAGTGCGCCGCCGTCCGGGCCACTGCCCGCCGCGATACGCTGTCGGGCAAGAAATCTCCTGCGGAATGCCTGGCAGCGGCGGAAGCGCGGGCCGGGGCGATGGTGGGGCCGGGCCTGCCAGCGGGCCTGAACGTGGCGGAAGTTACGACGGCGGACGCGGTGCGGCCCCTGGGACGGGGATGGGTGTCGAAGTTTAGTTCTGGGGTGGCTACCACGGTTTGACCCCTCCCCCCCTTCGGGGGACTTCCCCTCAAGGGGAGGCAAGTTGTTTTCTGCGTGGCAAGATTGACAGCCACTCTTGGCTCCCCTTGAGGGGAGCTGGCTGCGAAGCAGACTGAGGGGTTATCTTTTCGCCCGCCACCGCACCGCACTCCCGCCCCCCTGATCCTGACCTTGCCTTAGCTCTGGCTGCCGCCGCTGGCCCTAAACTGCGCCCATGATTCAACCTGTCCAACATGGTCCCGTTCGCGTGTGGTCCCTGCCCACCGGCCCCTTGCAGGAAAACGCCGTGCTGGTGGCGGGCGCACAGGGCGAGGGCTTCCTCTTCGATCCTGGCGACGATGCGGACCGGATTCTGGCCCTGGTACGCGTCGCGGGCGTGACGGTACGCGGCATTCTGCTCACCCACGCGCATTTCGATCACATCGGGGCCGTGCAGCCCGTGCGAGAGGCGCTCCGTGTGCCGGTTTATCTGCATCCCGCCGATCTGCCGATCTACCGCATGGGCGCGGCGTCGGCGGGACGCTGGAACCTGCCCTTTATTCAGCCGGACGCCCCGGACCACGAGATCACGCAGAATCAGACATTCGCGGCGGGCGACCTGACCCTGACCGCCCGCGAGTTGCCGGGCCACGCGCCGGGGCATGTGGTGTTCCTGGCCGGGACGGACAGCGGGGACGGCATGGTGGTGGCCGGGGACACGCTGTTCCAGGGAGGCATCGGGCGCACCGATCTGCCGGGCGGCAGCCACCCTGAACTGATGGCGGGCATCACGCGTGAACTGCTGACCTTGCCCGACGCCACCGCCGTCTATTCCGGCCACGGCGGGGCCACCACCATCGGGGCGGAACGCCGGGGCAATCCCTTTCTGCGCTGACCCTGACGCACCGAGTGTCGCGCGGCAGATGGGACAGGCCGCGCCCATGCTTTACGCTACCTTCATGTTCTCCAATTTCCGCCTGTGGTGGCAAAAGCCGCAGCTTCACCAGCCGGGCGACGACAACGGCAAGGTCACCTTTCTGGAGCTGTTTTATGACCTGATCTTCGTGGTGGTGATCTCGCGGCTGGCGCATCGTCTGGCGGCGCACCCCAGCCCGCAGGCGTTTCTGGACTTCGTCCTGCTGTTCATCCCGGTGTGGTGGGTCTGGCTGAGCATCGCGTACTACAACGAACGTTTCGAAACCTATGACCTCAGCTTCCGCGCCTTCACCTTCCTGCAAATGCTGCCGGTGGCGGGCATGGCGGTCACCGCCGAATACGGCCTGAGCAAGACGGCCACCGGCTTTGCGCTGTCCTACGCGGCGGCGCGGGTGCTGATCACCTTCATGTGGTGGCGCGCGGGGCGGCACAATCCACAGGTGCGGCCCGTGACCGACGTGTATGTGCGGGGCTTCGCCCTCAGCATCGTGCTGTGGGTTGTCGCCGCGTTTCTGGTGGGGCCGCTGGCTTACGCCCTGAAAGCTGCGGGCCTGCTGATTGAACTGCTGACCCCGATCCTGACCTTGCAGGCGCAGCGCGAGGTTTTCAGGGCCAGGGTCCGCAAGTTGCCGGAGCGCTTCGGCCTGTTCGTGATCATCGTGCTGGGTGAAACCCTGGTGGGCGTCCTGAACGGGCTGGCCGATCTGGATGGCCTGAACCTGGCGGTGGTGTGGCGCTTCATTCTGGGCTTCACGCTGGGCTTTGGGCTGTGGTGGGTGTGGTTCGACTACCTGGGGCGGCGCGAACCCGACAGCCTGGACCGCTGGGGTTTTCTGCGCTGGACCTACGGCCACCTGCCGCTGGTCATCGGCATCACCGTGATCGGGGCGATGGTGGAACACGGCGTGGCGCTGGAAGAAGACCTGAACCTGGCGGCGGTGCGCTGGCTGATGGCCGGGGGCTTTGCGCTGTTCTATCTGGCCTGCGCCGTGATTGAAACCGGGCTGGAGCCGGAAAAACCGCCGATGATCCCGCCGCGCCTGTTGATCGCGCTGCGGCTGGGGACGGCGGCGGTGGCCCTGCTGCTTCCCCTGCTGGCGCTGCCGTTGACCGGGCTGATGGCCGTGTTGATCGGCCTGCATCTGCTCCACGCGGGTCTGGGCGTGCGTGCGTGGTTTGCCAGCAGCAATGCTGGACGGGTGGACGTGCATTGAGCCGGACAGACATGGGAGGCAAGGTGGTCAGAAATTCGCCTGGACGCGCTACGCTGGGCACCATGATTCGGGGCAATGGCTGATGCCGGGGGTAGGCGGCGGGGCGGGGGCTGTTCTTTCGGCGGGCCTGACGGAAGTCAGCTACAGCACCAACACTGCCAACGCCTTGATCCACCTGTACCGCGCCGAGGTCGGCAAGATGACCGCGTGGCGGCAGCGGCTGGACATGACCACCAACTGGTCCGTGGTGACCAGCGCGGGCCTGGCCTCCTTTGCCCTGGGAGACCTGAGCAACAGCCATGCCACCTTTCTGTTCGCCATGTTCATGAACTACTTTTTCCTGCGCCTGGAAGCCCGCCGCTTCCGCACCTACGAGATCGCCCACCACCGCGTGCGGATCATGGAGCGCTTTTTTTACCCGGCCATGCTGGGCGACAGGGTGGACCCCGGCTGGCACCAGCTCCTGCTGGCCGAACTGGGCAAGCCGCGCAGCCCGATGAGCCGCAACGACGCGCTGGGCTGGCGGCTGGGGCGCAACTATCTGTGGATCTACGCGGCGGTGCTGCTGGCCTGGCTGGCCAAGCTGGACCTGGGCCAGCCCAAGGGCTACGTCCTGACCTTTCCCGACGCCTTTGCCCTGGCCGACATCGGCAATTTTCCCGGCTGGGTGGTCTTTGCCATCGTCTTCGTGTTCTACGCCTACCTGATCTGGCTGGCCCTGCGCGCCGCCCGCACGTATCCATTAGAAGAGGGCTGAAGCGAAGGCCTGCTTTCCTTCCTTGTGGGGAGGCTGGGACTGGGGCAGCTCTGGAGGCGGGGGGGCCACCAGACAAGCCGTAAAACAGGCAAGTTGCGGCGACTTATTTCAATCCTGCTGCCCCGGCACCACCCCCATCAGACGCGCTTCATGAGACCTCGTTACGCTCTGTGCCATGCGCTCCCTTGCCGCCGCCCTGCTGCTGTTGCCCCCCGTTCTCAGCGGTTGCGCCTTCGGGGCCTACATCAGCCCGCTGACCCCGCTGGAACGCGCCGTGAACGGCACCTACGAGGGCATCGGCGTGGGTGGCACGGGCCGCGTGCCGTACCGCCTGACCCTGACCGTGCAGGAGCGCGAGGGCCGCGCCACCGGGGTCATTACCAATCTGGAAAGCCGCAAGGCTTATGCAGCCAGCGGCACCTTTAAGCGCAACGCCACGGGCGGCGCACTGGAACTGACCCTGTTTGAGAACGGCGAAAAGCACCGGGGCAACCTGCACGCCACCCTGACCGGCACCAAGATCAGCGGCGTGCTGCGAACCGTGCTGCTGGGCCGCGAACTGCTGGGCTACACCGTGGACTGGAATCTGGTGGCGGGCGCGTCTCCGGCGGCGACACCTGCCGCCGTTCCCGCGCCAACGACGCCGTAAGGGAAGCGGTCCCCCGCGCAAAGCGGACTTTACGGGTGCCTCTGCTGGGCGGCTGGGAGGTTGCGCGCGTCGCTTGCTTGAGGTTTCTCCTGACCCGGTTCGCAGGGGGAAATCGCAGTCCTGCCCGACCGACGGTGCCGCGACACTCGGTAGGATGATCGTCTGCTACCCGCCCGGCCTCACACCCTGAAGCTGCCCGATGATCTCATCCATCAGACGGTCCAGCTCCGCGTCCACCACCTGCCGCGCCGGGTCCGCGTCGTACCACGCCAGCACCTCCTGCACGCCGCGCGCAAACGGAATGGTGGCCCGGAACTCTGGCACCAGACGCTTGATCTTGGTGTTGTCGAAGACGGCGTTGTGGGCCTTGTCGCCCAGCAGGCCCGCGCCCCAGCCGGGGGCGAAGGCAGCGATCACCTCGGACGGCACATGCACAATCTGGGCTTTTGTTCCCGCCGCGTGCGCCACATGCTCAAAAATCTGGTTCCAGGTCAGCCACTCGTCGCCGGTGATCTGCACCGCCTCGCCGATCACCGCCGGGCGGCCCAGCAGCCCCACAAAGCCCACGGCGAAATCGCGGTGGTGGGTCAGCGTCCACAGGGAGGTCCCGTCGCCGTGGACGATCACCGGCTTGCCCCGGCGCATGCGGTCCACCACCGTCCAGCCGCCGTCCATCGGCAGCAGTGTGCGGTCATAGGTGTGCGAGGGCCGCACGATGGTCATGGGAAACCCCTCCTCGCGGTAGGCGCGCGTCAGGCGGTCTTCACAGGCGATCTTGTCGCGCGAGTACTGCCAGAACGGGTTGTGCAGCGGCGTGGATTCGGTGATCGGCAGGTGCCCCAGCGGCTTCTGATAGGCCGAGGCCGAGCTGATGAAGACATACTGTCGGGTGCGGCCCGCGAACAGTTCCAGATCGGTTTCGATGTGTTCGGGGGTAAAGGCCACCCAGTCCACCACCACGTCAAAGTCCAGCTCGCCCAGCGCCTGCCGCACGCTGCCCGGATCGCGGATGTCGCCGCGCAGGACCTTCGCGCCGTCTGGCACGGGTCGGGAGGATTCGCCCCGGTTGAGCAGGTACAACTCCATGCCCTGTGCCAGCGCCAGCGCCGAACACGCCGAGCTGATGATGCCCGTGCCGCCGATGAACAGGACTTTCATGGCTGCTTCTGTCCCAGTTCGTCGCCCTGATCGTCCAGCGTGTCTCGCCAGGTGTGCTGAGGCTCGAAGCCGAGGTGCTGCCGGGCAGCGTCGATGCTCAGGAGGGTCTGGAAACCGTCCAGCGATTCTTGCAGGGGAACCCCTGGAAAAACCCGCTTCATCAGCGTGCGCGAGGCCACCGGCATCACGGTGTCGGCGGCGGCGATGATGAAGCTGCTGGCCCCCTGGAGCGGCGCGGTCAGGGCCAGACGGCAGGCCAGCGCGGCGTCGCGCCCGTCGATGTAGCCCCACAGGTTCCATTTGCGCGCGTGCGGATCGGGCCAGGCCAGCTCCGGAAAACGGCGATATTCCTCCGGCCCCAGGATGTTTGAAAAGCGCACGGCCACGAAGGGAATGCCCGAACGGCGCGCAAAATCCTGCGCCATCGTCTCGGTGACCACCTTGCTCAGGGCGTAGGACGACTCGGGATGCGGATAGTGCGCCTCGTCCACCGGGGCGTACTGGGGCGGCACGTCGAACGGCAGGCCCAGCGTCGTCTCACTGGACGCCCAGACCACCCGGCCCAGACCGAGCAGGGTGGCCGCCGTGAAGACGCTGTGGTTCATGGTCACGTTCTGCACGAAGGTGTGGTGCGGGGCCTGGAGGCCAGGCGCGGGAATATTGGCCAGATGAACCACGCTGCCCGCGCCGTGCATGACCTCCAGCGTCTGGCCCAGATCGGTCAGATCGGCCCGCAGAGCATCCTTTAAAACGCCCGAAAATTTTCCGTCTGGCCTGGGGATGGGCTGGGTGTCCACGGCAATGACCTCATAACCGTGTTCCAGCAGGTGCGGCAGGGCGGCGCGTCCGGCCCGGCCCGCCGCACCGGTCAGCACCACTGGCCCTGCCGGAGCGGTCTGGGAGCCAGCCTTCACCACGCGTAGGCTTCCGGGGCCTGTCCGCCGGGGCCGGGCCAGATGTCGTCCAGCTTTTTCAGGGTCTCGTCTGTCAGCTCGATGTTTAGGGCTTTCAATGCGCCGTCCAGTTGCTCTGCGGTGCGCGGCCCGATGATCGGGGCAGTCACGGCGGGCTGGTGCAGCAGCCAGGCCAGCGCCACGTCCGCCGGGGACTCGCCCAGCTCCCCACACAGCGCCTCGTACTGTTCCAGTTGGGGGCGGTGTTTGTCGATCTGCTGTTGCATATTCTCGCTGGCGCGGCGGCCCTCACTGGCTTTTTGCAGCGCCCCGCCCAGCAGGCCGCCGCCCAGCGGACTCCAGGGAATCAGGCCCAGCCCCAGCGCCTGACACGCCGGAATGACCTCCAGCTCGATGGTGCGCGCGGCCAGGTTATACAGGCTCTGCTCGGACACCAGGCCCATGAAGTGGCGCTGGGCGGCCAGCGTGTTGGCCTGCGCGATATTCCAGCCCGCGAAGTTGCTGCTGCCCACGTACAGCACCTTGCCCTCGCGCACCAACCCCTCCATCGCCTGCCAGACCTCTTCCCAGGGCGTGGCCCGGTCGATGTGGTGCATCTGGTACAGATCGATGTGATCGGTCTTGAGGCGGCGCAGGCTGTCCTCGCACGCCTTACGGATGTGGTACGCCGAGAGTTTCTGATCGTTGGGACCGTCGCCCATCTTGCCGTAGACCTTGGTGGCCAGCACGATGCGGTCACGGTTGCCAGGGTTGCTCTCCAGCCAGCGGCCCACGATCTGCTCGGTCACGCCCTCGCCGGGCTGGCGGCCATACACGTTGGCGGTGTCGAAGAAATTGACGCCCTGACCCAGCGCCGTGTCCATGATCCTGTGGCTGTCCTGCTCAGTTGTTTCGGGGCCGAAGTTCATGGTCCCCAGGCACAGCGGGCTGACTTGTAGGCCGGTGCGGCCCAGATGACGGTAGTCCATAATTGACGCCTCCCTGAATTTTGCTCTGTTCCGACGCTACACCCTCAGGTGCGGCGGCGTCACCCTGGCGTGGCCTTCATGGTTTTGGCAGAGGTGAAGAGGCAAACCCCTCAGCCTGCCTCGCCGCCAGCTCTCCATAAAAGGGAGTCGGACAACGCGACTGGCTGGGGCAGTCCCCAACCTCCCTGCTTGCCTTCTGGGGGCGGGCTTGCAAGGCTGCGAAGCGGAGGGGTCAGACCGTGATCCCCAACCATGAAACCCGAAAAGCAAACAGGCGGCCAGTCCATTCTCGGAGGCCGCCTGTCGTTTACCCCAGTCTCATACGGATTCCGTCTGTTTCGTCAACACATTGGGAAAGCTCCGATTTGTCAACTCCACGCCTGGAATCCTTTTCTCTCCTACTCGCATCCGCTCGGATCAAACCGTTTTTGCAAACGGTCTATATCGGAGTCCATATCAGTCGCTGTTCCCCGAACCGTCCGGCCCCGGCTCCGGGCGCGCGTTCGGCGTTCCAGGCGGCGTTTCATGCCTGATCACGCCCGCTCCGCTGTCCCCGAGCATTTGGCTGTCCCCGAGCATCTGGCGCAGTTCCTCGATCACGGCGCGCTCCTTGTCGTTGACTTGTTCGCCGCCGATGCCCAGGAACCCGCCTTCCTTGGCGGCCTCGGCGGTGCGCTGCGCCACCAGCATGAGCATCTCGCGGTAGGCAGCGGCGTCTTCCGGGCTGGTCTTGGCATTTACCAGCCACACGGCCTGACGCACGCCCTCCAGGCTCTGGGTTTTCACGTCTTCCACGTTGCGGGCGCGTTCCTGCTCCGGCGCTTTGGCTGGCTGACCCAGCAGTTCGGCGGCCATCGCCTCCATCAGTGGGGTGCGGCTGTCTCTGCTCACGCTCTCGCGCACGGCGGCGGCAATCGCCCCGGCCTCGGCCAGCAGGCCGGTCACGCCGCTGGGGCTGGCCGCCACCACCGCCGCCCCTGCCCGTCCGGGGCCGGTCATCACCTTGAACCACTCGTCTGCCGTGAAGTTGTCCTTAAGGCTCATGCGCTCAGCTTAGGGCAGCCGGGCTGACAGCGGATTGAGGTTTTACTTACGTGGGGTCACATCCTCCAGCTTGAGGCCCACTGCCTCAGTGTCCTCCCTTATGGCCTCAGTGTCCTCCCGTATGGCGCGCTCGTCGGGCGCGAGGCCGTGACTGCCGAACATCCCGCCCGCCGCGCGCATGCCGCCCAGTGCATCGCCGCACGTCCGGTCTGTATCCATCAGCGGCTTGAGCCTGAACGCCAGCATAATCAGCGCCACCGGCAGCGCAATGAAAATCAGGACGGCGGCCCACACCTCAACACCCCTGACCTCAGCAACCCTGATCCTAACAGCCCTGTGCGCCCACCACGCTGACCTGACCCTCGCGCAGGTGGGCGCGGCCCCAGGTGTCGATGGCGGTGATCACGCTCTGGAGTTCGCGTCCGGCGGGGGTCAGGGTATACACGCTGCGCGCCAACTTGCCGTGGGTATCCTCGGTGCGCTTGCTGATCACGCTCAGCGTCTCCAGGTGTTCCAGGCGCTGGGTCAGCGTGGCACTGTTGCAGCCGCCCACCGCACGGGCCAGCTCGTTGAAGCCCTTCTCGCCGTCCAGCAGCGAGCGGACGATGTGCAGCACCCACTTTTCCTGCAACACGCCGATGGCCCGGTAGACCGGGCAAAAGCCCCGCTCTGCTGCGGCAGAGGGTCCGGGAGAGGGGAGTTCCGTGTTCATGCTAGGATTCTACACCTAAACGCAAAACCAATTAAGGAAAGGATTACACCGCTTGACTTTTTAAATCAGTGGGCGTAACGTTACGCCCATGACTGCTACTGCTACCAGACCCCTGACCGTGACCGACGCCATCGAAACCCGCCACAGCATCCGCAAGTTCGTGCAGCAACCCATGAACGCGGACGATCTGCGCGAAATCCTGCGTCTGGCTAGCCTGGCTCCCAGCGCCTGGAACGCCCAGACCTGGCGCTTCGCCGTGGTTCAGAACCCCGAGGTCAAGGAGCAGTTGCAGGCAGCCGCCTACGGCCAGCCCCAGATCGGCAGCGCGCCCGCCGTGATCGTGGTCTACAGCGACATGGAAGACACCCTGGACACTGTGGAAGACACCGCCCATCCCGGCATGGGGGAGGAGGGCCGCGCCGGACAGCGCAAGACCTTTAATGGCGCTTTCGGCGGCCAGGACGTGGCGCAGCGCGGCCAGTGGGGTCTGTCGCAGGCCAACATCGCCTTCGGCTTCCTGATGCTGGCGGCGCGCGGCCTGGGCTACGACACCGTGCCCATGCTGGGCTTCCAGCCCGACAAGGTGCGCGAGTTGCTGAAGCTGCCCGAGCATGTCCAGTTTGCCGGACTGCTGCCTATCGGCAAGCGTGCCGAGGACGGTTTCCCGCACCACCGCCACGACGTCGAGCGGGTCACCACGTTCTACTGAAGCCCTGAGTTTCGGTGGCCGCCCTCCACAGTAGGATTCTCCAAATAGCTCTGCGGCTTTTGCATCGTAGAAGCCCTGAGTTTCGGTGGCCGCCCTCCACAGTAGGGGCGGTTTCTATGCGCTGGATTTAACGCTGGCTGACAGCGGCTGTCTCAAGAGAACGGTCACCCTGAGGGCAGCCACAGGGGTCTCGCCGCAATCCTGGAGACGCCCCGGCTTCGCTCGACACGGCGGCTCAAATGCATCCGCCTCTTTGCCTGTTGACGTAATTTATTCAAAGAATTACATTTACGGCGAAACACTTTTGGCGTCCTGCCGTCTCAATCTTCCGCCCTGTCCCTTGCCGCTAAAGTAGGTCCGTCATGTCCAAGCGCCCCGCCGCCCTGATCTTTATTCTCATCACCGCACTGATCGACATCATGGGCATCGGGCTGATCATTCCGGTTCTGCCGGGGCTGGTCAAGCAACTGGCCGGGTCCGAGGCGGCGGGGGCGCGCGACATCGGGTTGCTGACGGCGGCCTACGCGGTGATGCAGTTCATCTTCGCGCCGATCCTGGGCACCCTGAGTGACCGCTATGGGCGGCGGCCCGTGCTGCTGCTGAGCCTGCTGGGCGTGTCGCTGGATTACCTGCTGCTGTACTTTGCGCCCAGCCTGTGGTGGCTGCTGATTGGCCGCCTGATCGCCGGGGTCACCGGGGCCAGCCTGACGGTGGCGAACGCCTACATCGCCGACGTGACGCCGCCCGCTGACCGCGCCAAGAATTTTGGTCTGCTGGGGGCCACCTTTGGCGTGGGCTTCATCCTGGGACCCGCGCTGGGCGGCCTGCTGGGCGAGTACGGGTTGCGGGTGCCGTTCCTGGCGGCGGCGGCTTTAAGCGGCCTGAACCTGCTGTACGGCTTCTTCGTGCTGCCCGAATCGCTGCCCGCCTCGGCGCGGGGCAAGAAGCTCAACCGCCGCGACCTGAATCCCTTCACGCCATTAAAGGCGCTGGGCGATTACGCGCTGCTGCGGAGCCTGGCGCTGACCTTCGTGCTGCTGGGGCTGGCCGGGCAGGTCATCTTCAGCACCTGGGTGCTGTACACCGAGGGCGTGCTGAGCTGGACCCCGCTGCAAAACGGCGTGGCGCTGGCCTTCTTCGGCCTGCTGACGGCGGTGGTGCAGGGCGGACTGATCGGCATAGCGATCAGGAAACTGGGCGAGCGGCGGACCATCCTGCTGGGCCTGGCGCTGTCCACCGCCGAATTCCTGATCCTGAGCGTGGCGCGCAGTTCGCCGGTGCTGTACGCCTCGCTGGTGGTGGGCGCGGGCGGGGGCCTGGCACAGCCCGCCATCCAGGGCCTGATCAGCCGCCAGGTCAGCGAGACCGAGCAGGGCCGCGTGCAGGGCGCGATCACCAGCCTGGGCAGTCTGGTGGGCGTGGTGGGGCCGGTTGTCGCCACCGCCGTCTTCGCCTACTTCAACGGCGGCGGCGCGTCCATGCGCGTGCCGGGGGCGGCCTTCGTCATGGGGGCCGCGTTCTCGCTGGCGGGCCTGTTCATGATCTGGACGGTGCTGCGCCGCACGCCGGAGGAGCCAGTGCTGGGCGGCGTGGGGGACTGAGCCTGTGTGGGCGCTCACCTCCCAGCCCTCAATGTCTCCTGCCGCGCATGAAGGGAGCATGCCCACCGCTCTTGTGTACGGGCGGCCCGGCTGCGACAGACTGGCCGCTATGTGGCTGGAAGTGGTGGAACTGGGCTGGGTGAAACTGGACTGGACCGCAGTGGACATTGAGATGCGGCGGACACTGAGATGAGACTGATCCTGATGGGCGTGTCCGGCAGCGGCAAGACCACGCTGGGCCAGGCGCTGGCCGCCCGCACCGGCTGGCCGTTTCTGGACGGCGACGACTTCCATACGCCGGGGGCGCGGGCAAAGATGGCCGCCGGGCTGGGCCTCAGCGACGGGGACCGCCAGCCCTGGCTGCTGCGCCTGCGGTCTGAGCTGCTGGCCCACCCACAGATGATCGTAGCCTGTTCCTCGTTGTGCCACAGCCACCGCGACGTGCTGCGCGTGCCAGAGACGCGGTTCATCTTTCTGGACGTGCCGCCGGGACTGCTGCTCGCGCGCCTGAGCGAGCGTGATGGACATTACGCCCACGCCGATCTGCTGCCCTCGCAGTTGCAGACGCTGGAGCCGCCCGCCCGCAACGAGGCCGACGTGCTGACCCTGCACGTCACGCCGCAGGATTCGCCCACCCAACTAGCACGGCTCACGCTGTCGGCCCTGGGGATTTCCCATGCCCGCTAAGGCCGCCAAAAAGGCGTTCGGCGGAGGCCGCAAACCCTCGGAGCGCCCCAGCAAGATCTGCCCGGTGTGCGGCTTGCCCTTTGCCTGGCGCAAGAAATGGGAGCGCGACTGGGACAGCGTCAAATACTGTTCGGATCGGTGTCGGGCGGCGGCGAAGGGGGTGTCGTGACCCAGATTCCCCGTCCTGCTTACGGCCTGGTCTGCATGACCGTGGGGCCGGAGGTCCGCTTCCGCACCGTGACCCTCAGCCGCTACCGGGCGCTGTCGCCGGAAGGGCGCGAGGCCAAGCTGCTGGACCTGTATACCGACAACATCGCCAGATTGCGCGGGGCCGCCGACTTCTGCGCGGCGCGCGGCATCCGGCTGTACCGCATGAGCGCCAGCCTCTTTCCCATGCTGGACCTGATCGGCGACGACACCGGCGACGCCGTGCTGACCTCGCTGTCTGCCCAGTTGCGGCGGGCGGGCGCGGCCTTTGTCGAGCGCGGCATTCGCGTGCTGATGCACCCCGAACAGTTCGTCGTCCTGAACAGCGACAGCCCCGACGTGCGCGTCCGCAGCGTCCACGCCCTGAACTCGCACGCCCGCGTGATGGACGGTCTGGGCCTGGAGCGCAGCCCCTGGAATTTGCTGCTGCTGCACGGCGGCAAGGGGGGCCGCGCCGCCGAGTTGCAGGCGGTCATTCCCGACCTGCCCGACGCCGCCCGCCTGCGCCTGGGCCTGGAAAACGACGAGTACGCTTACGGCCCCGCCGACTTGCTGCCGGTCTGCGAAGGGGCGGGCGTGCCGCTGGTCTACGATGGCCACCACCACGTTATTCACGGCAAACTCTCCGATCAGGACGACCCCGCCGTGCGCGAGTGGGTGCTTAAAGCACGCGCCACCTGGACCCCGCCCGACTGGCAGGTGGTCCACCTGTCCAACGGCATCGAGGGGCCGCAGGACCGCCGCCACAGCCACCTGATCACGCACCTGCCCGCCGCCTTCGCCGATGTGGGGTGGATCGAGGTGGAGGCCAAGGGGAAAGAGCAGGCGGTGGGGGAGCTGGCAGACCGTCTGAAGGCCTGACCGTCTAACCGTAAAAGGCAGCGCGTCATTCGTGGCGGCTGAACCGTCTGACTGCTCGGCGGTCTGACTCTTTGACGGCGCAGCCACCTGACGCGCTAGCCTACGCGGCGTGAACGTCGTCGTCTTCGATCTGGAAACCACGGGCCTCTCGCCGGAACGGGACGCGGTGGTGGAAATCGGCGCGGTGCGGGTGGTGGATGGCCGCATCGAGGAAGCGCAGAAATACGAGACGCTGGTGCGTCCGGTGGGTGAATTCGGCCAGCCGCTGCTGATTCCCTGGCGCGTGGAGCGGATTCACGGCATCAGCAACGAGATGGTCCGCCACGCCCCCAGCATGACCGAGGTGCTGCCCGAATTTCTGGAGTTCGTGGGCGATTCGGCGGTGGTGGCGCACAACATCGGCTTCGACAGCGGCTTCATGCGCGCCAACGCCAGGCGTCATGGCCTGGTCTGGAAACCGGCGGCGGAACACTGCACCGTGCAGCTCTCGCGCCGCGCCTTTCCCCGTGAACGCGCCCACAACCTGAGCGTGCTGGCCGAGAGATTGGGCCTGAACTTCGCCCCCGGCGGACGTCACCGCAGTTACGGCGACGTGCAGGTGACGGCGCAGGCGTATCTGCGGCTGCTGGAACTGTTGCGGGTGGAGGCGTAGGGCAGAGGGAAACCTGCGCCCCCTTCTGGCCTACTGCGGGGCCAGCACCAGTCCCAGCCCCACGTCCAGCCTGTCCACGCCCGCGATCAGCGGCTTGCGGGTGGCGCTGCCTTTCAATGCAGTTTCCACCGTGTTGCGGGTCAGATCGCCCGACTCGATCAGCGACTGGAACCACAGCGCCGCCACCCCGGCCACATGCGGCGCCGCCATGCTGGTGCCGCTGTACTGGACTAGCCCGCCGCCCAGTTTGGCCGAGGTGACATTTACGCCGGGGCCGCTGAGGGTTGCGCCCGTATTGGAAAACGGCGCGACGGTTAACCCCTGACCTGGTGCCTTGTCCTTCCCCAGCCCCACCGCCGCCACCGAGATGAAGCCGTCCGAAGTGGCCGGGGGCGCGACTCCCACCTCCCAGTCGGGGCTTTGCTGACGGCGGCTCTCGTTGCCGGAGGCGGCGATCAGCAGCGTGGGCGTGGTGTCGCCGCCGTAGCTGCGGGCGTAGGCGGCCAGCGCGCCGAACAGGTCCAGGTTGGCGCGGTAATCCAGCAGCGCCTGCGAGGTGGCCAGTTCGGCGGGCAGTCCGCGCCTGACCAGTTCGGCCACCAGGCCCGGAAAGTCCATGCCCAGCGACATGCTGACCACATGCGCGCCCTCCTGCACGGCCCAGGCCAGCGCCCGCGCAATGCCCTCGCTGCTGCCGCTGCCGTCCGCGCCCAGCACCCGCCCGATCAGCGCGCGTTCCACGCCGGGGGCCACGCCGATGCGCTGGCCCGCAACGTCGCGTCCGAAAATGGTTCCGGCGCAGTGGGTGCCGTGGCCTTGGGCGTCCACGCCGCCCTCAGCATCACCGCTCTCCAGCGTGAAGTCGCGCCGCACCAGATTCACGCCCGCGAAGGCCGGATGCTCTGGGTCGATGCCGGTATCCAGAATGGCCACCGTGACCCCTTTGCCGTTCTGCGGGCTGGTGTCGGCTTTCACGGCCTGCACGCCCCAGGTGGGACCCGTCGCCGTGCTGCTGGCCTCCGAGCGGCGCACCGGGCGAATCAGGCGCATGGGAATGCTGGGTGCGGCCAGATGCACGCCTTGTTCCCGAAGCAGCTCGGGCAACTCGCGGTGATCGAGCGTTTCTACTCCCAGGGTCATCCGGGGCGCGGCGGACGCTCCGGCCCGCGCGCCGGCACGCGGCGGAAGTGCGCTGTTCTCCTCGGCCCGGACGCTGCCCTGATGGCTGATGTTCTGTCGCAACACGATGAAGCGGTCTTTTTTCATGCCTGGCCCCCCGGACCTGCGCAACGCGGCCTGACCTTCATTTTAGACCTAGAAACCAGATTCTGTCATGAGCTGATTGAGGACAGGGATTCTGTTGATGGCGAAGCCAGTGGACAGATCAGACGCTCAGTTTCACTCACTTCTGTCCCGCCACCCCGCGCGGCACGAACACAATCGCGTTTGGCACCGGGCGGCTCCAGACGGTGTTCAGGTACGCGCCCAGGCCTGCGTAGCCGCCCTGGAGGTAAGCGGTGGCGCTGCTGCCGCTGTCCATCCGCACGGCGTCGCGCACGCCAGCCCCGGCTAGGGCGGCGGCAAACGCCTCGGGGGTGCCGTACTCGAAATAGGCGATGGTGGGCTGGCCGCCCAGCGTGCCCAGCGCGGATTGCCGGGTGGGCCGCCAGATGTTGGCGGCGGTGTTGAAGCCCTCGCGCGCTGGGTTGATGGCGACTTTGCCGCCCTGCACCAGCAGCGGCCCGGCGCTCAGGGCGTCCACGGCGTTCTCCCACGGGGCGTCGCTGGCCTGCCAGTTCAGCGTGACGCTCAGGGCCGCGCCCGCCGCACCGGGCAACGCTGGGAAACGCGCCGGATCGAAGGTGAAGGCCAGCGTGCGGGCGGGCGCGGTGAACTGCCCGGTCAGGGCGCGCGTGACAGTGGCGCTGCCCAGAGCCACCAGCAGGGTGGTCAGGCCAGTGCCGCCCACCGACGTTCTGCCGTCGCCCACGAAGGCGGTCAGCAGCGCGGCGTTGGGCGCGGCGCGCACGCTGTTCACGGTCACGCTGCCGAACGGCCCGCTGAGCACGTAGCGCGGGCGCGGGTAGCCGAACAGCGCCTCGCCCCCCGCTGTGAAGCCCACGGTGGCGCGTTTTTCCAGGCTGGCCGCCGTCATCAGGCCGCCCACCGCCACCAGATCCACCGGCAGGCTGCTGGCCGGATCGAAGTACCCGCCGTTGATTCCGGCTACCCCGCCCACCGATTTCACCAGGTCCAGCACCGCCAGGGACCGCCCCAGCGGCGCGCTGACCACGCGCGGCTGGAACAGCGCCGGATCGAAGCTGAGCAGGTGCAGCACCCCCTTGTTGCGGTAGCTCACCCCGGCAGGCAGGGCGTCGGGGTTGATCGGCGGCGGCACGCTGGAATCGGTATAGGTGGTGGTGTCGATCACCACCCGGAAGGGGTCCTCCAGCGTGAAGATCTCGCTGCGCCCGCCGCCGGTGGTCAGCCGCACCGCTGCGCCCTCCCCGGTCTGGGCCAGCGTCAGGGTGTCGCCGCCCGGCAGCGTCTGCTGGCTGCCCGTGACGCTCACGCCCGGCAGGAACACGCCCAGCCCGCCCGCCTCGCGCGAGACCACCTGCGGGGCCGGGGCGCTCAGGTCCAGCACCACCCGCTGCACCTCCACCGTGCGGTACAGCGTCCGGCTGACGCGCACGGTGTCCAGATTCGCCACGCGTGACACGCTCAGGCTGGGAATCAGCGGCGGAGGCGTCGGCGCGGGCAGCGTCGGGATGGGTTGAAGGGTAGGCAGCGCGGCGGGCGCGGCCAGCGGAGCAACCGGCGTCAGTGGCGGCGCTGCTGGGGCAGACGCTGGGGAGGGCGTCGGCGGCTGTGCGGGGGTGGCAGCAGGGGAGAGCGCCGCGTTAGGAGCTGTGGAGTTCGGGGCTGTGGAGTTCGGGGCTGCGGCGCTCTCCTCCGAGGGCGGCAGTGTCACCGTCGGCACGCTGGCCGGTGTGGCAAATCCCAGCAGAGCGGGTGTGCTGGTCAGCACCCGCACGCCCAGCAGCTCCAGCGCCCGCAGCGGCACATGCAGGCTGCCGCCCTCGGTTGCGGGGGCGGAGAGTGGCCCGGATAGCGTGAAGCCCAGCGCCCGCCAGCCCTGGCCCGGCGCGTAACGCAGTTCCCGCCGTCCCAGCAGGAGGCGCAGGTCCAGCGGATCGTTGCGGACCGACACGCCCAGCCGCGGCAGGGTCCACACCGCCAGCATCTCGGTGCCGCCCAGCAGCCTGGAATCCACCCCGGCACTCTGCCGGACGCCGCCGATGGCCGTAGGCCGCGCCTCCGCCTTTCCGGCCAGCAGGCCCGCCCCGGTCAGCAACCATAAGCCCAGGGTCCGCGCCCGCCTTTTGTTCCCCATGTTCTGCCCGAACTTCACGCGGCGGAGTCTAGCGTCTGGGCGCGTGACCGGGTGCCCGGGAGCGCAGGCCGATGGCGCATGTTCGCAGGCCGTCCCCAGCGCCGTCAGGTGAGCGGCGTCAGGTTCCTGTGCTGCCCTCTGTTCATACTGCACCCATGACCGGACCCTCATTCGCGCCGCACGGGGACGCCTGCGCCCGCGTTGACGCGCACATTCGGGAGCTATTGGTGGACCGCCAGGGCTTCGCGCTGTCTCATAAAGCCGCGCTGTGGGCACCCCGCCCGCCCGCGCTGGACATCCTCAGCGAACATGTTCACCAGGGCGAGAACGGCACCCGGTCCGTGGAATCGGTGGGCGACTGTGCGCTGCTGGCGCTGATCTTCGACGCCAGCGTGCCGCTGGGCCAGGTCAAGGTCCAGGCCAGGCAGATGGTGGCGCTGCTGGCCACCATTCTGGACAAACTCAGGGCCGTTCCTGAAGTTCAGCCCGGCGGCGGCCTCGGCGCGGTGGCCACGGCCCGGCCTGACGATCTGCCGGGTGAGGCCCCCCGCCCGGCTGAGCCTTTCCTTCCCCTCCCCTGAATCTGCCCACAGGAGGCACCAGCGCATGAGCACCATCAACTTCGCCGCCCGTGAAATCAACTGCAAGATCGTGTACTACGGCCCTGGCATGAGCGGCAAAACCACCAATCTCAAGCAGGTCTTTGCCAAGGTTCCCGGCCACCTGCGCGGCGAGATGGTTTCGCTGGCCACCGAGGACGAGCGCACCCTGTTCTTCGATTTTCTGCCGCTGGACCTGGGCAGTGTGCAGGGCTTCAAGACCCGTTTTCACCTGTACACCGTACCGGGCCAGGTCTTTTACAACGCCAGCCGCAAGCTGATCCTGCGCGGCGTGGACGGCATTGTCTTCGTGGCCGACAGCGCGCCGGGCCGCCTGCGCGCCAACGCCGAGAGCATGCGCAACCTGCGCGAGAACCTGGCCGAACATGGCATCAATGTGCGCGAGGTGCCGGTCGTCTTGCAGGTCAACAAACGCGACTTGCCCGACGCCCTGCCCACCAGCATGATCCGCGCGGTGATCGATCCTAGGGGCGAGCTGCAACTGTTCGAGGCGACGTCTGACAAAGGTGTGGGCGTGTTCGAAACCCTGAAAACGGTCAGCCGTCTGGTGCTGGAACGGCTGCCACAGCCGAAGTAAACCAGGAATGAACCAGAGCCGGAGATGTGGACATGCTCCCCGGATTCCTGGTTCTGGCGTTGTCAGTACTGCTTAACCCCTCCGCCCCTTGGGGGAGCTGGCGGCAAAGCAGACTGGGGGGGTTCGCCTTCCAGCTTAACCCTCCTTCAGCCCCGCAGCGCCGCGTCTGCCTCCAGCAGCAGCGCCTCGGTCTCATTCCAGCCCACGCAGGCATCGGTGACGCTGACGCCGCGTTTCAGGTCTGCGGGATCGGCGGGGACGCTTTGCTTGCCGGCTTCCAGATTGCTTTCCAGCATCAGGCCCCGGATGGCGTTCTGGCCGCCCAGGCGCTGCTGCACCACGTCGCGCCAGATCAGGCCCTGACGGCGGTAGTCGCTGCCGCTGTTGGCGTGAGAGCAGTCCACCATCACCGCTTCTGCCAGGCCCGCCGCCGCCATCAGGTCCGCGCCTTCTCTGACGAATTGCGGGGCGTAGTTCGGTCCGTTGCGGCCCCCGCGCAGGATCAGGTGGCCGGAGGGGTTGCCCTGCGTCTGCACGATGCACGCTTGCCCGTCGTCGTCCACGGTAAAAAAGACGTGTGGGTGCGCGGCGGCCACCATCGCGTCCACCGCCAGCTTGAGGCCGCCCCCCGTGCCGTTCTTGAACCCCATCGGGGCGCTCACGGCACTCGCCATGACCCGGTGGGTCTGGGATTCGGTGGTGCGCGCCCCCAGGCAGGCCCAGGCCACGGCGTCGAACAGGTACTGCGGCGCGAAGGGGTCCAGTAGCTCGGTGGCCACCGGCAGGCCCAGCTCGCCCACCTCCAGCATCAGGCGGCGGGTCAGGGCCAGGCCCCGGCCCACGTCGTTTGCACCGGTCATGTCGGGGTCCATCAGAAAGCCGCGCCAGCCCACCGTCGTGCGCGGCTTGTCCACGTAAACGCGCATCTGGACTTCCAGCGTTCCGGCCACCCGCTCCCGCAACGCGGCCAGACGGCGGGCGTACTCCAGCGCCGCGCCAGAGTCGTGGACGCTGCACGGCCCCACCACCACCAGCAGGCGGCTGTCCTCACCGCGCAAAATGGCCTGCGCCGCCTGACGGCCCGCCAGCACGGTGCGCTCGGCCCCCCCGCTCAGCGGCAGCGCCGTCTTGAGTTCGCGCGGCGTGGGCAGCGGTGTGTAGCTGGACACATTCAGATTCTCGGTGCGACTGGGCGCGGGCGTCTGCGTTTCGGGACTGGAGAGTTCAACTTCGGTGGACTGTGTCATGGCGGTTCTCCTTTGGGGGCGGACAAAAAACGCCGCCCGGTGGCCTCTTGGGGCGTCTACCGGGCGGTAAGAAGGTGAGAACAGCGCGAATCTAGGCCCGGTGAAAACGGAACCCATAAAAAAACGCGGCGCTGGAGTGCATGGGGGCAAGTGTAAAGGGGGAGGGGAGAAGTTGCGGGCGGGTGGTCTAGGCGGGGCTGGAAAGTGCCCGGTGAAAGGCGAACCCCTCTCCTCCGAAGCTTTGCAAGCCAGTCAACTCCCCCCAAAGGGAGTCGGTAAAGCGCTGCTGGCCGTCCCACCCCTCTTGCCTCCCTTCCAAGAGGAGGTCGCTGGAGGAGGGAAGGGGTTTAACCGTGGGAGCCACCCCTCCAAGCGGCTAGGCGAGGAGGTTAAAAGAGACGGGCAACTCCACAACCCCACCGCGCCTCACCCCGCCCCGGTGTAACCCTCGGCCATGCTTCATTCGCGCGAGTGTGATTTGATGGAAGGCGCATGATGGCCTTCCTTTTCACCGCTCAAGCTCACCTGTGACCCTCGCCGTCCTGCTGCCCCTGCTCATGGCTGCCGTGTGCGCGCTGCTGGCCCGTCCGCTGGGCCGCCGCACCGGATACCTGGCCGCCCTGGGCTTTGCGCCCGCGCTGCTCCTGGCCGTGCCGCTGGCCGGAAACAGTGTGGGAGTCGGCGGCACCCCGCTGGTACAGGTCACGAATTGGGTGCCGGAGCTGGGGCTGGAATTTGCCTTCCGGGGCGACGGCTTCTCGCTGCTGTTCGCGGTCCTCATTGGCGTGATCGGGGCGCTGGCCACGCTGTACTCGGTGGCCTACCTGTCGGAGCGCGAACGCTTCGGGCGCTTCTACCCGTTTCTGCTGCTGTTCGGCGGCTCGATGCTGGGCCTGGTCCTCAGCGACAACATGATCGCCCTGTTCGCCTTCTGGGAGATGACCAGCGTGACCAGTTTTTTGCTGATCGGGTTGTGGCACACCCGCAGCGAGGCGCGCGACGGGGCCATCAAGGCGTTTCTGGTCAGCGCCCTGGGCGGGCTGGGGCTGCTGGCGGCGGTGGCGCTGCTCTCCATCGCCGGGGACAGCACCAGCCTTTCAGGGCTGGATTTAGACGCGGTGCGGGCCTCGCCGCTGTTCGTTCCGGCGCTGCTGCTCACGCTGCTGGCGGCGTTTACCAAGAGCGCGCAACTGCCCTTCCACCTGTGGCTGCCCACCGCGATGGAAGCGCCCACGCCCGTCTCGGCCTTCCTGCACTCGGCCACGATGGTCAAGGCAGGGGTGGTGCTGGTGGCAAAATTTGGGCTGATCTTTGGCACGAGCGCGCTGTGGGGCGGCGTCATCGTGCCGCTGGGCCTGGCGACGATGTTCTGGGGATCGTGGCGGGCGCTGAAACAGACGGACCTCAAGGCGCTGCTGGCCTATTCCACCGTGTCGCAACTGGGCCTGCTGATGGCGCTGTACGGGCTGGCCGATGCGGAGGGCCGCTTTGCCGCCACCGCCCATCTGCTCAATCACGCGGCCTTCAAGGCGGCGCTGTTCTTCGTGGTGGGCATCATCGACCACGAGATGGGGACGCGCGAAACGTTCCGGCTATCGGGGCTGCGGCGCAAGTTGCCGCTGACCTTTGCGGTGGCCCTGCTCGCCACCCTGAGCATGGCCGGGCTGCCGCCGCTGGGGGGCTTTATCTCCAAGGAGCTGTTCTACGAGGCGATGTTGCACGCTGGCCCCGGATTTATCGCCGTGGCCGTGATCGGCAGCGCCCTGACGCTGGCCTACTGCGCGCGGCTGATCGGCATTTTCTTCGGTGACTTCCAGGCCCCGGAAGACGACGGCGGACAGCTTTTGAAGCCCCAGATTCACGAGGCTGGCCCTGGCCTGCTGCTGCCGCCCGCACTGCTGGCCGGGGCCGCGCTGCTGTTCGGCCTTCTGCCCGCCAGCGCCGAGTGGCTGACCCGCCGGGCCGGGGCGGCGCTGGACTTTGCGGGCCACGGGGGACACCTGTATCTGTGGCACGGCGTGACGCCCGCGCTGCTGCTGACCCTGCTGACCTGGGGGCTGGCGGCGCTGCTGGTGTGGCAGGCGGCGCGGGTGTATTTCCTTCAGGTGCATCTGGAATTGCCGATCAGCTCCAACCGGATCTACCGGGGGGTGCTGGACGGCCTGAATACCCTGGCCTCGCGCGTGATCGCCGGGACGCAGGGGCTGGCGCTGCCGGACCAGCTCCGCATCACGCTGGCCGCTGCCGGGGTGATGGGCGGCTACGCGGTGTGGCGCGCGCCGCAGGTGTTCCAGCCGCTGGAGCCGCTGCCGCTGAGCACGCTGCCCATCGCCGTGCTGCTGGTGGCGGGGGCGCTGGGCGTGCTGCTGTCGCGCAACCGCCTGACTGCCGTCATTCTGACCGGCCTGACCGGCTTCGGCAGCGCCGCCGCCTTCCTGACCATGCGCGCCCCCGATCTGGCGCTCACGCAACTGCTGATCGAGGCTATTACCGTGATCCTGTTCCTGCTGGTCTTCCGTTACTTGCCGGGCTTCCGCAGCCTGCCGCGCAGCCGGGTGCGGCGGGTGATCGACGTGGGGCTGGCCGGGGCGGCGGGCATCGGGACCACGCTGCTGATCCTGGCCAGCCTGCGCTTTCTGTCGCCGCCGATCTCGCCGTATTACCTGGAAAACGCCTACAAGGGCGGCGGCGGCAAGAACGTGGTCAACGTGATTCTGGTGGATTTCCGGGGCTTCGATACCCTGGGCGAGATCATGGTGGTGGGCATGGTGGCGCTGGCGGTGGGCAGCCTGGTCAGGCTGGGCCGCCGGGGACAGGCCCGCAGTGAGACCGACACCGTGCCGGGAACACCGGACCTTCAGACGCTGGATCTTCAGCAGAGGCGGTCATGAGTCCCAGACGCGCCGCGAAGAGGGCGGTGAAGGCGGTTGCGGATCGGCCCCAGCCGGGTGACCTGCTGATCAACGATCCGATCCTTAAAACCATCAGCCGGGCGGCCTTCGCGTTGGTGATGCTGTTCGCGCTGCTGTTGCTGTGGCGCGGCCACAATGCTCCCGGCGGCGGCTTCATCGCGGGCCTGATGACGGTGGGCGCGCTGATCCTGCACCGCATCGCCAACGGCGACAGCGCCCTGCGTTTGGACCCCGTGAAGTTCATTCCCTGGGGCCTGGCCCTCTCGTTGACCACCGGCCTGGTCCCGTACCTGCTGGGCCGCTCCTTCCTCAAGTCCGATTACGGGTACATTACCACCGCGCTGACCGGTGAATTCGAGTGGGCCACCGCCCTGCTGTTCGATCTGGGCGTGTATCTGGTGGTGGTGGGTGCGGGGTTGTCTCTGGCCTACGCCCTGATTGAAGTTGAGCCGACGGAACTGGTGGAGGGGGACAGGTGAGGCTTAAGAACTTGAGATTATTAGCCTCCAGACAGGCCATAACCCGGACAGGTTGCTGGGACTTTTCGCACAGACCTCTGGAGACCAAGTAATGGAAACCCTCTTCGCCGTGCTGATCGGCCTCCTCGTGGCGGCGGGCGTCTTTTTGCTGCTGTCACGAACCATTATTCGGGTGGTGCTGGGGCTGGCCTTTATCGCCTACGGGGTCAACCTGGCCATCCTGACCGTGGCCGGGCTGCGGCAGGAGTCGCCGCCCCTGCTAACGCTGGAGGGGCCGTACGTGGACCCGCTGCCGCAGGCGCTGGTGCTGACCGCCATCGTGATCGGTTTTGGGACCACCGCGCTGCTGTTGACGGTGGCGCTGCGGGCCTATCAGGTGGCCGGGCATGACGACGTGGCGGCCTTCGGCGACAATCTGGCCCGCGATCCCGACGCCCCGGACGGCCAGCACGCCGATCCCGAACACCTCAGCCCGGATATGCCGGAAGCGGAAGACGCCGATGAGACTGACATCCAGATGGCCGAGCTTGAGCGCCTGCGGAGGATCACCCGGTGAATCCTGAAGTGGGCGAGGTCATCACCTCCGCCCTGCCCCTCGCGCCGATCCTGACGCCGCTGGGGCTGGGATTGCTGCTGCTGCTGCCGCTGCGGCGGGGGTGGCGGGTGGGGCTGGCCCTGGCCTCGGCGCTGCTGACCCTGATCTTTGCGCTGCTGCTGATGAACGCAACCCTGGGCGGTGTGCTGGTCAGCGAGCTGGGCGGCTGGAAAGCGCCGTTCGGCATCGTGATGGCCGCCGACCGCCTGGGATCGTTCATGAGCGCGCTGGCCGCGCTGTGCGGCGTGTTCACCGTCTGGCTGATGGCCGCGCAGCCGGACCCGGTGCGCGAGCGGCATCACTCGTTCGCGCTGACCTCGTTTCTGTTCGCGGGCGTGCAACTCTCCTTTTTGACCGGCGATCTGTTCAACCTGTTCGTGGCCTTTGAGGTGATGCTGGTGGCCAGCTACGCCCTGGCGGTGCTGGGGTCCACCCGCGAGCAACTGCGCGAGGGCTTCCGCTACATCGTCATGAACCTGTCGGCCTCGGCGCTGCTGGTGGTGGCCTGCGGGCTGGCCTATGGCACGCTGGGCACGCTGAATTTCGCGCATCTGGCGCAGCGCAGCGCCGCGCTGGGACCAAACACCACCGTCACCGCCGTGGGTGTGCTGCTGCTGATCGTGTTCGCCGCCAAGGGCGCGCTGTTTCCGCTGGGTTTCTGGCTGCCCGGCACCTATCCGGCGGTGCCGCACGCCACGGGCGCATTTTTTGCGGCGGTGCTGACCAAGGTGGGGCTGTACGCCCTGATCCGCGTGTTCACCACCGTCTTTGGCCAGGACCCGCAACTGCCCGACACGCTGCTGCTGGTGCTGGGGGCCGTGACCATGCTGTACGGCGCACTGGGCGCGCTCAGCCAGCGCGAGTGGCGGCGCATCCTGTCGTTCACGGTGGTGGGTTCGGTGGGTTACCTGGCCTTTGGGCTGGGCCTGGATTCGCCGGACGCGCTGCGGGGCAGCCTGGCGTATCTGGCGGTCAGCGTCGTGGTGACCTTGGCGATGTTTTTAATTGCCGCCGTGGCTGAGCGCGCCAGCGGAATGCGGCTGGTGCGGGCGCGCGGCTTTATCGAGTTCCTGCCGCTGCTGGCCGCCTGTTTCCTGCTGTGCGCCCTGACGGTGGCGGGTCTGCCCCCCAGCGCGGGCTTCGTCGCCAAATACGCCCTGATCCGCGCCGGGCTGGAGGGCGGCACCGTGCTGGCCGGAATTGCCACCGCCAGCGCCCTGATCAGCAGTTTTATCACGCTGTACGCGCTGCTGCGGGTCTGGAGCAGCTTTTTCTGGGGCCGTCACCCGCAGGGCGAGCCGGTGCGCCGCGTGCGCTGGCCCGAACGCCTGCCCGCCTACCTGGCCTCGGCGCTGGTGGTGGCGCTGGCGGTCTTTGCCGGGCCGCTGCTGGGGTACGCCCGCGCCACCGCCGACGAGCTGGGCAGCAACGGCTATTACATCCTGGGGGTGATGGGCGAGGGACCGCTGAATCTCCCCGCCCGCCCCAAGGGCGACGACGTGCAGGAACCGGAGGACGGGCCGTGAGGGGGTTCAGGGTGAATGGCCGAGAGCTGAATGGCCCTGGCAACGTGTTTGGGGTTGGAGCCTGCCTGGTGGCCTCCCCTCCCCGGCCCTCCCTTGCGGGGAGAAAAGCGGTGAACAACTTCAGGCCCCTCAGCCTCTCTGACCTTCTTGCCTCAGACCTTCAGAGGCCCCGTCCATGAGGGGCCTGTCCCTCAACATCCTGCTCGCCATCGTGTGGACGCTGTTCGTGGGCGAGTTCAGCCTGAGAGAGCTGGCGATTGGCGTGCTGCTGGGCTTTGCCATCCTGAGCATCTTTCCGCTGTCGCTGGGAACGGGAGGCTATGTGCGGCGCACCCTGGCGCTGGTCCGCTTCGGCCTGTTTTTCGTCCGTGAATTAACGGTGGCAAACGTTCAGGTGGCGCTGTGGGCCTTGCTTCCGCACCCGCCGCTGCATCCCATGATCATCGCTTACCCCCTGCGCCTGCGCGGTGACAACGCCCAGACGGTGCTGGCCGCCACCATCACGCTGATGCCCGGCTCGGTGGCGATGGGGTTCAACCCCGAACGCACCGTGCTGTATGCCCACACCATCGGCCTGGGCACCGTCCCTGAGGCCCGCGCCAGCCTGAAAAAAGTGGAGGACGCCCTGCTGCCGCTATACGGTCAGGGTGCTGTTCAATCTGGCCCACTGGAGGACACCGCATGATCATCAACCTGGCCCTGGGCATCGTCACGCTGTCGGTTCTGCTGGTCACGGTGCGCGTGCTGCGCGGCCCCAGTTGGGGCGACCGGATCATGGCCTTTGACTTCCTGAGCGTCAATCTGGTGGTGCTGATCGCTTTGATCGCCGTCAAAACAAAACTGATCGTGATGCTGGACGCCGCCCTGGTCCTGAGTTTGCTGGGCTTTCTCAGTACCGTGGCCCTGACGCGCTACCTGCTGCTGGGCCGGGTGATGCGGTGAGGAGAGGTCCGAAGGTCAAGAGGTCTGAAGGTCTGAAGGCTCAGGCCCGGCGGGGGGGCCAGCCATGAACGACTTCAACGCCGTCCGCGACATTCCCATTCTGCTGGGGGCCTTTTTCGTGCTGACGGCGGCCATCGGGCTGGTGCGCTTTCCCGATCTGTACTCGCGGCTGCACGCCAGCAGCAAGCTGATCACGCTGGGATCGGCGGGCATCTTCATCGGCGTGGGGCTGGAATTTGCCCAGACCGAGGCGCTGTCCCGGCTGGCGGCGGTGCTGCTCTTTCAGTTCCTGACCACGCCCCTGAGCGCCTATCTGATCGCCCAGGCCGCCTATCTTCGCGGGCTGAAGCCTTTGCTGGAAGGGCCGGACGAGTGGAACGCGCTGGGCAAGGCCGCGCTGCTGGATGAGCGGCTGGAGGAAACGGGGGGCGGGTAGAGGGTCAGAAAAAGCCCCCTCCGCTGGGGAGAGGACTGTCTGGACAATCGGTATTTGGCCCTACTCCGTCCCCACCCCATGCCCGTCGTCGCGCTCCTCCAGCCGAAAGCCGTGCGGCAGAAAGTCGCGCACCAGACCGCTCAGGACCTCGCCCTCGGCGTTCACGCAGACCACGCGGGCATCCGGCGCAAATTCGTACAGGACCTGACGGCACGCGCCGCATGGGCTGGCGGGCGGGGTGGACTCGGCATACACCACCAGGTCCGTGAAGGTCCGCGCCCCCGCCGTCGCCATCGCCTGCACCGCCGACTGCTCGGCGCAGCGGCCCAAGCCGTAGCTGGCGTTCTCCACGTTCGCGCCGCTGAACACCTGACCGTCTGGCGTCCGCAGGGCCGCCCCGACATGGAATTTGCTGTAGGGGGCGTAAGCCTGGGCAAAGGCGACTCTGGCGGCGGCCAGCAACTCTGCGTCCGGCGTGAGGCCCAGGGCGTTGGCGCTCAAATCAGTCTCTGCCATCGCTCGCCTCTTCCGGCAGGGCCAGGGGACCGGGGTCGGCGGCGCGCTCGGCCCGCACGCGGCTGACCCGGCGCTCGTCGGCCTCCTCGACAGTAAAGGCCCAGCCCCCGTGAACAAAGGTATAGCCGACCTCGGGAATGTCGCCAAATTGATTGGTCATGAAGCCGCCCAGGGTATCGAACTCGCCCTCGCCGTCCTCCAGGTTGCTGCCCAGGATGTCCTCAACGTCGTGAACGATCATGCCGCCGTCGATCAGGTAAACGCCCTCGCCCACCAGCACGAACAGCGGCAACTCCTCCTCGTCGGTCTCGTCGTAGATCTCGCCCACGATCTCTTCCAGGGCGTCTTCCAGCGTGACCAGGCCCGCCGTGCCGCCGAATTCGTCCACCACCACGCTCAGGTGCGACTTCTTCTCGCGCATCTTGGTCAGCAGGTCCTTGATCTTCATGCCCTCTGGAACGAAGAAGACCTTTCTCATCACATCGGAGATGGTCATGCTGTCCAGCGCGTCCAGGTGGCGCAGCACGTCGCTGCTGTGGGCGATGCCCACGATGTTGTCGGCGGTGTCCTGGTACACCGGCACGCGCGAGTAACTGTGTTCGGCGTTCAGGTCCAGCATGCGGCGCAGCGGCGAGGCCCCGTCTACCACGATCATGTCCACGCGCGGCGTCATGATCTCACGCACGGTGGTGTCGGACAGATCGAAGACGTTGTAGACCAGCTCCTTTTCGCTGTCCTCCAGCACGCCTTCCTGACTGGACGCGCCCACGATCATGCGGATTTCTTCCTCGGAATACGCAGCGTGATGCCCGGCCACGCCGCGCAGCCCAAAAAGGCGCACCACGCCGTTGCCCATCGCATTCAGCAAAATGATGGCCCACCTGAAAATGGCCGTGAAGACCAGCAGCGGGCGCGTGACCGTCATCGCCACCTGCTCGCTGCGCTGCAAGGCCCAGCTCTTGGGCGCAAGTTCGCCGAACACGATGTGCAAGATGGTGCTGATGGCAAAGGCCAGGCCAAAGGAAATGCCCCGGATCTGGCCCTCCGTGAGTGCTGTCCCCGCCAGCAGCGGCGAGACCAGATGCTCGATGGCCGGCTCGGCCACGAACCCGATCGCCAGGCTGGCCATGGTGATCCCGAGCTGCGTGGCGGCGATGTACAGGTCCAGATTCTTCAGCGCGCCCTGGGTGGCCTTGGCGGCGGCGCTGCCCTCCTCGGCCAGATGATCGATGCGGGTGCGGCGCACGCTGACCAGCGAGAATTCCGCCGCCACAAAAAAACCGTTCATGAGTACCAGGCCGACCAGCGCGATTAATCCGAGAATGTCATTCATGTATGGGCGCGCTCCGTAACCGCGCCCCGGCTCTCCGCATGGCACATGCTGCCCGCCTCCCGCTGAATGCAGAAGGGCGTCGGTGACCGGTGTCGTGCATCAATCTCTATGCTTGTCCACAGCAAAAACGCCGCCCTGGGGCGGGGTTCACCGGGCACTGGGGAAGAGCCGAAACTGGGAGGCTCCATAGCAGCGAAAAGTGTAACACACTGGCGGCGGGCCAAAGGCTTGGGCAATTCCTGATGCAGACCACCGCCCCCGCCACACCTTCGCCCACGCGCTAGCCTGCACTCCTGCATCCCACCCTCTCCCTTCCACCCCACCGGAGGTCTTCCCCATGTCCACCCCCACCCTGCCCGATACTTTCCGCGCTTTACGGGTCATTCAGGACGGCGATAGCAGCCGCGCCGAATTCCAGACCCTGTCCCTCTCCGAACTGCCAGAAGGCGAGGTCTTGATCGAGGTCTCGCACTCCAGCCTGAACTATAAAGACGGGCTGGCCGTCACCGGAAAGGGCATCCTGCGCCGGTTGCCGATGACCCCCGGCATCGATCTGGCGGGGACCGTGCTGGACGACAGCAGCGGCACCCACCAGCCCGGCGACGGGGTGATCCTGACCGGCTGGGGCATCGGCGAGCGCCAGGACGGCGGCTACGCCACGCACGCCCGCGCCAATCCCGGCTGGCTGGTGCCTCAGCCCGCAGGCACCGACGCGGAGTGGGCCATGAGCGTGGGCACGGCGGGCTTCACGGCCATGCTGGCGGTCATGGCCTTGGAGGACGCGGGCGTGCGGCCTGGTGACGGCGAGGTGCTGGTCACGGGCGCGGCGGGCGGCGTGGGCAGCACCGCCATCGCCCTGCTGAGCGCCGCCGGATTTGCGGTCACGGCCAGCACCGGACGCACCGAGGAGGAGGCGTACCTGCGTGAGCTGGGAGCGTCCAGCGTCATCGGGCGCGCCGAGCTGCCCGGCATGAAGCGTCCGCTGGAAAAGGAACGCTGGGCCGGGGTGGTGGACTGCGTGGGCGGCGAAACGCTGGCGGGCGCGTACGCGTCTACCCGCACGCATGGCGCGCTGGCGGTCTGCGGCATCGCCAGCGGAATCGAGCTGCACACCACCGTCTTCCCGCTGATCCTGCGCGGCGTCTCGCTGCTGGGGATCGATAGCGTGACCTGCCCGCAGCCCCGCCGCGAGGCTGCCTGGACGCGCCTGGCCTGCGATCTGCCCGCCTCCAGACTGGCCAGCGTGACCCAGACGCGCGGCCTGTCCGAGGTGCCTGCGCTGGCCCCGCAGATTCTGGCCGGGCAGGTACGCGGGCGGACCGTGATCGACGTGAACGGCTGAGGAAAAAGTTTCAAACTCGATACACTATTCTCTCCGTATATCAAACGATAGGTCTTTTTTAATTTGAATGCGTCAGTTTAGTGATTGGGAGAAATGATGTTAATCTGATGTCCTGTATTTATCATTGGAGCCTGAGCAAAATTTCCCTGTAGTGGGCCAGTGGCAATAAGATGCTTTTTAGAACCAGGGCCGCTATCTATGCCAAGTTCTATCAGGTCGAACACGGGATTTCCTAGAATTACAGTGTATTTTCCATCGTTGAGTAAGGACATTTCGGCGCTGTCGAAATATCTTTTGCTCTCCCATATACACGATTTACCCATCGAGCTAGCTAAACATTGACCTCCTGTTCCCTCGGGATCGACAATCATCTCACTTACAAATGTGATTGCTGCTAAAGTCGAACTATTTTTCGATTCATTCGATGCTGATTCCATCGATTTGGCTTGGTCTGGGCGAATCAAAGCGACGAAAAAAAAGCCTAATACCTGACGGCCTGACACAAAGTATGAGAAAGCGTCCCCGGTAGGGGACACTTTCTACCTGTGACAACCGAAAATGCCACCGGGGACGCGCCCCGACTTTATCAAGCCGTCCTCGCCCACCTCCAGAGTGGATTGTGGAATGACGTCCGCAACGCCCACACACTGGCCTGGATGGTCACCGGACTGCTGCTCTCCCAGTGCAGCTCCATCCCCGCCTGGCTCCCCTACATCCACTCCCGTGCCACGTTCGCGCAAAGCAGCGAACGCCGCGTTCGTCGGTGGCTGGAGAATCCAGCCATAGACCCCAC
>NZ_JNIW01000040.1 GCF_000701425.1 Deinococcus frigens DSM 12807 | reverse complement strand
CAGTCTGGAGCGCCTGATCCTGGTGCTGTCGGTGGCGACCTTGCTGCTCGTCTCCGAAGGTATCGAGGTGGTGCAGCGTGGGGATCGACGACACGTCGATCCCCACTGGCGGCGGGCGCTGAGCTACCTCAAGATCGGTCTCCGGGCGGTTCATTACGCGCTGAGCCGTGGTCAGGCAATCTTCTCTCACCTGACGCTCCAGGGCGGGCCTGACCCTGAGCCACCAGGTCAGCGGAAACGCCTTCATGCCCCTCCTCAAACCACCCTTGAAGTCGGCTGGCAACTCGTTTTTCGTCCGCTCTCATAAAATTTGTCAGGCCGCCAGGGGGAGAGGCTCTCTTTGTTTCATAGATTTACTTCAGGACTTCCAGCGCCTTTCTCAGGATGGCGTCGTTCTGGATGTCCACGATGGCCTCGCCCTGGGTGGCGCTCTTGCTGGGGCGCTTGGCCTCGCCGGTGTAGGTGAACTTGCCTTCCTTGTCGGCGGTGACGGTCACGGGCTTGCCCGCCACGTTCAGGGTGATCTTGTCGCCCGCCTTCAGGCCGCTGCCGGTGAAGTTCAGGGCCGGGGTGTAACGGGTGTCCTGCACCACGATGTCAGGGGTGATGCCCTTCTTGTGAATCTGGCGGCCCTTGGGGGTCAGCCACTCGTTGGCGACGATGGCAATCTTGCCGCCGTCGGGCAGGTTGATCGGAATCTGGGCCACGCCCTTGCCAAAGGTCTGCTCGCCGATAATCTGGGCGCGGCCCTCGTCCTGGAGCGCGCCGGAGACGACTTCGGAGGCCGAGGCGCTGTTCTTGTTGACCAGCACCACCAGTTTGCCGGTGTAGTCGGTCTTGGCATCAGTGGCGCTGCCGAACACCTCGGTCTTCTTGTTGCGGTCGCGCAGGCTGACAATCGGGCCGCTCTTGAGAAACTGATCGGCCACGTCCACCCCGGCGTTAAGCAACCCGCCGCCGTTGTCGCGCATGTCCAGGACCAATTTGGTGACGTTCTTCTTTTTCATATCGGCCACGGCGGCGCGGAACTGCTGGCTAACCTTCTCGTTGTAAAAGGTGTTCAGCGCGATGTAGCCCACGTTGCCGGGCAGGATGGTGGCTTCCACGTCCACGATGGTCACCGGCTGGCGTTCCATCTTGACGGTGTAGGGCTTGCCGTTGCGCGCAAAGGTAATGGTGACCGTGGTGCCCTGCTTGCCACGCACCAGGCGCACGATCTCGTTGAGCTTGCTGGTGATGACTTCGGTGTCGTCCACCTTCACGAACACGTCGCCGATCTGCACGCCCGCGCCGATGGCCGCGCCGGTCTTGAACACATTGTCGATCTTGCCGCCGGTGCCGTCCGCGTTGGCGGCGATCAGTTGCACGCCGATGCCAAAGAATTTGCCCGCCAGGTTTTCCTGGTCGATGGCGTTGTCCTCAGGCTGGCTGTAGTAGGTGAACTCGTCGTTCAGGCTGCCCACCGCGCCGTTGATCGCGCCGCGCAGGACCTTTTCCTCATCGACGGGATACAGGTAATACTGCTTGAGATCACCGATGACGTCCAGCAGCGTCTTGCCGACGGGTGTACTTGTCAGGTTGGCCTGGCTGTAACCGCCGAGCTGGGCGTAGGAGACGGCGGCGGTGGCCGCGAGGGCCGCTCCCACGATGGTCAGGCGTTTGGCATTCACCCGGTCAGAATAGTGCGCGCCCCCGCCGGGCCATTGAAGTGCAGATGACAGGCGCGGCTCAGAAAAAACTCAGAGGCTGGGGGGAATTCGGCGGACGCCTGGGCCACCCGGCGGGAACGCTGAGAGCCGCGCTAAGGCAATTTTCATGGTCTGGGCTATGCTGGACCGTGACCATGAGCAGCCCCCCGTCTTTTCCCTCTGTATGCTGCGCCGGAGCGGCGGCGTGATCCAGTTTCACAGCGTCACCCTGTCCTACCCCATCACCGGCACCCTGGCGCTGGACGACGTGAGCCTTCAGATTGGCAAGGGGGAGTTCGCGTATCTGGTGGGGCATTCGGGGGCGGGCAAAAGCAGTTTCATGAATCTGGTCCTCAAGCGGGCGCTGCCCACACGGGGCGAGGTGCGGGTGGCGGGGCAATCGCTCAAGCACTACCGAGGACGGCGCACCGCGCTGCTGCGCCGCCGCATGGGCACGGTGTTCCAGGACAACCTGCTGCTCTCTCACCTGAACGCCTACGACAACGTGGCCTTCGCGTTGCGGGTTACGGGCGTCCACCAGCGCGAGTGGCCCAGCCGGGTCACGGCGGCGCTGCGGACCGTGGGCCTGGAACACAAGAAATACGCCCTGCCCGTGCAACTCTCGCGGGGCGAGCAGCAGCGGGTGGCAATCGCGCGGGCCATCGTGTCCGATCCGCCGCTGCTGCTGGCCGACGAACCCACCGGCAACCTGGACCCCGAGAACAGCCGTGAAGTGCTGAAGGTCCTGCAAAACGTCAACCTGCGCGGAACCACCGTGATCGTGGCCACCCACGCCCGCGAACTGGTGGAAAGCTACCGCCACCGCACCCTGACGCTGCGCAAGGGCAAGCTGGTGCGTGACGATCCGTACGGCGGCTACGCGCTATGAGCGGACGGCCATGAGCTACCACTTCCGTCAGGCACTGCTGGCCATGCGCGGCAACTTCACGGCGACGCTGGCGACGCTGGTGACCATGACCCTCACGCTGTTGATGCTGGGCTTCGTGCTGCTGCTGACCCTGAACGTGGACCGCACGCTGGGTCAACTGGAATCGCAGGTGGAGGTGGCGGCCTTTCTGACCCCGGATGCGGACGACGCCGGGCTGCTGGCGCAGGTCAGGGCGCTGCCGCAGGTGCGCGAGGCCCGGCTGGTGGGCAGCGATCAGGTGCTCGAAGAAATGAGCCAGACCTCGCCCTACACCCGCGACGCGGCGGGGCTGGTGGGCAATCCCTTTCCCGACACCCTGCGGATGAAGGTCAACCGGGTGGAGGACTCGCGCACGGTGGCCAATACTGTCTCGGCCCTGAGCGGTGTGGACGGGGTGGAGTACGGCGCGGGCTACGTGGACCCCACCGTCAAGACCCTGACCGCCGTGCGCGGCGCGGGCTACGCGCTGGTGGGGCTGCTGCTGCTGGGCACCCTCTTTAATATTCTGAATGCCGTGCGCGTGGCGATGTACGCCCGCCGCGACGAGATCAGCGTGATGCGGCTGCTGGGGGCCACCCGCGCCTTTATCCGCATGCCCCACGTCATCGAGGGCCTGATTGTGGGTGTGCTGGCCGCCGCGCTGGCCCTGGCGCTGCTGACCCCGGCGTACCTGGCCCTGGCCGGGCGGGTCCGCGAGCTGGCCCCGGTGCTTCCGGTGGTGACCGACGCCGACACGCTGCTGCCGGTGCTGGGCGGCGTGGCGGGCCTGGGCATTCTGATCGGCTTTCTGGGCAGCCTGTTCGCCAGTCGGCGCTACCTGCGGGAGCTGGAATAGTGGCGGAAGGAGCGCGGGGCGCGGCGCGCGCAGGTCTGCTCGTCTTGCTGGGCGTTGCAATGCTGGGGCAGGGCGCGGGCGCGCAAACCACCTCCCAGAAGTTGCAGCAGCTTCAGCAGGAGTTGCAGCAGCAGCGTCGGCTCAGCGCGGCGCAGGCCCAGGAACTGAACCGGATTCGCAGGAGCATCCAGAACCTCAGCGCGCAGCAAAAGGAGACGCTGGTCCGGCTGGACACGCTGGCAAACGGGGTCTCGGACCTGGAAAACGCGCTGGCGATCCTGAACACCCGCACCGCGCTGGCCGAGCGGCAACTGAATGAGACCACCTCGCAACTGAGCGTGACCACCGCCCGCGTCGACCGACTGAAGGGCGACGTGCGCGAGATCCTGAACCTCCAGTACCGCAGCCGCAGCAACGATTACCTGGGCCTGCTGTCGCAGGCGCGCAGCCTCTCGGACCTGCTGATCCGGCTGCGCTACGCCAACATGGCCGGGCAGTACAACACCCGCATCATCAGCAACCTTAAAGATGAGGTGGCGACCCTGAACGCGCAGCGGGCGCAGCAGGCGCAGCAAACCCGGACCCTCAAGGACATCGGCGTGCAGCGCAGCGCCGCCCTGGACCGTCTGAAGGTGCGGCGAGCCGAGCAGAACACGTTGCTGGCCAGCCTGCGGGGCAGCGAACAGGGTCAGCGTGCCCTGGCGACGCAGCGGCAGGCAGACCGCGCCCTGACCGCCCGCACCATTGACGGCCTGATCACCCAGGTCACGGCGGAACGCCAGCGCATCGAGGCCGAGCGCCAGCGCCGCTTGGAAGAGGAGCGCCAGCGCCGCGAGGCCGAGGCCCGCCGCATCCGCGAGGCCCAGGAGCGCGCCCGCCAGGAGGCCATTCGCCTGGCGGCGATCCGCGCCGAGCAGGAGCGCGTGGCCCGCGAGCAGGCCGCCGTGCGCGCCCGTGAGGCTGCCGAACGCGCGCAGCGGCTGGCCGCCCAGCAGGCCCGGCAGCAGGCCGAGGCCCAGGCCCGCGCCCAGGCCGCCCGCGACGCGCAGCAGCGGGCCATACGTGAGCAGCAGCAGCGCGCCCGCGAACAGCAGCTTCAGCGTGAGCAGGAGGCTTTGCAGCAGCGCAGTCAGCAGGTTCAGGCCGCGCAGGACCGCGTGGAACAGGAGTTGCAGCCGTTGCCCGCCCTCAGCGGCCCGCTGGGTTTTCCGCTGCCGGGTGGGCGGATCAGCGCTCCCTACGGCACCGGCGGCTCACCCTGGGTGGTGCTGGCCGGGTCCGACGGTTCGCAGGCGGTGGCCGCGCGCGAGGGCAACGTGCTGGCCGTGACCTACTATGCTTCGCTGGGCTGGGTGGTGCTGGTGGACCATTACAGCGCCATCAGCGCCTATTTTGGCCTGACCGAGCCGCTGGTCAGCGTGGGCACTCGCGTCTCTCTCGGCACGCCGTTGGGCACCGTGGGCGGCTCGCAGATCATCGGCCCGCAGCGCATGGCCTTCCAGTACCGGCTGGGCGGCGCGTCGGTGAATCCGGGCTTCTAGCCCCGCCCATCCATAGCGACTGGATCCCAGAACTACTTGATCACGTAAGGCCGCTCGCCCTCGCGGAATTCGTACCACAGGCGCATCAGCAGGTCCTGCTCGGTGTTGCCGAATTTGTGGCCGAACAGATTGACGCCGCCCTTGTAGCGCGCGTCGTCCTTGACGCCCACCCGCACCTGAATCTGCGGCTGTGCCGTCAGGCCGAGCTGCTCAATGGGGGTTTCGCTCACCTGTTTGCCGTCGATAAAACTGCCCTCGCGGTTGATCTTGAAGCGCTTGAGAACACCGTGCTGGGTGTGGTTGATCGGCCACCACAGCGGGGTGTTCTTGCCCCGCACGCCGCCGAAATCCGCTGGACTGGTCCAGGTGCCGATCTCGGTGTCGTTGACCCAGACGGTGATGTCCGAGGGCCAGTCGAGGTCGTGTTCGGGCGCTTCGGAACACAGCTCCAGCGACAGCTCCAGCTCGCTGGCCTCCGCGCCGTGCGGCAGGTTGTTGGGAAAGTCGTAGCCCAGCGTGCCGTGCCGGAACCAGATGATCTGGGCAAACACATGCTCCGGCTCGAAAAAGGAGCGCGCGTCATCCACCAGCCCGATCAGCTTGGACTCGGTGGCCAGGCCGCAGGTGGGCACCACGTCCGAGCGGCGGTAGTTGCCGATGGGCATGGAGATCTCCACCACGTCATGCTGGGCGCTGACCGCCGCGCCGGGCAACTTGATCAGAATCTCCTCGTACCGCTTGCTGATCAGCTTTTGCCGCCCGCGCGTGCCGGGCATGTACTGCACTTCCAGCAGCCCGGCCTCTTCCAGCAATTTAAGGTTGAAGTTGACCGTTGAGTGCGGTAGCCCAATCGCCGCCGTCAGCTCGCTCACGTTCATGGGGCTGTGCGACAGCAGGCTGAGCATCGACAGGCGGGTCTCGCTGTTGATGGCGTGAACGACGGCCAATGTACGTTGTCCTTCGGCCACCAGGGTTCGGTTTCCTGCAATTGGCATCTCGCTCCTTGTGCCTCTCCCATCTATTCGAGGCGATACCCACCAAACTTACAAGTTTATTGGTGGGATTGCAAGACAGGTGTGGATGAAGTATTGCATTGGCCAAAAATCCCTGTTGAGACGTATAATCTCGTCAGTCCGTGTACATACTCCGCTAAGCTGGAAGACCAGTGTCCGGGTTGGTTTGGTGGATTAAGTCGAAAAAAGTTGACATCAAGTGGCCGAATTGGTAGCTTTATCTCGTTTATCACAACAGACCTGGCAAGGCCCCCTCACCGGACGGGGCAGATGACCGCACCGCAGCTTTACGTCAACCCTCATTGCGGGCCAGCACGGCCCGGCGCTCAGGACTTCCCTCATGGAGGAAAAGACATGAAAAAACCCGCAACCATCGGAATGCTCGCACTCGCCCTGGTTACCGGCAGCGTACTGGCCCAGACCATGTTGCCCAAGCTGGCTGTCAAGAAGACCTACAAGGTGGGCTTCGCCCAGACCGAGAGCAACAACCCCTGGCGTTTGGCCGAGACCAAGAGCATGCAGGACGAGGCCAAGAAGCTGGGCTATCAACTGGTCTACACCGACGCTGCCGGGTCCACCGCCAAGCAGGTGGCCGACGTGCGCAGCATGATCGCGCAGAAGGTAGACGCCATCTTCCTGCCGCCCCGCGAGGACAAACCGCTGGCCCCTGTGGTGGCCGAGGCGCGCAAGGCCGGAATTCCCGTGATCTTGATCGACCGGAACATCGATCCCAAGTTGTCCAAGGCCGGGACCGATTACGTGACCTTTATCGGCTCCAACTTCATCATGCAGGGGCAGCGGGTGGCCGACTGGCTGGTCAAGAATGCGGGCGGCAAGACCAACATCATCGAGCTGGAAGGCACTACCGGCTCCAGCCCGGCCAATGACCGCAAGAAGGGATTTGACGACGTGATCGCCAAGAATCCCAAGTTCAAGATCGTCGCCAGCCAGACCGGAGATTTCTCCCGCGACAAGGGCCGTCAGGTGGCCGAAACGCTGCTCCAGGCCCACCCCGAAGCCAACGTGATCTACGCCCACAACGACGAGATGGCAATTGGCGCGGTCTCGGCCCTGCAAGCGGCGGGCAAGACGCCGGGCAAGGACGTGCTGGTGCTGTCTATCGACGGCGGCAAGGAAGCCGTGCAGATGGTGGTGGACGGCAAGATCAACTACGTTGTGGAAAGCAACCCGCGCTTTGGCCCGGTGGCTTTCAAGACCTTGCAGGACTACGCCGCCGGCAAGAAATTCCCTGCCAAAGTGGTGCTGTCTGACCGTGACTACAATCCTGAAAACGCCAAGGAAGGGCTGCCGGGCGCGTACTGACCCCAGTCAGGAACGTCACCTGATTGACCTCGCCTCCCTGCCGCGTCACGCCCCAAAGCGTGGCGCGGTTTTTGACCGAGGTGGTCTCCGAGGTGGTCTGACCGAACAGGGCAAATCTGGGCGCACAATGACCCCGAACGACGCGTACTCTTTCCATCAGCCACCGCCAAGGAGAATGCTTTTGACGGCCCCACACTCCCCCTCAGCTTCACCGCCGCCCCTGCTCGACATGCAGGACATTCAAAAGAGTTTTGCGGGCGTCGTGGCGCTTGCTGACGCCTCGCTCACGGTTGCGCCGGGCGAGGTCCATGCACTGATCGGCCAGAACGGCGCGGGCAAGAGCACCATGATCAAGGTGCTGACCGGCGCGTACCGGCGAGACGGCGGCAGCGTCACCTTTGCGGGCGGCCCGGTGGAGTTCACCTCGCCGCTGGCCGCGCAGCAGGGCGGGATTGCCACCATCTACCAGGAGGTCAACCTGATCGCCCTGCGGACGGTGGCCGAGAACATCTTTCTGGGGCGCGAACCCAAACGCTGGGGCCTGATCCAGTGGCCCGTCATGAACGCCGAGGCCAATCGCCTGCTCAGAGAGCTGGGCATCGGGCTGGACGTGACCAGACCGCTGGGAGAGTTCAGCACGGCCATTCAGCAGATGGTGGCGCTGGCCCGCGCGGTGTCCATCAACGCCCGGCTGGTGATCATGGACGAGCCGACCAGCAGTCTCAACGAGCGCGAGGTGGACACGCTGTTCGGCGTGATCCGGGGCCTGAAGGAGCGAAGCGTGTCGGTGATCTTCGTCTCGCACCGCCTGGACGAGCTGTACGCCGTGTGTGACCGCATTACCGTGATGCGCGACGGGCGCACAGTGTACGCCGGAAATATGGCCGACATCAGCCGCCTACAACTGGTGGAGCAGATGCTGGGCCGCGAGATCAAGAACGAGGGCGCGCAGACCGGCTTCGTGAAGTCCGGCGCTGGCAAGGCGGGCGAGCCGTTGCTGAAAGCTGAGGGGATTCGCCTGGGCCAGCGTTTAACTGGCGCTTCGGTGGCCGTCCGGCAGGGCGAGGTGGTGGGCCTGGCCGGATTGCTGGGATCAGGGCGCAGCGAACTGGCGCGCGTGATCTTCGGTGCAGATATGCCGGACGCGGGCGAGGTCACGCTGGACGGCCAGCCCGCCCACTTCCGCACGCCTGCCGAGGCCATCAATGCGGGCCTAGGCTTTTGCAGCGAGGACCGCAAGGCCGAGGGCATCATTCCCGAACTGAGCGTGCGCGAGAACCTCACACTGGCGCTCCTGCCGCGTCTGGCGCGCGCGGGCGTGGTGGACACCGTGCGCCAGAGTGAGATCGTGAACCGCTTCGTGGCGCAACTGGGCATCAAGACCAGTGACCCGGATCAGCCGATCCGCGAACTGTCGGGCGGCAACCAGCAAAAGGTGTTGCTGGCCCGCTGGCTGGCCACCGATCCCAGATTGCTGATTCTGGACGAACCCACGCGCGGCATCGACGTGGGCGCGAAGGCCGAGATTCAGCGCTTGATCGGCGAGCTGGCCCGTGGCGGTCTGGGCGTGCTGATGATCTCCAGCGAGTTGGAAGAACTCATAGAGGGCTGCCACGAGGTCACGGTGCTGCGCGACGGGCATTCGGTGGCGCGGTTGTCGGGCGACGGCATCACCGAGCCGGAGCTGTTGCACGCGATGGCGCAGGGGTTGGAGCCTCAAGACATCCCCGCACAGGTCAGTCCGTGAGCGGCACGGCCTCCAGCGCCCGCCAGGCACGCTCCGGCGGCGGCTGGCAGACCTTGCTGGCGGACCTGAAACAGGTGCGGGCCAGCATCCTGATCCTGCTGGCGCTGCTGATTTTCAATGCGCTGTTCACGCCGTATTTCTTAAGCGTACAGACCCTCAACGTCAATCTGACCCAGGTGGCGACGATCATTATCGTGGCGATGGGCATGACGCTGGTGATCGCCACCGGGGGCGTGGATCTGTCGGTGGGATCGCTGATGGCCATCAGCGGCGTGCTGGCCCCGCTGATCTTTTTGAATCCGGTGTTTGCTGGCGCGCAGTGGCTGGGGATCGCACTGGCCTTTGTCGTGCCGGTGCTGGTGGCGGGGGCCTTCGGGGTGCTGAATGGCCTGTTCGTGACGCGGCTGAAATTGCAGCCCATCGTCGCCACGCTGGTCCTGTATATCGCCGGACGCGGCATCGCGCAGGTGATTACCAACGGGCAGCTTCAGAGCTTCAGCACGCCGGGATTCTCGTACATCGGACTGGGACGGCCCTTCGGGATTCCCTTTCAGGTGATCCTGATGCTGGTGATCGTGGCGCTGACGTACTGGGCGGTGCGGCGCACGGTGTTTGGGCGTTCGGTGCTGGCGGTGGGCGGCAACGAGACGGCGGCGGGGCTGTCGGGCATTCCGGTGGCGCGCGTCAAGGTGGCGGTGTATGCCATCAGCGGGTTGCTGGCCGGGATCGCCGGACTAATCGTGATCGCCATCAATTCCAGCAGCGACGCCAATCAGGTGGGGCAGGGTATGGAGCTGGACGCTATCGCGGCAGTGGCGGTGGGCGGCACGCTGCTGGCGGGCGGGCGGGCGCAGGTGCTGGGTACGCTGTTCGGGGCGCTGATCATTCAACTGATCCGCTTCACGCTGCTGGCCAAGGGCGTGCCGGACGCCGCCGCGCTGGTGGTCAAGGCCGCCATCATCATCATCGCGGTGGCCCTGCAACAGCGCCGCCGGAGGGAATAGCATGCTGAACACCAATCTCACCGGTGACCCCCGCCGCGCTCGCCTGCTGAGCCTGCTGGGGCAGTACGGCGTGCTGGCCGCCTTCATCCTGCTGATCATTTTCGGGTCTTTGCGTTACGAGGGCTTTCTCAGCGCGTACAACTTTTCCACCTTCCTGCGCTATAACGCCATGTTCGGGCTGATCTCGCTGGGCATGTGCTTCGTGATCATCACCGGCGGGATTGATCTGTCGGTGGGCAGCGTGGTGGCGCTGTCCAGCGTGGTGGCCGCGCTGCTCAGCCCTTATGGTGTGGTGGTGGCCGTGCTGGGCGCAGTGGCGGCGGGCGCGCTGGTGGGCGTGATCAATGGCCTGATCATCACGCGGCTGAACATCCAGCCGTTCATCGTCACGCTGGCGACGTTGCTGGGGGCGCGGGGCGTGGCGCTGCTGCTGGCGCGCAACCAGGGCGGCGTGGGCCTGGACCCTGGCAACACGGCGCTGACCTGGCTGGGACAGGGCGATCTGCTGCGGCTGCCGGTGCCGGGGGTCATTTTGCTGATCGCCTTTGTGGTGGGCGGCGTGGCGCTGCGGTACTCGCCGTTCGGGCGGCATGCGCTGGCCATCGGTGGCGGCGAGGACGCCAGCAAACTGATGGGCCTGAACGTGGGCCGCGTGCTGCTGGGGGTCTACGTGCTCTCCGGCGCGCTGGCGGGCCTGGCCGGGATGATCCTGGCCGCGCAACTGGGCGCGGGGCAGCCCACCGAGGGCCTGGGCTGGGAACTGTCGGCCATCGCGGCAGTGGTGGTGGGCGGTACGCTGCTGACGGGCGGCACCGGTAGTGTGTGGTCCACGCTGGTGGGCGCGCTGCTGCTGGGGCTGATCTTCAACATCCTCAATTTCGAGAACGGCAAGGGCATCATCTCCTTGTCACCGTACTGGCAGAGCGTGATTCGTGGCGGTTTCCTGCTGCTGGTGGTGGTGATCCAGAGCCGGACGGGACGGCGGGGGAGGGCGTAGTGGGATTGCCCCCGTCACCTGCTGGATGGCAATTCTGGTTACAATACAAGAGCCATGAAAAAATCACATAAAAACACTGTTCTGGCAGTGGGGGGCAGCGCCCTGACGATGACGCTGCTGACCGCCTGTCCTCCCGCGCCGCCGCCCTATGCGTCCACCACCCTGGACTTCCGCTTTCCCGACACCGCTCAGAGCGCTGCCCAGAGCGCTGACCTGACGCTGGCCGCCATCTATTTCGTGGATGGCTCCAGTTCCCAGCAGAATGCGGACGTGCAGGTGCTGACCACGGGCGATCTGACCAGGGACGGGAATTTCTCGTATCCCGGAGGTCCCAACGCGGGCGGCACTGTCAACGGCGGCACCCTGCGGCTGGATTCCTTTGCGCTCGAGCCACTCAGAAAGAACGCCGCCTGCCTGACCTCCTTCAAGACTGGCGAGGCCAGGGGGCTGGACAACGTGGTGGTCACGCCTGAAACTGCCAGAACCTGCAACGTGTATTTCACGCTGTTCCGTGACGCCAGTGGGAACCGCAAACCCGAGAGCGGCGAGGAACTGTTCACCACCCACGACATCTACAGCTACGCCGATACGGCCTTTGCATACAGCTTCAGCAGCACAGACGGTAAATCGGTGGAGAACGGCAGGCGCGCTGCTGGCTGGAGTCTGGTGCGTCACGAGGTGCTGCAGCCCAGCGCCACGCCCGGCCAGTACCGCGTGACCATGAACAGTGTGCCCGCCGCTGACGAGGGTCTGGTCATCCGCCTGCACGAGGACACGGACCGACTGATCTCGATGGGCCTAAATAACCTGGACCGGGGAGGTCTGAAATGAAGCGTCTGAACCTGACCGTCCTGTCCGGGCTGGGCCTGCTGCTGGCAGCCTGCTCGGCTGGCAACTCTGCCGCCCCTGATGGAGGCCGCCCGCCGCTGCCGACTGGTGTGGAGGTCCGTTTTCCCGCTGCGCCCACGAACGCCTACCTGTCCCTGCTGACCGAGGACGGCACGGGCGTGTACCAGGTGAGCGTGCCCGCCGGGGCCACCAGCGCAGAAGTCGATCCGGCCAGGTGGCAGGCCGAGGAGAAAAACGCGCAGGACGTGTCACTGCTGTTGCCCGCCGGGACCGTGGAAGGCAGCCTGAAGGGCAGTATCGGCGACGCGATGGCGCGCTTTCTGCGCTGGACCATGTGGCAGGACAAGAATGCCAACGGCATCCGCGACGATGGCGAGACCCTGGACCTAATGACGCATGACCGTGTGGCCTACGCCAGTCAGCCGTTCACGGCCATTTTCAAGACCACCCCCCCCGATATGCAGCAGAGCTGGAAGCTGGCCGCAGGCTGGTCCCGCGCCGAGCATTATGTGTACTTGCCCAGAGGCAGCAAAACGTATATCCGCAGCCTGGAGACCGTCAAGCTCCAGCGCTATATCTTGCATGTGGAAACGCCGATCACCAGCCAGTAAAAACCTGAACAGACAGGTGGGAACCGTGCTCAGGTGTTCCCTCCCGCCTTCCCCGTGTTCCACGCCTGCCGCAACACCTCATATAAAACATGTGTGAAGGTCTCGCGGTCCCGGTCCCGGCTACACTGCTGGTCAACGAGGGAGTAGCCACCTGCACACGGCAGGGGAATGCGTCGTCAATACGGGCCTAGGGTCCCGGTGCATTTCATAATCGGCAAGACTCGGCACGCGAAGACGTGTCGGGCTTTTTTTATCCCTGACTGGAATCCTGCAAAGGGCCTCTTCGCTGCAAGGAGACGACAATGGACCTTTCTTTTCTGACGGCGAGCGAGTGGCTGGGCAAACCCGCGTGGATGTGGGTGATGTTCCTGGCGGTGGTGATCGCCCTGCTGGCCTTTGACCTGGGTGTGCTGGAAAAACGCCGTAAGGCCAAACTGGCCCCCGATAACGACGGCGTGATGGGCGTGCGCCAGAGCCTGTGGCTGTCGGCCTTTTACATCGCCATCGCGCTGATCTACGGGGCGTGGGTGTGGGCCACACTGGGCCGCGAATCGGGCATGGCCTTTTACACCGGCTTCGCGCTGGAAAAGGCGTTGGCGCTGGACAACGTGTTCGTGATCAGCCTGATCTTCGCCTTTTTCGCCATTCCCCTGAAATTGCAACGGCGCGTGCTGCTGTGGGGCATCCTGGGCGTGATCGTGTTGCGGGCTATTATGATCGGGCTGGGCACCGCGCTGGTCACGCAGTTCGACTGGGTGCTGTGGATCTTCGGCGCGTTCCTGCTGTTCACCGGCATCAAGATGCTCAGGGGCGGCGACGCCGAGCATGATTTTTCCAGCAACAAGCTGCTGGTGTGGATGAAAAAGCATCTGCGGATCACCGATGAGTTGCACGGCGAGCGCTTCATCGTCAAGAAGGATGTGGGTGGCAAGATCCGAACTTTCGCCACGCCGCTGCTGCTGGCGCTGGTCATGGTGGAAACCGCCGACGTGGTCTTTGCGGTGGACTCGATCCCGGCCATCTTCGCCATCACGCAGGACCCGTTTCTCGTCTACACCTCCAACATCTTTGCCATCCTGGGGTTGCGGGCGCTGTATTTCGCGCTGGCGGCGATGGTCCACCGCTTCAAGTACCTCCAGCCCGCGCTGTCGCTGGTGCTGGTCTTTATCGGCCTCAAGATCTTTTACTCGCAACTGTGGGGCAAGCTGGACCCGGCCATCAGCCTGGGCGTGACCCTGAGCCTGCTGGCGGGCGGCGTGATCGTCAGCCTGATCAAGACCAAAGAGGCGCCTCCCGCACAGGAGCCACCCGCCTCGGCCTGAGGCTGACCTGAACTCTGAACCGAATGCGCTGTCTCAAGCGGAAATCCTGTTACGGGGTTTCCGCCTATTCTTGTGGGATGGAGCTTCGCCCGCTGACATCCGCAGACCTGAGCGCCGCCGCGCAGGCGTTCACGTTGACCTTCAACGCCACGCCGTGGAACGAGACGTGGACGCTGCAAAGTGCCTCCGTCTGTCTGAGCGATCTGCTCATGGTTCCCCGTGCAGCGTGTCTGGAAGAAGCGTTTTACGTCGAATTCGGTTTCCGCCGGGCAAGGCGGCAAATCATGCTGGTGCGGCCCTGATCAAGGGTCAAAAATCTCAGCCTGTTCTGGGCCTATTTCTGAGACGGCACCGCGCACTGCCCGTCCTCGCAGCCGTCCGCCTCATTCGCCGTGCCCAGCAGGGTCAGGGGGATGGGATTTGTCTCGGCCCAGACCTGTTCCAGTGCGCCGCGCAGCACCTCTGGACCCTGCGCGCCACTCACGCCATACTTGCCGCCCAGCACAAAGAAGGGCACGCCGCCGATGCCGAGGGCCTGGGCCTGCGCCTCGTCCTGCCGCACCTCATCGGCATACCTGCCGCTTTCCAGCGTGGTGCGAACTTCTGAGCTGTCCAGACCGACTTCCTGCGCCAGTGCTACCAGCGTCTCTACCTCGCCCACGTTCTGGCCTTCGGACATGTACGCGCGCAGCAGCCGTTCCTTCATGGCGTCCTGCTGACCGTGTTCGGCGGCCAGATGCAGCAGTTGATGCGCCAGAAAGGTGTTGGTCAGGCGCGTGTTCTCGAAGTGGTAGTCCAGGCCCTCGCCCGCCGCCGTCCCCGTCATGCTGTCCATCATCTCCTGCGCCTGGGCGGGGGTGCGGCCATATTTGCGGGCCAGCACGTCGCGCATGGACTGCGGGTTGCTGACGGGCGCGCCCGGATCAAGCTCGAAACTGCGCCACACGACTTCCACCTCGTCTCTCTGGGGGAAGTCGTGCAGCGCCGCCTCAAAACGCCGCTTACCGATATAGCACCACGGGCAGGCGATGTCGGACCAGATGTCCACCCGCAGCTTGCCGGACGTAGAGGGCGTGAAGGGATGGGGGGCAGTGGCGGTCATGCCCTCCATCATGCCCTAGTTTAGAAAATAAAGCATGAGCTGGCGCACAAATGCCGGGGCCTAGCGGTCTCCCCGGTCACACGCGACGCTATTGCGGTTGGAGTCCAGCCCGGTACGGTAGCCCGGTGTGCCCAGCCGGATCGGCGCGGCCCCGGCGGCGCGCAGGGCGGCGCAACTGGCGTAATACATGCTGCCCGGCGCTATCAGCCGCGCGCTGCCGGTCACGGGCCGCGTCAGCGAGCGGGCGATGTAGCCGCCGCGCCCCTGGTACGTCGTGCGGCACCAGTCGCCTGTGCAGGCCACCGTCAGCAGCGTGCCCCTGGGGATCACCCGCAGCACCTGACCCTGCGGCGAGGGCAGGCGGCGCAGGTTGGCGTTCGCGGTGGTGGTGGCGGTGGTGGCGCTGGCCAGACCTGTTAACCCCAGCCCCGCCAGGCCCAGCACGAGGGTCAGTGCCTTGAAAGAGATGTTCATGGCCTCAGCGTGACACGCCCCCTTGCTTTTCCCATGAGCCGGGGCTGAGGAGGGGAGAATGCCCTGATGACGCCGCACCGTCAGATCAGCCCGCGCCGCAGGTCCGTCCCTGTACAGTACGCGGCGTGCATGAACTGCTGCCTGCGCCCGTCACCCTGCAAGCCGGGCTGCACGGGCTGGACCTGATCGGGGTGCTGGCCTTCGCGCTGTCCGGGGCACTCCTGGGCGTCCGCAAACGCTTTGACCTGTTTGGGGTGCTGGTGCTGGGCTGCGTGACGGCGGTGGGCGGCGGCGCGATCCGCGACACCCTGACCGGGCAGACGCCGCCGCTGTTTTTACGCGATGAATCCTACCTGTACGCCGCGCTGCTGGGTTCGGTGCTGGCCTTCGGCTTCGGCGAGCGCCTGGCCCGTTTCGAGCGCGCCATCAGCCTGTTCGACTCGGCGGGGCTGGCGCTGTTCGCCGCGAGCGGGGCGCTGGGGGCCATCAACTTTGGGCTGGGGCCGCTGGGCGTGGTCTTCACCGGGGCGATCAGCGGCGTGGGCGGCAGCATCATCCGTGACCTGATCGCCAACGAGGTGCCGGAGGTGATGTACCGCCGCGATCAGCTCTATGCCACGGCAGCGGCGGCGGGCGCGTTCGTGGTGCTGGCGCTGCACCCCCACGTCACGCCGTTTGGATCGCAATTGGGCGGCGTGCTGACCGTGATCGCCCTGCGCTGGATCTCGCGCCGGGGCTGGGTCAGGCTGCCGGTGCGGCGGCTGCCGGAAGGATGAGGTACAACACAGGAAGGGGAGGCGTTCACTGCCTCCCCTTCCTGGTTGAAATCCCTGCTCAAGTAGTTCAGGACGCTGGCAGAGACTCTCCTGCATTCGGCAGCGCATCCCGCTCCACCGCAAGGTCACCCAGGCTGTACAGCGAGAAGCCGATGGTGGAGGCATTGTGCAGCAGGGCCAGCAGGTTGCCGGGCAGCACGTTGAATAGCCCCAGCGCCAGCAGCCCGCCGTTCACGCCGATGATTCCGGTGTACAGGCCGTTTAGCCGCCGCTCCAGCCCCCGGCTCATGTGGCCCAACTCGGTCAGCGCGCCCAGATCGTTGGACAGGATCACCACGTCGGCCACCTGCTGCGCCAGATCGGCGGATTCGGCCATCACCACGGCGATATCGGCGGCGTACAGGGCGGCGCTGTCGTTGATGCCGTCGCCCACCATGACCACCCGGCGGCCCAGTTGCTGCTGTTGTTGCACGAACAGGTGTTTATCTTCGGGGAAGACCTCAGCATGCACTTCCTCGATGCCCAGTTCGGCGGCCAGTTCCCCGGCACGGGCCTGCTGATCCCCCGTCAGCATCACTAGATGCTTGCCCTGCGCCCGCAACGTGTCCATGACCTGCCGGGCATTCGGGCGCAGCGGCGCATCAATGCAGAACACACCCGCCAACTGCTGATCGATGCTGAAGTACAGCAGGTTGTACCGCTGGGCCTGCTCGGCGATGACCGCCTCCTGCTCCGCTGTGATCGGCACACCCTCGTCCTCGATCACGAAATGGCGGCTGCCGATCACGGTGCGCTTGCCGTCGATCTCGGACTGGATGCCGTGCGACACGATGTAAGTCAGTTCGCCGTGCATCTCGTCGTGCGGGATGTTCTCGCGCTCGGCCTGCTCCACCACCGCGTGGCCGATGGGGTGGTAATAGTGTTCTTCCAGGCACGCCGCGTAACTGATGACCTCCTGACGCGAGAAGCCGCCGAAGGTCAGCACGTCCATCACCAGCGGGCGCGTGGTGGTCAGCGTGCCGGTCTTGTCGAAGACGAAGGTGTCCATCTGCGCGAATTCCTCGACGAAGCGCCCGCCCTTGATGAGAACCTGCTGATCGCCCATCTGCCGCATGGCGGTCATCACCACGATGGGTGTGGAAATCTTGAGGACGCACGAGATATCCACCAACAGGAACAGCAGCGCCTGGGTCACGCTGCGGGTCAGGGCATAGGTGATGGCGGCCCCCAGAAAGTTGTAGGCCACCAGCGCGTCGGCGCGGGTCTGGTTGATGCGCTGGCGCGGGGACTGGAAATCCTCACCCTCGGTCATCAGGCGCACGATCTGGCTGATGCGGCTCTCGGTGGCGAGGCTGGTGACGCGCAGGATCAGTTCGCCATTTTCCACCACGGTGCTGGCGTACACGGCGTCGCCCACCGTCTTGGACACCGCCAGCGGCTCGCCCGTCAGGGTGGATTCGTTGACCATCCCGCGCCCACGCAGCACCTCGCCGTCCAGTGGAATGGCCCGGCCCGACGTGACACTGACGTGGTCTCCCACCTGCACGTCCGCGATGTCCGTTTCTTTCAGCCCGCCGCCCTCGGTGATGACCCAGGCGCTGTGGCTGAGGAACGACAGGCTGCCCTCCAGTCGCTCTCGCGAACGGGTTTCCACCCACCCCTCCAGATCCTCGCCCAGATTCAGCAGGAAGATAATGGAGGACGCGGTGGAGAAGTCGCCCATCAGTTGCGAGACGACAATGGCGGTGGCGTCCAGTACCTCCACGGTCAGGCGGCGCTGACGCAGGGCGCGCAGGGCGGGAGGAATGAAGGCCAACGATTTGATCAACGTGATCGGGGCGCGCACGGCAGGCGGCAGCAGCGTGTGCGTCAGCGCCCGGCGCAGCGCCGCCTCATAGAACACATCGAACAGTTCGCGTTCTTCCGGCGCGATGCCGATGTCGCTGGAATCCTGGCAGAGGTCCAGCACTTTCAGGCATTGCAGGGCGTTCAGGAGTGCGGCGCGCGGCCCACTGTGTTCGAGGACCAGACCGCTACCGTACTTGTAAACCGTGACTTGCGTGACGCCGCGCAGATCCAGCAACCGCTCACGCAACACTTTGCGGGCTGCCGGGCCAAAGGGGTACTCCGACGAAACTCTTAAACGGCCCGGCCCGCTATGTTCAACCCTAAAGCGCACGCAGGCTCACTGGCTGTCGGTGTCCTTGGCGTCTTTCTTTTTGCTGGCCTGGGCGGTCTTCTTCGGCTGCACGGCCTCTTCTTCTACCAGCTCGGCGTCCACGAAATCGGGGGCGTTGTCCTTACCGTCTCCGCTCACATCGGCGCGGCTTAGATCGGCATAGTCACGGCTTTTCTGCTCGCTGCGGTCCTTCTCGTAGATGTCGCGGGCGTCAGCCATCACATCGTCGTAGGAGGCGCGCACGCCCTCGACGGACGTGTCCAGGGTGTCCTTGACCTTCATGCCCCCGGCGATCAGATGGGCATAGAGCTTTTTAGCGTCGCGGCTGCCCAGCAGCTTGAGACCCACCGTCCCGACGAGCAGGCCACCCAGAAAGCTGCGGGTGGTGGGGGCCATCTGGAATTGGGGAGCGCGGCGACGCTGCCCCGCGCCCCCGCCGTAGGCCGCACCCGCATTCCCACCGTCTGGCAGGGCAATCTTGATTTCGGGCAACTCGACTTTGATTTTTTGCTCGTGATCCGACATGGGTTCCTCCGTTTAGGTGGGCCTAACATACCTCTCCTTCCCGTGTTGGCAGGGTTCTGTTCTATAGACTACCCTCATCTGCCGTCCCGCCCACCGTTTCGCCGCGCCCGCCGCGCTAGAAAACTGTGCATGATTCATGATTCGCGTATCCAGCCGCTGCGGTCCGGCCCCCCTGCAAAGGGCAAATTTGTGTTGCTGTGGGTCCAGGCCAGCGCGCGGACCCGCGACAACCACGCGCTGGAATACGCCGTGCGCCAGGCCAATGAACTGGGGTTGCCGCTGGTGGCCGTCTTTGGCCTGACCCCCGACTACCCGGAGGCCAACGCCCGGCATTTTCAGTACCTGCTCGAAGGCCTGCGGGACCTGCGCGCGAACCTGACGGCGCGCGGTATCCCGCTGTCCATCCGTCTGGGCAAGCCGCCCGAAATTGCGCTGGAGGCGGCGCGCGAGGGTGCGGCCCTGGTCGTGACCGACGTGGGTTACCTGAACATTCAGCGGGCCTGGCGCGACTGGCTCAAGGCCCAGCTAGAGGTTCCCTTCGTCCAGGTGGAATCTGAGGCGGTGATTCCCATCCATACCGTTAGCGGCAAGCTGGAATACGCCGCGCGGACCATTCGCCCGAAGGTGCACCGGCTGTGGCAGGACTACCTCGTGCCGCTCGAAGAACACGAATTGAGGGCGCAGACCGGCGACTGGGAGGCGGGGCTGGATGTGGGTGATCCGGTGGGATTGGTGAAAACACTCCCCGTGGATCACGGCGTTTCCCCCGGCACGGAAACCGGCGGCGAGGACGCGGCGCTGGAGCGGGTAGAGGAGTTCATCAGCATCGATCTGGCGCGCTACGACACCCGGCGCAACGATCCCAATGTGGAGGGCAGCAGCCGCCTCAGCGCGTACCTGCACTACGGGCACCTGTCGCCGCTGACCGTCGCCCTGGTGGCCCGCGAACATGGCGGCCCCGGCGCGGACGCCCTGATCGAGGAGCTGATCGTGCGCCGCGAGCTGAGCTTCAACCTCTGCACCTTCAACCCGCTATATGACCAGTACGACGGCCTGCCTGGGTGGGCGCGCAAAACGCTGGAGGAACATGCCGGGGACCGCCGCGAATCCCTGTACACCCGGCAGGAGTTCGACGCCGCGCAGACCCACGACGCGTACTGGAACGCCGCGCAAAGGCAGATGGTCCAGACCGGGCGCATGCACAACTACATGCGGATGTACTGGGGCAAGAAGATAGTGGAATGGACGCCGGACCCGCGCGCGGCCTACGCCGAGATGCTGTGGCTGAACAACCGCTACGAGCAGGATGGGCGCGATCCCAACAGTTACGCGGGCCTGGGCTGGGTGCTGGGCCTGCATGACCGCCCGTGGGCGCGTCGCCCGGTGTTCGGCATGGTGCGCTACATGAACGCGGGGGGACTGAAACGCAAATTCGACGCGGACGCTTACGCGGCGCGCTGGGCGTGATCGGGGGCCTGCTGCCCTCCCGACACAACATTCTTTGCCTGATGTTTGTGGCCTGATCTCCTGCCAGACGCTTAGTGGTTTTACGATCGGTTAACGAGACCGGCGTCATGCTAACGGGGTGACAGCGGGGAGACGGAATGACTGATTCCAGAACCACCTGCCGTGCAGGCCTTACCTCTCCCCTCCCAAGCCCCCCTCTCCCCGCGCCGCCTTGTTCAGCCAGCGATCCGCCAGATTCAGAAGAAATGATGGGTTGGCCCCATGTGAGAATTCACTCCTTAGGCTGAAATGGCGACCGAGATCAAGCCGTTCAGATCCAAACTGCTCCTGCTGCGCTTGAACTCCCGTCTCCTTTTTCAGTGTTCTGTTTGTCTTCCTTCCCCGTGCTTTCCATATCGCGGCAGGCCCGTTCCCGCAGGAGTTCCTCTATGCAAGCACTTCGCACCACATCTTCCACTCTCCCCAGGCAAGTCAGCCGTGGGGCCGTGCGCTTGATGCTGACCCGGCGGCTGCTGAACGCGGCGGCGCTGGCCTGCGGCGATCTGCTGGCCCTGACCCTGGCGCTGATGCTGGCCTCGGGGCTGCGAGCGGCGCTGCTGGGCAACGTTCCCGACGGCCCCTGGCTGGCCGGAGGCTGGTTTGCCGGAGACGGCACAGTGCCGGGCCTGATTCCCTTCCTGTGGGCAGCCTGGGTGGTGGGGGCGGCCTTCTTCCGGCTGCTGCCGGGCTGGGGCCTGGCTGCGCCCACCGAACTCCAGCGCCTGACCCAGTTGACCGCGCTGGTCTTTGCCGCCGTGACTGGCGTGCTGTTCATGACCCAGCAGACCGACACGGTCAGCCGCTTCTCGCTGACATCGGGCCTGATCCTGAGCTGGGGGCTGGTGCTGATCGTGCGGGCGCTGGTCAAGCGCGCGCTGCTGAATGCAGGCCTGTGGGGCGTGCCCGCCGTGATCTACGGAGCCGCCGTGACCGGCACGCTGATGGTGCAGGCGCTGCGCGAGAACCCGACCTACGGGTATCAGCCCAGCGCCATTCTGGACGACAACGAACTGCTGCACGGCAGCGCCGTGCTGGGCGTGCCGGTGGTGGGGCCGGTGGACCGCCTGCCCCACCCCTGGGACCAGCAGGCCCCGGTGGCCATCGTGGCCATGCCGGGTCTGGACCGCGAGCGGCTGGTGCAGCTTCTGGAAGGGCCGTTGGCGCACTACCCCAGGGTCATCATCGTGCCCGATCTGTTCGAGGTCGAGTCGCTGTGGGTCACGGCCAACGACTTCGGCGGCGTGCTGGGCCTGGAGGTGGCGCGCAACCTGGTCGATCCGCTGGCCCAGGGGGTCAAGCGGGCCTTTGATCTGCTGGCGGTGCTGCTGAGCGCGCCAGTGTGGCTGCCGGTGTGCGCGCTGCTGGCCGCCCTGATCTGGTTCGAGGACCGCGCCAACCCGCTGTTCCTGCAACGGCGCGTGGGCCAGAACGGTCAGACCTTCGCCACCTGGAAATTCAGGACCATGCTGCCCGACGCAGAAGAAGTGCTGCGCCGCAGGCTGGAGCAGGACCCCGAACTGCGCCTGGAATGGGAAACGCACTTCAAGCTGCGCCGCGATCCCCGCATCACGCGCATCGGCGGGCTGCTGCGCAAGACCAGCCTGGATGAGCTGCCCCAGCTTGTGAATGTGCTGCTGGGCCACATGTCGCTGGTGGGACCACGCCCGCTGCCCGCCTACCACCAGGATCAACTGTCGGCCCCGGCCCAGCGCCTGCGCGTGCTGGTGCGCCCCGGCATGACCGGGCTGTGGCAGGTCTCGGGCCGCTCGGAGGCGGGCAACCTGGGCATGGAACGCTGGGACCCGTACTACGTGCGCAACTGGTCGATCTGGCTGGACCTGGTCATCCTGATGCGGACCGTGGGCGTGGTGCTGCGGGGTTCGGGAGCGTACTAAGGATAGGATGGGCTCTGTGAGTCATCCCGCCCATCCCCGCGTCTTGCAGGTCATCTCCCATCTGGATATGGGCGGGGCCGAGAATGTGGCGATCTCGCTGGCCGAGGCGCTGCATTCCGAATTTAACTTCTCTTTTTTCGGGGTGGGCGGCGTGGCCGATAACCCGGTGGGTCAGGAGATGGCCCGGCGGCTGGAGCGGCTGGCGATCCCGGTCCACGGCGGCACGGCCATGGGCTTCAAGCGCGGCGGGCTGGTGCAGGCAGGCGTGCGTCTGAACCGCCTGATCTGGAACACCCGGCCCGAGGTGGTCCACCTGCACACCGAGATCCCCGAGACGACCTTCGCCGTGGCCTCGCTGCTGGGGCTGCCCGGCGACACGCGGGTTGTACGTACGGTCCACAACTCCGAGATCTGGCCCGCCTGGCAGCGAATCGGTCGGCTGGTCGAACCCCGGCTGCGCCGCGCCGAGGTGGTGGGAGTCTCGGAAGCGTGTCTGGACGGGCTGTGGGAATTTCAGGCAGAACAGCGGTTGCCGCCTACCCCGGAGGGCCATACGCGAGTCATCTACAACGGGGTTTCGACGGGGAACAGCGAAACGTCCAGGGCGGGTCTCGGCGCGGCAGACCGCCCGGTCCGGGTGCTGGTCGCGGGCCGTCTGGAGCCGCAAAAGGGGGTGGATCTGCTGCCAGACCTGCTGACGGCGGCCTCGGCGCTGACCACCCGCCCGGTGGAGGTCACCATCCTGGGGCGTGGCTCGCTGGAAGGCATGCTCCGGCAGTGGGTCCAGACCCAGACCCTGCCGTGGACGGTCACGCTGGCCGCGCCGGTCGCCAATCTGGCCGAACATTTGGGGGAGTACGACGTGATGCTGGTGCCCTCGCGCTTCGAGGGGCTGTGCCTGGTGGCCATTGAGGCGCTGATGGCCGGAATGCCGGTGGTCGCCACGCGGGCGCGCGGCCTGAATGAGATTTTCCCCCCCGGTTACCCGCTGCTGTGTGATCTGGAGGACGTGCCGGGGCTGGCCCGCACGCTGGCGGACGCCGTACAAGAGTATGACCACTACGCCGCTGTCGTGGCCCGTCAGCGGGCGGGCATCGTCGAGCGCTTCAATCTGGCGGGCATGGCGCGGGGGTACCGCTGCTGTTACCGCGCCCTGCTGCAAGCGGCCCGGCAGGGTGGCCCGCAGGGATGACCGGGGGCGTGAAAGTACTGGTGGTTCACAATTTCTACCAGCAGGCGGGCGGTGAGGACAGTGTGTTCCGCGCCGAGACGGCGCTGCTGGAGCAGCACGGCCACGACGTGCGGACCTTTACGGTCAGCAACGACCTGATCGCCCAGACCCCGCGCCTCCAGGCGGCGGCCCAGACCCTCTGGAACCGCCAGATGGCGCGCGAGATCGAGGGGCAGGTCCGCGAACATGGCTCTGAGATCGTGCATTTTCACAACACTTTTCCGATTCTGTCGCCTGCCGTGTACGCCGGGGCGCACTCGGCTGGGGCCGCCGTGGTCCAGACCCTGCACAACTACCGCCTGATGTGCGCCAACGGCCTGTTCTTCCGCGGCGGCCACGTTTGCGAGGATTGTCTGGGCAAGTTGCCCCTGCCCGCCATACAGCACAGTTGCTACCGGGGCAGCCGCAGTGCGTCGGCGGTGGTGGCAGCCATGCAGACGGTTCACCGCGCCGCAGGCACGTACCGCAACGGCGTGGACGCCTACATCGCGCTGACCGAATTTGCCCGCGATAAGTTCATCGCCGGGGGGCTGCCCGCCGAGCGCATCGCGGTCAAGCCCAATTTTCTGGAAGGCAGCCCCGGACCCGGCGCGGGAGACGGCGGCTACGCGCTGTTCGTGGGGCGGCTGTCGCCGGAAAAAGGGCTGGACACCCTGCTGCGTGCCTGGGCGGAACTGGGCGGGACCATTCCCCTCAAGATCCTGGGCGACGGCCCGCTGGCCCCACAGGTGGCGGAGGCTGCCGAGAAGTTGCCCGGCGTGACCTGGCTGGGGCAGCGGGACCGCGCCGGGGTGCTGGAACTGATGCAGGGGGCCGCGTTTCTGGCGCTGCCTTCGGAGTGGTACGAGGGCTTTCCCATGACCCTGGTGGAAGCCTGGGGAGTGGGGCTGCCGGTGCTGGGCAGTGATCTGGGCGCGCTTTCGGCGCTGATCGAACCGGGCCGCACGGGGCTGCTGTTCCGGCCTGGAGACGCGGGCGATCTGGCGGCCCAGGCCCGCTGGCTGTGGGACCACCCGCAGGAGCGCGAGCAGATGCGCAAGCAGGTCTACCAGACCTTCCAGGCGTCCTATACCCCCGAGCGGAATTATGAGCAGTTGATCGCCATTTACGCGGCGGCGCGGGAGCGCTTCAGCCAGGGGCCATCCGGGCCACGGACGGACCAGTCCTCCCCGGTTGGGCGGGAGTTGTGAGGTCTGGTTTCGCTCCGCCTGCCTCTGCAACCGGAGGGGATTGGAACGGAAGTTCCGTCATGCGGTCTGATCAACTGGAAGCCGCGAACATCAACCTGCACCCGCCAATAAACATCTTCTAATCCGCAATCAACTATCTTTTCCACATGGTTTTTCTAGCTGACCCGGCAGGTCCGGTGCTCCGCGTCGGGTACGGCGAGGACGCGCACCGGCTGGCGGCAGGTCACTCGCTGGTTCTGGGCGGCATACCTGTTCCCGACGCCGCCGTGGGAACTGTGGCCCACAGTGACGGCGACGCCGTGCTGCACGCGGTGGCCGACGCGCTGCTCTCGGGGCTGGCGCTGGGTGACATCGGCGACTATTTTCCCGATACCGATCCGCTGTGGGCCGGGTTGGACTCGCGCGCGATCCTGGGGCGGGTGCTGGAACTGGTCCGCGAGCGTGGGTATGCGCCGGTCAATGTGGCCCTGGTGGTGACCCTGGACAAACCCAGGCTGGGGCCGCTGCGCGCCCAGATCGCCAGCAATGTGGCGGCCCTGCTGGGCCTGGGTGAGACGGAGGTCGGCGTCAGCTTCAAGACGTCCGAGGGGCTGGCCCCGGCGCATGTGCAGACGCGGGTCACAGCGCTGCTGGCGCGGATTCAGGGTTGAGTGGGCCGTTGTTGCGCGTCGTCCTGCACGAGCCGGAAAAGGCCGGGAACGTGGGCAACGTGGCGCGCACCTGCGCCGTGCTGGGCGCGGAGCTGCACCTGATCCGCCCCTTCGGTTTCCACCTGCATGACCGCGAGTTCCGGCGGGCGGTGATGGACTATCTGGAGGGTGTGACCCTGCACGAACACGTCAACTGGACTGCCTTTCAGGCTGCACTGGACACGGGCGCGCGGGTCTTCGCCTTTTCCACGCACGCCACCACGCTGCACACGCGGGCGGGTTTCCGGCGCGGCGATTACCTGCTGTTCGGCCCGGAATCGCGCGGTCTGCCGGTGTGGCTCAGGGACGGCCTGACCGCGCTGAAGCTGCCGCAACCTGGTGCGGGCCGTAGCCTGAATCTGGCCGTGGCGGTGGGCGCGGCGGCCTTCGAGGCGGGGCGGCAGATCGAGGACTGGTAGGTCCGAAAGCAAGTATCAGAAGGCTGGTCTCTCTTTGACCGAGCGGGCGGGCAAGCGTCCTTGCAGGCTTCTGTTCCGCCCAAAACAGCGAGCGCGTTTTGCCGAACAGGACGCCGCGCTCGGCGCTGTCTGGGCCGAACATCCCGCCGTAGCGTGACGTGACGGTGAGCATCGTGGCGGTGCTGGTCTTTGGCTGTCTCCCCGCACCTTCATGGTCACGGGCATGGGGGCGCTGGGCATGGGGGCGGCGCGTCCCGGCAAGTGAAGTGGAGGAGGCACCCGCGCCGGGTAGCCCGTAGAGTGGCACTATGTCTTCTTCGTCTTTCACGGATTCTCCCACCGATTTTCAGACTCAGCTTGCCCGCTACGCCGAACTGCTGGTCCGCACCGGCGTCAATCTGCCGCAGGGCGGCAAGGTCAATGTCGGCGGTCCGGTGGAGGCCGCGCCGCTGTTGCGTCTGGTGGTCCGCGCCGCCTACGCCGCCGGGGCCACCGACGTCCGCGTGACCTACCACGATCAACACCTCGATCTGGCCCTTTACGAGGACGGAACGGACGTGGCAGTCGGCTTTGTTGCGGGCTGGCACAGCGCCCAGCGCGAACAGATGGTGGCCGACGGTTACGCGTTTATCAGCGTGGTAGGTGACGATCCGGCGCTCCTGGCGGACGTCGCCCCGACGCGGGTGGCGGCGCGCAGCAAGGCGCTGGCCCGGGCCATGAAGCAGGTCAGCGAGGCCATCGGCGGCTTTCAGGTCAACTGGACCGTGGCCGCCATGGCTACCCCCGCGTGGGCCGCCCGGGTGTATCCCCACCTGCCTGGAGCCGAGGCCGTCGCCCGGCTGTGGACCGACATCTTCAAGGTCACGCGCGCCGACACCCCTGATCCAGTGGCCGCCTGGGACGCACATCTGGCGCAACTGAAGCGCCTGACCACGCTGCTCACAGGAAAGCAGTACCGCGCCCTGCACTTCCGCAGTGACCTCGGCACCGATCTGACGGTGGGCCTGGTCGACAATCACATCTGGCAGGGCGGGGGAGAGGCAGCGAAAAATGGCATCTACGGGGTGCCCAACCTGCCCACCGACGAGGTCTTCACCGCGCCGCACCGGGAGCGGGTGGACGGCGTGGCGGTGGCGTCCAAGGCCCTCAGCGCCCGTGGGCAATTGATCGAGGGCATCCGCGTGCGCTTCGAGAACGGCCACGCGGTAGAGGTCAGCGCCGAGCGGGGCGAGGACACCCTGAAAGCGCTGATCGCCACCGACGACGGCGCGGCCCGGCTGGGCGAGGTGGCGCTGGTGCCCGCCTCCGCTCCCGTGGCGCAGACTGGCACGCTCTTTCTGAACACGCTGTTCGACGAGAACGCGGCCAGTCACATTGCGCTGGGGCGCTGCTATCCCACCAACGTCCAGGGCGGTGAGGACGGAAAAACCCTGCGTGCGGCGGGCGGCAACGACAGCCTGATCCACGTGGACTGGATGATCGGCACGCCGGGGACGGACGTGGACGGCCTCACGGCATCGGGCGAACGCGAGGCGCTGATGCGCGGCGGGGAATGGGTGATCTGAAGGCTACGCGCTGGCTGGCTTCTCGGCAGTGTCCCAGCGCTGGCTCAGCCGTCAGGTACGCCTCAGCCTCGCCTGACCTACTGCACCTGCGATCCGCCTTGTTCTGCCACTGACCGAAGGCGACCTGCTGGTGCTGCGCGCGATGGAAAACCCGCCGCCATCGTCCTGGCCAGCCTCATCGTGCGTGCTGACCTCATGCTGGGCCGTTCGCTCAATGGTTTGGGGTGGAGAGACGACACTTGGGCGTCGGCGTGCGCCCCGGCCCCTGGATCACCCCACAGGCATTGGGATTTATTGCGGGCATGATCGGCTGGAGACCTCATCGCCAGCCACGCTCCGATTCTGTGGCAAGAGGCGCGGCAGCAGGTCATGAAAAACCGCATTAAGGTCCTGCGCGCCGAACACGATCTGACGCAGGCGGAGCTGGCCGACAAATTAGATGTCTCGCGTCAGACCATCAACGCGCTGGAAACGGGCAAGTACGATCCTAGCTGCCGCTGGCGTTCAAGCTGGCGCGGCTGTTCAGGACACAGATCGAGGATATTTTTCTGGACAGTGCAGAGTGAACGGGGCCACAGGATGAGGCGAAGTGAGGGAACCCTTTCCGTCCGCCTCCGGCCTGCCCCGCTACAATGCCCCCCATGTCTGACACCTACACCGCCGATGGATTCACGCAAGTCCCCGAACTGAGCGCCGAGCGCCAGACCAAGTTCTCCAGCGCCCCCGAACTGGGCGACGGCACCGAACCCGGCAAGGAGTACCGCGCCGTGCTGGAAACCAGCAGGGGCCGCCTCGTCGTCGAGCTGTACCCCGACGACGCGCCTGTAACCGTCAACTCTTTCGCGTACCTGCTGCGTCACCACTACTACGACGGCATCAAGTTCCACCGCGTCATCGACGGCTTCATGGCCCAGACCGGCGATCCCACCGGCACCGGCTCCGGCGGCCCTGGCTACAAGTTCGAGGACGAGTTCGGCTCTCCCCACCGCCACAGTGGCAAGGGCGTGTTGAGCATGGCCAACGCTGGACCGGGCACCAATGGCAGCCAGTTCTTCATCACCTTTACGGCCACCCCGCATCTGGACGGCAAGCACACCGTCTTCGGCAAGGTGGTGGAAGGTCTGGACGTGCTGGACAAACTGACCCGCATCCAGCCCGGCATGCCCGGCACCACCGATGTGATCCAGAACGCCTACCTCGTCCAGAAGTAAGCAGCAGGAAAAGGGCGGCCCTAGCATCGTGTTTGCTGGGGCCGCCCTCTTCCTGCTTCACGGCAGCGTCTGTTCCAGTTGCCGCTGCACAGCGGGCGTTTCTTCTAAAAATGTCAGTTGCTGCAACGCGGGCAGATTCTCTACCAGCGCCGTCTGAATCTGGCGGTCCACGCCGAAGACCATGCTCACCGCAAACAGCATCAGGACCACGCCGAAGACCTGCTGGATGCCGCTGAGGCGGTTCATTAAAGCCGGGCGGTGCAGCAGCTTGCGGCCTCCCCACATCACGCCCAGCATCGGGATCGCCACGCCCAGCGCGTAGGTCAGCGTGACGGCGGCGGCGAAGGCCGTGACCTGTCCACTTAATGCCAGCGTCGTGACACTGGCCAGGATCGGGCCGACGCAGGGGGTCCAGACCACGCCCAGCGTGACCCCCACCAGCACACCGCCCAGAAAGCCGTCGCCGCCCTTGCCCGTTCCCTGCGGCATGGCACGCGCCGTCAGCAATTCAAAGCGCAGTTGCAGGGCGGGAACGGCCAGGGTCAACCCAAACAGCAGCAGCAACACCACCGCCCCCCAGCGCAGCGCTTCCACGCTCAGGCCTAGGGCATTCACCAGCGTCGCCAGAAATAGCGTGAGCAGCACGAACGAGCCGATAAACCCGGCGATGATCCCGGGGGGCCGCCCGCGCCCGCCCACCGAGCCGGACAGGAGCACCGGCAGAACAGGCAACACGCAGGGCGAAAGGACGGTCAGCAGGCCGCCCGCAAAGGCCACCAGCAGCAGCAGCATCTCAGTTCTGGGTCTTGCTGATGATGGTGCTGAGCTTGCCGCCCGCCCACTTCTTCAGCGCCTTGCCGCTGCCGTCCACCAGCACGAAACTGTGCTGGTAGGTGATGCCGTACTGCTTTTTCAGGGCCACTTCCTTGTCGTAATCGGTCTTGAAGATCACCACGTCCCCCGGAATTTCGCCCAGATTCTTCACGATATCGGCGTCGGCGGCCTTGCAGTTGGGACACCAGGTGGCGTGGAAGAACAGCACCCGTTTCATGCCTCTGGCGGCGTCGTAGGCGGCTTTGGTGTAGGGCAGATAGTGGACCACCGCCTTGTCGTCCATCATCTTGGGATCGGCGGGTTTGGTCGTGCTGGCTCCGGCGGCGGCGATCAGCACGGCGGCGGCAAGGGCAGAAGTGGGTTTGTAGTTCATGGTGAAACCTCCTGATCCGGGTACGGGACGCGGGGGGCACAAGGTTCAATGCTCGCTTCTGGCCCGCTTCTCCACATTCAGCAGATGCACCTGAAGGGTCATTCGCCTGGCGTTCAATTCCAGAACAGACATGAGAGCGCCGTCCGTTCTTCGACGCCACGCGTAGTCTTTGCTTCTCGTTCCCGTCGGGTTGAAGTGAGGACCTGAGTCGCCATCCGTATCAGCCGTCATTTGCGCCGCTTGAACGGATTCCAGCCCGCGTTGCGCTGCGGTTTCGGCTTGGCCTCGGCCTGGGTTGGGGCACTTCGCGGCTGGGCCGGGCCGTGCCGTCCCACCAGCGTGGCCTGGCCCACATCCTGCGCGGGCTGGGGGGCGGTGGAGTCCTGGTAGACCTCGTCCCGGGGCGTCTCGCCCAGATCGCTGAGCAGCGCGCGGCGGATGGCGTCGGCGTGGGGGCGCTCTCCGGGACGTTTGGCCAGCGCCTGTTCGGCCAGCCGCGAAACGGCCCGCGACACCGCCGGATTCAGGTGGATCAGCGGGGCGGGAAAGCGGGTCATGTGCGAGACCATCAGTTCCTCGTAGGTGCTGCCCTGGTAGGGGCGTTCCCCCGACAGCAGTTCGTACATCAGGATGCCCAGACTGTACACGTCGCTGGCGGCGCTGCTGCTCTCGCCGTGGTAGATCTCCGGGGCCATGTAGTACGGGCTGCCGCTGACCTGTCCGCCCTGCGCCACAAAATAGGTGTTGCCCAGATCGCCCAGCGCCGCCCGGCCCCCCTCATCGACGTAGACGTTGTGCGTCTTGAGGTCCTGATGCACCGCCCCCAGGTGATGCAGGTACGTCAGCGCCGAGGCCAGATCCGCCAGAACCCGCAGGGCGCTGTTCAGCGGCAGGGTCCGCCCCCGAATGCGCGCCAGTTGCTCGTTCAGCGCGCCGTCCGGGTAATAGCGGATTGCCAGAAACGCCCCCGGCCCGAAGGCGGTTCCCACATACCCGTGGATCACATGCGGGTGACGGAATTGCAGGGTCAGCCGGACCTCGTTGCCGAAGCGTTCCGCCGCTTCCTGGTTGTTCAGGGCCTTCAAGTGCGGAATTTTGAGCGCCACCTGCTGCCCGTCCCGGTCCAGCGCCAGCCGCACCAGCGAGGTGTTTCCACGTCCCAGGGTGCGGTGCAGGGTGAAGCCAGCAATGGCGCGGGTGTCAGATTCAGTCATGGATGGGGTGACTTTTGGGCAACGGCTGAAGAAGGGGTTGAAGAGGACCGGTCTGTCCGGGCCTGGACCATCAAAGAAGAGGGCAAATTTGGTTGGAAAGCTGCCGCCATTAAACCATCCCCACCCTGACCAAACCGTGACACTGCCTGCTGCTCCGGCTTCCGGTTCGGAAAAATCCCTTCTGAGACGCTCCTGAAAGCACTCAGATGCTGGCGCAGGCAGCGAGTTAAGGCTCTGTCACGCCGTCGAGGTGACTCGGATTCGGATCGCCGTTCGCTCCCAGCCCTACTCGTCGTCGGCGCTTTCCTCGGCCACGCGTTTGCCCGCCATCCATTCCAGCCCGGCCCACATCAGTTCATCCAGATCGCCGTCCAGCACGTCGTCGGGATTGTGCTTCATGACGGCGGTGCGGTGGTCTTTGATGTACTGCTTGTCCAGCACATAACTGCGAATCTGGCTGCCCCACTCGATCTTCTTCTGCTCGCCGCGCGCCTTGGCTTCCTCGGCCTCGCGCTTCTTGATCTCGATGTCATACAGGCGCTGCTTGAGAATCTGGAGGGCGATGTCGTGGTTCTTGATCTGGCTGCGCGTGACCTGCGAGGCCACCGCGATGCCGGTGGGCAGGTGGGTCAGCCGAACGGCGGAGTCGGTGGTGTTCACGCCCTGTCCCCCCGCGCCCTGTGAGCGGAACACGTCGCGGCGCAGGTCGCTGTCGGGAATGTGGATGTCGATCTCCTCCACCGGCACCTCGGCCACCACGTCCACCGAGGCAAACGAGGTATGGCGGCGGTTGTTGCTGTCGAAGGGCGACACGCGCACCAGCCGATGGACGCCGTGTTCCGGGGCCATCATTCCGTAGGCCTTGTCGCCCCGGATGATGAACTCCGAACTCAGGACCCCAGCCTGATCGCCGTCCTGCTGGTCCACCAGTTCCACCTTGTAGCCCCGGCGCTCGCCCCAGCGCATGAACATTCGCGAGAGCATCCCGGCCCAGTCCTGGGACTCGGTGCCGCCCGCGCCACTTTTGACCCGCACGATGGCCGCTGTGTCGGCGTGCTGCATGGTAAACAGCGTTTCTTTGTACAGCTCGTCCACCCGCGCGGCAATGCTCGTCTGTTCCTCGGCCAGCAGCTCGCGTTCCTCGGCGTCGGCCATCTCCAGCATCTCGCTGAGTCCCTGCGTGTCCGAGTTCAGCGCCGTGTACTCGTCGACGATGCGCCGCACGGTTCCCGCTTCCTGCGTGACCTTGCGGGCGCGCTCAGAGTCGTTCCACAGGTCGGGGTCGCTCAATTCGCGGTCCAGTTCGTTCAGGCGGCGCGTTTTGCCGGGAATGTCAAAGGTACTCCCGGAGCGACGCCAGTTTTTCCAACAGTTCTTGCATGTCCTGCATAAGCGTGCCTCCCTTCCGCGCCTTTCCGCTTGGTACGGGGCGCGGGCATCTGCCAAACACAGAGTATAGGCGCACTGGCATAAAGGAGGGGGCGGCGAGTTCCAGTCTCCCTTCTATTTTGGCTATTTTGGAGATGATACCGGGGTCAGGAATCAGAGGCGACGCTGGGGGCCAGAGTGCCGCGCAGGTCCAAGAAATTTCCTGCTTGCAGGTTGAAAAATCCATTCTTGTGCTTCCGCTTTAACCATAAATGGACGGAAACAACATGCGCGGAGACGTGGCTAGCGTCTAGCCAAATCGTGACGTCAAAGGGGTTGACAGGACCCAGGTGGGCGTGTATCTTTTCTGAGCCTCCACGGAGGCGGGCAGCATGACAGATGACGCAGTGCGAGAACAGGACCGCTTCGACAGAGGCGGGTGAGCGGATAGTCCACCCCGGAGTATCTCCAGACTCACGAAGGTGATTTTCGGATCACAGAAGTCTTCGGACTTCAAAAGCAGACCTTTTCCTCTGGAAAAGGCAGCCAAGCGCAAGCTTGGGTCAACGAACTAACATCTGAACTCCTCTGGAGTTCAGTGATAGACCATTTTATGGAGAGTTTGATCCTGGCTCAGGGTGAACGCTGGCGGCGTGCTTAAGACATGCAAGTCGAACGGTGACCTTCGGGTCACAGTGGCGCACGGGTGAGTAGCGCGTGACTGACCTGCCCCAAAGTTCCGAATA
>NZ_JNIW01000039.1 GCF_000701425.1 Deinococcus frigens DSM 12807 | reverse complement strand
TCTTTCACCGCGAATTGAAGCAGATCACCGGGACCGAAGACTGTCAATGCCGTCTGGGGCGATCTCAACGCAATCACATCGGCACTGCCATGCTGGTCTGGATTCGATTGAACCAGCAGGCCAAAGAGGCGAAGAAAACGATATACGCGCTAAAATTCGGTCTTCTTGATGACTACATGCACCAGCAGCTCAAAAACCCATCTCTGAGTTTCGCGTAAGCCCTAAACTGTTCAACCGGAATCCGTATGAGTCCGGCAGTCTTCCCTGATTCAAGCCGCCGTCTTTGGGTCACAGTTTCAGTGAATGCCTGCCACCACCGTATCCAGCCTGTCTACCCGCGCCAGCTCGGTCGCGATGGCCTCTTCCAGACAGCGCCGCACCACCGGGTACGGTTCGCTCAGGCTGGCCCCGGAGGCCGAGACGTGGCCGCCGCCGCCCAGTGCCACCGCCACGTTCTGCGCGCTGACACCGCCGCGTGAGCGCAGCGACAACTTGACCCGCTCGCCGAAATCCTTGATCATCACGGCCAGTTCCGCGCCCTCGGAATTGCGCAGCATGCCCACGTAGTTCTCCACATCTTCCCAGCTCGCCCCGGCCCGCGCCAGCATGGCGTCGTCCACGCGGGCCATCACGACCCGTCCGCCGCGCAGGAATTCCATGGTGTCTAGAACCTCGCGCAGCAGCAGATAGTAGGCGCGCGGCTGCTGGCCCATCTGGTCGTTGATCCAGCCCAGCCGCGCGCCATGTTCCAGCAGGCGCGCGGCGCACTCGAAGGTCCCAGGAGTCACGCTGTCGAACCTGAAACTGCCGGTGTCGGTGATCAGGCCCAGCATCAGCGGCGTGGCGATCTCCTCGGTCCAGGTGACGCCCAGTTCCTCCAGCACGTCGGCCACCAGCATGACGGCTGCCGGTTTGCCCGGATCGACCAGACCCGCCGTGGCCCGCCGCTGGTTGGTGCCGTGGTGGTCAATGTTCACCACCTTGCCCACAAACTGCCGCAGGTCCGCGCCCGCCACCCGGTCCGGATCGTTGTTGTCGACATCCAGCACCACCGCCATTGCGCCTTGCGGCCACTCGGTCAGGGGGGCGCTGGTCTCTTCCGGCTGCGGCAAAAAGCGCAGGTACAGCGGCACGTCCATCGGCGCGATCACGGTCTTGCCCAGGTCACGCAGCGCCCGCGTCAGGCCCAGCAGGCTGCCCAGGGCGTCGCCGTCCGGGTTCTCGTGCGAGAGGACGACCAATGGCCCGTGATGGGCGCGCAGCAGGGCCGCGACTTGGCTGACCTCCTGCTGATATTGATGGCTGTCCCTCTTCAAAATGTTCACGCCAGAACTATAACGACTTCAAATTAGAGAGGTGCCGGGCGCATATACCCTGTATAGCTTCCAGAGCAAGGCCGCCAACTGAATCGTTCCAGCCGTGATGGATGGATTTTATGGTCAGCCCTTCCGCTGCATAAAGCCAGAGCTAAATGTATATTTTTTAACAAAATCGCAGATGCCAAGTGCTGCTGGCTGCCGCTCTCATCTGAGAGCCAGTTTCGGGCAGCCAGCCGGTCTGAACAGCGGCATGTTGCGGGCCGAGCGAAGAGACCACAATCGGAGGCATGACTGACCTTGTCCCGGCTGCCCGCCACGTCGCCTTCGATTGGGGAGGCGTGTTTACCGTCGGCACCTTCGACGGGCGCAGCACCCAGAACGTGGCCGAGCGCAGCGGTATGCCCGTGGAGCATGTCCGCGACAGCTATTTTCGTCATGTCCGGCAACTGGAGGTGGGCGCGTGGACGCTGCCCCATTTCTGGAGCGTGATGCAGCAGGAGACCGGCGTCCACCTGACCTACGCCGAGTTCGAGGCGCTGTATCTGGGCAGCATTGCCGATCACGCGCCGATGTACGCCACGCTGGCCGCGCTGCCCGCCGGGGTGCGCGTGGGCCTGCTGAGCAACAATTACCCGCTGGTCAGCGATCACCTCCGCGCCGATCCGCGTTTTTCCCGCTTTGACGCACTGGTCTTCAGCAACGAGTTGGGGCACAAGAAGCCCGCGCCCGAATCTTTTGCGGCCCTGGAAACGGCGATGGAGCGCCCTGCCACCCAGACCGCCTTCGTGGACGACGTGCAGGAGAACATCGACGCTGCCAAAGCCGCCGGATTTCACGGCATCCTGTACCACCACGAGGCGCATCAGGAGTTTGAGCAGGAGCTGGCGGCGTGGCTGGGGTTGAAAGGGCCGAAAAGCTGACGCTCAGCCTTCTCCTCGCCGCCTCTCCTGTGGAGCTTCGTAAGTCTACATGGAGAGGTTCTTTTGCTCTGCCTTGACGGAGAGTGAGCGGCCTACATGCTTTGACCGTGCATTGAGTCAGGTGGTTTACTTGCCTGAGTGGTTTACCTTCCGCCGTCACAGGTAAACCGCCTCTTTCGCTGGCTTTCCTCCCGCACACTGTTCCCACAGCACCACCGGGAAACACATTCTTCCCACCCAATCACCTCCCCCAGACGGGGCGGGGACCACCTCCCATACCCTTCAGGAGAACCGACATGACCCAGCCTCAACAACCACACAGCCCGCGCATGCCCGCCGAGATTCTGGAGAAGACCTGGCAGACCGAGGACCGCTGGAAGGGGATCAAGCGCAATTACGGGGTCGAGGAAGTCGTGAAGCTGCGCGGCAGCCTGCCCATCGAGTACACGCTGGCGCGGCACGGCGCGAACAAGCTGTGGCGCATGATGAAGGACGAACCCTTTGTGAACGCGCTGGGCGCGCTGACTGGCAACCAGGCCATGCAGCAGGTCAAGGCGGGTCTCAAGGCCATCTACCTGAGTGGCTGGCAGGTGGCCGGGGACGCCAACGCCGCCGGGCAGATGTACCCCGATCAGAGCCTGTACCCGGCCAGCAGCGTGCCGGACGTGGTCAAGCGCATCAACAACACCCTGCGCCGTGCCGATCAGATTCAGACCAGCGAGGGCAGAGGCGACATCGACTACTTCGCGCCCATCGTGGCCGACGCCGAGGCTGGTTTTGGTGGCCCGCTGAACGCCTTCGAGTTGATGAAGGCCATGATCGAGGCCGGGGCGGCGGGCGTGCATTTCGAGGACCAACTGGCCTCCGAGAAGAAGTGCGGCCATCTGGGCGGCAAGGTGCTGGTGCCGACCTCGCAGTTCATCCGCACGCTGAACGCCGCGCGCCTGGCTGCCGACGTGAGCGGCGTGCCCACAGTGCTGATCGCCCGCACCGACGCCGACGCCGCCAACCTGCTGACCAGCGACATCGACGACAACGACAGGCCGTTCTGCACCGGCGAGCGTACCCCCGAGGGCTTTTACTTTGTCAGGCCGGGCATCGAGCAGGCCATCTCCCGCGCGTTGGCCTACGCCCCCTACGCCGACGTGCTCTGGTGCGAGACCAGCGTGCCGAACCTGGAAGACGCCCGCAAGTTCGCCGAAGCCGTCCACGCGCAGTTTCCCGGTAAGCTGCTGGCCTACAACTGCTCGCCGTCGTTCAACTGGAAGAAGAACCTGGACGACGAGACGATTGCCAAGTTTCAGGTGGAGCTGGGCCAGATGGGCTACAAATTCCAGTTCATCACGCTGGCGGGCTTTCACAGCCTGAACCACGCCATGTTCGAGCTGGCGCACGGCTACGCCCGCAACCAGATGGTCAGCTTCGTGGAATTGCAGGAAAAGGAATTCGCGGCCCAGGAGCGCGGCTTCACGGCGGTCAAGCATCAGCGCGAGGTCGGCACAGGCTACTTCGATGCTGTTTCCAACGCTGCCGCCGGGGGCCAGAGCAGCACCAACGCCCTGGCCGGAAGCACCGAGGCGCAGCAGTTTGAGCACAGGGAGCTGGCGGGGGCGCACGACTGATCTCGAAAGTGTGCAAGAGGGGAGGCCGAAGTGGAGGCTACCCCTCTTTTCCTGTGCTGGGGAAAATGCGCTGGGGAAAGGGAGCGGCGCATCTTGTGCAGGTGGTGGCCAGTCCGGTGGCCCCCTCCCCAGCCTTCTCCCAGGAGAAGGAAGAGATCAGAGATCAGGACTTGGCGCTCGGTTTGACCGTTCCAGCGCGCACCCGGCGCAGCCCCACGGTCAGGACGGCGGCGGCCAGTGGCACCAGCCCGCGTACACCTCCGCCTCCCAATCCCAGCGCCAGCGAGATCACGGCGGCCTGACGGGCACGCTGGACTTCCCTGGCCCGGACGGTGCGGGGAGCGCGGTCACATGGGCTGGCGACGGGTTCCGGGGCGGTGAAGGTGGGCGTCAGGGCCACCGCTCCCAGTCCCAGCAAGGCGGCGGGCACGGTGGTCAGTCCCTCTGCGCGGTCCCGCCACAGCCGGGGCATCAGCACGCCGGGCGCGGGCTGCCACGAGTGGGATTCAGGCGTGAGGAGTGGGGCCGCCGCACTCAGCAGGGCCGCCGAGCGGTTGCCAGTAGCCGCCGCCAGCGCGGATTGAATCAGGAGGCCCATTTGATCGGCAGGGGTGGCCGCCTGCCCGGTGGTTCCGGCGATCATTCGCAGGCCGCTCAGGGCGGCGAAGGCGGCCAGCGGGTTGCCCGGCCCACCCAGCAGCGCGGCAGCGGCGGCGACGGGCAGCGCCGCATTGGCCGTCTGCGGCGAATCCGGGTCCAGCTCCCGCGCGATGGCCCAGGCGCTGAAGGCCGCGCCGCCCACGCCCAGCGCCGCCCACCAGTTGCCACGCGCAGCGCGCCCCAGCAGCAGCGCCGCCAACGCTCCCGCCGCTGCGATCCGGTTGGACGGAACCGAGAAATCTAGGGGCCGGGCCAGCGCGGGCTGCGGCGCAGGAGCCTTGTTCGGGGTTTGCCGGGTCATGCCGTAGCGTAGCCCGCCCACCCGCCTGAAGCCTGGTTCTGAAGGTTGGCTCAAGTGATACGGATTCCGTTTGTTTCGTGCATGAATCGGGCATGAATCTGGACAGCGCCGATTGATCCACTCCACGTCCGGAACCCGTTGTTCTCCTGCTCGCAGCCTTGTCCAGAGCAGCGCCCATGAGGACGCCTGGACGTCCCCTCGGATGTCCAGGTGTTGCCAACACCTTCCAATCGGAGTCCGTATGAGAGAGTGGGAACCTGCCGTTCTTGACGGTCTGCCCGGTGATCCCCGCTGCAAGCAGGTCTGGGACTCGGTCATCAGGGCAGAAGGGTCAAGACCTCCCGATTACGTGGTGTAATCCGCGTTGATGCTCACGTATTCGGCGCTCAAATCACAGCCCCACGCCTCGCCGGACGCGCCGCCCACGCCCAGGTCCAGTTCAAAGATGACCTCTTCGGCCTTCATGCTCTCGCTGACCGCCGCATCGTCGTAGGGCAGCGGCTTTCCGGCAAAGACAGGATTGCCCTGCACGGCCACGGTCATGCCCTCGATGTTCACGGACGCGCCGCTGCGGCCCACCGCCATGATCACGCGGCCCCAGTTGGGGTCAAAGCCGTGCACAGCACTTTTCAGCAGCGGGCTGACGCAGCAGGTGCGGGCGGCGGTCAGCGCCTCGGCCTCGGTCAGCGCGCCGCTCACGCGGACGGTCAGCAGCCGCGTGGCCCCCTCGCCGTCGCGGGCGATCTGGCGGGCCAGGTCACGCATCACGCCCTCCAGTGCGGGCAGCAAGTCGTGCAGCGCCACCTCTCCGGCCTGCCCGTTCGCCAGCACGATTGCCATGTCATTGGTGCTGGTGTCGCCGTCCACCGTCACGGCGTTAAAGGTACGGGCCACCAGGGCGGGAAAGGCTGCGCGCAGGCCCACGGCGTCCAGCGCGGCGTCGGTGAAGACAAAGGCGAACATGGTGGCCATGTCCGGGTGAATCATGCCGCTGCCCTTGGCGACGCCCACGATGCGCGCCCCGCCGGGCAACTGTGCCGAGGCCGTTTTGGGCCGCAGGTCGGTGGTCATGATCGCACCTGCGAAGGCGGCGGCGTCGGTTCCCAGGTCCTCAGGCAGGTGTTCCACGCCGCTCAGCACGCGGTCCATCGGCAGCGGGTGGCCGATGATGCCGGTGCTGGCGGTCAGCACGCCGTCCATGTCCACGTTCAGCACGCTGCCCAGGGCGTCGGCCAGGTCCGCGTTGTCGCGCGCTCCCCGCTTTCCGGTGGCGGCGTTGGCGTTTCCGGCGTTGACCAGCAAGGCGCGCACCGGGCCGCCCGCCGCGTACAGCTCGCGGTTGCGGGTCACGCAGGCGGCGGCGGTGGTGCTGCGCGTGCCCGCAAAGGCCCACACGCACTCTGTTTCGGAGGTCACGGCGCTCAGATCGGTCCTGCCGCTGGGCTTGATCCCGGCGGCCAGCGCGGCGGTCTGGAAACCTCTGGGGAGGGGCAGGGGGGAGGTGGGCGTGGCGTTGTCGCTCATGCGCTGGAGTCTAGTGCTGTGCGGGGCGGGGGAAAGAGCGCGTGATAGGCAGCCAGCCCGCCCTGAGTGGGCCAGTCACCCCGGCAGATCAAGCCCCGGCCAAGGTGACCCGTAAGCCTCTGCACCTTCCGGCCCACGCGCGCAGAGCAGCATGAGCGCATGCGTCTGCCCCATCTCCTGCTGCTTTCTGCCCTGCTGGTGGCCTGCGCTCCGGCCCAGCAAAGGGTCCGTTCCGCTGCGCCTGCCGCCGTGACCACGCCCAGCGACGCCATTCTGGCGCAGGTTCTCGCCGCGCGCGTGGTGCGCCCCAGCGTCGTGGTTCCCGGCACGCCACCCGAACTGAACGCCAGCATCACCGTGCGCTATGGCCCCGCGAAGCCGAAGACCATCCTGCTGCTGATGCCCGGCTTTCTTGGCGGAGCGGGCAGTTTTGACCGACTGGCGCGGCAGATCGTGGCGCTGCAACCCCAGACGGCGGTCTGGAGCGTGGACCGCCGCAGCAATCTGCTGGAACCCCAGGCCCAGATCGCGGCGGCCAGCCCGGCGGAGCTGGCGCAGATTGTGCAAGGCGGCCTGCCTCCCCGCTCCAGGGAAAGCGTGGCGTACATGCGCGACTGGGGTCTGGACGTGACCCTGCGCGACTGGCGGACGGCGGTCAGGGAGGCCCGCACCCTGACGCCCAGCGTGTTTATCGGCGGCCACTCGATGGGCGGCAGCCTGACCGGGCTGTACGCGGCCTACGATTTCGATGGGCCTCCGGGCGACACCGGGCGCGGCGCGGACGATGTGCGCGGCATGGTCATGCTCGACGGTGCGCCGGGCCTGCTGAGCAACCAACCGCTGACCGTCCAGAATTACAACGACGGCACCGAGGGCGTGCTGGGGCCGCTGACCGGCCTCAAAAAACTGCCCGAAGACCCTTACGTGGACAGGATCTACTTCGACCCTAGACTGGCCAGCCGCGCCGCCGCCCAGGCCCGACTGGCCGCCGCGCAGCCGAACGCCCTGGCCCCGTCGGGTGGGCTGGTGAACTACCCGGCCACCAACCTGGCGGCGGCGATGGTGCAGCTCGAACAGCGCTACGCCCTGCTGCCCTTTCTGTCCCTGAAAACCGGGCGGGCCACCAACGCGGTAGAGGGCAACAACCTGATCGCCGCCGTGCTGGGCGGCAAGGACAGCTACTGGGTGGCTGGACAGCAGGATTCCGCCCAGCCTGTCGGCTGGCAGACCGATCCGGCAGCCCCCACCGATGCCCGGGATTTTGTCAGCCGCTTCTGGACCCCCCTGAGCGATTTCAGCGAGTGGTACTTTCCCAACCGCCTGTCGCTGGACCTGGCCGCCGTGCGCCAGGGAACCAGGGGGACGCCCTTTGAAAAGGACCTGCGGGTGTGGCATAGGGTGCAGTTGCCCGCGCTGGGAATCGTGGCCGAGGACGGCGTGTCGAATGCCGACGAGTACCGCAAGTACGCCGCGCTGACGGGCGCGCGCATGACCGTCCACACCCTGAAAGGGGCCGCGCATCTGGACATCACCGCCGCCCGGAGTGACCAGGCGGCCCGCTGGATTCTGGAGTGGATGGGCGGGGTGGAGGCGAAAAAGTAGGGGTTACTCGGCCTCTGACTTTTCCAGATACTTGTTTTCCAGATACCGGCCATGGGCCTTCAGAACCCGGCCTCGCTGGGCGTTACGGTCCTGGATGACGGCGGCCATGCGCCCCTCAATCAATCCCAGTTGGCGCTGGAGTTCGGCCTCGTTGGCGGGGGTGGACGGCACGGTGCGGTAGGTCTCTAGCAACTCTGGAATATCCTCGCGGGCCGCCTGCCGCACGTCGAAGGCGTCGCGGCCCAGCATGATGTCGTCTGCCGAGACGCGCAGGGCGTCGCGGGTGGCGATCACGGCGGCGTGAAAGGCCACGCGGCTGGCCGGGGGCAGCGCCCGCTCGTGCGTGCGCAGCGTGCCCAGCAGGGTGGTTTCATCGGCCTGGAGGGTGGCGGGCAGGGCCGCCCGTGAGGTCTCTGGGTTCAACTCCTCATCCGGCGCGTTCATCAGGCGAACTGCGCGCACCGCCGTGCGGACCAGCCCCAGCAGTCCCAGCAGCAGCGTGACGCCCAGCAGCCAGCCTGCCGGATCGAAGCCCAGCGCGAACAGCACGCCAAAGATCAGCAGCAGCGGCAGAAACACCACTGCCCCTAGCACGCCTTGCAGGGCCAGCTTGCCCAGGCCCGCGCCGCGCTGCGCCAGCCGGCTGGCCTGGCGGCGCAGGCCCCCAGCACCCTCCGGCCTCAGCCAGGGATCATGGCCCAGTTCGCGCACATCTCCCAGACCACTTCGGCCCCCTCCCCGGTGCGCGGGCCGGATCAGGGCGCGCACCACGCGCGAGCCGGTGCGGGCCACAGTCAGAATGGTGGTGACGGAAGGGACCATATCAGCTTCAGAATACGGCCTGGGGCTGAGGAAAGTTCCCGCATTGCCGGACGCCGCCTTCAGCGTTCACTCAGACCGCAATTCGGCTACCCGGTCCGCCAGGGCCTGCCACGGTGCAAGCTGGAAGTGGTTGTGTCCCAGCGGACTGGTGCTGGGCAGGACCCAGACCTCCGCGCCCTCCAACAGCTCGGTTTGGAGGCCATACGGCAGCTTGCCCGTCGGCCTTCGCAGCAGCTCGGACGCGCCGCGCTTGCTGGTAAAGGCGACGATCTGCGGGTGATATGTCCTGATCTTTTCCCGTAGCTCATCCGGTTTCCACGCCTCGCCGGGCAGGGCCGAGTCCACGCCGCTGTGCCGTTTGGCCACGTCCGTCAGGCCGATGCCGTGGTCCACAACCTGCGGGTACTCCTGCGGCGCGAGTTGCCGGGGCGTGAGGCCCACCACATGCAGCGTGCGCCAGAACTTGTTGACCGGATTGGCGTAATACGCCCGCTGCGCCGCGCTAATGCGGCTGGGCGCGGTGCCGACGAGAACCAGGGTCAGGCCAGGCCGGAGAACATCTGGAACGAGGTAGCCCTCAGCGTCGGGCGTCTGACCTTCCACGATCAATCATCGTCGTAGCGCTGTTCCTTGAAGGGATCGCCGCGCATGTGGTAGCCGTTGACTTCCCAGAATCCGGGCTTGTCGGCGGCCATGAATTCCAGCCCGGTCAGCCACTTGGCACTTTTCCAGAAGTACAGGTGCGGCACCACCAGCCGCAGCGGCCCGCCGTGTTCAGCCTCCAGCGGCTGACCGTTAAAGGTGTGCGCCAGCAGATTTTCCGGGCGCGTGAAATCCTCCAGCGAGAGGTTGGTGGTGTAGCCCCCGACGCTGTGCTGCATGACGTGTGTGGCCGCTGGGTCCAGCTTAACGTGTTCCATCAGATCGGTGACGCGCACGCCGGTCCATTCGGTGTCCAGCTTGCTCCAGTGGGTCACGCAGTGGATGTCGTAGGTCAGCGTGGTTTGCGGCAGCGCCAGCAAGTCGGCCCAGGTCAGGGTCTTCTCGCCCGCCAGTCCAGTGATGCGGATGACCACCTCGGAGGCGTCGTAGTGCTGCGCGGGGCCGTAGGTCAGGACCGGGAAGCGCGCCGTCAGGCTCTGGCCGGGGGGAACGCGCTCGCCCATGTCGTCTGCCGGTTTCTTGAAGAATTTTCCAAGCATGACCGCATTTAACCGTGTTTGGCGCGATTCTGAAATGGTCCGCGATACGTTTGACCTCTTTACCTTTGTGGGAGAGGAGCGTTGCGAAGCGGCGGGGATGAAGGGGCCACCGGGCGAACCTCAATTTCATTCCCCTCTCCCTAAAAAAGCTATGGAGGAAGCACCTTCGCCTCCTCCACAGCCTGCCTTGCTCTGCGCTCAGTTGGGTTGGGATTTGCCCTCGGCCATCTCTCGCTTGTTGGCGCGGATGCTGGACCACACCGAGGCCACGATGAAGGCCACCCCGATCAAGCCCGTGACCACTTCGGGAATATGCACGTTGCGGTTGGTGCTGGCAAGCATGATGATCGCCAGCGCCAGAATGCCGTAGTGCGCGCCGTGTTCCAGGAAGCGGTACTGTCCCAGCGTGCCCTGATGGACCAGGAACAGCGTCAGCGAGCGCACGAAGACCGCGCCAATCGCCAGACCTGCCGAGATGATCACGATTTCCTTGGTCACGGCGAAGGCCCCGATCACGCCGTCCAGCGAGAACGAGGCGTCCAGCACCTCCAGGTACATGAAGGCCGTGAAGCCCGCCGCCCCTGCCTTGGCCGCCATGTCGTTGGGATCGAACAGGTTGCCGATGGCGTTCATCGCCAGGTAGACCAGCAGACCCACCAGACCCGCCGTCACCGCCGCGAGTTGCTCGGCGGGGGCCACGAAGAAGTGCGTGATCGACAGCAGCACCACGCCCGCGATCAGGGCCTGAACGGTGTCCAGCTTGCCCAGTCCGGCCAGGCGGCGCTCGAAGCCCGCCAGCCAGTGCTCGTCCTTCTCGGGGTCCATCAGGTAATTCAGGGCCACCATCAGCAAGAAGGTGCCGCCGAACGCGCTAATAACAACCTCAGCCTGCTCCAGATATTCGCCGTAGCGGACCGAGTCGTTCAGGGCTAGGCTGGCAACCTCACCGAAGCCCAGACCCGCCGTGATGGCGACAATGGCGATGGGAAAGACCAGCCGCATGCCCACCACGGCGATCAGAATGCCCCAGATCAGAAAGCGGCGCTGCCACTTCTCGGTCATGTTCTTGAGGACCGAGGCGTTGACCACCGCGTTGTCGAAGCTCAGAGACACTTCCATGATGCCCAGCACCACGGCGATGACCAGGAAATTCAGGGCCACGCTGATGCCGCCGACGCTGAAGCCGTACCACGTTGCCAGAATCAGGGCGATGATGCTCACGCCGAAGGCAAAACCAAATTCTCTTTGAATCACTCCTGCTCTCCTTGCTGGCTGCCCGCTCTGCGGTGGACAAACCAAACCGCCTCATTATGACCCGGCATCGAGACGACACCCAGTCTGAAGTTGCCGGGTGCCTGTCTGGCTGGGTGAATTAGACGTTCACGCCGTAATTGCGCGCCAACGGCCCCAGGCCGCCGATATACCCCTGACCCACCGCGCGGAATTTCCACTCGCCGCTGTGACGGTAAATCTCGCCGAAGATCACGGCGGTCTCGGTGCTGAAGTCCTCGCCCAGATCGAAACGGGTCAGTTCCTGATTGTTGTCCTCGTTGACCACGCGGATAAACGCGCCGCCCACCTGCCCGAAGTTCTGCCGCCGGGCCTCGGCCTCGTCGATGGTCACGCTGACGGCAATCCTGTCGATCTCGGCAGGCACCTGCGTCAGGTTGATCTTGATGGCCTCGTCGTCGCCGTCGCCCTCACCGGTGCGGTTGTCGCCGGTGTGCTCCACGCTACCGTCCTGGCTGCGGAGCTGGTTGTAAAAGATGAAATCCTGATCGCCGCGCACCTTGCCGCCGCTGCCCAGCAAAAAGGCGCAGGCGTCCAGGTCAAACGCCTGGCCGTCGGTGGGGCGCGGGTCCCAGCCCAGGCCCACGACGATGCGTTGCAGGTTGGCGTCCTGCTTGCTCAGGGAAATGTTGCCGCCTTTTTGAAGTGAAAGTGCCATGTTAACCGTCCTTTTCGATGCTCTCGCGTTTGGAGGGCTTCGGGGGTGAATACGGGAGCTGGGGTGTAAAAGTTGCGCGGGGTGAAGGGGAGTTCCCACGGTTCAACCCCTCCGGCCCTACGGGCCACCTCCCCTTAGAAGGGAGGCAAGGAGATTGCTGCGCTGGCCGATCTTTTGCGTTCCTCGGCTCGCTTTAAGGGGAGCTGGCGGCACAGCCGATTGAGGGATTCACCTTCAGTTTACAGATACGCCTTCATATCTGGCAGATTGTCCTGATACGTCCGCCCGCGCGAGGTTGCGCCGATGGCGGTCATGGTCCAGTCATTGCCCTGCCGCTTGAGACTCGCCAGGATCATGGCGCTGTGCTGGCCGCCTGCCGACAGGTCATAGCGAGCAATCTCGGCCTCGCCCTGGGTGTTGACCAGGCGGCAGTAGGCGTTCTCGATCTGGCCGAAGTCCTGGCCGCTGAAGTTGTTGACGCTGAAGATCAGGGTGGTCACGTTGGCGGGCAGGCGCGACAGGTCCACGGTGATGGTCTCGTCGTCGCCGTCGCCCGCGCCGGTGCGGTTGTCGCCGCTGTGCTTGATCGAGCCGTCCTTGCTCTGAAGCTGGCGGAACCACACCACGTCCACCAGATTGCCGCCCGCGTCAAACATCAGCGCGTTGGCGTCCAGGTCTACCTCGGCCTGCCCGCCGCCGAAGCCGAAAAAGCCCTTTTTCTTGATGGCGTCCCAGCCCAGGCCCATGCGAACGGTGCTGAGGCTGGGTCCGGCCTCCTTGACGAGGCTGATCTGCTGTCCTTTTTTAAGTGAAATAGGCATGCTGTTCTCCTGGAGTGTGAGTGGGGGAATATTAGTTAAAGATTGTCAAACTGTCTAAAGGTCTAACTGCCTAACGGCTGAAAATGCGGGCGTTCGTCTTTTGCTCTTGCGGTCAGATGGTTTGACCGTTGGACGGTTAGACCATCTTCACTTGCTGCCCGCCGACCAGCGGAAGCCGAAGCCGAAATGCTGATCGGCCTCCTGATGGTCCTTGAAATAGCGTTCTTCCTTGGTGATCTTGACCTCGCCGCCCACGTTCTCGATGCTGGCAATGGCGCAGAACGTCCGGCGCATGTCTGGGTTGCTCAGTTGCACCATGATCTCGTTGCCGCGTGGGTCCTTCATGGTCAGGCGGCCATTGACCTTGGTAAAATCAGAGGTCCCCTGATAGATAAAGGCGAAGATCACGACGGTGTGGATCAGGTCCGGGCGGGAAATGACCAGATTCTCGCCGTCGCTGGACGCGCCGCTGCGGTCATCCTTGTCCAGCAGGATGAACGGCTCGAAACGGTCACTGCCAAAGCTGTTGCCCAGCGCCTGGATCACGCCCTTCTGGCCGTCCTGCATGACAAACATGCAGCCCAGGTCCAGATCGGCCCCGGCGCGCAGAAAGCCGCCGCCCTTGTCCCAGTTCAGGTTGACCCGGATGGGGTCTTTCTGGCCATCCTTGCGCAGCGAAATCTTGGCGCTCTGCCCCTGTTTGTCCAGCGTGATCTTGCCCAGATTGATGGTGGGTGCGGGCGGCGTGGGCGCGGCGGCAGGCGTGGGCGGGGCAGAGGCCGGGCGCGGCGCGGCGGCAGGGGTGGGGGCAGGAGCCGGAGGCGCGGGAGGACGGGCCGCGGGCGTATCGGCCACCGTGCCGCCGAAGTGCCCCACCAGCGCGTCCAGGCCGCCATTGAAGCCCTGTCCCACCGCGCCCAGGCGCCACACGTCCTTGAAATACAGGTCCAGCAGCATGATCGCCTTCTGCTGCTGAAAATCGCGCCCGGTCACGCGGTAGTTCATCAGCGGGCTGCCGGAACTGCTCAGCGTCACCTCGGCGTGGTCAATGGCGTTAAATGCCCCGCTGTCCACCGTGGCCGCCACACTCAGGCGACGGACGCTGGTGGGCAGTCGTGCCAGGTCGATCTGGAAGACCTTCTCGTTGCGCGCCCCGCTTTTCATCTCGATTGCGCCTTCGGGGCTGCGCGGCTGGTTAAAAAACACCATGTAACGGTCATCGCTCAGCTTGCCCGCCGCGTCCAGCCCGAACAAAATCAGGTCGTATTCAGAGGCGGGGCCGGTCACCTGCACGGTCAGCGTCAGGTTGGTTTGCGGCGTCAGGGTGCTCAGTTGCGTTTTCTGGCCGGTCTGGAAGGTCTGCATGGTCTCCTTGAGGTGTTTGGGTAAGACTGGAGTTGGGGCGGAGTATTGAGAAGAGGGGGAGGCTGGAAACCGCGTTCCCAACCTCCCCGACATCTGCGCCGTGAACTGCTTTAAGCCGTGCTCAGACGTTGACGCCGAAGTTGCGGGCCAGCGGGGCCAGGCCGCCCGCGAAGCCCTGACCCACGGCGCGGAACTTCCACTCGCCCGCATTGCGGTAGATCTCGCCGAAGATCACGGCGGTCTCGGTGCTGTAGTCCTCGCTCAGGTCGTAGCGGGCGATTTCTGCGCCGCCGTCCTTGTTCAGCACGCGGATAAATGCGCCGCCCACCTGGCCGAAGCTCTGGCCGCGCGTCTCGGCCTCGTCGATGGTCACGCTGACGGCGATCTTGTCGATGTCGGCAGGGACCTTGTTCAGGTCGATGTCGATGGTCTCGTCGTCGCCCTCGCCCTCACCGGTGCGGTTGTCGCCGTTGTGCACCACGCTGCCGTCCGAGGAAGTCTTGTTGTTGTAAAAGATAAAATCGGCGTCGGCGCGGACCTTGCCGTCGGCCTTGAGAGTAAAAGCACTCGCGTCCAGGTCAAACTCCTTGCCGTCGGTGGCGCGGGGGTCCCAGCCCAGACCGACGGTGATGGCGCTCAGGCCGGGGGCCTCTTTGCTCAGGGAAACGTTGCCGCCTTTTTTCAGTGATACTGCCATGTTGCTGCCTCCTGGAAGGGAAAATGATTGATTGAGAGGTGAGGGGTCAGACGCCGAACTCGGACGGGTCCAGCTTGAGGGACTGGGCGATCTCGCGCACCACGCCCATCTCGTCCTTGTCAAAATTGCCGTCGGCATTGGCGATGACCACGGCCAGTTGCACCACCGCGCGGGCCTGATCGGGCTTGCCCGCCACCTTGCCGATGGCCTGCATCAGCTCGATCTTGCCGAAGTCGAAATCGGCGGTGATCTTGTCGCAGTAGCGGTCATATTTGTCGCGCAAATCGGAGACGTTGAACGCCTTGAGTTTGTCGCTGCTGGTGATGAACTGCGCGGTGCGGCTGCGCTCATTCTGGTCGATCTTGCCGTCCGCCGCGCCGATCAGCGCGCAGGCAGCCATCGTGGCGTCGGCGAACGCGCCGTTGTTGAAGCGGCTCCAGGTATCCTGCGCGTCCTTGCCCGCCTGCGCGCCCATGGCCTTGAGCCGATCTAAAAAACCCATACCGTATTCCTCCTCGTTGCCCAACTTTAGAGAGACGAAAACTGAGGCCAGAAAACTTCAGACCTTACCCTTGAACCTATCAGGCCGGGGGTTGAGACTCCTTGAAATTGCTCTCATGAAAGTGGGATGCGTTTGGTCAGCAGACCGGAACTGCTGACCGAGTTCATGTAGTCAGCACTCAACAGCTCTGCACAGAACCGGAAGCGCAGGTTCCCGCCGTCGGGCTTCAGCCGGGTCAAAGCTGTGGAGAGGAGTCCGAATCTGGGCCACAGATATGGACGGCCTCAGGGATGCGTCTGAAAAAGGACCAACTGAACGCAGGGGCCGGCCCGCCAAGGGGTCGGAAGTTCAAATATGTGACGCGGGACCGTGCGTGCTGGACTACGGGTCTGAGCAAAGTTCAGTTCGCTCGCCCGCTGCCCCGGCCTCAAGCCCTGAGGACCATCAGCCGAAGTACTCGGGCAGATCGGCCTCGGTGACCAGCACGTCCCTGGGCTTGCTGCCCTGATGTTTGCTGACAATGCCCATCGCCTCCAGCAGGTCCATCAGTTTGCCGGCGCGGGCGTGGCCCACACTCAGGCGGCGTTGCAACCGTGAAACGCTGCCCTGGCCTTCCTCGATACAGATCTGTGCGGCCTGACGCAACAGCGGATCGCTGAAATCCATGCCGCTCCTGTCCCCGCCTGGCCCGCTGGCCATGATATCGCCCTCAAAATCCGCGCCGTAGGCTTCCACGAAGTCGTCCTCGAAGACCATCCGGCGCAGCTCGTCGCTGATGCGGGCGGACTCGGCTTCGCTGATATACGGCCCCTGGAGGCGCACGGGTTTGACCTGCCCCGGCTGGTAGAACAGCATGTCGCCCATCCCGGTCAGACGTTCCGCGCCCATGCTGTCCAGAATGGTGCGCGAGTCGTGGCTGCTGCTGACCGCGAAGGCGATGCGCGCCGGGACGTTGACCTTGATCAGGCTGGTCAGGATGTCCACGCTGGGGCGCTGCGTCGCCAGGATCAGGTGCATGCCGGTGGCGCGGGCCATCTGTGCCAGGCGCATGATCGCGGATTCCACTTCCTTGGGGCTGGTGATCATCAGGTCCGCCAGCTCGTCGATGATGATGACCAGATGGGGCAACTCGGTCTCACCGGTCTGGCGCATCTTGGCGTTGAACTGCTCCAGGTTCTTCGCGCCCACCGCGCTCATCATCTTGTAACGGCGCTCCATGTGGGCCACCGCGCCCAGCAGCACGCCTGCCGCGTCCACCGGATTGGTGACCACGCTGCGGACCAGGTGCGGAATGCCGTCGTAGGGCGTGAGTTCCACCATCTTGGGATCGATCATCAGGAAGCGCAGATCGCCAGGCAGGTACTTGAACAGCAGCGAGGTGATCAGCGTGTTGACGCACACCGACTTGCCCGAGCCGGTGCTGCCCGCCACCAGCAGATGCGGCATCTTGGCCAGGTCCCCCACCAGCAGATCGCCGTCGATGCTCTTGCCGAGAATCACCGGCAATTTGGCGCGGGTATTGCGGAAACCGGGAGATGAGGCTGCCTGATGAAAGGTGACGGGTTCGCGCTCGGCGTTGGGTACTTCCAGACCGATCACGCTCTTGCCGGGGACCGGGGCCTCCACACGCACGCCGCCCACTGCCAGCGCGCGCGCCAGATCGTTGCTCAGGCTGGCAATCCGGCTGATCTTCTCGCCAGGGGCGGGTTCGATCTCGTAGCGCGTGACGGTGGGGCCGCGCGCGTAGTCCACCACCCTGGCCTGCAAGCCGAAGTGCCGCAGCGTCTCGTCGATCAGTCCGGCCCGCTGCCGCGCCGAGACCTCCAGCGCCGCCGTGTTGTGCGCCGCCGCCGGAATGGGATCCAGGAGCCTGTCGTCAGGCAGGGCCAGGGCGATTGCGCCGGTGGGGTTGGTGAGGCGTTTCTCCGGTTTGGGCTGAGCGGCGGCATTTGCCCACGGCGGCGTCTCCGACCTGGGCGCACTCGCGCGCACGCCGCCTTTTCCCAGCAAAGGCTCGGCGCGGCGGCCTGGCATCGCCTCCAGCGGACGGGCCGTGGGCGCGGGACCGAACGGCAGATCGTCGTCCTCCCAGTCGGTGAAGGGATCGACGCCGCCCATTTCGCCTGTCGCAGGGCTGGAGGCGCTGTGCACCGGGGCGGTGGGCGGCGCACCCCAGACCTCTGTCTCCACTCTGGCTGTGATGCTGGAGGGCGACTGGGGGGCGATGGCAGGACCGCTGGAGGCGTCCTCATCCCCCGAGAAATCGTCGTTGATGAAGTCGAAGTCCAGCGCGGGCGGCACAGCCGGGGCCGACGCTTCCTGGGTGGCCGTGCCGGTGATCGCCTCGGCGCGGCGCAGGGCGTCTTCCTGGGCCTGTGAGAGCCGCGCCCGCCAGCGGCCTTGCTCGCGCAGGGTCTCGTCCGTGTCGTCGGCCAGCGCCGTTGCCAGCTCCGTGGCCACCTCGGTGGGGGCGCGGTCGAAAGCGGAGGCCAGATCGGGCCAGCCGGGGTACAGGTCGGCCCGTGCGCGCCAGGTGGTGAAATCGCGGCTGACCTCCTGCCAGGCCACCTGCCGTTCGCGGTGGGCGGGCCACTCGCGGGCCAGGGCGGCGCTGTCGGGTTTGGTCAGGGCCTTCTCGGCGGCCACCCGCTCGCGTTCCAGTTTGCCCGCGCGCCCGGACAGGCGCTGGATCTTGGAGACCATGGCGCGGCGCAGGCGTTCCAGCGCGTCGCACGCCTGGGTGCTGGGCAGCGCCAGGCTCAATTCGTGGCGGCCCTGGCGAATCTCGGCGGCGCGGGTCTCGGCGTCGGCCCCGGCGTCGGGGGCCTCGCGCGCCACCAGTTCGCGCAGGTCGCGGGCGGCGTCGCCCACGAACAGGCGCGTACTTTCCTGCCAGTGCTTCAGGTCGCGCTCCAGTCCCTTGAGGCCCGCCTCGTCCTGGCCGCGCACCTCGCGCCCGGCGGCCTTGAGTTCGGCCTGCTGGGTCTTGATCTCGTTTGAATCGGGGTACAGGCGGTGTAGGGTGTCCAGCTCGCGCCCGTGGGCTGCCAGTCCGGTGCGGACGCCGCCGCGTGCGCGGGCCGACTCGATGCCGTCCTGGCGGGCCTCGATGGCTCCCTGCACGCCCGCCGACGCGCCGCCCAGCCACGTGCTGAGCCGCCGGAAAAACGCCTTGAGCATGTTCAGCGGGGCCAGGCGCAGCATCAGCTCCAGCCCCAGCGTCAGCGTGATCAGGGGCAGCAGCGCCGCCGCGTAGCTCAGGGTGCGCGTCAGCGGGCGCATCACCACCTCGGCCCCCTGACCCGCCGCCCCCGGCTGGAAGACCTCGTACAGCGCCAGCAGCGAGGCCACCACCACAATGCCGCCCAGCACCCGCCGGGTCAGGTTGCGCAGGTTGCGGCTCAGGAACACCAGCACGCCGTAGGCGACGGGAATGATCGGCAGCAGGTACGCGCCCCAGCCCAGCCAGCCCAGCAGCAGCGAGCGTGCCCCGCCCATGAAACCCGCCGCCCCGCCTGTGCCCGTCTGGGCCGCGCCCCCGCCCAGCCCAGCCTCGCCCGGCAGCAGCAGCGTCACGGCCAGGAAAATGCCCACCGCGAACAGCACCAGCCCCAGCGCCTCGCCGTCGAAGCGGCTGACCGGGGAGGAGCTTTTGGCACGGGCCTTCGACATCCAGGGCAGTGTAACGCAAAGCGGACCGGGTGATTTAGAAATTGAGGCGTCCAGTACAGCGTTTGAGCTTGGGGCTGGAGAGCCTGGGGCTGGCAGCCCTGCCCTCTGGACCGCTGGTGGCCTTGCTGGTGGCCCCGCCAACCGTGCTCCGCAACTGTGCCGCGCAACTGTGCCGCGCAACTGTGCCGCGCAGCGTCCGGCCCGCGCGCCCCACCGCGCGTCACATAATGGGGGCGTGTCCCTGATCCTGCCCGCCGCCCTGGCCGACGCGTTATGGGCGCACGCCGTCCGCGAGTTCCCGCGCGAGTGCGTGGGCGCGCTGGGCGGCGCGGGCCGGACGGCAGAGGAGACTGACGGTGAAGTGGCCCGCGCCGCCGCGCTGTACCCGCTGCCCAACATCTCCGCGCTGCCCGAACGCGAATACCTGGCGGACCCGGTGCATCTGCTGCGGGCGCTGAAGGCCATGCGCGAGGGCGGGCTGGCCCTGGTGGCGCTGTACCACAGCCACCCGCATGGCCCCGCGCGGCCCAGCCCCACCGATCTGCGTCTGGCCGCCTACCCGGTGCCCTACGTGATCGCGGACCTGCAACACCGGGTGCTGCGCGCCTACCGCCTGCCGCAGGGGACAGCGGTGCGGCTGATCGTCGAGGGGCGCTCATGAGTTCCGCAGCCGATGAAAAGACCTGCCGCGTAGAAAACAAGGGGAGAGGGCCGTGAAAAGTCATTCGATTTCAAGTCATGGTGAGGGGATTTAATTGTGATACGGACTCCGATTGGAAGGTGTTGGAAACACCTGGAAATCCGAGCGGGCGTCCAAGCGTCCTCATGAGCGCTGCTCTGGACAAGACAGCGAGCAGGAGAAAAACGGGTTCCGGACGTGGAGTGGATGAGTCGGCGCTGTCCAGATTCATGCACGAAACAAACGGAATCCGTATGACTGGTTGGTTTATGCCCCGGTGGGGCACTCCTACACTCGCGGCATACAGCCTGGTCTGCGGCGTGCCGGGCCACGGCCTGGGCGGCCAGTACGTGGGCTTCGTGGTGTCTGCAATAGCCAAGGCAGCCAGCTTCAAGTAAGCCCGAATTTGGGCGGAGCGAAATGAAAAGAGGCGGGTTCCTGACCTGACGCGTGCCAACTGGCGCTGGATCAGGTGGTGAGAATCCGCTGCACACCTGTCTGGTTTCTGGCGGTGTCCAGCATGTCTCGCAAAGTCCCGGAACCTGAGACGCGGCCACGGCGCTTCCGCGTCGGGGTGTTTCCCAGCCACCTTCATCATTTTCCCCTATGTTGGGGGCGTGACTGGGGAACGGGGCGTGGGGACAGGCGGCGTGGAGGACGGGAGCATCCTGATGTACGGTCTGGGCCGCAGCGGGCGCGGGGTGGCGCGCTTTCTGGCCGCAGAGGGAATGCGGGCGCAGTGGCACGACGCCCGGCCCTCGGCTGAGGACCTGGCGTTGATGGACGAATTGCACTTTGGGCGCGGCAACGTGGGCGGCCCCTACCGCACCGTGGTGGCGGCTCCCGGCGTCCCCATCGATCACCCGGATCTGCTGGCGCTGCAAGCGCGCGGCGCGGAGCTTATCGGCGAGGTGGTGCTGGCCGCCCGCCTGCGCCCCGGCCTGCCCATCGTAGGCGTCACCGGCACGGCGGGCAAGGGCGGGACCACGGTGCTGATCGCCTCGATGCTGCGCGCCTGCGGGGTACGGGCGCGTGAGGGCGGCAACATCGATCCGCCGCTGCTGGACGTGGTGGATTCGGCGGAAGTGGCAGTGGCCGAGCTGTCCAGCTTTCAACTGGAACGGGTGCCGGGGCTGCGGCTGCCGGTGGCTGTCATCACCAATCTGGGCGTCGATCACCTGGACCGTCACCGCACGGTGGACGCCTACCACGCCGCCAAGCTGAACATCACGGCGGGGCAGCGGGAGGGGGACGTGCTGATCGTCCCTGATGGGCTGGAGGTCACGACGCGGGCCGGGGTGCTCGCCTTTTCCCCGGCGCGGCTGGTGCTGAGCAGCGGCGAGGAAGTCCTGCCCGCCGCCGAACTGCCCGACTCCATCCATCCGGCCAACGCCGCCGCCGCGCTGCTGGCCGCCGAGGCCATGCTGCTCCGGCTGGGGCGTCCGATTCAGGTCGCTGTGCTGGCCGCTGCTCTGCGCGTCGCTCAGCCGCAACGGGGCCGCTTCGAGACGGTGGCACAGGTGGGTGGCGTGCGCTTTATCGACGACAGCATCGCCACCCGCACCATCGCCGTGCAGGCGGCGCTAGAACGCGCCACGCCGCCGATGGCCTGGCTGGTGGGCGGGCGCGACAAGGGTGCGGACCTCGCCCCGCTGCGGCAGGCTGCGCAGGGCCGGGTCAAAACCGTCATCGCGTTCGGCGAGGACGGCGAGAAGCTGGCCCGCGAACTGGGGCTGCCTTTCGTGGCGGTGTCCGGGACCGACGGCGACGCAACCATGCGGGCGGCGGCGCGGGCCGGGCTGGAGGCGCTGGCGGGTGAGGGGACGGTGCTGCTGGCTCCCGTTGGCACCAGTTTCGATCAGTTCCGCGACTATGCCCAGCGCGGCGACAGTTTCCGGCGGGCGGCGCTGGCACTGGCCCACGCGGCAGAGGTGCAGGCGTGAGCGTGCAACTGATTATCGCGCAGGTGCTGCTGATGGCGCTGGGGCTGCTGGGCGTGGCCGCCGCACGCCCGGACCTGATCGTGGAACACGGCTGGAAGACGGCGCTGGCGCTGGGCATCACCTTTCTGGTGGCCCGGCTGCGGCCCAAGACTTTCCTGAAACTGGGACCGCCGTTCTGGGCCTTCACGCTGCTGCTGCTGATCCTGGTGCTGTTCATCGGCAAGGGCACCCAGGAAAGCGAGGCCACCAAGCGCTGGCTGGATTTCGGCGGCCCCTTCCGCTTCCAGCCGTCCGAGCTGGCCAAGCTGGGCCTGATCATGATGCTGGCCTCGTTCTTCTCGCGTCGGGGCGTGCAGAACAAGCTGCTCAGCGCCACCGTCATGATCGTGCTGACCACCGTTCTGGTCTTTGCCGAGCCGGACCTGGGCAGCAGCGTCCTGATGTTCGGGCTGGGCATCATCCTCATGTACGCCGCCGGGGTGCGGATCAGCAACATCACCGGCTTTCTGCTGGCGCTGGGACTGATGGCGCTGCCGGTGTTCTCCAGGTATCTGGAAAAGCACCCGTACATCCTGGCGCGCTGGCAGGGCCACCAGACCCGCGACGAGGAACGGGCGGTGGGCCTCGATCAGATCGGCTTTGCCCACCGGGACCTGACCTGGGGCGGCTGGTGGGGCCAGGGGCCGGACGGCAAAAGATACGAGTACTTCGCCGCCCACACCGACATGGTGGTGGCGTCGGTGGGCTTTACCGCCGGGCTGCTGGGCGTGATCACGCTGCTGTTCTGCTACTGGCTGATCGTCTCGGTCTCGCTGCATGCCTCGCAACTGGCCGCGCGCATCCGGCCCATGACCTCCGAGATCCACGGGGCCAGCATCCTGGCGACGGGCGCGATGTTCATGATCGTGGGCCAGGCGATGGTGAATCTTGCCGTGGCTGCGGGGGTGTTCCCGGTCACCGGCGTGCCGCTGCCGCTGGTCAGCTTTGGCTTTTCCAGCATGCTGACCATGAGCGTGGCGCTGGGCATCATCCATTCTGCCCTGCGCGAGGTCAGGCGCAGCCTGCCCGAAACGGCGGTCCAGTCCGCCGAGGTGGTAGACGCCGGGACGGAGGCGGTGGGCCAGAGCGCCGATTGAGAACAGTCTGGAGCCTCCAGGCACAGAGGGCATGGGAAAACGAGGCAGCTTGGGAAGACCCCGTTACGCTGCCTCTCTCCTTTCCCCTGTTCGCGCTCTACCGCTGTGGCCAGGCTGGGGCGCTCAGGGCAAGCCTCTAGGCAAAGAGAGGGCGCGGTCCGTCACGAAGGTCTGCACGTCGTATCGGGCGGCCCTTTGGCGTGCGGCGCGGGCCAGGGCGGGGGTGTCGGCGTAGTCCAGGGGCAGACGCTCAGGCCCTGGGCGCGCAGTTGCTTTAACCAGTGCGCGGTGTAGATCCGGCCCCCCCTGTCCAGCGCGGCGTAGGCCGGGGTGTGCGTGGTGCTGAAGCCCTCGAACAGCACCCCGTCCACCAGCCGCGCCAGGCCCGGCAGCAGCCCGAAGCCCCGGTTGGCCATCAGGGTGGCACCCGGAAAGGCGGTCCGCAGCGTCTGCACCAGCGCCAGGGTAGCTTCAGGCCAACGGCGCTGTCCAGATGTGTAAATACTGAGAAGACGACCTAGCGGAGTGGCCTTTTCGTTTACATGACCTGTCTCAAATCTTCTACAGGTTGCTTTTCATCCTGCCGTGGTGAAGATTGAGGGTCGGACGATTAGCATTCCAGATCTATTCAGAGGTGAATTCATGAAGAAGCAAACCAGTCTCGTTACGCTCGGCCTTTTGCTGGCCACCCCCGCCCTGGCTGGCGGTGCGGGTGCGCCCGTCGCCAAGCCCGCCCCCACCTGCATGTCCATCGCGCAGATCGTGAGCAGTGACGCCAACTTCAGCACGCTGGCGATTGCCTTGGAGGCCGCCGGGCTGACCGAGACGCTTCAGGGCGGCACCTACACGGTCTTTGCGCCCACTAACGCCGCCTTTGCCAAACTGCCCAGCGACACGCTGGCCGCCGTACTCAACGACGCCGAGAGCCTCAAGAACATCTTGCTGTACCACGTGGTGCCCGGCAAGGTCACCGCCGAGCAGGTCATGGGCATGACCTCCGGCAAGACGGTGCAGGGATCGAGCGTCCTGGTGTCGGTGAGTGACGGCAAGGTCATGATCGACAATGCCACGGTCAGCAAGGCAGACGTGGTGGCCTGCAACGGCATCGTCCACGTGATCGATACCGTATTGATGCCCGCTCCGGCCAGCGCTGCCGAGCCTGCCCCGGTGGTCGTGGTGGAACCCGCCGCTGAGCCGGTGGCCCAGGTCGCGCCCGAACCCGCCATGGCCATGGCTCCGCCTGCCGCCGATATCTCCAGCATCTCGGCCCTGCCGCTGAGCGGCGCGACGACTGCCGCCGTCCCGGCTCCGGCCCCTGTGGTAGAAGTGCCCGTGGTCGTTGTCCCAGTGGTGGTGGTAGAGGCTCCGGCCACCAATACCACCGATACCACCACGACGACCACCACTGTGGTCACTGAAACCGTTGTCGCCGACGCCAGCATGGCCGAGATGAGCACCAGCTCGCTGTACGACGTGATCGTGTCCGATGACCGTTTCAGCACCCTGCGCAACCTGCTCAGCGACGCGGGCATCACCGATATCCTGATGGCCAACGAGTACACTGTCTTTGCGCCCACCAACGAGGCGTTTGCGGCAGTCGATCCCAACACACTGGCCCTGATCGCCAGCGATCCCGACACGCTGCAACAGGTGCTGCTATACCACATCACCACCGGCAAGATGACGGCGGATCAGGTTTCTGCCGAGGGTCAGTTGCGGAGCCTAGAAGGCAGCAGCCTGGATCTCAAGATGGACGCGGGCATGCAGATGGTGGGCGACGCCAGAGTCACCGCTACCGTGGACACCGCCGACAACGGCATCATCTATGTCATAGACAAGGTACTGCTGCCGCCTACCCTCAAGCTGCCCGAACCGCCTGCCCCGGCAGAGGCCCCCGCTGCAACCACCGAAACCAACGTGGCGACCACCACCCCGGCACCTGCTCCGGCACCAGCGCCTGCACCTGCACCCGTGGCAACGCCTGCACCGGCACCCGCACCCGTGGCGACGCCTGCACCAGCGCCCGCGCCCGTTGCCGTTGTCACCACCACAGCCACCGGAGCCGAGACGCTGATCTCGCGCCTCCAGGGTGAGGCCCAGTTCAGCACCCTGCTGAGCCTGATTCAGAAGGCCGGACTGGCCGACGCCCTGATGGCCAACGACGTGACCATCTTCGCGCCGACCAATGACGCCTTCGCCAAGGTGCCCCAGGCCACGCTGGACGCGCTGCTGGCCGACGACGCCAAGCTCAAGCAAGTTTTGACCTTCCACGTCGTCACTGGCCGCGTGAGCGACATGGACCTCCAGGGCGCGCAACTCCGCAGCCTGGAAGGCAGCAGCCTGGACCTCAAGACCACCGCAGGCGTGCTGAGCATCGGCGTGCTGAACAACCAGGACATCGTGGGCGGCACCATCAACGTCACCCCGATTATCGTGGGCAACAGTGCCGTGTATCCCATCGACGCCGTACTGATTCCCCCGGACCTGACCCTGGGCGTCGCCGCACCGGCAGCGCCTGTGACGGCGGCTCCCGCTGCCCCGGCGACGCCCGCCCCGGTGGCCGTGCCGCCCGCCGCGCCCGTCTCGCCCACTCCAGCCGCCGCCACCGGGGCCATGACCCTTCAACAGCGCCTGGCCGCCGAGCCGCAGTTCAGCACCCTGCTCAGCCTGTTGCAGGAGGCGGAGCTGACCACACCGTTGATGGCCACCGATGTGACCCTCTTCGCCCCCACCAACGACGCCTTCGCCAAGGTGCCCAAGGCTACGCTGGACCGTCTGATGGCCGATAAAGCCCTGCTCAAGCAGGTCCTGACCTTCCACGTCGTCACTGGCCGCGTTACCGACGCGGAACTGATGGGCGCGCAGCTCCGCAGCTTGGAAGGCAGCAGCCTGGATCTCAAAGACACGGCGGGCGTGCTGAGCATCGGTGTGCTGGAAAACGGTCAGATCACCGGGGCGACCGTCAACGTCACCCCGATCATCGTGGGCAACAGCGCCGTCTATCCCATCGGCACCGTGCTGATTCCTCCTACCTTCAGGTAAACCCTCTCAAGTTGTTTCCGCCCGCCCCTGATCGGGCGGGTTTTTTATGCTCTGCCGGGGGCCAGATGCCGCCGCAAAAAGGCGTCCCACGTCCGGGCGTCGCGCGGCAGGCCGCCCTCCTCGGTCCACAGCCAGTACGGCGTGTACAGGCTGCGCGAGGTGATGATCTCTTCCCGGAAAATCTGCGCGCTGAGTCCGGTGTCCAGCAGGCCGCTGCCGCCGAAGCGTGCCAGCACGCCCGCACGGTCATACAGCACGGCGCGGAACTCGGGGTGCCAGCCGCCTGGCCCTGCGGTTAGCAGCAGGTACTGGGCGCGCGGGTCGCCGTTGGCCGGTGCGCCCACCGCGCCGGTGTTCAGCACCAGCACGCCGCCCACCACCGCCTGTGCCGGACGGTGGATGTGCGAGCCGATCAGTACGCCGTATCCGGCGCTCAGTTCCCGCACGCGCTCAGGCGGTGTCCTTTCGCTGAGGCCCTCGCGGTAATGCTGCGGCGAGCCGTGGGCGATCAGCACCGGGGGCAGCCCCGCCAGCGCGATGGTCTGGGTCATGGGCCAGTCGGCGGGAACGTGCAGCAGCCCGGCGCGGTCCAGTTGTTCGGCGCTCCAGGCGGTGGCCCCCCAGAAAGGATCGCTGAACCACTCGGCGGGCAGGTCCGTGCTGCGGGCGTCCCACAGCCGCAGCAGGTCATCGTGGTTGCCCAGCGTGAAGCTCACGTCGCCGCGTGCCAGCAGCGTTTCCAGCGCTGCCACTGAATCCGGTCCCCGGTTGACCACGTCGCCGTTCACGATGATCCGGTCCGCGCCCTGTGCCCGCGCGTCGGCCAGCACGGCGCGCAGCGCGTCGAGGTTGCCGTGAATATCCGCGATGATGGCCAGGCGCATGTGTCGGGGATTCTAGGGGCTGGGTCCACAGCGCATTGCAGCCTGTCTCCGGACCCGCTGGCCCTGCGTGCCGTGTCCAAGTAGCGCGAACAGCTATTCCCGCAGCGAAAAACGCCACTGGGTCAACGTGTGGTACGGCTGGCCGGGCTGCACGATGATTGAGGCCGCGCCCAGATGGTCCAGTTCCGGCTGGTTCACCGCGTCGGGGGCCTGCTGGGTTTCCAGGCAGACCGCCGAGTGCCTGGCATACCGCGCTCCATCCCAGCCCACCAATCCACCGCTCAGCATATTGCCGCTGTACACCTGCACGCCGTTCTCGGTGGTCCAGACCTCCATCTGGCGTCCGCTGACTGGATCATGGAGAGTTGCGGCCCGGCGCAGTTCACCCCCGCTGTCCGGCAGAACGAAGTGGTGATCGTAGCCGCCCGCCCGCCGGAGTTGCCCGTCCTGCGTGCCGATGTCCTGCCGCAACGGTTTGCCCGCGCGAAAGTCGAAGGGCATGCCCTGCACCTCCGTCACCGCCGTGGGGATCGCGGTGTCGTCCACGGCCAGAAACCCATCGGCGCTCAGCGTCAGCCGGTGGTCCAGCACGCTGCCCGCGCCGCCGTCCGCCAGGTTCCAGTAGGCGTGATTGGTGAGGTTGAGCGGTGTGGGCGCGTCGGTGACGGCCCGGCAGTCCAGGGTCAGCCAGCCGTCGTCGCTCAGGGTGTAGCGGGCGGTCACGTCCACCGCGCCGGGATACCCTTCCTCGCCGTCCGGGCTGTGGTAGCGGAAAACCACACCACGCATGCTGTCCTCGCTCAGGGCCGCTCCCTCCCAGCGCACGGCATGAAAGCCGCCGGGGCCGCCGTGCAGGTGGTTGGGCGGATGGTTGACCGCCAGTTGGTACTCCGTTCCGTCCAGCGCGAAGTGCCCGCCAGCGGTCCGGTTGGCGACGCGGCCCACCGTCGCCCCGAAGTACAGCGCGTCCTCCTGTCCCAGATATGCGGCCAGAGCGGGGTGGCCCAGCAGCACGTCGCCGGGCACGCCGCTGCGGTCCGACACCTGCACCCGCAGCAGCCGCGCGCCGTACTCGCCCAGGGTGACGCTCAGGCCGTTCGAGGCGCGCAGGACGAACAGCCGCACGTCCTGACCGTCCGGGAGCGTGCCCCAGTGCCGCGACTCAACCTCGGAGACAGGGGGCATTATTCCCCCTCCAGCATGGCCTTCCAGCCGTCCAGATCCTCGCCCACGCTCAGCACCTTGCCGCCGCGCACTAGGGGCAGGCGCAGCAGCTTCGGCGTCTCGATCACCCTGGCAATCACGGCGTCCTCGGTGGTTCGCAGATAGGCCAGATTGCTGCGCTCGTAGGCCTTCCCTTCCAGGTCCAGCAGGGCGTTGAGGCCAAATTTCTGCACGAAGCGGGTCAGCTCGCCCCTGGCCATCGGGCGCTGCGTTAAATCCACGAAATGAATCTTGATCTTGCGCTCCTTGAAAAACCGCTCGGCGGCGCGGGTTTCCTTGCTCTTTCTGGTGCCGAAGACCTGGATCTGGGGGGCGCTCATGGGTGGAAGTGTAGAGGTTGCGGCAGTGGTCCGCCTCCACTCTGAGCGCAAGAAATAGAGTGCGCCACTTTCCTGCTCCCGCTACTCTGATGGCCGAGGTGAGGAGATGGACAGCGCATATCTAACTGAAGAAGGCCGCTGGGAAGCCGTGCTGGCGCGGGATGCGCGGGCGGACGGCGCGTTCTGGTACGGGGTGCGCTCTACCGGGATTTACTGCCGCCCGTCCTGCCCCTCCCGGCGGCCCCGGCGCGAGAATGCGTCCTTTCACGACTCGCCCGGATCGGCGCGGGCGGCTGGCCTGCGCGCCTGTCTGCGCTGCGAACCGGACGGCGTGGGCACGGGAGTGCGGGCGGTGGCACGGGTCAAATTCTTGCTCGAAACCGCCGAAATCTCTCCAACCCTCGCAAATCTGGCTGCCGACGTGGGTCTGAGTCCCTTTCATCTTCAGCGGCTGTTCAAACGCGCGGTGGGGGTTAGCCCCAAGCAGTATGCCGTGGGGCTTCGCTACGCACGTTTCAAGGAGGGCCTGAAAATGGGTAAACCTGTGACAACCGCCATGTACGACGCCGGACACGAAACGTCCAGCACGCTCTACCGTCAGGACGGTCTGGGCATGACGCCGGGTGCGTACCGGGCGGGCGGGGCCGGGCAGACCATCCATTTTGCTGTGGCAGAGAGCCTGCTGGGGCCGATGCTGGTGGCTGCCACCGTGCGCGGCCTGTGCGCCGTGCGCTTTGGCGAGGCCGGAGCCATGATGGCGGAGCTGCGTACCGAGTACCCCGCCGCCACATTGATTGAGGACGCCGCGCCACTCCAGCCGTACTTCCAGGGCTTGCGGGCTTATCTGGACGGCCAGAATCCTTGTTTGAGCCTGAACATCGACGCCCCCGGCACCGAGTTTCAGCAGCGCGTGTGGACCGCCCTGCGCCACATTCCTCACAGCGAGACGCGCACCTATGCCGAGCTGGCCGAAATGATCGGCGAGCCGAAAGCGGTGCGCGCGGTGGCAAGTGCCTGCGCCAGAAATCCCGTCGCCCTTGTCGTGCCGTGTCACCGCATCTTCCCCAAGGCGGGCGGAAGCGGCGGCTACCGCTGGGGCGTGGAGCGCAAGGTGGCGCTGCTGGACGCAGAAAGGGGAGAGCGAGTGCTGTGACTTCTGTTTCTTTGACCACTGCCCACGCCTGGACGCCCGAAACCATCATCTGGCAGGACATCGCCCCGGACGGCACGAAATACGCTCTACTGGAAGGCAACCGCTGCTTTGGTCCGTTCACCTATGCCTTCTTCCTCCCCGCTGGATTCTGGGACGAGGCCCACTGGCACAGTGCCGCTGCCCGAGTGTTCGTGGTCAGCGGGAGCTTGCATCTGGGCTACGGCGAGCAGCTCCACAAGCCGCAAGCCCAGGCATTCGGCGCGGGCAGTGTCCTCCTCGTGCCTGCCGAAGCGCGCCATTTCGACGGCGCGGAGGAAGACACCTTGATTGTCGGCGTGGCCTCCGGGCCGTGGTTCACGCGCCATGTCAATCCGGCGCATGGGGCGTCGGCGGGAACGGTGGGTTGAGGCAGTGAGCGTCTCGCCCGATCAAAGCGGAAGTCAAAAGCCCTCTGGGTTGGAAAGAGAGTTGGGTGAGGAGTCTTCGTCTCCCTAATTCGTATACAGCCCCAGGTCCCCATCTGTCCCGCCCACCGGCAGCCCCAGGTGGTCATAGGCGTGGGCAGTTGCCACCCGTCCGCGCGGCGTGCGCTTGATAAAGCCCAGTTGGATCAGATACGGCTCGTACACGTCTTCCAGGGTCAGCGCGTCCTCGCTGATGGCGGTGGCCAGGGTATCCACTCCCACCGGCCCGCCCGCGAAGCGGTGGATCAGCGTTTCCAGGTACTTCTTATCGCGGTCATCCAGCCCCGCCGCGTCCAGCCCCAGCTTGTCCAGCGCGCTGAAGGAGCGTTCCAGTTCGATGGTACTTTCCCCGGCCACCTCCGCGTAATCGCGCACCCGGCGCAGCAGCCGCTTGGCGATTCGCATGGTCCCGCGTGAGCGCGCCCCGATTTCCAGCGCGGCGTTCTCGACCAGCCCGAAGCCCAGCAGTCGGGCGTCGCGCAGCAGGTTGATGGCGATTTCCTCGGGCGTGTAGTACTCCAGGTGTTCGATGATCCCGAAGCGCGAACGCATCGGCGCGCTGATCAAGCCGGGCCGCGTCGTTGCGCCCACCAGCGTGAAACGCGGCAGCGGCAGCTCGATGGTGCGCGCCGCCGGCCCCTGCCCCAGCACGATGTCCAGCTTGAAATCCTCCATCGCCGGGTACAGGTGTTCTTCTGCCACCCGTCCCAGCCGGTGAATCTCGTCGATGAACAGCACGTCGCCCTCTTCCAGACTGTTGGTCAGGATGGCCGCCAGATCGCCCGGCTTCTCGATGGCTGGGCCGGAGGTCACGCGGATGTCCACGCCCAGTTCGGCGGCGATGATATGCGCCAGGGTGGTCTTGCCCAGCCCCGGAGGCCCGAACAGCAGCGTGTGGTCCAGCGCCTCCTTGCGGCCCTTGGCGGCCTGGAGGTACACCGTCAGCTTGTCTTTTAGCTTCTCCTGACCCACGTATTCCGTGAGCGATTTGGGACGCAGCGCAGCATCGAACGGTTCGGTCATAAGAATAGCTTAGCGCAGTTTAGCTCAGAACGGAATGGGCTTAGACGTTTAGTGTTTGGCAGAATGGGGGAGAGGAAGAGACCCTGCTCTGACGGGCCGGGGGACTGAGGGATGAATCGTGGGCGCGACCTCCGAAAGCCACAGAGCCGGTTGCTCCATTCCTCTGCCCCACGCACTATCCTGCCGGGCATGAAGCAGAAACTGTCCACATTGGTGGCCCAGGCGCGCGGAGGCCGCGTGGTCCGCACCGGATTCCTGGACGGTGACGAGATCGACCGACGCCTCCTGAACGAGGAAGATCTGCGTCACCGCATCGCCGGGGGTTTCCCGGACGCCCGCCGCGTGATCCTGACCCTGTACCCCGCCCACATCCCAGAGGTAGACGCGGGCGTGACCGTGCTGCGCCTGATGCCCGCCGAGGCCGCCCCCGCCTGGGACGAGCAGGATTTTCTGGTGCAACTGCGCCGCCTGGAACTGAGTGAGGACCAGCTCGGCGACGTGCGCGAGGAACGTGGCAGCTTTCTGATCGCTGCTACCGGCAAGGCCGCCCAGACTCTAGAAGCCCTGACCGCGCTGGGAGGCCGCGACATCGGGGTTGAGGAAGTCGGCGAGACGGCGGGCCGGGGCAGTAAGACCCGTGAGGTGGTGGTGCCGTCCATGCGCGTGGACGTGGTGGGCGCGAAGGGCTTCGGCGTCAGCCGCGCCTACTTCCAGCAGGGTATCGACGGCGGCAAGGTGCGCCTCAACGGCGGCCCCGCCCGCGCCAGCAGCGACATCCGCGAGGGCGACAGCCTCAGCGCCGATGGCCTGGGCCGCATCGACTTTAAACGTGTGGTGAACGAAACGCGGCGTGGCAACTACAAGGTTGAACTTGAAGTCCACCGTTAGGGAGGATCTAAGGGTCAAAGGGTCTGAGGGTCTAGGATGTTCGACCGTTCTCTCCTTAAAAGAGAGCAACCTTGCGAGGCAAGGGAATGGGGGTGACACCGGGCGGGCCATCGGTGAAAGTCGCTGGCCCTGGTTCATGTTCCGCCATCGTCGGTCCGCCCATGATTGATCTTCTCGCCCGCAACCCCGCCCCCGATCCCTCGGCGCTGACGGCGGAGCTGTCGCCCAGCGCCCGCTTTCAGGACGTACGCTTCAGCACCTACCGGCCCAGTCCTGAATATGCCAGCCAGGCGGCGGCGCGTGACAGCCTTCAATTATTTGTAGAGACCGTTCAACAGAAGCCCAGTGGTCTGCGCCTGTTCCGCCGCCGCCGCCAAGAGGGCCGCGGGCTGTATCTGGACGGCGGTTTCGGCGTGGGCAAGACACACCTGCTGGCCAGCGCCTACCACGCCTCGGACGGCACGCGCGCCATCATGGGCTTTCAGGACCTGATGTACCTGATCGGCGCGCTGGGCATGAACCGCGCGGTGGACGCCTTCCGGGGCCACGACCTGCTGCTGATCGACGAGTTCGAACTGGATGATCCCGGCAACACCCACATGGCGAACACCTTTCTGGGCCAGTTGATGCCCGGCGGCACCAGCGTCATCGCCACCAGCAACACCGAACCTGGCGCGCTGGGCCAGGGCCGTTTTAACGCAGGCGACTTCCAGCGCCAGATTCAGGGCATCGCCCAGCGCTTCGAGACGCACCGCCTCGACGGCCCCGACTTCCGTCAGCGCGGCACCCGGCCCGGGGACGTGCTCTCTGGCCCGGAATACGCAGTCTGGGAAGCTGTCCAGAAACCGGACACCCTGGCGGTCCTGACCCACCGTAACCTGAACCGCCACCTGCTCAAGATTCATCCGAGCCGCTTCGCCGGGCTGCTTTCAGGCGTCGGCGCGGTGGGCGTGCTGGAGCTGGTGCCGATGACGGACCAGAACGTCGCATTGCGTTTCGTTCACTTTATCGACAAGCTCTATGACCTGGGATTGCCTGCTGTGCTAACCGGCACGCCGCTGGGAGGGCTTTTCGACGCCTCTTACCGCCACGGCGCTTATGCCAAGAAGTACAGCCGCTGTCTGTCGCGCCTCTCCGAACTGCTGCGCGAATCGCGCCAGGCTCCGCATGCGGAGAAAACTTCAGTCTGAGCTTGTCGTCCGTAGACTGGGCAATTTCTTCGGCCTTGAGCCGCTTTGCAGACTGTTCCTAAACTGGATCTTGAGACGTGGCTAGCGTCTAGCCAAATCGTGACGTCAAAGGGGTTGACAGGACCCAGGTGGGCGTGTATCTTTTCTGAGCCTCCACGGAGGCGGGCAGCATGACAGATGACGCAGTGCGAGAACAGGACCGCTTCGACAGAGGCGGGTGAGCGGATAGTCCACCCCGGAGTATCTCCAGACTCACGAAGGTGATTTTCGGATCACAGAAGTCTTCGGACTTCAAAAGCAGACCTTTTCCTCTGGAAAAGGCAGCCAAGCGCAAGCTTGGGTCAACGAACTAACATCTGAACTCCTCTGGAGTTCAGTGATAGACCATTTTATGGAGAGTTTGATCCTGGCTCAGGGTGAACGCTGGCGGCGTGCTTAAGACATGCAAGTCGAACGGTGACCTTCGGGTCACAGTGGCGCACGGGTGAGTAGCGCGTGACTGACCTGCCCCAAAGTTCCGAATA
>NZ_JNIW01000038.1 GCF_000701425.1 Deinococcus frigens DSM 12807 | reverse complement strand
GCTGGATTCTCCAGCCACCGGCGAACTCGGCGTTCACTGCTTTGCGCGAACGTGGCACGGGAGTGGATGTAAGGGAGCCACGCGGGAATGGAACTGCGCTGGGAGAGCAGCAGGCCCGTGACCATCCAGGCCAGCGTGTGAGCGTTGCGGATGTCGTTCCACAATCCACTCTGGATATGGGAGAAGACGGCTTGGTAGAGTCGGGGTGCGTCCCCGGTAGCATTTTCGGTTGTCACAAACAGAAAGTGTCGCCTACCGGGGACGCTTTCTCATAATTTCTGTCAGGCCGTCAGACCCTGAGCCACAACCAAAACGCTCACTCTCAATCCTCCGGCTTTGCCAGAGACCCTAGCGGAACCTCTGCCAGCGCCTGAGCGGGCTGCGCCTCACCGTCAAGTGCACCGTCAAGTGTGCGCGGCAGCGTGAAGCTGAAGGTGGCCCCCTATCCCGCCGCGCTGTGGGCCGTGACGCGCCCACCGTGGCGCAAGATGATGCGGCGCACCGTCGCCAGTCCAATACCCGTGCCCTCAAAGTCTTTTTGCAGGTGCAGGCGCTGGAAGGAGCCGAACAGCTTGGCCCTGTAAGCCGGATCGAAACCTGCGCCGTTGTCCCTGACCCACACCGTCCAGCCCTCCGCATCCTGGTCCATCCAGATCTCGATGACCGGCTGCGCGGTGCGGCGCGTGAATTTGACGGCGTTGCTCAGCGAATTGGTCATGACCTGGCGCAGGGTGGCGCGGTCTCCCGGCACCGTGGGCAGCGCTCCCAGGTGCCACTCGATCTCGCGGCCTGCCAGCTCGTCGTGAACGTCGTGGCGGGCTTCCCGGACCAACTCGGCCAGCGAGACGTCCCCCCGCCGCAGCGGCTGGCGGGTGCTGCGCGACAGCTCCAGCATGGCGTCGATCATGCGGGTCATCTGATCGGCGGCCTCGTCCAGCACGTCCAGGGAGCGCCCGACCTTCTCGGGCTGCCCGCTGTTCAGGGCACGGCGGATCAACTCGGTAAAGCCCTTGACGTGTCTCACCGGGGTCCGCAGATCGTGCGAGGCGCTGTAGGCGAAGGCTTCCAGCTCCTGGTTGGCGGCCTTGAGTTCCTCATTGCTGCGCTCAAGCTGCCGGTAGCTGTCCTCCACCTCTGCTGCCGCCCAGCCCCGCTCCAGCGCCAGCTCCAGGCTGCGGCCCACCGCCTGGAACACCGCGCGGTCCTGCGGCTGCCAGCTCTGGATCTGCTGGCTGCCGATCACGAACATGGCGACGGGCTTTCCCCGGCGCAGATACGGGTAAAAGGCCGCTGCGCCGTAGGACTCGGTGTGGTCAAACTGCTGCGCCCCGGCGTCCCACTCGTCAAAAAAGACTGGCCCGCCCGCCTCCACTGCCGTCTGATAACTGAGAGTAGATTCCGGCAGCCCCGCGAACAGCGACTCGCGCAGCACTGGATCGGGGACGTCGGCCAGCAGCGCCTTCCACAGCCCGCGCGCAACTCGTAGTACCCGAAAGACCAGTGTGGAAACAGCTCCCGCAGCAGGTCATGGGCGCGCTGAGCCGCCTCCAGACGGTCTGTGCCCACACCGATGGCCTCGGTCAGTTGCACAAAGGCTTCCAGCCCGAGCTGGCGCTCGTGGAAATCGGACTGGATGTCGCGCTGCTGGGTGCTGTGGATGGCCGCGTACACCGAGGTGAACAGTTGACGCTGCTGGGCACTCCAGACCTCGGCTCCCCCAAAGCCCACGGTCAGCATCGCGCTGGGCTGGCCATCCCGGAAAAAGGGAGCCAGGCCAACCGCCCCGAACAGTTCGGTGAAGGGCATCTGCTGCTGCCCAGCGTCCCAGCGGTCAAAGAATGTCGGTCCGGCGGCCCGGACCGTCTGGGCAAAGGCAGGAGTGGTCAGCGGCAGGCCGCGCCGGATCATCCCCAGCAGGTCTCCCAGCAGGCCGTTCGTGGTCACCTGGGCCACCCAGCGTCCACCAACCCGCCGGTAAAAGGCCACCTGTAACTGGGGAATACTGGCCTGCAACACCTCCTGAGCGCGGCGGGCCAGCGTTTTCAGGTCCGAGGTTGTGGCGGCGGCCTGGGCCAGCGCCGTGTAGGCCGAGAGGACCTGGATTTCCTGCTGGGCACCGGCAAGGGCGTTCTGGGCGGCACGTAATACGGGTTCCGTTTGTTTCGTGCATAAGTCGGGAAAGCGCCGACTCATCCACTTCACGTCCGGAACCCGTTTTTCTCCTGCTCGCTCCGCTCGGATTTCCAGGTGTTTCCAACACCTTTCAATCGGAGTCCGTATAACTCGTTCTGAAGGGATTCGGACGGCCCCGGCGCGGGCGGATCGGACATGCAGGACAGGATACAGGCTGACCTGGCCCCCGCAAGAAGCCTGCGCTGAAGTTCAGGCAGGGCAGAGACTGGCTTGGACTCTGGCGCTTTCTCGGCCCAGAGTGGAGGACCTGTTTGCCCGGCCTACTGGCCCGGTACGGCCATCGGCTGCACCGGTCCGAGTTCGCTGGGCACCAGTTGCCGCCAACTGTGGACGCCGCCCACCTGCACGGTGACAAAGCGTTCAAGCGCGCGCCACAGCGCCGGACGCTCGGCGGGCGGCACCGGGGCGTCGATGCTGGCCCGCACCGTGCGGCGCACCACTCCGCGCAGGAAGTCCAGCGAGGCGGGTGGATACGCCCCCAGGCTGGCGCAGGCCGCGCACAGCATCTGGCCGCCCAGCGGATCCGGATGGGTGGGGTCCGGCGCGCCGCAACGGGCGCAGCGGGCGGTTTGCGGCACGATCCCAGCCAGACCCAGCAGCTTGTAGCTCATGACCAGCGCCACCCATTCGGGGTCCGGCTGGTGGGCCACGCCGCGCAGGGCCGCTGCGAACAGCTCGAAGGCCTGCTCGCTGAATTCCCCCTCTTGGAACAATGCGTCGGCGAATTCGGCCATCAGGTGCGCAAAGGCGTGCCGCTCCGGCTCGGCCAGCGAGGGCAGCGCGCCCTCAAGCACCGCCTGCTTGATGGTTGCCAGATCGTTGTTGGGCGTTTGGTAGATCTGCACGCCGACGTGGTGAAACAGGTTCAGGCGGCTCGCCAGCGGCCCGCGCACCCCGCCGCGCGCGATGGTTTTCAGTTTGCCCTGCGGCGTCAGCAGCGTCACGATAATGTCGCCGGACGGCAGCACCCGGCGGCGGATCACGATGCCGCTGCGGTTGGCCGAGCGGTATTTCATGGGCCGAGTCTCCTGGATATTTTCTGAGCTGTTTTTCTCTGCACTGTTTTTTCCTGCGCTATTTTTTCCCGCACTGCGTGCCGCGTCACGCTCCGCAGTCTAGGCCCCCCAGCCGCCGCCGCCTGTGCCAGTGTCCACGTTCCTGGCCGCGCCGGGCGGTTAAACTGGCAGGCGATGAACGACCCGCGCCCACAGGAACACAGCGTCCGCGACCTGTTGCGGGAACTCTTCCCGGAAACGCACCGCGAACTGTTCGGCCCCCACGAAAGTGACGCACTGCCCACCTTGGGCCTGTACCCGGTGGCCGACGGACGGCTGGCGCTGGTCCACGGCGATCAGTTGGCGGAATTCACCCCGCTGGACCCCCGGGGCAAGAACGCCCTGCACTGCGATCTGTGCCACTACACCCGCAGCCGCAGCGAGGCCGTCCTGTACCGCGTGGTGGTGGCCGCCCGCCGCAGCCGCTACGTGACGCTATGCACCGCCACCGAAGCCTGCCAGGGCCGCGCCGGAAGGCAGGGCCTGGAGGCGCTGTCCGGGCGAATCTTTCCGCTGGAGCTGCCGTACGCGGAGTGAAGATTGTCAAACTGTCTAAAGGTCCAACCTTCTAACCGCAAAAAACAAGGAGATAGCCTGACTTGGTCTTTGAGCGGTTAGACCGTTTGACAGTTGAACGGTTAGACAGCCCCTCACTGCTAGCCTGCCCATATGAGCGAAGCCAACATCTCCCACGTCCCCGTGACCGAATGGGCCGCGCTGGTGCCGGAGCTGGAGGTCCGCGATCTGGCGCGCAGCCTGGACGTGTACACCCGCCTGTTCGGCTTCACCGTCAATTACACCCGCCCCGGTTTTGCCTACCTGAGTCTGGGCCGCGTGCAGTGGATGCTGTCCCAGATCCGTCAGGGAGGTTCCTGGGACACCGGCCCGCTGGACCATCCCCTGGGGCGCGGCATCAACTTTCAGATCCAGGTGCCGGATGTGGAGGAGTTGTATGGGCGGCTGAAAACCGACGCCTATCCCATCTTCGTGCCCCTGAAGACTGCGGCGTATCTGGAGGGCGACACCGCACATCAGCAGCGCGAATTTCTGGTGCAGGACCCGGACGGTTACCTGCTGCGCTTCACGGACTGAGCTTGGGGGCGGGCGGCTACTGGCCCTTTGAGAGCTGCCCTTCCAGATCGGCGCGCAGACGCACGGCCAGCGGGAATTTCAAATAGCGGGTCAGCGTGTCCAGGCGGGGTGACGGGGAATAGCGCAGGGCGAACAGGTCCGCGATGCTGGGCGCGTCGGGCGAACCGCGGATGACGCGCACGCTGTCGCCCGTTCCCACCTCGCCGCCGCGCAGCACGCGGGTGTAGAAGCCGGGTCGGGCCACCTGAACGAACTTCTTGACAAAGGCCGGATCGCCGATGTAGGCCGCCAGCGTGGCGCAGGGAATACGCGGGGCGGTGACTTCAAGGAGGACGCCCTCCCCGCCGTCCTCCCCCGTGATTTCCAGCCGGTCCCCCACGCGCATGGCGGCGGATTCCAGGCCGCTGACCAGCAGGTTCTCGCCGAACAGGCCGGGGGGCAGGGTGCGGCCCAACTGCGCTTCCCAGTGGGCGTAGTCCTCGCGGGTGTAACAGTACACCGCCTGATCGGGGCCGCCGTGGTGCTGCGTGCTGAGGATGTGATCGCCGTCTAGCCCGGCTTCGGTCACGCGCACGCGCCCCGGCAGCGGACGCTTATCGATGCCGCTGACCTTGGGGGCGGCCTGATTGCGGGGGCCAACCTGGTAGAGGGTGGGCTGGCCGATGTTCACGCTCAGCAGGTGGTGGTCCGGGGCGGTCATGCGCCCAAGCTATCAGGAGCGGTGAAGGCGGCGTCAGATACTGCGCAGACGCGCCGCCTAAGCTGACAGGGTGGGCACGCTGCTGTTTTTCCGGGTGTTTGGCGTCGCGCTCCTGCTGGGGCTGCTGCTGACGCTGGGCATCGGTGCCGGGGTGTCCCAGGTCAGGGCAGACGCGCCGCCGCTGACCTTTCTGAACGGCCAACTCCCTCCTCCCGATCTGGCCGCGCTGGACGGGCTGGCACAGGTGGCCCCGACCCTGACCCCGGACTGCCCCGAACCGCAAGCCCCGCTGGACCGCGTGCTGTATGACCACCTGCGCGGCCAGGGTGCGGCGGTGAGCTGCGGCAACGCCTTTGCGGGGCTGATTCACTTTCCGGACAACGACTCCGGTCTGAGCGGGCAGGCCCCGGACCCGGTGGGCGGCTTTGGCGTGATGGCCCGCCAGATCGAATCGGCTCAGCGCGAGGTTCTGCTGGCGAACATGCTCTGGGACGACGGCCCGGTCTCTCCCGGCGCGCTACTGGCCCGCGCCGTGGCCACGCTCAGGCAACAGGTGGCCCGGCATCCCGAACGGTACCCGCAGGGTGTGACGGTGCGGCTGATGTTCGGCAACAGCGTGCGCCTGGATACCCTGCTGGACCCCACCAGCAGCGTCTACAGCGCGGCGCGGCATCTGCTGGAGGCCGGGGTGCCGCTCTCGGGCGATCCAGTCCAGCGCTTCAAGCTGGTACTCGCCAACTACACATACGCCTACCCGCACAACCACCTCAAGGTGCTGGTGATCGACGGCCAGGAAACGACGGCGGGCGGGGCCAACATCAGCTTCTTTCACGTTCCAGCCAGCACCCCTGGCGGCCTGGACCTGACCGATCTGCTGCTGACCCTCAGAGGCCCGGTGGCCCGCCATACCGTGGCCGCCTTCCGCGATTCTTGGCTGCTGAGCCGCCCGCTGCGGTGCAAGGCGGGCGTCACCGCCGCCACTTTGCGCCGTGCGTGTACCCTGGTAGACGCTGCGGCCCCCTTTCCACTGTTGTACACCGCTCCTGCCGTGGCCGCCGGGACCTCACGCGCCTACGGTCTGTACCGCCGCGCTGGCTACGAGACGCAGGACTCGGCGTTGCCCGCCCTGTTCGCCGCCGCCGGGTCCAGCATCGACCTGATGCAGTCGCAGATCAGCGGCACCGCGCAGTGCAGCCTGAGCCTCACCGCGCCGGGCGGCTGCCCCTTTCCGCAGGAATCGCTGCCGGTGTGGCAGGCCATCGTGGGTGCAGTCAGGGAGCGGGGCGTGCGCGTGCGGCTGGTGCTGGACCATGATCCGCTGCTCCAGGTCGAGCCGCTGGCGCTGCTGTCCGGTATCCGCGCCTACCTGAAGCCGCTGGGCCTGGCAGACCGCCTGCAAGTGCGCTGGTCCGGCACGGCGGGCGGCATGCACACCAAGGCCGCGCTGGTGGACGACGCCATGCTGACGGTGGGCAGCCTCAACCTGCATTTCTCGTCTTTCGGAGACCACGGCCTGAACGAGTACACGCTGGCCACCAGCGATCCCGCCGCACTCAGGGCGGCCCGGCAGGACTTCGACTTCGAGTGGGCGCGCGGGAAGAGGTTTGAGCTGCCCTACTGGCTCAGGCCCTGAATTCAGCCTTCCAGTACCCCGGCGTAAATCTCGTCTAGGGTCAAGGTGCGGCCCAGGCAGGGAATCTGTACCTCGCCGCCGCCGCTCAGCTCGCTCAGATTCCACTTCGGCCCGTCCCGTTGATAGGCATAGACACGCCGCTCATCCTGTTCCACGATCAGATACGTTTGCAGGCTGGGAATAGCCGTGTAGATGCCGTATTTGCCCACCCGATCATTCGCCGCCGTGCTGGGTGACAGAACCTCCACCAGCAGGCATGGCGCGGTCTCGGCCAGCCGCCCGGTTCTCGTGGTGTCGCAGACCAGCATCACATCCGGGTAAAAATAGGCTCTGCTGGCCTCGATGCTCAGGCGCATGTCGGACTGATGGATGCGGCAGCCTGCTTTCTGGGCTGAGGCGTAGAGATTGCCGAAGATGTTGCCACTGATCAGTGAGTGCGGCATCCCCACCCCCGCCTGCCCGTGAAGCGGATAAACGAAGCCGCCCACATACTCCCGCTTATACGGACTGAGTTCCTCGCTGCGGAGGTATTCTTCAACGCTCATGGCTTTGAAGGCGGCGTCGGTCATGCGTCTATCTTACGGCGTTTACGTTCTGGCCGTTTATTCCCACTCGATGGTGGCGGGCGGTTTGCCGGTGATGTCGTAGACCACGCGGTTTATCTCGTGGACCCCATTGACAATGCGGTTGCTCATGGTGGCCAGAAAATCCCAGGGCAGCCGCGCCCACTCGGCGGTCATGTAGTCGTCGGTGGTCACCGCCCGCAGCGCCGCCGTGTAGCTGTAGGTGCGCTCGTCGCCCATCACGCCCACGCTTCTAATCGGGGTCAGGATCGCCAGCGCCTGCGAGCAGCCGTCATACAGCCCGAATTCGCGCAGGCCGGAGATGAAGATGTCGTCCACCCGGCGCAGGATGTCCATCTTGTCCTCGCTGATCGCGCCCAGGCAGCGAATCGCCAGCCCCGGCCCCGGAAAGGGGTGGCGCATGCGGATGTGTTCGGGCAGGCCCAGCAGCCGGGCAATCTCGCGGACCTCATCCTTGAACAGCGTGCGGAAGGGTTCCACCAGCTTGAAATTCAGGTCTTCGGGCAGGCCGCCCACGTTGTGGTGGCTCTTGATGTTGGCCGCGCCGGATTTGTCGGCGCTCAGGCCCCCTGCCGACTCGATCACGTCCGGATACAGGGTGCCCTGCGCCAGAAAGTCGAATGGCCCGTGTTCCTGCGCCTGGATGGCGGCCTCGCGCTCAAAGGCCCGGATGAACTCGCGCCCGATGATCTTGCGCTTCTGCTCGGGGTCCGAGACGCCCTCCAGCGCGCCCATGAACTCGGCGCGGGCGTCCACTGTGACCAGATGCACGCCCAGAGGAATGAGGGCGGCTTCCACCTGTTCACGTTCGCCCAGGCGCAGCAGGCCGTGATCGATGAACACGGCGGTCAGCCTCTCCCCCACCGCCCGCGCCAGCAGCAGCCCCAGCGTGGAGCTGTCCACGCCACCGCTGATGGCCAGCAGCACGCGGCTGTCTCCCACCTGTTTCTGCACGTCCGCAATCAACTCGTCGATGATGTGTTCGGCGGTCCAGTCGCGCGCCACGCCGCAGATGGTCAGGAAGTTGCCCAGAATCTGCCCGCCCTTGGGCGTGTGGACCACTTCGGGGTGAAATTGCAGGCCGTAACGCCGGGTCCCCATGTTCTCGATGGCCGCGACCGGGGTATCCGCTGTCTCCGCAATCACCTCGTAGCCCTGGGGCACCTGGGTCACGCTGTCGCTGTGGCTCATCCAGGCGATGAATTCGCCGCTGATGCCCTCGAAGAGCTGGCCGCCATAACGGGTCAGATCGGCCTTGCCGTACTCGCGTTTGCCTGCCCGTTTCACGTCACCGCCCGCCTGCTGCGCCAGGTACTGCATGCCGTAGCACACGCCCAGAATGGGGATCTCCAGGTCCATCACACCGGGGGCGGGTTTTGGAGCCTGGGCGTCGTAGACGCTGCTGGGACCGCCCGACAGCACGATGCCCTGCGGGTTTTCCTGCCGGATGCGCTCCAGCGGGGCCGAGCCGGGCAGAATCACGCTGTAAGCCCCCATCTCACGGAACCGCCGCGCGATCAGGCGGGTAAATTGACTGCCGAAATCCAGAATGACAACGCTCATCGCCGCCGATTGTGCCACGAAGGGGCAGGGCGCGGGGGGACTCGTCTCCTCCAGTCGCAAGGCCCGCCCTCAGTACCCCCGGTGCGTCACCCGTCCGCCCGATTCCTCCAGCCAGTCGGTGACTGCGCCCACCGCTGCCTTGACCCCCGGCGTGATGACCGGGCCGCCGAACTTGGCCAGGCGCACCAGATGGCTGCCGTCCTCGCGCCCGGTGATCCCGATCAGGACTTCCTGGGTCAGCTCGCCCTCCACGACGTGGGCCAGGACCACCCAGCCGTCCCGGCGCAGGCTGGCGTACAGGTCCAGCAGAATGACCGTCCAGCCGCCCTCGCGGGCGGTCTGCTTATCAAAATTGCTAGGAGCGAACGTGGCGGGCAGGGTCAGAATGGCGTGTGGCACGTGTTCAGGGTCCTCCGGGTAAGTGTGGATGTCGCCGTGTGGCACATGGGGGCGGGCAGTGGGCGTGAAGTGGGCGTGCTGGGCGGCCAGGCCCAGGTCACGCCATTTGAGGGCGTATTTGGTTTCCAGCGCGGCGGGCGGCGGTTCGGTCAGCTCCACGCTCATCGCCCCGCTGTCCCGCGCCGCCTGACACGCAAAGCCGAAATACTCGTCGTGATCGGTGGTCAGCAGCAGCGCGCCGCCGGGTTTCAGGCGCGAGGCGGCCAACTGGAAGAACGGCACGCGCAGGAGACGGTGTTCCAGATGCCCCGCCTTGGGCCAGGGATCGGGAAAGTTGACCACGATTCGGTCAAGCCCGCCGTACGGCACCACCTCGCGCAGCAGCACGTCGGCAGGCAGCTTGGTCAGGATGGCGTTGTCCAGGCCCGCAGTTTTGAGGCGGCGGTGGGCCTTCAGCAGCGAGACGCCCGACAATTCCACCCCCAGGTAATTCGGTGGCGTATCGAGCGTGGCGGCGGAGTGCGGCCAGAATCGCCCGTCCCCGAAGCCGATTTCCAGCACCCAGGGACGTTCAGCGGTCTGCGGATACAGGCGCGAGGCCGCGTCGGGGAAGCGGAAATCGCCAATTGGATAGATCACGCGCCCACCCCACCCAATTCCAGCAGCTCATCGGAGAGGCGAGCGGCGTCCTCCAGCACGCTGCGGTATGAACACTCAGCAGGCAGCATCCGGCCCACCGCTCGAACGCGGTCAAAGCGGGTGAGCTGAAAGCCGTCCAGCTCGCCGGGCGCGGGCGTCAGGAAGCGCACGTCGTAGGGCGGCGCACCCTCCACTGCCGCCGCCGTGGCCTCCGCGCCGATTAAAAAGACCCCGGAGCGCGCCAGATCATCGGCCAGAAAATCATAGGCCACCTCCGAGAGCCGCCCGGCCTCCTCCATGCTGTCACCGATCAGCAGTCGGCCCTTGAGAAATGCGCCCACCGCCAGAGCGACCTGCCGGGCGCGCAGTTTTGGCCCTTCCCAGGTAGACAGCACGACCTCACCCTCGGTTTCATCCAGTTCGGTCACCGTGCTTTGCAGCAGGTGAATCCCGGACGTTCCCTCGATCTCCGCCTTGATCTGGCGGTGAAAGCTCCAGCCGTCGGTGTCGGGAGCCAGGCGGTCACGGATCAGGGCAAAGACACTGCCGGGCGGAAAATTGGCGTTGTCAATCGTCGGCGCGTACAGGTTGCCCAGGTGGTCCAGCGCCTGCGAGACCAGCAATACGTCCGCGCCCGCGCGGGCCAGCCGCCAGGCCAGCTCAGTTCCGGCCAGGCCCGCACCCACCACCGCCACGTCGTACAGGTGGCCCGGCTGCGGCTGACTGCGGGGTTTCGTGGGTCCAAACATCACACGGCGGAGTGTAGCAAGTGGGGCGTAGGCACTGGGGGCAGGACTGTCCAGCGCCGCGCCCGCGCCTCTGCCCTGCCCCGCGCTACAGTGGCACACACTATGTCCGAGTCCATCAACATCAAACAGACCATCGTGGTCCGGTCCCGTCCAGACGTGCTGTACCGCCTGGCCCTGGAACCGCGCCGCCGCGTGAAATGGGACCCCAACCTGACAAAAGCCGAATATGAGGGCGGCGAGGGCCGACTGACCAACAACGCCCTGGTGCGCTTCAAATTTTCCCGCAAGCTGCTGGGCCTGAGTTTCGTGGCCAGGTACGGCCAGCTCCAGGCCCCGCAGCGTGGCGGCTGGGAAAGCGTACGCAACGTCGGGCCGCTGGAGAAGCTGACCCAGGGCTGGCAGTTCAAGCCCATGCCCGGCGGCACCGAAGTCACCCTGAGCCTCCATGGCCGCATTCGCTACAAGTGGATCAGGACGCCCGTGGAGCGCGTGCTGAACAACATGGTGATCACCACACTGGTGGAATTGCAGCGCACCGTGGACGCCCAGGGCGCGCAGTTGATGGAAGACATGGGCCGCGAGATGGCCGAGAAGCAGAAGGCGGAGGCCAAAGCCGCCAAGGAAGCGGCCAAGGCGAACAAGGGCAGGAAGAAGAAGTAGTGTTCAGCAGGTGGGATGGCCTTCCCGATACGCGCGTCCGCCAGCACCACCGAGGTCTCCACCTGCCGCTCTGGAACGCTCCAGTAGGTGCGGAGCAGGCGGTTCTTCTCGTCTTCTGGAGCGACGGAAAAGCCGTGTTCCTGGTAAAAGCCGATGGCCCATACTGCCGCTGCCCAGGTGCCGATCGGCACGGGCCTGTCGGTGGAATCCAGTAGCTCTCGCAACAATCTGGAGCCGATGCCGCCGCCACGCTGGCTGGTGGCGACGTAGGCCTGGCGGATCAGCTTGACTTCCTCCCGGTTCTGAATGCCCATCACGCCGTTCACCTCGCCGCCGTCCTCGAAGCACAGAAATTCCACGCCATCCGCGATCTGCCCGTGCAATTCCTCACGGGGCATGTACGGCTTGTGCCAGCGGTCTGCGGGGATGATGCCCCGGTAAGCCTGCGCGGCATCGTTGATGATCTCGTGGATGCGTTCAAAGTCGGCGTCGGTGGCAGGACGAATCATGGCGCTGATCTTACCCGGCGTCCGCCGAGAACAGCAGCACACTTCCCTCTTTGGTGTCAAAAGCGGTCCAGGATTCCTCAGCCGTGACGCGGTAGCCCTCGCCGGGACGCAGGCGTACGAAGTTGTTCTGGGGCAGATCAATGACCGCTTCACCGCTGAGGCAGATCAGCCAGCCGGTGGTGACATCGCCCGTCAACTTCCCGTTCAAGTGGACGACGCGCAATTCTCCGCCGGGCAGGCCCACCCACTGTCCCGCTGAACTCTGGGCCAGGCGGATCAGATGCAAAGCCTGCGGGACGGCGACTTTCTCGCGGGCCATGCCCTTACTCTCCGCGCGCCGCCTGATTCAGTTTCTTGCTGGCCTGCAAGTTCATGCCCCTGGCCTTTTTCACGTCCAGACCCAGTTCGGGGGCCACGTCGTCCACCTTGCGCCCCTGTTCGCGGGTAGCGGTGACCAGTTGGCGTTCCTGTGCGGACAGCACGTTCAGGTGTGGCCTGAGCTGCGCCCAGGTGAAGGTGGGCTTGGCGGGAGCCTTGGCCGGCGCTTTTTTCGCCGTGGTCTTGGAATCTGGAGCCTTTCTGGGCGCGGCTTTGCTGGCAGCGGGTTTTTTCGCCGCTCCAGTCCTGGCAGCCGCCTTTCTGGGCTTGCCCGCCTTCGCCTTCGGCTCCTTGCCGCGCTCTTCCAGGATCTCCAGGGCGCGTTCGGCGGTCAGGTTGTCCTCGGATTCGCCTTTGCGGAGGGTGGCGTTGCGTTCGCCGTCGGTCAGGTAGGGGCCGAAACGCCCAGACTTGAGGACGATATCGGCGCGGCCCTCGTATTTATAGGTGCTCAGCGGCGGCGCGGGCGTCCGGCCCTTGCCGAAACGCGGTTGCAGGAACAGCGCCTCGGCCTCGGGCAGCGTCACCGTGAACAGTTCCTCGTGGGTGGTCAGGCTGCGGCTGTCATTTGCACGCTTCAGGTAAGGGCCGTATTTGCCGTTCAGCGCCCAGACTTCCTCGCCCTCGGATGTGCCGACCAGTCGGGGCAGGCTCAGGAGTTTCAGCGCGCGCGGCAGGCTCAGCGTCGCCAGATCGTCGGTGGGAAACAGGCTGGCCGTGCGAATCGGCGGATTCTCCGCGCCCAGCGTGACGTAAGGACCGTAACGCCCAGCGCGGGCCACCACCGGATGCCCGCTGGCCTCGTCGATACCCAGGGGGCGGTCTCCACTGGGGCGGCTCAGGATTTCCTCGGCCATTTCCAGATTCAGCTCGTCGGGCGCGAGACCTTCGGGCAGATTGGCCTTGTCCTCGCCGCGCTGCATGTAGGGGCCGTAGCGCCCGACGCGGACCTCGATACCGCTGCCCTCCAGCCGGGGCACGGCGATGGTGGCAATGCCGCGCGCGTCGATCTCGCTCATCTGGCGGTCAATCAGGGGGCGCAGGGCCATGCCCTCACCCTTATCGCCCAGATAAAAGCGCTTGAGATACGGCACCCGCTGGGCACGGCCCCCGGCGATCTCATCCAGGTCCTCTTCCATCTTGGCGGTGAAGTCGTAATCCACCAGATTGCCGAAATGGTGTTCCAGCAGCGCGGAGGTGGCAAAGGCCGTCCAGCTCGGCACCATGGCCTGCCCCTTCTTGGAGGCGTAGCCCCGGTCCTGAATGGTTCCCAGAATGCTGGCGTAGGTGCTGGGGCGGCCAATCCCCGCGCCTTCCAGCGACTGCACCAGCGACGCCTCGGTGTAACGGGCGGGAGGCTGGGTCTCGTGGCCCTCGGGCTTGACGGTCTCGGCGGTCACGCGCTGACCCTGCTGGAGCGGCGGCAACGGCGTTTCGCGGTCTTCCAGGGCGGCGCTGGGATCGTCGCTGCCCTCCACGTAGGCGCGCAGGAAACCGGGGAAATCGATGGTGCGCCCAGAGGCGCTCAATCCCACTTCTTCACCCGTTTTGGCTTTTCCAGCCAGACGCACGCGCAGGCTGCGGCCCCGCGCGTCGGCCATCTGGCAGGCCACCGTGCGTTTCCAGATCAGGTCATACAAACGCCACTCGTCACCGCCCAGTTCGCCGCGCAGGGCATCCGGTGTGCGGAAGCTGCTGCCCGCAGGCCGGATGGCCTCGTGCGCTTCCTGGGCGTTCTTGGCCTTCTTGGCGTACACGCGCGGCTGCGGCGACAGGTAGGGCTGCCCGTACATCCCTGCCACCTGCTTGCGCGCGGCAGTCACGGCCTCGGCGCTGAGGTTGGTGCTGTCAGTTCGCATGTAGGTGATGTAGCCGCCCTCGTACAGCCGCTGGGCGGCGCGCATGGTGCGGGTGGCGGCAAAGCCCAGTTTGCGGCTGCCCTCCTGCTGCAAGGTGGAAGTGATGAACGGCGGGTATGGGCGCTGCGTGAACGGCTTTTCCTCGGCGGAGGTGACGGTCAGCGGCTGCCCGGTCAGGCCGTCGGCCAGGGCGCGGGCCTCGGGTTCGGACAGCGTGCGGACCTTTGCATCGGGCTTGAGCTTGCCGGTCAGGGGATCGAAGTCCTTGCCCAGCGCCAGTTTCTGGCCGGTGACGTCGGTCAGGCGGGCGGGGAAGGTGGCGTCCTGCGCCGTGCGGCCCGTGACCAGCAGATCCCACCACGGCGCACTGACAAAGCGCATCCGCTCGCGCTCGCGCTCCACCAGCATGCGGGTGGCCACGCTCTGCACGCGGCCCGCCGACAGCTTGGGGGCCACCTTCTTCCACAGCACCGGGCTAACCTCGTAGCCGTACAGGCGGTCCAGCGCGCGGCGGGCCTCCTGCGCCTCCACCAGATTGGTGTCGATCTGGCGCGGAGAGGCAATCGCGGCCTGAATGGCCTCCCTGGTGATCTCGTGAAAGACCATGCGCTTGACCGGCACCTTGGGCTTCAGCTCCTGAAACAGATGCCACGCGATGCTCTCGCCCTCGCGGTCATCATCAGTTGCCAGGATGATCTCATCGGCCTCGGCGGCCATCTTGCGCAGCTTGGCGACATGCTGACGTTTTTCGGGCGACACCACATAAAGGGGCTTAAAATCGTTCTCGATGTCCAGCCCCAGCCGCGCCCAGGCCAGCCCCTTGTACTTTTCGGGAATATCCGCCGCGCTCTTGGGCAGGTCACGGATATGTCCGATCGACGATTCCACCGCGTACCCTTTACCCAGGTACTTCTCGATGGTGCGGGCCTTGGCGGGGGATTCGACGATGACAAGTGTTTTAGACATGGGGGGCCTTATACATATGGGGTTAACTCTCCTGGGGCGCTGTGTTGCCACGTTAGGCCCGGCGCTGTCACCGCAACCTGACGTTTGAAAGGCAGGCCCGAGGGTAGCACGGCCCCTGGGCGGCTTCCGGGGGGTAGGGCGCAAAAGGCGGGGAGGCTGTCACCAACGTGCATCACGGCTCCGTGAGCTTGATAGTCCGGGGAGCACGCCGCTTTGCACGGTTTTTGCGCCCCCTGGAAATTCCTCTCATGCTACGCTGCCCGCCATGCGCTCCAGAGGGTCCACCCTGTCCCTCGTGCCGCTGGGCATTCTGGCCCTGCTGGCGGCAGGTTTTCTGGCCCTGCCCACTCTGCGGGTGCCAAACGCCGAGCAGCCCCACCCCACCCTGATCGTCCTGGGCGCGGCGCAGTATGCCGGCAGACCCAGCCCGGCCTTTCAGCGGCGGCTCAACCATGCGCTGGCGCTGTACTGGGGCGACGGCGTGTCCCGCATTGTGGTCACGGGCGGGCGGCGGCCCGGCGATCTTTTCAGCGAGGGCGAGGTGGGACAGGCGTACCTGAACCACCACGGCGTCCCGGCCTCTGCCCTGCTGGCCGAGGCGCGCAGCCGCACCACCATTGAAAACCTGCGCTTCGCCCGCACCATGCTGCTGCCCCACACCCCCATGACGCTGGTCACCGATGAGGTCCACGCCCCGCGCGCCCTGGCGCTGGCCCGCGCGCTGGGCATCGAGGCCGATGTCAGCGCCAGCCCCCTGAGCGCCAACGTCAGCCGCAGTTACCTGCTGCGCGAGAGGGTGGCGCTGGTGGCCTACGCGTTGATCGGCATCCGGCTGTAACGGCCGCTTGCCCCTGGGCGCACCTTAACAAGACGTCCGTAGCGGCGTTTACCCCTCAGCGCCGCAGCCTCCGCAGCAATCCGCCCATCTCCGGCATTCTCAGCGCCAGTGCGCCCAGCAGGTAGGCGGCCAGGCCCGCGCCGCCCGCCACGCTCAGCCCGATCAGGCCGGGGACGATGAACCCCGGGGCGGGAATGAGGGGGACGAAGCGCAGAACCAGCCAGGCCACCAGCCCTGCGATCACCGCCAGCGGCAGCACCCGCGCCAGATGCGCCGCGATTTCGCGACCCGGAAAACCCAGCGCGCGGCGGTACAGCCACGCCAGCGCCCCGGCCATCAGGATGCCGCTTATAGCGGTGCTGACACCAAAGCCCAGCAGCCCCAGCGGCGGCACCAGCAGGCGGTACAGTCCGACTTCCAGCACGAAACCAATGGCGCTAACGGTCACGGCCTCCATGGTGCGTTCGCGGGCGTAGAAGGTCCGCAGCAGGAGGGTGACCAGCGCCCACGGCACCAGGGCCAGACTCCAGCCGGTCAGAATCTGGCTGGCCGCCTGAAACCGCGCCACGTCATAATCGCGCGAGATGTTCACGATGCTGACCGCGTATGGCGCGAGAACCAGCAGGAGTGCACTCATGGGAGCAGCCAGAAAGGTGGTGGTCCGGATGCCCTGGACGGTCAACGCCTTGAAGGCCGCCCAGTCACGCGCGGCGGCCTGTTCGGAGAAGCGCGGAAACAGGGCCAGCGCGGGCGAGACCACGAACAGGCCGTTGACGGTGGTAAATAACGTTTCGGCGTAGAAATACCCGGACTGGGTGCCAGGCAGAAAACGTGTGTTGTCGCTGAGCAGCCGCGTGACATACAGGTTCAGAAATTGCCGCGCCCCGGCGGTCAGGGTAAATGGGGCCATTTGCCGTAACACCCGCAGCAGCGCTGGATTGGGCTTCAGACTGGGCGTGGGCAACAGGTCAAACCGGGTCAGGGCCGGAAGCTGCACGGCCAGTTGCGCCAGCCCGCCGATCAGCCACCCAAAAGCCAGCCAGGTGGCGGTGTTGGGCAAGATCAGCAGCGCCGCAATGCTGGCGAGGTTGAAGGCCACCGGGGCAAAACTGCTCTCACGGAAATGCTCGTCGGCGTTCAGCAGACCCATCGCAATGCTGGACAGGCTGATGAGCATCAGAAAGGGCATGACCAGTTGCGTCATGTACACCGCCACGGCGCGGTCCACGTTGGGCGTCGCGGCGATCAGCAGGTCCACGATGAACGGCGCAGCCAGAATACCCAGCGCCATCAGCAGCAGATTCAGGGCGATCAGCATCCCGCTGAAAGTTTGAGCCAGTTTACGGCGCTCGGCGGCGTCCAGGGATTTGTAGGTGGGGATAAAGGAGTTGACCAGCGCGCCCTCGGCCAGCAGCTCGCGCAGCAGGTTGGGGACGCGCACGGCCACCAGGAAGGCGTCCAGCAGGGTGTTGCCGAACGTTCCTATGATCTGTGTCCGCACGATGCCCGACAGCCGTGAACCCAGCGTCCCGGCCATGACGATCAGGGTGTTGGCCCGGAGCGACTTGCGCGGCAGCGGGGACGGAGTGGCAGGGCCTTGGTTGGATTCGGGCGGATCGGGGGCGGCGGGCGGAACGGTCACGCGGCCAACTGTAGCGCGTGGCCCGGAGAATTCAGATGGAGGATGGTGCCCCGTCTGCACTGACCTGCGCCGCGCCGTCCGCCCCGATCTCCAGGCGCGCCGCCCCAAAGGTCACGTCCAGCACCAGACCTTCCAGATAGGCCCGCAAGTGGGCGGGCAGCTCCGCCACCGTGAACGGCATGCGCGGCGCGGCCACCAGACGGTAGACCCCAGACCCATCCGGCACCCGGTCATACACAAATGCGCCCCGGCGCTGCGGCGGCGTCAGGTGTTCGTCGAAGCCGCCCGCCGGGGCGTTGGGGGCTTCGGTTTCGGGGCGGGTGTCGATCCAGACGTGCAGGGCTTCGAGCAGCTCCTCGGAAGCCAGGGCCGCTTCGGGAACCGTGTCGTCGCCCGACGCCATGAACTGCGCGACGTGGCCACGCGCGTCGGCGGCAAACCAGTCGAACTCCACGCCGCGCAACTCCTCGCGGGTGATGACGGTGTGGGGCGGGGTCTTTCCCGGCGCGGTCTCCTCCACCATTACTTGCCCCCCAGCGCCTCGGAGACGACCTCGCGGGCCTCCTCCATCACCTGCTTCAGATGGCCCTCGCCCTTGAAGCTCTCGGCGTAGATCTTGTACACGTCCTCGGTGCCGCTGGGACGGGCGGCGAACCATGCCTCGGCGGTGGTGACCTTCAGGCCGCCGATGGGCGCGTCGTTGCCGGGGGCGCGGGTCAATCGGGCGGTGATCGGATCGCCCGCCAGCGTCTGCGCCTTCACGTCTTCGGGCGAGAGGTTGCTCAGGATTTTCTTCTGCTCGGGCGTGGCGGGCGCGTCCTGGCGGTCATAGGCGGTTGCGCCGTACTTCTCGGTCAGGTCCGCGAAGTGCTGGCTGGGTGTCTTGCCGGTTTTTGCAGTCATCTCGGCGGCCAGCAGACCGGGAATCAGGCCGTCCTTGTCGGTGCTCCACGCGCCGCCGTTCAGGCGCAAAAAGCTGGCCCCGGCGGATTCCTCACCTCCAAAGCCCAGATCGCCGGTCAGCAGGCCGTCCACGAAGTATTTAAAGCCCACCGGAACCTCTACCAGATTGCGGCCCAGCCCATGGGCCACCCGGTCAATCAATGCGCTGCTGACCAGCGTCTTGCCCACGCCCGCCGTGTCGCGCCAGCCGGGGCGGTTGCTGAACAGGTAGTGGATCATCACGGCCAGGTAATGGTTGGGATTCATCAGCCCGTCGGCGGTGACGATGCCGTGGCGGTCCGCGTCCGGGTCATTGCCCACGGCCACGTCGAAATCGCCCTTGAGGCGCAGCAGCCCCGCCATCGCGTAGGGGCTGGAACAGTCCATGCGAATCTTGCCGTCCCGGTCCACGCTCATAAAGGCGAAGCGGGGATCGACGGTCTTGTTGACGATCTCGAAGTTCAGGCCGTACTCGGCGACAATCGCCTCCCAGACGGGCAGGCTGGCCCCGCCCAGCGGATCGATGCCGACATGCACGCCACTTCCCTTGATGGCGTCCAGATCGATGACTTCGGGAAGCTGGCGCACGTAGGGGCTGATGAAGTCGAACTCTTCGAGCTTGCCCATCGCGTCTTCCAGGGACAGGCGTTTCACGTCGCGCAATTCCCTTTCCAGGATGGCGTTGGCGCGGGCCTGCACCGCCCCGGTCACGTCGGTGTCGGCGGGGCCACCGCTGGGGGGGTTGTACTTGAACCCGCCGTCCTGCGGGGGATTGTGGCTGGGCGTGATCACGATGCCGTCCGCCGTGCCGCCCCGTCCTGCGCGGTTGTGTTCCAGAATGGCGTGGCTGATCAGCGGCGTGGGCGTCATCACGCCGGGCTGCACGCACACGCGCACGCCGTTGGCGGTCAGCACCTCCAGTGCGCTCATCCAGGCGGGTTCGGACAGGGCGTGGGAATCCAGGCCCATGAACAGCGGCCCGCTGATGCCCGCTGCGGCGCGGTGTTCGGCCACCGCCTGCGCCACGGCCAGGATATGCGCCTCGTTGAAGCTGCCGTTCAGGCTGGTGCCCCGGTGGCCGCTGGTGCCGAAGGCCACGCGTTGAAGGGGATCACTCACGTCCGGGCGCGTCTCGTAATAGTGCGCCACCAGACGCGGGATGTTGGTCAGCAGGCGCTGAGGGGCGGGTTTTCCGGCCAGTTCGCTGAGGGTCATACCGGGCAGTTTAACGGGCCGCCATCAGGGACCCGGCAACCATGAGCAGCGCATGCGAAGATGTTTGAGAAAAAAGCCACTCCAGCCCGTGCTGGCGCGCATCGGCGCTCATGTTCCGTAAATGTAACGGTCACCCAATTCGCTGCGAGATGAGCGACAGTGGTGCGTATGAAGAAAATGATGATGGCAGCGGCAGCAGCGGCTTTGACTGGAATTCTGGCGAGCTGCGGAAGTGGAGGTGCGCCGGACGGCAGCGCCAACGGCAGCATTGACGGCATTCGCACCGAGTACCGCCTGGGATCGACGAGCGGTGCATTCATCGCCTGCGATAATGTAACTGGCAATACGACGGGACGGAATCGTTCCACACAAGTGGCCGTGAATTTCACTCTGCGAGGCACCATCCAGGACATCACCATCGGCCTGAAGGGACGGACGGGCAATCAATACGACAGCAATTACAGCACGACGGCCACGGGTCCGCAGTTGGCGAGCATTGGAAACGGCAAATACAGGGTCACGTTTGACGCAAACTCGGCCAACGGTGCCTTCCTGCCGCAGAGCATTGTCGTGAATCCCGTTGCCGTCACTGTGAAGGTGGTAAGCGCGACGGGCAATGTCGGTGGATTCTACCCGCAGCTCATCGTCAATACTGGAACCTCCAGCTTTACCGTGGACAATAGCCTGCGGACTGTTGAGGTCTACAGCAATTGCGCCGTCACCCAGACCACCAACGAAAACATCTAAGCCATACCGTCTCCCCACGCCGGGGCCTCTCGCCTCGGCGTTTTTTATGAGCCGTCCTCAGATTCCCTGAAGGCAGCGTCACGCGGGGGTCAGATTCACGGGTCACAGTAGGCAGCATGAAAAGACTATTGATTGCGGCGGTGGGACTGACAGGCGTGCTGGCAAGCTGCGGCGGTGTGGATGTGATTGTTGATCCGGGCATCGTGCCGGTAAGCAATTTGCAGCTTAAAAGTTATCAGAGTCAGTACACCTTGCCTGCGGCCTACACCGACACCAAAACCGGGGCGGTCTACGCCAAGGGGTCGTCCATCATCTGTGACAACCTGAACACCCGGTTGAGTGTTGACGTGGATTACAACGGCACCATCAACGAGTTCGGTGCACGGCTGGAAGGGCGGGATACTGGAACCACCAGATTCGTGTATTCGCAGCCATTGGGAGACGTTTATTCCAACGACCCGTCTGTTTTTGAGTTCGTGGTTACCCCAGGGACCGCTCCACTGAGCATCAGTGCAGGCAAGCTGGGCGCACAGGCCATCGTGGTTACCCCAGTCAACACCTTCACGGTCAAGGGTGCCACCTTTGTGAGCGTGCAGGCCAAGAGTGGAGACGGCACAACAAGCGACGTGGTTTCCAGCGTGCAGGCTATTCCTGTGGCTGACTGCGGCATCTAAAGACATCCATCCTAGAGCCGCCCCCACACCGGGGCGGTTTTTTTATGCCTGTCCCTCCGCCACCAGCGGGTGCAACTCGCCCGCGCTGACCAGCGCCAGCCAGTGCAGGGCGCGACTGGCGCTGACGTACAGCAATCGGCGCTCGTATTCGGTGCTCTCGTCGTAGGTCCCGGCGTTGGCGCTGCTGACGATGGCCGCGCTGAATTCCAGCCCCTTGGCCAGGCTGACCGGCAGCACCACCAGCCCGCCCCTGAAACGGTGGTCTTGCGTGGTGATCGGCTGGGCGTCGGTATCAAAGTCGCGCAGCGCCTCGGCCAGTCGATCCGCCTCCACGCTGCGGCGGGTCACGATGGCGATGTTGGTGTGTCCGGCGGCCTGCGCGTCCTTGACCGCCTGCGCGATCAGCGGCAATTCGCCGTTTGGCGCATCGGCTGGCGCAGTGTAGCGCTGGACCTCGGCCCCGTCGCGGTCCACACCCTGCACCTGCGCGGCGCGGTTGTAGGTGGCGGCGATACGCGCGCCCAGTTCGGTGATCTGGCGGGTGCTGCGGTAGGTGCGGCCCAGCGTCAGCACCGCCGCGCCGGGCAGGACGGCCTGCACTGCCTCCCAGTTACTGGGTCCCTTGTAGCCGTGCATGCCCTGGTTGAGGTCGCCCAGCGCGGTCAGGTGGCCTGGGCGGGTGGCGCGGCCCAGCAGCGCGTACAGCAGCGGCGAGTAGTCCTGCGCCTCGTCCAGTACCACATGGTCAAAGGGTTCCAGGGTGCGCCCGTCCAAGCGCCCGATGCCGCCCGTGAACGCCTGCACCGCCAGCATCAGGGGCAGCTCGATGGCGTCGGCGTGGGCGCGGCGCGGGGTAGGAATGCCGCTCAGGGGATCGGTGGCCAGCAGGGCGATTTCGCGTTCGGTCAGGAGGCCACTGGCGGCCAGCGCCTCGGGGCTGCCCAGCAGACGGCGGGCCTCGGTGACGGGCGTGGTGCTGGCAAAGACGCGCCCCAGCAGCGCGGTAATGGGCGCGGAGAGCTGGCGCAGCACACTCGTCTCCTCGTCCTCGGGAACATTCAGGCGGGACAGGGCCAGCTCCTCCACGGCCCGGCGAAAGCCCGCGCGGTAGCCGCTCAGGGGATCGGCGGCGAACACGTCGCGCAGGATGGCGTACAACTCGGTGTCGCTCAGGGCGAAGACTTGTGGCTCGCGCCTGTTCAGGGCCACCTCTTCTCGCAGCGATTGACCGCGCAGTGCGGCGTTAAAACGGTTCCAGAGGTGGGTGCGGATCACGTCCAGCATGCGGGCGTCTCCCAGCAGCTTGGCCCGCCTCCAGGCCAGCGCGCGGCGGGTGTTGTCGTGATCGGTCAGCAGCAGGGTCAGGGTGCGGTCTGTCACCTCTAATTTTTCCAGGCCCAGCAGTCCTATCGCCCAGCTTTCCGGGGTGGTCACGTTCACCGCCCCGATGCCCAGTTCGGGCAGGATTCGCGCAGCGTAGGTGGCGAGGACGCGGTTGGGCATCAGCACCATGCACGCCTCCGCGCGCGCCACGTGCGGCCCGCGTTCGGCGTTGGTCATCCAGGCCAGCCGGTGAAAGCCGATGGTGGTCTTGCCCGAACCCGCCGCGCCCTGAATGATCACCGGGGTTCCGGCGGGATAACGCATGGCGGTGTTCTGCTCGGGCTGGAGGGTCTCTACCACGTCGCGCATTCCGGCGGTGCTGCCTTCCTCTAACCTTCGCAGCAGCACTTCCTCGCGGCCCCCGGTGTCGCCCCCGGCCTCGTCGTCGTACAGATCGGTGACGCGGTGCAGGGTCTTGGCCGCGATGTCCAGTTGTCGCCGCCGCTTGATCACGCCCTCGCCGCCCCGGCGCGGCGTCCAGCCCAGCGCGTCGGAGTAAAAGAGGCTGCCCACCTCGCTGTCCCAGCCCACGACGCTGTGCGGCCCCTTCACGTCGCGGAAGCCGTGCTTACCGATATACAGCGTCTGCTCGCGCCCACCCACGCGCACCTTCAGGCTGCCAAAGTATGGGTGATGCACGTGCGGCGAGAGCATCGCGGCGTGTTCGCCCGCCTCGTCGGCCAGGATAATGCTGGTTTCCAGGTCCGCCCCCATCTGGCGGTCCCGGTCTTCCCAGAAGTCGATCTGGCGCAGCATGGCGTCCACCGTGCCGGTCAGGTGCGCGGTTTCGGGTTGGAAGTCGGGGTGTGCGTCAGAGATAGACGGGCGGTTTGAGGCAAGTGCAGACACCGCCGGACAGAATACGGGGTTGATGGAGTGGGGAAAGGGCAGATTGGGATTGACTTTAAAGGGGTAAGGCGTTCAGAGGTTTTGTTGCTCAGCGGGGAGGGGTGGCTCCCACGGTTTAACCCCTCCACCCCTTCGGGGCACCTCCCCTTAGAAGGGAGGCAAGAGGCGGCTTAATTCGCGTTTACGTTGTCACAGACGAGTGCTTTTAGCTCCCTCTCCCCTCGCGGGAGAGGGCTGGGGTGAGGGGTGGCAGGCGCAGCCTGCCCTCCTACCCCGCCACCGCTTCCGCCAGCTCTCCAATCTGCTCCCCCGACTCGTCCAGCACAAACTTATCGATATACGGCGAGTTCATCAGGTGCAGCGCGCCCATGTACTTCAGGCGGAATTTGACGTAACTGCCCACCTTCAACCCGGCCTCGTTGTCGCCCACGTTCAGCACGAGCATGTCGCTGCTGCCGCCGATCACTTCTAGGCGCGGGTCCACCGGCTCCAGATACTGCGGCGAGATGTCCAGGTAGCCCACGTCCAGGATGGCGCGGTGGCTGGTGCTGCCGATGTTCTCCGAGTCGGCAGTGACGCCAAACGGATTCTTGCCCAGCGTCCCGGACGGCGCGGTGGGCTTCTCGGCCAGCTCGATGACCTGGGCGTGCAGCTCCAGCACGTCGTCGTGCATTCCGGCGAAGGTATCTTCGGCCACCAAGTCTTGCCCAAAAAACAGCGCCTCGCCGATACGGAAGTGGTTGATGGCCCCCGGCAGGCCGCCCGCCATCAGCAGCGGGATGGTCACGGTAGTCCCGGCGCTGACCCACTGGATGTCCACGTTGTTCTTCAGCTCGATGATCTTCTTGTAGAGGCCCAACTGGATCAGCTTGTCCTCGCTGGGCATCACGCCGTTCAGGCAATTCAGGTTGGTGCCGATGCCGATGATCCTGATGTTCGGGAGCTGGAAGACCTGGGCGTAAAACGCCTCGATGTCCCCCCGCAACACGCCCTCACGCAAGTCACCCATCTCGATCATGATGATGATCAGGTGTTCGTGGCCCTGGCGCACGGCCTCGTCGGAAATGGCGCGGATGGTGGCCAGCTCGGTGTTGAAGCTCACATCCGCCCAGGTCACCAGTTCTTCGATCAGGGCGGAGGCGGGCGGCTTGATATACACCGTCTGCGCCCCCGGCGACAGCTCCTTGATGGCCCGCAGATTGCTGATGCGCGAGTCCAGCAGTTCCAGGCGGCCCAGGCGAATGATCTCGTTCAAAAAGAGCTTGTTGCCACACAGCAGCTTGGTGGTAATGCCCCAGTCGATGCCGTGTGAGGTAAACAGTGTTTCCAGAAAGTCGAAATTGGCCTGCAATTTGGGGCGGTTCAGCGTCAGGTATGCCACGGGGTCACCTCCTCAGCGGGTTAGCCGCATTTCTAGGTATTTGTTGGTAAAGCCCAGCCGCTCATACAGCTTTCTGGCCGGATTGTGGGCCTCCACGTGCAGGGCCACGCTGCCCTCCACGTTCGCCAGCACGGTCTCCATCAATTGCTGGCCCAGCCCACGCCCGCGCGTCTGGCCGTGGACGGCGATGTACACCAAAATATTTTCGGGGATAAAGCCGCCCATGCCCGTGCGGTTGGTGATCACTGCGCCCAGGATTTCGCCGTTTTCCTCGGCATAAGTGACGCTGCCGCCACGCTCCCGGGCGTACACCAGGCAAGCCTGTATGTCCTCCAGAGCGTCGCCGTACTCCTCCAGATGCGTGTGTAAAAATTGGGCCACGCGCCCGCTGTCCTCGGTACTCAATTCATTCGGGGCGTCTGGCCCCAGCATGTAACTTTTGATGTTCAGGGTCTGGGTGGTCATACTTCGCCCTCCTCTTGCCCCAAGCGTGGGGGCTGATATGTCATGGCCGCGCCCGGCCCGCTTGAGACGGGCTGAAGCAAAAGCGGCAATCCAGGGGCGACAAGAAAAGCCGCCCGCAGCAACAGAGCAGCTTAACGTATGGCGGCGAGACGGTTTGGAAGATGTGGCACGGCGGAAGCGCGAGAAACTCAACCGCGCCGATCAGGACCTGGGCGACTGGCTTATGGCAACGCGGCGGCATTGGCCCAGATAGAAGTCGCCTGGACGGGTTGAACACCGCCACCAAGCAGGCGATCCGAGAGCCGACTGACGGCGACGATCACGGGGAAAGCAGGCAGCGAACGCCGCAGAGAATGGCGGAGGCGCGGCCCCATCCCCGGATACTCCGCGCGTCGACCCGAACACACTGTGGACCCATTCACCCCAGTCACGCGTCTGCAAGCTGTGCCCAGAACCGCTCTACCCACACGCCGCCTGCCTCCAACCACACCAGGGCCACCCTCCGCCCCACACCAAAGAGGACGGCGGCCTGACCAAAGCGCCGTCCCAGTTCTGCCGCCTGCCGCAAGCCCAGGCCGGGCAGAATCACGGACGGCTCGGCCCACACGCCCTTGCCGTTGACACCGGCAAGGTATGGGCGCGAGGCGATCAGGTCCAGCAACTCGCGCTCGGCCCGCAGATTGTCGGCCTGGGGTTGAGTCTGAGTCTGCCCGCCCGGATTCCAGGCGGTGACGATGGCCCACCTTCCGGCGGCCCAGGACGGCGCGGCGGCCAGGGGTCCAGGGGCGAGGGCGAGGCGGAGGCGTTCGCTCCCTGTGCCGTAGGTCGCAGCCAGGAAGGCGGCGCGCTGATCCATCCCGTCTAGCGTCAGCGGCCCACATTGGCGGTCTGGCTCAGCGCCACGCCCTGCCGGAAGCGCAACACCAGGCTGACCTTCTGTCCTGCCTTGAACCTGCCGCCCAGCACCACGCGGTAGCCCGAGTTGCCGCTGAGGATCACGCTGCCGGTGATCGGCAAGGACTGAACAACTTTGCAGCGGGGCGAGCATTTCATCAAGCGGGCGCGGCCCAGGCTGCTCCAGACGCCCATCAGCTCGTCGGCCCCGGAGACCCTGATCCGGCCCGTCAGCAGCGCGCCGCCGTAGCTGGGCATCAACCGCAGATCGGCACTCAACCCGGCAGAGGTCTGGGCGACCGCGCCCTGAAGCAGCAGGAGGGCCGCCAGTGCCGCCGCGTTCAGCTTCATTCCCCGCCTCCCATTTCGTCAGCGCTGTCGGCGTCCGTATCAGAACGGTCCACCTCGGTCTTCATGACCTCGCGCAGCACGCTGGTGGCGAAACTGCCTTTGGGAAGGGTAAAGGCCAGCGTGTAGCCGCCCTCCTGCGGGGCCACGCTCGCCCCTTCAGCAAACACGCGGGTCAGGCGGCGGTCCCCACGGCGGGAGGCGAAGACCGTGGGCGTCAGGTCAAACAGGGCCAGTGCCTCGGCCTCCAGCGCCCCGGCGTCCAGGGTCAGTGGCCTGGTCTTCTTGCCGAATAGCGTCCCCGTGGCGCTGACCTCACCGCGCCCCGCGCGGGGCGACTCGGCGGCGGCGTCCTCTACCAGAAAGACGCCGCCGGTGTCGTGCTTCTTGGCCATGTCGCCCGACAGCAACGAGGTGAAGAGGCCACGTTCCAGGCGCAGACTGAGAAAAGCGTTGAAAACAGCGCTCTGCACGCTGGAGACCAGAAAGCGGCGCACGCGCGGGTCACGCAGGCGCGATTCGCCGCGCAGCACGCGCAGGCCCTCCTCGGCATTCAGGCCGCCCAGCCCGAAACGTTGCGGGCCGAAGTAGTTGGGGACGCCGTGGGCGCTGAGCGTACTCAGGACCCCCTCGGCCTCGGCTGCGCCGCCCGCCGCGTCCCGCACGCGGACCACGAAGCGGTTGCCGCGCAGGTGGCCCATGCCCAGCTTGTTGCCGTGACGGCCAGTGTCCAGAATCCGCACGCCGTCCAGTGAGAACTCGCCCAGCCGCCGCTCGTACTTGGCAGGAACGCTGAGCCACTGCGTCGTGACCGCGTGCCGGTCTTTCAGGCCCGCCACCCCGATATCGCGGTCCCGCACACCCACCTGGGCGCTCAACTCGCGCAGGACATGGGCCGTCGTATGCCCGGTCTTCTCGACGTGCAGGTACAGGTGATCGCCCTCACCCGACAGCGGGTACGCCCCTACCTCGTCCACCCGGAAATCCTGGGCTTCCTGGCGCAGCGTACCGCCGGTCCCCACCGATTCCGTCAGCGCCCGCAGGGCCGCCCATTCAAACACCAGACTCACGATGTTGCCCAGCCTATCCCGGCTTCTTGCGGCGGGCGTGAGAGGGCAGGAACCGGAAGTCCTTGTCCTCAGTTCAGCACGCGCTGATCGGCCCGCCCCACCGGGGTCCAGTCGGCGCGGAACAGGTGGGCCTCCTGCGTCTTTGCCGGACCGTACCACACGCGCACGCCGCTGTCGCGCTCGCCCACGGGCAGCAGGGCCTCCTGACCGGCGCGCAGTTCGGACAGCACCTGACCGTCGGGGCCGCGCACGCGGTACCACGCATTGATTCCGGCGGGGGACCAGCCCGCCAGCCGCACCGGGCGTTTGGAGATGTTCCTCAGGTGCGCGCCCTGTTCGCTGAGGGTCACGCTCAGGTCCGGCCATTCAGGGGTGACGGTGCGGTGCCAGCGCGTCTGGAAATTCAGCGCGGGGCGGTTTCTGGCGGCCACGGCCACGCCTCCTGCCGGGAACAGCGTGACACCCAGCAGTCCCGCCACCCCTGCCAGCAGCGCGCTCAGGGCCGTCACGAAGGCCACCGGCTCGAGCGACGGCGTCTGCAACACGCTCAAGGCCAGCACCAGGCCGATAAAAACCGACACCAGTGGCCAGGCGGGCGCGGGACGGGCGGAGGCGCGGCGGTACGGCAGCGGCCAGAACTCGGCCAGCAGCAGCGCCGCCGCGCCCAGGCCAAACAGCGCGGGCACATCCAGCGTGGGCGTCAGCAACAGCAGCGCCAGCCCGGGCACGGCCCACCACGCCATGCGCGGCAGGTAGCCCAGCCGGGCCTCGCGCCCCACGCGCAGCAGCCACTGCAACGCGATCAGGCCCAGGAACACGGCGTACAACCCCGTCACCTCGGGCAGTGGGGCCAGGTCCAGCACTGCGCCGAAGCCGCCCAATCCGGTCCATATAGCCTGCAACTCTTGCACCTCAGTCTCCTCGTGGGTGGCCTGGCCCGCCTTCAACCTGGCCCAAGGTATCCCCCTGGGGCCGGATGGAATGGAAGATTGGCCGTGATGGACGGACTTCAGGAGGGAGGGACCCTGGAATTACCCTCTGTGCGTGAAACAGTTACAAGTTAGAGGTCAGCAAAAGCATTTCAACTGCGCTCAGGATGACGGCGCTCAAAGTCGGGAGGTGCGGACCTGGAACTTACAGCTCTGGGTCTTCATTTTTGTGGCGGCCCAGTGGGGTCATCGGGTCGCCCGGATCTCGGGACTGTGGCTGGGATGTTTCTGACTCCACAGACCCATTGGCCGGTGCCGGAGCGGCAGGTGTGGAGGGTACGGATACAGCCTGCCCGGACGCTGGCGGTGCGGCCAGCGGCGGTGCAGCCACCGAGTCGCCGGGAAGAAGCTGCGCCGGGGCCACCACCCCTGGCTGTCCGTGCCGCTCGATCTCGAAGGCCAGGTGGCCGATCTCGTCGCGCAGGATGCCTTCCCAGGCGGTCCTGACGGCGTTCAGGCTGCCGGGCATGGCGAAGATGGCCGCGCCCCGGCACAGTCCCCCCAATGCCCGCGAGAGCATGGCCGCGCCGCCCACCTCGCGGTAGCTGAGCATGCGGAACAGCTCGCCAAAACCGGGGATGGGCTTGGTGATCATGGACTCCACCACCGGCACGGTCACGTCGCGTCCGGTCAGGCCGGTGCCGCCCGTGGACAGCACCACCGTCGCCTCGCGCACGAACTGCACCAGCGCGGTGCGGATGTCCATGGCGTCGTCCCGGACCACCCGGTAATCCGTGACCTGATGCCCCGCCGCCCTCACCTCGGTCAGCAGGTACTGACCGCTGGTGTCCGTTTCGGGCGTGCGCGTGTCGCTGATGGTCAACACCGCCACCCTGACACTCCGTGGTGAGGCGGCGCGGTGTTGTTGAGGGGCGGGCTGCTCAGACGAGGACTGTTTCTCAGGCGGTTCAGGGGGGCGGGAGGCGTCCGTCATGGGGCCACGATACCGCCGAGACGCGGGCGAGTGTCTGGAGCGGCAACCACGCCTCTTCCATACTTCACACCCTCATGGTCCGGCGTTGAGCACATTTCGTGCCCGCTCGGGCAACTTCGCGCGGTCCGAACGCTTGACCTCGGCGCGCGGGCAGCGCAACTGCAAAGACAGATAAACATTCGCCTGCTGGGCCAGAAACTCGCGGTAGCCGTCTTCCTGACCGCTGCGAACACATTCCAGGGCCAGCAGTTCCAGTTGCTCCTCTAAGCGCCGCAGGGCCAGATAGCGGGCCGCGTTCGCGCCGCTGTCGCCCAGCGTCTCGGGCAGGCCCGACAGGTGCTCGGGCTGGCCCATCAGGGTTTTGGCCGCGCGGCGCACGTTGGGATCGTCCAGGGTCAGCGCACAGGCGCGGCAGGGTTGCTCCTGGCTGGCCTCGCCGCAGACCGGGCAGGGCCGCCAGCCCTGTTCCTCGCGCCACTTGCGCGACCGGGTCACGGCCTCGGCGGCGCGCAGGGCGGCGGGGCGCAGGTCCGCGCCCATGTCCTGCACCAGCTCGCGGGCGCGGGCGCGGTCCGGGGCGGGCAGCGGCGGCGGCGCGGGGGCCATCACCGGCTCACGCACACTGCCCACGCTGAAACGGATGTCGCTCAGGGGTGCGTCGGACAGCAGGGCATTCAAAGCTTTCAGAAAGTGATGGCGCTGCATGCTCAGGTGGTGGGCGGCGGCGCTGTCGCGCACGTCCACGAACAGCACGCTGCCCTGCTGGGTGCGCGGACGGGTGATGCGCGCAATTTCCGGCCCCACCGCCCCCGGCCACGCCAGAATGGCCCGCGCCCGCCCGATGCCTTTGGCGATCCGGGCGGTTCCCAGCGTCGTCCCCATCAGTTCACCAATGCCGCGCGGCCCGCTGAGACGGCGGCCCCGGTTGTTGCGGCCTTCGTTGTAACGGTCCCAGGCCATCAGCGCACCTCCTCCAGCTCTAGCGGTTCGGGCAGATCGACTGGCGTGAACCGCCCCGACTGCGCCCAGAACTGCGCCGCCGCGCCGGGCGGGCGTTCGGTGCCGGTCACGATGGCCTGCGGCACGCCCGCCGCCAGTTCCAGCAAAGAGGCGCGGCGTCCGGGGTCCAGCTCGGCACTGAAATCATCGATCAGCAGCACCGGCTGCTCGCCGAAGCGTTCGGCCAGCAGCTCCAGCTCGGCGCGGCGCAGGGCCAGGGCCACCGTGCGTCCCTCGCCCCGGCTGGCGTACTCGCTGGCAGAAAAGCCGCCCAGGGTCAGGACCAGATCATCGCGGTGCGGACCGCTGACCGTGGAGCCGCGTGCCAGTTCCTCGGCCCGGCGGGAGGTCAGATCAGAGCCGTAAGTTTCGGGAGTGGTGGTTTCCAGCAGCGTCAGGGTCAGCGTTTTGCGGCTGCCCAGCGCGGCGTTGGCATCGGTGGCCAGTTCGCCCAGCCGGGTCAGCGCGCGGCGGCGGAAGGTGATGATCTCGGTCCCCAGCTTGATGAGGGCGTCGTCCCAGACGGACATGGCCCATTCCTCGCCGCCTTTCAGGGCCGCGTTGCGCTGCGAGACCGTGCGCTCGTAGCGGCCCAGTTGCTGTCCGTAGCGCGCGCTCAGGCGCGCGAGCAGGGAATCGAGATAGGCGCGGCGCAGTGACGGCGAGCCGAAGACCAGCTCGGAGTCCTCCGGGCGAATCCACACGGCGCTGCCACGCGGCAGGTCGCCCGCGCGCACGCGCACGCCGTCCACCTTGAGTTGCCGCCGCCCGCGCCCCAGCCCGACTTCCTGCACGCTCAGGCTGCCGCCGGATTCCAGATCGGCGCGCACGTAGGCCTCACTCTCGCCGGATTGCACCAGTTGTTCCAGGCGGCCCACGTCGGTCTGCCCGGTCAGGGCCAGATAAATGGCCTCCAGCAGGTTGGTCTTGCCCGCCCCGTTCTCGCCGAACACGCCGGTCACGCCTGCCCCGAAGCGCAGCGTACACGGCGCGAGGTTGCGGTAATTCAAAGTTGAAAGGGACTCCAGGCGCACAGGCTCCATTCTAGGCCCGATGGGCGCGGGGTTCTGTGGCATGAGGCGGGGAACGGGTATTTAAAGGTCTGAGTTTTTGAAGGCGGGCCGGGCGTTGCCGGCCTCTTCATCAGACCTAATGTGCGGGCCATTACACTACCCGGCATGCGGCCCCAGCCTGAATTTGCCCTGGCCCTGATCCGTGTGGTGGTGGGACTGGTGTTCACATGGCACGGCTTTCACAAGGTTTTCGAGCTGGGCCTGGGCAGCGTGACCGCCACTTACGGGGTGGCGGGCGTGCCGTTGCCGCTGCTGTTCGCGCCGCTGGTGGCCGTTCTGGAACTGGTGGGCGGCCCGCTGCTGGTGCTGGGCCTGGGTGCCCGTGGGCTGGCCGGGGCGCTGGCGCTGACCACCGCAGGAGTGACCCTCGCGCCGCTGCTGGCCGGACGCCTCAACATCGCGGCGCTGGAAGTTCCAGTGTTGCTGCTGGCGGGCAGCCTGGCGGTGATGATAGGCGGTTCAGGTTCTGCGGCATTCAGGGACCGGAGTGCGGCGGTGTCGCCTCCTGCCCGCGCGCTGAGCAAGGGCAAAAGAGGCTGAAGAAAACCATCCCCTGCCTCCCCAACTGCGACATTTGGTCAGCGCAGCGGCTGCCCGGCCTCGTCCACCACGCGCACGTCCTGATACTTGCCGTCCACCCGCACGATGGTCCACGGGCTGGTGATGGCCTGGGTGGTGATGGACCCCGGCTTGGGCGAGCGGAGCTGGGCCACCAGCGTCAGGGTGCCGCCCGACGCGCTGGCCCCGGTGACGGTGACGCCGTAGCCGCCGGTGGAGCGCTGCCCCAGGAACACCCCGACCAGGGTGGCAGAGCCGGGATCGGGAGCGGTGGGTGCGCCCGTCTGGCGCGCGTATGCCTGCGCGTACAGGGTGGCGGCGTCCGCCCGCGTGGCGGCCACGCTGACGGTGGCTTCGGTCACGCCGGACTGGGTGCCGCTGACGATTTCAGTAAAGTTCACGCGCGCTCCTGTGGGCAGTGGGGTGGGCGAGGGTGAGGTGGGATTCAGTGGCCCGGCAGGCAGCGACTGAGACGGGGTGGGCCGCCCCGCAATGGTGGCGACATTCGGCAGCACATACAGCGCGGTGCGGCGGTATTCCGTGGGCGCGGGTTCTACGGCCAGCGAAGCGTCGGCGGCGGGCACGTCTGCCAGCACGCCCACCGCCAGCGGTCCCTGGCCCAGCAGCGCCCCACTCAGCACTGCGGCCTCTTCCGGCGTCAGTTGGCCCTCGCTCTGAAGACCGCCCACGGCGGAGGCGCGCACCGTGCCGCTCAGGCCGCCCAGCCTGCTCCAGTTCCGTCCGTCGGTGTAATACACGGCGCTGAGGCCGCCGGGCGTCACCACATCGAAAGTACCGTCCGCGCGGCGGGTCACGTTCAGGGGCGCGGTGATGCCAGAGGTGGGCTGGCGGTACGTGGCCTTGCCGTTCACGCTCAGGGTGCCGGGAACGGCCACCGCGTCCTCTACCTGGGCGCGCAGTTCCACGGGCTGGCCGTTCACTTTCAGGCTGCCGCCCGTGCCGCCCGTGCCGCCCGTCAGGGAACCGTAGACCCACACGATGCGCTCCTGCGCGCCGCCGTATAGCAGCGCCTCATGGACCCGCAGGTTGCCGGGACCGGTCATGGTGCAGGCGCTGAACAGGCCCGCACTCAGCAGAAAGACGGGCAGCAGAGAGTTCTTCATCCTCCCAGCTTAGGCAGCGCGTCTGACGGCACCCTGAATATGGCCTTGGGCAAACGCACATGCGGCTGGGGCTGTCCCAGCGGGTGGCCGTCAACGGATTTAGGACATTTGTCCGAATGACAAGACCATGAAAAGAGACTCCCGATGCTTCCATTCTCTCCTGCGGAGCTTTGCCAGTCCCACTTACTCGGCCAAATTCACTCACTGTCCTTTGCAGAACAGACGGTCGTCATGAACAGACGCCCATATGGACGCTTGCCCGCCGGTTCGGTCAAAAGTCGAGCACTCTTTTGACAAATGCTTTAACCGCCAAAAGTAAAGGACACGAGCTGACGGCCTGACACAAAGTATGAGAAAGCGTCCCCGGTAGGGGACACTTTCTACCTGTGACAACCGAAAATGCCACCGGGGACGCGCCCCGACTTTATCAAGCCGTCTTCGCCCACCTCCAGAGTGGATTGTGGAATGACGTCCGCAACGCCCACACGCTGGCTTGGATGGTCACGGGCCTGCTGCTCTCCCAGCGTAGTTCCATCCCCGCCTGGCTCCCTTACATTCACTCCCGTGCCACGTTCGCCCAGAGCACCGAACGCCGAGTTCGTCGGTGGCTGGAGAATCCAGCCATCGACCCCACCAGCATTTACGGTCCAC
>NZ_JNIW01000037.1 GCF_000701425.1 Deinococcus frigens DSM 12807 | reverse complement strand
ATCACCATGTTCTGGTGGTAGAGGACGGAGCGGGTTTCCATGTCCCTCCAGAGGAGGGACAGCCACCAGGTGTCCAGATCATCACCCTGCCCCCTTACTCACCCGAGTTGCAACCCGTGGAGCGCATGTGGGACCTGACGGACGACACAGTGGCCAATCGCTGGTTCGACACGATGGATGACTTCACTCAGACGCTGGGCCAGCAATGCGCCTGGTTGGAAACCCAGCCAGATCTCATCTCCCAGCAGACCCTCTTCCATTGGTGGCCCTTGTCAAGGAATTAATCGGAGTCAGTATTACTCCGTTCGGTCAAAAGAGGAGAACTCTTTTGACAAATGCTCTAGACCTTCAGACCCTTCCTCCCCTGCCCCTGTACCCTGGACCCCATGAGCGGCCCCTTTTTGCTGTCGGCGCGTGCGCTGAGCCTCAAGCCTTCCTCGACGGTGGCGGTCACCAGCCGCGCGCTGGAGCTGCAAAAGGCCGGGGTGGACGTGATCAGCATGAGCGTGGGCGAGCCGGATTTCGACACGCCGGAACATGTCAATGCCGCCGCCATCCAGGCGATCAAGGCGGGCAAGACCAAGTACACCGGCGTAAGCGGCATTCCCGAACTGCGCGAGGCCATCAGCGCCAAATTCAGGCGCGAGAACGGACTAGACTACGCGCCGGACGCGGTAACCGTCACTTCTGGCGGCAAACAGGCGCTGTTCAACGCTTTTTTCGCGCTGCTCAATCCGGGCGATGAAGTGCTGATTCCCGCGCCGTACTGGGTCAGCTACCCGGAAATGGTGGCGCTGACCGGCGCGTTCCCGGTGGCCGTGCCAACACATCCGGCCAGCGGCTTTCAGCTCGATCCGCAGGCGCTGGAGGCCCGCGTCACGCCCATGACCCGCATGATCGTGCTGAACAGCCCCGGCAATCCCACGGGCGCGGTATTTACGCCGGAGGTCTTGAAGGCGGTAGCCGAGGTCGCCCAGCGCCACAACCTGATGATCGTCACCGACGAGATGTATGAGCATCTGGTGTACGACGCCCAGCACGTCAGCATCGGCACCTTTGCGCCGGAGCATACGCTGACCGTGAACGGGGCCAGCAAGGCGTATGCCATGACCGGCTGGCGCATCGGCTACGCGGGCGGCCCCAGGGACGTGATCGCGGCCATGAACGCCCTGCAATCGCAGAGCACCAGCAACGCCAGCAGCGTGTCGCAGTACGCCGCCCTGGCCGCGTTCCAGCAGCACGAGAAGACCACGCAATTTATCGGGGTGGCCCTGAGGGCGTACCGCCAGCGCCGCGACCGCATCGTGGAGGGGCTGAATGCGCTGGGCCTGAGGACGCCCACGCCGGAGGGGGCCTTTTATGTGATGGCCGACACCACGCCTATCCACCCCAACGAGCTGGAGGCCGCCCGCATCATCCTCGACGACGCGCGGGTGGCCGTGGTCCCGGGCACCGATTTTGCCGCCCCCGGTCAGGTTCGCCTGAGCTACGCCACCAGCATGGAAAACATCGAGGAAGTGTTGCGGCGGCTGGGCGACTTGCTGCAACAGCGGGGGCAGGAGGAATGAGGGTTCTGCGTCGATGAGGGTTCTGGGGCTATCGGGCAGTCTGCGGGCCGCCTCGGTTCACACGGCATTGCTGCACGCGGCGGCGCAGACAGCTCCAGATGACGTTGAGATGACGATTTTCGGCGGTCTGGACAACCTCCCCCACTTCAATCCAGATCTTGAGGATCAAAAATTCGACAGCGTGACCGCCTTTCGCGCCGCTCTGAAGGACTCTGCCGCCGTGCTGATCGCCTGCCCGGAGTACGCGCACGGGCTGCCGGGGGCGTTCAAGAATGCGCTGGACCTGGTGGTGGGCAGCGGTGACCTGAGCGGCAAGCCGGTGCTGGCGCTCCATACCTCAGTCAGATCGATTCACGCACCCGCACAACTGGCCGAGGTGCTGCGGACGATGGACGCGCGGGTACTGGACGCCGTGTTGATCGAGGTTCCGCGCCGGGCAGTGGGTGTGGACTCCGTACTGGAGGGACCGGGGGTGACTGAAGCCCTGGAAGTGATGTGGCGCAGCCTTCAGGCGGCAGAAAACAGCGGCGCTCCAGGCTGAGGACCTCCTGTTCTCCTCTTCCACGGCCCCATCCTTTACACTGCGCCCCAATGGCTCTGGTGGTGATGGCAACAGGCGGAACGGGCGGACACATCTACCCGGCGGTGGCGACCGCGCACGAACTCATTGCACGCGGGCACGCGGCCATGATCCTGGGGCAGCGCGGCGGCATGGAGGAACGCATTGCCGCCGATCATGGACTGCTGTTTCAGGGGGTGGAAGCGGGCAAGCTGGCCCGCAGCGGGCAGGGCCGCCCGGACCCGCGCGAGCTGATCCGGGCCGGGCAGGGGATTGCGCAGGCGCGGGCGGTGCTGTCCAAACTCAAGCCCGGCGCAGTGGTGGGCTACGGCGGCTTTGCCAGTCTGCCGGGGGTGCTGGCCGCCCAGAGCCTCCGGATTCCCACCGTGCTGCACGAGCAAAACGCCCGCCTGGGCCTGACTCAGCGGCTGGCGGTGCGGCGGGCGCGGGCCGTGGGAACCGCCTACGAGCGGGTGCTGGGCCTGGACCCCCGCAAGGCCACGCTGGTGGGCATGCCGGTGCGCGAGGAACGCATCGACCGCTTAGCAGCGCTGGGCCGTCTGAACCTGCGAACCGGGCCGCTGACGATTCTGGTAATGGGCGGCTCGCAGGGTTCGCTGTTCCTCAACAACAATGTGCCCGACACCCTGCGGAACATCCTGGGGACCGAGGGACTGCTGGAAAGCGGCTCGGCGGCCACCACCGCCCGCATTGACCTGCAATTTGAACCGCAAGGCGAGCGCGATCTGTTCCGCGATCTGGTCTCGGAGGCGGTGGGCAGCGAGGCCATTCAGGTGCTGCACTCCACCGGCCCGCGCTGGTTTCCCGAAGTGGCCTCGCGGGTGCAGGACCTGGACTGGTATCACGCCACAGGTTTCGTGGACGCGGTGGCGGCGTGGTCGGCGGCGGACCTGGCGATCACGCGGGCGGGGACCGGCACGCTGGCCGAGGCCGCCTTTCACGGCGTTCCCACCATCATGGTGCCGCTGCCCGAATCGGCGGAAAACCACCAGTTCCACAACGCGCGCATGGTGCAGGAGGCGGGGGCCGGCACGCTGGTGGAACAGCCCCGCGTGAATGCCGAGCTGGGGGCGGCGGTGTTACAGTGTTCCTCGCCCGCCGTGCGCGCCGAGATGCGCGACGCGGCGCTGGGGAGAAGCCCGGTGGGCGCAGCCGGGCGTTTTGCCGACCTGATCGAAGGCAAGCTGCGCTGATGGCCCCACCCCCTGCTGACATGACTGACCTTCCTCCACCCTCCCCCGCACCCACCGGCCCCCACGCGCCCCAGATGCACTATCACCTGATGGGCATCGGCGGCATCGGCATGAGCGCCTTTGCCCGTCTGCTGCGGGCGCGCGGGGCACGGGTCAGCGGCTGCGACGAATCCAGCACCGAGCTGACCGCGCAACTGCGGGCCGAGGGAATCGCGGTGATCATCGGCCACGCGGCGGCGCACGTCACCGGGCGGCCCCACGGCAAAATCGACGTGCTGGTGGCCTCCGAGGCGGTGCCAAAAGACCACCCCGAACTGGTGGCGGCACGCATTGCGGGCACCGAGGTCCGCCCGCGCATGGCGCTGCTGGACGAGCTGCTGCGCGCAGGACCGAGTATCGGCGTGATCGGCACGCACGGCAAGACCACCACCACCAGCATGATCGCCGTGGCGCTGGCCGGGGCGGGCCTGGACCCCTCGGCCTTTGTGGGCGGCATCGTGCCGGAATTTGGCAGCAACGCGCGTGTGGGAACCGGTCCTTTCGTGGCCGAGGTGGACGAGTCGGACCGCGCCTTTGCCGAGCTGGGCAGCCAGACGGCGGTGTTCACCAACGCCGAGGATGACCATGTGGGCGGCACCCAGGCCACCTACTGGGCCACGGTGGAAGAACAGCACGCCGGTTTTGCGCGTTACGTGGCGCAGTCGGACCGCGTGTTGCTGTGCGCCGACTGGCCGGGTCTGGACGAATTGTGCGGCGGGGCGAAAGAGATTCTCAGTTACGGGCAGGCGCAGGGGGCCGATTACCGCGCCGTCAACCTGCGCCCGGACCCGGACGGCACCTCGTTTACCGTGACTTTCCGGGATGAAGTGCTGGGCGAGGCGCGCGTGGGCCTGCCAGGGCGGCATAACGTGCTGAACGCGCTGGCGGCGCTGGCGGTCAATCACCTGTACGGCGGAGAATTCGGGGCCGCCGCCGCCGCCCTCGCCTCTTTCGGGGGACCGGGCCGCCGCTGGCAGCGCATCGGGACGCTGAACGGGGCGCTGATCATCGACGACTACGCGCACAACGCCACCAAAGTCGCTGCCGCCGTGCAGGCTGCGCGGCAGACCGGGCGGCGCGTAAGGGTGGTCTTTCAACCTCACCGCTATCTGCGGACCAAACAAAGCTGGCCCCGGCTGGCCGACGCTCTGATGGACGCCGACGAGGTGCTGCTGCTGGACATCGCCGCCGCCAGCGAGGAACCGATTGACGGCGTCCACGCCACGCTGATCTCGGAGCGGATGGCCAAAAACGGACACGCGGGCGTGCGCTACCTGCCGGACCGCGCCGAGGTGCTGAGCGTGCTTCGCGAATCGGCCCAGTCCGGCGACATCATCGTGACGATGGGCGCGGGCGACGTGTGGAAGCTGTCGCGTGAGCTGGTGGAGCCGGAAGCCGCCGGGGTGTCGGGATGACCACGCTGGTTCAGAGCCAATCCGGCGCGCGGGTGGAACGCCTTTCCCTGGCCCGCTTCACGACGCTGGGCGTGGGGGGCGAGGCCGAGGTCTGGTTCGTCTCGGACCATGAGCAACTGGCCGAGGCGATGACGGCTCCGTACCGCATCCTGGGCGGCGGCAGCAATCTGGTGATCGCCGACGCGGGCGTGCCTGAGCACGTGATCCGCCTGAGCGGCCCGCTGGCCGGGCGCGAGCTGACCCCCGACCCCGAACTGAGCGGCGGGGACGAAATCGTGACCGGCTGGGTGGGCGGCGGCGTGCCGTTGCCGGGTCTGATCCGCGCACTGCAAAAGCTGGGCCTCAGCAACCTGGAAGGCACCGTGGGCATTCCCGCGCAGGTGGGCGGCGCGGTGTGGATGAACGCCGGAACGCGCTACGGCGAGATGTTCGACGGTCTACACACGCTGGAAATCGCCACACCGGACGGCTTGAAGGTGGTCACCCCCGATGACCTGCGCTGGGGCTACCGCGACAGCGGCATTCCTCGGAATCACATCGTCACGCGGGTGCGCCTGAAATTGCAGCGCGCCGCGCCCGAGGACGTGCTGGCGAAAATGACGCTGGCCGATACCGCCCGCAAGGGCCAGCCCAAGATGAAGACGCCGGGCTGCGCCTTCAAGAATCCCGGCGGCATGGGGGCCGGGCGGCTGATCGACGAGGCTGGGCTGAAGGGAGTGCGGGTGGGGGGCGCGCTGATCGCCCCCGAACACGCCAATTTCATCGTCAATCTGGGCGGCGCGACGGCCAGCGACGTTCACGCGCTGCTGGACCTGATCCGCACGCGGGTAGGCGTGCCGCTGGAACTGGAATATGAACTGTGGCCGGAGTGCGCCGCAGGATCGGCGGGGCCAACGGCTGTCTCGTCCCAGTGGGCAGCGGGGGCAAAATGAGCGGACCTCCCGGGGGTCCTGATGACCGCAGCGCTTCTGCACCCTCACTCTCGACGCTGCGTCCGCCGTCTCGCCGCCGCTGGTGGTGGCTCGGTGGGGGCGCAGTGCTGGCCGGGGCACTGGCCGCGAGCTGGTTGGCGCTGCCCATCCGCACGGTCATGGTCAGCGGACAGCAGCACCTGAGCGATCAGCGGGTGCGCGAGCTGGCGGGCCTGAGGCCCGGTTTCGGCTGGCTGTACTACGGGGCGTGGCGGGCGCGCGGGCTGCTGGACGATCCGTGGGTGCGTTCGGCGCTGGTCACCAGGCGTTTTCCCGGTACGGTCAGGGTGCAGGTCAACGAGCGCCGTCCGGTGGCGCGCTGGCAGAAGGCCCCGCAAACGGTGCTGGGCCTGGCGGCAGACGGCACCGTGCTGCCCACGGCGGCAGAAAAGAATGCCGAGCTGGCGGGCCTTCCGCTAGTGCAGGGCTGGGGACCGTCCCGTCTGGGCGACGCCCTGAAAGTTCTGAACGCCCTGAGAGGTTACAATGTAGAGTCGGTGACCTACACGCCGACCGGGCTAAAGGCTAAACTGCCCGCCGGCTCGGTCTGGAGCGGTGACCTCAAATCCTTACTGAAGTATGCTGGGAGCATCGGCATGTATCCAAAACAGAACATCAACATCTACCCCTGGGGGGTGAGCGTCCAGGAATGAAGGACAACACGATCATTGTGGGCCTGGATATCGGGACCACCAAAATCACCACCGTCATCGGCGAGATCAGTTCCGGCGGCGGCGTCGACATTATCGGCGAGGGCAGCGTGCCCAGCGAGGGCATGAAGCGCGGCAGCGTGGTCAACCTGGAACGCGCCACCCACGCCATCAAGCAGTCGGTGCTGGCCGCCGAACGGGTGGCGGGCGTCAAGGTGGGCAACGTGTACGTGTGTGTCGCGGGCAATCACGCCAAGGCCATCACCAGCCACGGCCTGGCCGCCATCCGGCGCAATCAGGAAATCGGGCAGCCGGACGTGGACCGCGCCATCGAGAACGCCCGCGCCGTGCCGCTGGACCCCAACCTCGAAATCATCCACACGCTGCCGCAGGAATACGTGGTGGACGGTCAGGAAGGCATCAAGAGCGCGGTGGGCATGCACGGCGTCCGTCTGGAAGTGGACGTGCATATCGTGGCCGGGACCGCCGGGCCGCTGCTGAACCTGCGCCGCTGCGTGCAGGAGGCCGGGCTGCACGTCGAGGGCTTCGTGCTGCACGTCCTGGCCTCCGGGCTGGCCACACTGGAGGCGCTGGAGCAGACCCAGACGGTCATCGTGATTGACATGGGCGGCGGCACCACCGACATCGGGGTGTTCAAGCGCGGCAATCTGGCGCACTCGGCCACCATTCCTATCGGCGGCGAGCACGTCACGGCGGATCTGGCGCAGATCCTCAAGATCCCCATGGAGGAGGCCGAGAACGTCAAGAAGCGCTATGGCTCGGCTCTGCCGGAACTGGCCGATCAGGACCTGACGCTGGAGATCACCACCGCGTCGGGCAGCACCCACGCCATCAGCGCCTTCGAGCTGTCGCGCATCATCAAGCCGCGCCTGGCCGAAATCTTTTCCATGATCCGCGAGGAGATTGACCACACCCTCGGCCCCGCCGAACTGGTGGCGCAGGGCGTGGTTCTGACCGGCGGCGCGTCGCTGCTGCGCGGCACGGTAGAACTGGCCCGCGACCGCTTCCGGCTGCCGGTCCGTATCGGTCGACCGCGCGGCATCGGCGGCCTGACCGACATCGTGGGCGGCCCCGAACACGCCGCCAGCGTGGGACTGGTGCTGTACAGCCTGGGCGAGAACGGACGCATACCGCAGATCGTGTTCAGGGATCCGGAACAACCTCTACCAACGCAACCCATCGTGGACGGTCCCCGGGACAGGGAGCTGACTCCAGTTAAATCCAAGCCTAATGCCGTTTCCTCCAAACCCTCCCAGCCCGGCGCAGATGCGGGCCTGATCAACCGGGTTCGCAACTGGCTCAAGGAATGGACCTGACGTGACGCTGGCGGCGTAGGGCCGTGTGGGCGCTGATTGTCTTCAGTTCTCACCTTCCCTTCTTCCGCCCGCCCATGACTTCCGCCGCACTGCGCAGGCAACCCTGCGTGAAGGTGCGCTAAGCTACCGCCAACCAAAACGTGACCTCTCCTCTGCCCAGCAGGCTGGGATGAGGCAAGGAGAAGATAGATGCAAGCGGCCAGAATTCGCGTGATCGGCTTGGGCGGGGCGGGCAACAATGCCGTTAACCGCATGATTGAATCGGGACTTGAAGGCGTGGAGTTTATCGCCGGAAACACGGACGCGCAGGTACTGGCCAAAAGCCACGCCGAGATCCGCATTCAGCTCGGCGACCGCCTGACCCGCGGGCTGGGCGCAGGCGCGGACCCCGAAGTGGGCGAGAAGGCCGCGCTGGAGGACCGCGAGCACATCAAGGAGTACCTGGGCGGCACCGACATGCTGTTCATCACGGCGGGCATGGGCGGCGGCACCGGCACCGGCTCGGCCCCCGTGGTGGCGCAGATCGCCCGTGAAATGGGCATCCTGACGGTGGCCATCGTGACCCGCCCCTTCCGCTTCGAGGGTCCCAAACGCCTGCGGATCGCCGAGGAAGGCATCAGCAAGCTGGCCGACGCGGTGGACGGCATGATCGTGGTGGACAACGAGAAGTTGCTGACCGCCGTGGACAAAAAGGTCTCCTTCCGCGAGGCCTTTTTGATCGCCGACCGGGTGCTGTACTACGGGGTCAAGGGGATCAGCGACGTGATCAACGTCGAGGGCATGATCAACCTGGACTTTGCGGACGTGCGCAACCTGCTGTCCAACAGCGGCACGGTCCTGATGGGCATCGGCGCGGGCCGGGGCGAGAAGGTTTCCGAAGAAGCGGCCATGAGCGCCATCCACAGCCCGCTGCTGGAACGCGGCATCGAGGGCGCGCGGCGCATTCTGGTCAACGTGACCGGCAGCTATGACCTGAGCATGACCGACGCCAACGACATCGTCGAGAAGATCCGCCAGGCCACCGGCTTCGAGGACCCCGACATCCTGTTCGGCATTACCCCCGACGAGGCGGCGGGCGACGAGGTGCGCGTGACCGTGATCGCCACCGGCTTCAACGAAACGCCCATGAGCATCGCCGGGGGGCCGCGAACGGGCCTCCCCGAGACCATCCGTCCGGTGCGCGGCAATGGCAGCAGCTACGATCCCAAGGACTATGACATCCCCGCATTCCTGCGGAACGTCGAGCGCGAGTAAATAACAGCGCGTACAGGGAGGCCGGGGCAGATCGCTCCGGTCTCTTTTTCCAGTGCCAAATCTGACGAATGATGTGGAGAGCGATAAAGCGGTCAACCGTCCAGTGGAATTGGACTCGGCGATGTAGAGTTGGACTGGTCCAAGAAAGACGTGTCAGGGCGACTTAACCCGTAACCCACAGACCTCTATAAAATATCCGAAGACATGAACTTGATCGGCCTCTTTTCATCGTGAACATCCATCTTTATTTGACACTGTCAGCAAAACCCGTTAAGGTGACAGAATCTGTTTTGAACTGACTTCCGGCCTCTCCTGATTTCGGCCCGTGCATACAGCGGACCGGATTTTTGATGTGGAGTGCCAGGTCCCCTGGAGGAACGAATGAAGAAAATGACCTTAAATCTGATGACCCTGGGCTTTCTGGCTGCTGGCGTGGCGGGCGCGCAGACCACCATCAAGATCGCCAGCCTCTCGCCGCTGTCGGGCAGCCAGAGCTTTACCGGCACGCTGCTCAGGAACGGCGCGCAACTGGCCGTCGAGGAGCAAAAGGCCGCCTTCAAGAAGCTGGGCTTTAATCTGCAATTCGTCGGCTACGACGATCAGGCAGACCCGGCCACCGGCACGGCGGCGGCGCGCAAGATCGCTTCGGACCGCGCGATTCTGGGCGTGGTGGGCACCATGAACAGCGGCGTGGCGATTCCGGCCAGCGAGGCGCTGAAGGCCAGCCATGTCACGATGGTCAGCCCGGCGGTAACCGCCAACGAGGTCACGGACCGGGGCCTGGCGAACATGAACCGCATCGTGGCCCGCAACGACGCCCAGGGACCGGCGGGCGCAGAGTTCATGATGAACGAGCTGAAGGCCAAGTCGGTCTACATCCTCAACGACAAGACCTCTTACGGCGAGGGACTGGCCGCCGAGGTCGAGAAGACCCTCAAGGCGGGCGGGGCCAAGGTGGTCGTCAACGAGGGCACCGAAGAAAAGAGCGACTTTTCCAGCATCATCGCCAAGATCAAGTTGCAGAAGCCGGACGCGGTGTACTTCGGCGGCATCTACACCCAGATCGGCATCTTCATCCGGCAGTTGCGTGACGCGGGCATCAATATTCCCATGGTCGGCGGCGACGGTCTGGACAGCACCGAACTGGCGACCATTGCGGCCAAGGGTGCCAACAACATCTACTACACCACCATCGTCGCGCCGCTGGACTCGCTGCCCGCCGCCAAGTCGTTCACGGCCAACTACCGCAAGCAGTTCAAGACCGTGCCCGCCGGCTACGCCGCGTTCTCTTACGACTCGGCCAACGTGATCGCCCAGGGCATCCTGGACGCGGCCAGGGCCAACGGCGGCAAGCTGCCCACCCGCACGCAGGTGGAGACTGCTATCCGCAAGGGCACCTTCAAGGGCCTGCTGTCGGGCGACGTGACCTTTAACAGCGTCGGCGACCGCAACTCGGTCACGCTGTACATCATGAAGGTGGACGCGGGTAAGCAGAGCCTGTCGGCCCAGTCCACGGTCAAGCCACCCAAGCAGTAAACGGCACAGACGAAGAGGCAGGGCGCATAGAGTGATCCTCTGCGCCCTACCTTTTTGCCAACTCGCGCTACACGCTGAGTTTCTTGGCGCAGCGGTACAGGTCGCGGTTGACGTCCTTGCGCTTTTCCCAGGTCTCATGCAGCGGCGTGTGAATGATGCTGCTGCCGCGCCGCCCCACCATCACGCCGCTGACGCCGTCCATTAAAGCGTAGACGGCGGCCTCGCCCAAACGGCTGGCCAGGATGCGGTCACTGGACACCGGGGTGCCGCCGCGCTGGATGTGGCCCAGGATGCTGACGCGAGTCTCCAGGCCCGTCCCGGCCTGAATGGCGTCGCCCACGCCCTGCGCGCCGCCGGCGACGCCCTCGGCAACGATCACGATGCTGCCGGTCTTGCCCTTTTGCACGCTGTCCTTGACGACCTGGATCACGTCCTCGATGGGCTTGTCGTCCTCCGGGATAAAGACCTCTTCCGCGCCGCCCGCCACCGCCACGTCCAGCGCGATGTGTCCGGCATGGCGGCCCATTACCTCGATCACGAAGATGCGCTCGTGGCTGGCCCCGGTGTCGCGCAGCTTGTCCACGGCGTCCAGCGCGGTTTCCACGGCGGTGAAGTAGCCGATGGTGTGATCGGTACCGTACAGGTCGTTGTCGATGGTGCCGGGCACACCGATCACCGGAATGCCCTGCTCCTGCTCCAGCAGATGCGCGCCGTGAAAGCTGCCGTCGCCGCCGATCACGATCAGGCCGCCCACGCCGTTGTCCCGCAGGTGCTGTGCGCCGCTGGCCCGGCCCTCGGGGGTGCGCCAGGTGGCGCTGCGGGCGGTCAGCAAGATGGTGCCGCCGCGCTGGATGGTGTTGGCGACGTCACGCGGGCCGATCAGCTTCATCTCGCCCCGGTGCAGACCGGAAAAGCCCCGGCGCACGCCCATGACCTCCAGGCCCTCGAAGGCGGACGTGCGGACCACGGCGCGGATGGCCGCGTTCATGCCGGGTGCGTCGCCGCCGCTGGTCAGGACCGCCACGCGCTGAATGCCTGCGGGGTTGGGATGCCGGGTGGGGGTGGGTTCTGTCATGGTCAGTCTCGCTTTATGGGGGAGTGGGAAAATCGGTGGGGGGACGGCTCTGCGCGCCAGATCAGCTCAGGTTAGGTCAGCTCAGCCCAGAGGCGTCCGACCCGGCCCGCTCTGTGACCCGCAGGGCCAGCGCATAAGCGTCATTCTTACGCAAACCCTGGGCGATCAGGGCGTCACGTATATCCCTGGCCGTTTTTCCCTGCCCGGCCCACGCCCCCGCCAGCGCCTCATGATCGGGCGGTGGCGCGCCCAGATCGGCCTCGCCTGCCGGACGCCCGGCCACCACCACCACGATCTCGCCCCGGACCCCGGCGGCAAAGCGCGCGGCCAGCTCGCCCAGGGTTCCGCGCGCCGTTTCCTCGAATTTCTTGGACAGTTCGCGGGTCATGCTGGCCGGGCGCGACTCGCCGCAAACTCCAGCCAGATCATTGAGTGTGGCTCCCAGGCGGTGCGGACTCTCGTACAGCACACACGTTTCCGGACGAGACGCGATGGCCAAAAGCCGGCTCTTGCGCTCACGGCCACTGCGGGGCAGGAAGCCCTCGAAGGTGAAGCGGCCCGTGTCCAGCCCCGACAGCACCAGCGCGGGCACAAAGGCGGTGGCTCCGGGCAGCACCTCCACCGGAATGGCCGCCGCAACCGCCGCCGCCACCAGTTCCGCGCCGGGATCGCTAACGCCAGGGGTGCCGGCGTCCGAAACGTAGGCCAGCCGGGGGTATTGTTCCAGCACGGCGGGGGCGCGGCGCATGGTGTGGGCATCCAGACGCACCAGCGGTTTGTGAATATCCAGGTGAGACAGCAGCGCCCCGCTGCGGCGGGTGTCCTCGCAGGCCACCGCGTCCGCCCCCCTGAGCACCTCCACGGCGCGCAGGGTGATGTCGCCCAGATTGCCCACGGGAGTGGGCACCAGCCACACGCGCGGGCCGCCCTCCTGCCCGGAAACACGAGCGGTCAGTTCGGCGGCCTGCTTGCCGGGCAGCGCAGTGTGAGGCAACGCAGTGTCGAGCAGCGCAGCACCGGGCGGCTCAGTGACACGTGGCTCAGTCATCGACTCCAGACGGCGACCCGCTCAGCGTCAGCCTCGGTCCCATCAGGCCCGTGCCGTCGGTTCCGGTGGCGGCCAGCCCGATGTTGGGCTTGATCCTCACCTTCACCTTGCGGGGCCGCTTGAGCACGTTGGTAATGCGGGCGCGCAGCAACTCGCCCTCGCCCACGGTGACGGTGACCACCGTGCCCTCGGGCAGGCGGGTGCCCAGCACCACCACCACCCCGTTTTCCACAATGCCCTTGTAGGCCCTCATGCTTCCCTCCCCTGGGCGCGGCGTTGCCGCCGGTTCGCCCTGGACAATGCCTCTTGTAGTGCCACGATTTCCGATTCACGTGCCCCGCCCAGCCGGGCGTAGCGGTCGATGACTTCAGCCGCCTCCCGGCGACGGTCCAGCCGCAGCAGCAGCGCTCCCAGATGCTCGCCGCCCACAAAGTACGAGCGGGGGTTTTCCGGGTCCGCCAGAATCTGCGCGCGCGCCCTACCCATCCTGAGCGTCGCTTTCTGGTGACGGCCCACCTGCCAGCGCACCAGATACAGCGCCAGCCCAAAGGTCAGCAGCGCGCCCAGCACCGAGATCGAGATGGTCTCCGAGACCCCGAAGCCCGCGCCCAGCCGCAAGGTCAGCGGAAAGCAGAAGGCCAGCACCACCAGCACCGCCAGCGTCGCGGCGTAATTCACGCGCCGCTCCGCTTGCTGGCAGTTTGCACGGTCCCGCTGTGGGGAGTGGCAGACAGGCCCATGTCCCACAGTCTAACGGGCGGCGGCCAGATTCGCTCAGATGTTCCTCGCCCTGTTCGTGCGTGAACTTTTACAGTTCTGTTGCACGCCTTGACTTGCATCTCAATATATTCTACACTCGTTTCACGTAACGCGCGTAGAAGAAAGCATATACGGAGGAATGCATGGGACGCCCCCCTAATCTGCAGGCCAGGCTGGAACTGCTCGAACGTGCCACCGCTTATGTGCTTCAGCACGGCCTAACAGACCTGAGCTTGCGGCCCCTGGCCGCCGCACTTGGCGTCAGCGCCCGCCTGCTGCTGTACCACTTCGGCTCTAAGGAGCATTTGGTGATAGAGGTGCTGTCTACCGTAGCCGTCCAACAACAGGCTCTCCTTACCGACATCGACCACAGTTCAGACCCCACTGCGCGCTTTGACCAGCTCTGGGTACGGCTCACCTCGCCCGAACTGTTGCCGTTTCTGCGCTCGCTGTTTGAAGTTGAGCTGCGCGCCATGGACGGCGGCGGCCCTTACCAGCAGTTCACCCGTGACGCACTCGCCGCCTGGATGGACGTGGTGACTGCCCACCTTAAAGATGTTTCAGTACCTACCGCCAACTTTGTTCTTTCTGCCCTGACTGGGCTGCTGATTGACCGCTTCTCGACTGGAGATGAGAAGCGTACCGATGAGGCATTCCGGGCGCTCAGAGACGCGCTCTATGCAGGAGGTTTCCTATGACCGTATCAGCCATTTCGCCCTCGCTTCCTGATCGCCGTCTGCCGCTTATGGTGGGCATGGGCGTGATCCTGTGGTTCGCGGCGGCGATGATGTTTCGCCTGCTGGGGCCGGGCATCCTTGCGCCTGGCAGCGCTGGCTTGCCGCTCGTTTTTGCGCTGTTTATTCCGGTGGGCTGGGTCTTCCTGTGGGTGGCAACAACACCTCTAGGCATCCGCGGGGCTGTCATCCTGCCCGCCGTGGTCATTATGTTGCTGACGGCCATGCTGCTCGACGGCTTGGCGCTGACGTTCTTCCCGGCTCTGTACGGGCTGCCGACAGAATCACTGCTGATCGTGGCGGCGCTGCTGCTGTGGGGCGTGGCGTGGATTTTGCTGATGGCCTATGTTCAGACCCGCCGGGCCGAAACAGCAGCCCGTTAAACTGCCGTGTGCGCCTCCACCTGATCACCGTCGGCGAACCCCGGCTGGCCTACGCCCGCGCGGGCTGGGACGAGTACGCCACACGGTTGCGGCGCTACCACAAACTTCAGGTCAGCCGCGTCTCTGGCAAGACGCAGGCCGCCGAGAGCGAAGCCATTCGCAGGGCCGCCGGGAAGGCCCCGCTGATCCTGCTGGACCCACGTGGGCGGCAGTTCACCTCCGGGGGCCTGAGCGCGTATCTGGACGCCCGCGCGCTGGGCGGCACCGGAGAACTGGCCCTCGCGGTGGGCGGCCCCGAAGGCCACACCGATGAGCTGCGCGCCGGAGCCGACGCCCTCTGGAGCCTAGGCGAACTGACCCTGCCGCACGATCTGGCGATGGTGGTGCTGGCCGAGGCGCTGTACCGGGCGGCGACGATCAGCGCGGGGGAGCCGTATCACCGGGGGGAGCGGGGCGGCCTGAAGGTCTAGCCGTCTAAAAGTCAAACCGCAGGAGTGACAGCGTTTCCCGAGCAGTTTGACGGTTGGACTGTTTGACTTGAAGGTTGGACCGTTTGACAGCCAGACCCCCCCTGTGTCCTAGACTTCTCGCCGTGACCCCCGATATTCCCGCCGCCCCCGAAGCCGAGTGGTTTCAGACGCCCACGCTCCGGGGACAAGTCATCTTTCTGGAAGGCTTGAACGAATCGCACGCTGCCGAGATGTGTGCCGGAGCCGACGACGAAACGGTGCGGCTGCTGGCACGCGGCGGGCCGTCTGCACCGACGACTGCCGCCTGGGCCGAGTACATCGGGCGGCTGAACGCCCTGCCGCAGCGGATCAACTTCGCCGTGCGGCTGGTGGGCAGCGGCCTGACGGTGGGCCGCGTCAGCTACAGCGAGATCAAGTGGGCCGACCGCTGGGCCGAGATGGGAACCATGCTGCTGCCCGCCGCGCAGGGCACAGGTGTTAACCCGGAGGCCAAGCTGCTGCTGATGGCCCGCGCCTTCGAGGTACTGGGCGCGGGCCGCGTTCACTTCAAGGTGGACAGTCGCAACGCCCGCAGCCTGCGCGCCATGCACAAACTGGGCGCGGTGCAGGAGGGCACGCTGCGCCGGTATCAGGTGCGCCCCGACGGATTTGCGCGCGACAGCGTGATCTTCAGCGTGCTGCGCGGCGAATGGCCCGCCGTGAAAGCTGGGCTGGAGGCCCGCCTGGACACCCTGGAGTAACCTGCCGTCCTCATCTGGATGAGAGCGCCGCTAACGATTGACAAAGAACTTCCTGTTAGCCTCATGGGCACTATGCCCTCACCGCGCCCCGTCCTCGTGTCCGCCCTCGCCCTGAGCCTGCTGGGCGCTTCCACCTCCGCCCTGATCGTGCCCATGAACGGCTGGGTACCGGTCAACGGCAATGCCAACGTCTGGACCGATACCAGCGGAGCCTGCCTGCTGCGCGAGGAACGCTCCAATCAGGCGTTCCCCATCCTGGCCTCGCAGGAGGAGGCACTGGCCTTTGCTGCCAAACTGCGCGTGCAACTGAGCAAGTCGGTGGACACGGTGGTGAGCCAGCCGGTGGACCGCGCCGGATTCTGGGCCGTGCTGGCCGCCTACGATTACAAAAAGGAGGGCGCGACGTACAAGGTCTCGCAGCTCTACATCAACGACGCGGGCCTGCTGCGTACCGTGACCGGCAGCAGCGCCGACGGCGAGAAGGGCGCGTGCGTGAATGCCATGCGGGAATTTATCCGTTACCTGGCGGACTGAACGAGGTCAGAACGTCCAAACGTGGTTATGGCACTGCGGAAATGGTAGCTGTCACAGTTGAACCGCTCTGCTTCGCAGCTTGGCAAGTCCGCTCCTTCGGGGCACCTCCTCTCAAGCGGGAGGCCAGGAGACTGGTGTACTGGACGGTCTTCTGCGCTTCTCGGCCTCTTCTTGAGTGGAGCTGGCGGCGAGGCAGACTGAAGGGTCAGGCCGTCGCCGCCCCACCGTGCCGTCCGCCCCCACCCTCACGCCTCTGGGCCGGAGCGCACAGCGCCCGCGTGCTACCCTCGCCAATTGATGTGTGAACAACTTTTGCCCCTGTCCCCTGCCTCCAGTGATGACCTGAGGGCGCGGCTGTGATGGTTGTCGCTGCGCTGCTGTCGTGGGTGCTGGTGGGGCTGTTCATCCGGGTCAGCAAGGCGCGCGGGTGGGGGCAGCCGGTCCGCAAGGAAGGCCCGCAGACGCACCTGATCAAGGAGGGCACGCCCACGGCGGGCGGCGTGCCCTTTGTACTGGCGCTGGCGCTGGTCTTTTTTCCGCTGTACTTCACGGGTCATGCGGGCGGCCCGCGCGAACTGCTGATCATGCTGAGTGCGCTGGGTATGGGCCTGATCGGTGGGGCGGACGATTTCCTGAAGGTCCGCTCGCGCATGCGGGGCAGCGGCAAGAAGGAGCTGATCGCCCGCGAGAAGATGCCCCTGCAACTGCTGGTGGGCCTGCTGTTCGCCTGGTTTGCCGCGCCGCTGGCCGCGCACGAACTGGTGCCCGGCTTTGGGCGGATCGGCGACACGTTGTTGCTGACGCTGGTGATGATCGGCAGCGTGAACGCCTTTAACTTCACCGACGGGCTGGACGGGTTGCTGGGCGGCGTGGCGATCATCGTGCTGCTGCCCCTCCTGGCGCTGTCGCCGGTCTCGGCGCTGCTGGTGGCCGTGCTGATGGGCTTTCTGTGGTTCAACGCGCACCCCGCCCGCGTGTTCATGGGCGACATGGGCAGCCACGCCATCGGTGCGGTGGCGGCGGGCGCATACGTGCTGTACGCCGACGTGTGGCTGCTGCCGCTTGCCGCCATTATCCCGGTGGTGGCCGTGCTGAGCGTGGTGATTCAGGTGGTGTCCTTCCGTACACGCAAGAAGCGCGTGTTCAAGATGAGTCCCATCCAGCACCACTTCGAGCTGAGCGGCTGGCCCGAGACCCATGTGACCATGCGCTTCTGGGTCATTACGGCGGTGGCGACGGCAACGGTGTGGTGGCTGCTGGGCGGCAGGCCGTGATGGGAGATCGGGCGAGCTTTTGTTGCGGCCCACACCTGACCGCCGGTGCTTGACAACCTGACGTCGTACCTCGCCCGCCGCGCCCATCTGTCCGCGCAGGGGACCACTTTTTACCGGGGCCTCCACACCACCGAGACGCAGGGCAAATTCGCGCTGGACATGGCGGGGGACGCCGGGGTGCTCAGCCTGTACGCGGACCTGTCGCCAGAGGAGGAGGTGGAACTGGCCACGGCATGCGCGGGAGCGGCGAATCTGGCAGGCGTTTACCTCAAACGCCGCCCACCCGAAGCGCGGCACGCGGCGAATGTGGCGCGCGAGTGGCTCTCGCCTCCTGAGCCAGTCTGGGGCGAGGCCAGAGTGCAGCTCACGGCGCTGGAAAACGGCGTCCCCTTCCTGATCCGCCCCGGCGCAGACCTGAGCATTGGCCTGTTCGCGGACGCCCGCCCAGCGCGGCAGTGGGTGTGGCAGCACGCCCCGGCGCGGGTGCTGAACGCCTTCGCATATACCTGTGGTTTCGGCCTGAATGCCGCGCTGGGCGGCGCGGCGACGGTCAAGAACGTGGACCTGTCGCGCAAGGTGCTGGCCTGGGGGCGGGAGAACTACGCGCTGAGCAGTCTGAACGCCCCGGACGACGATTTTTTGTACGGCGACGTGTTCGACTGGTTCCGGCGGCTGGCGCGGCGCGGCGACACCTTCGATCTGGTGATCCTCGATCCGCCCAGTTTTGCGCGGAGCAAGGCCGGAAGCTGGCGCGCGGAACATGATTACGCGCGGCTGGCGGCGATGGCGGCGGCGGTGACTGCGCCGGGCGGGCAGATGCTCACGCTGCTCAACCATGCCGGCGTCTCCCCCACCCACTTTGACCGCATGGTGCGGCTCGGTCTGGCCGAGGCCGGGCGACGGGGCCGCGTCACTGAGCGGCTGGATGCGGGCGAGGACTTTCCGGGGGCCACGCACCTGAAAGCGGTGGCGTGGGGGCTGGACTGAGGTGCTGGGACTGGTGTTCCTGGGACCGGGTGTTCCTGGGACCGGGTGTTCCTGGGACCGGGTGTTCCTGGGACCGGGTTTTGCTGGGACCAGGTGTTCCTGGGACTACTCCGGATTCCGTTTGCTTCCTTCTCGCTGTCTTGTCCAGAGCAGCGCCCATGAGGACGCCTGGACGCCCCCTCGGATGTCCGGGTGTTCCCAACACCTTTCGGTCATAGTCCGCATGGGTATTCGTATTCACGGGATCAAGTTCCCTCGGGCAGCCGGAAGGGAGCGAGTGTGCCGCCCGCGAAATTACAGATCAGGTCACCCAGGGCGATATCCTCGCTCATCGCCTCGTGGACGGTGAAGCGGATGACCTCGCCCGCCTCCACGCCGCGCAGCACGTCCGGCGTGACCCAGCCGCTGACGGTAATCTCGCCGTAGGTCATGCTGAAGAATTCGGTGGCGTCGGGCGGGCTGGACATCCTTTCAAGATAATGCAGCCGCCCGCTGTTCTGGTCTGCGCTCCCGGCCCACCCCGCCCAGTACCCAGATTCCACCTCCACTTGTGCGCCGCCTCACTTCGTTTTGTAAAGCGGCAGGTATGCTGGGGGCATGACGCAAACTGCCAAAGCCGATACGCAGGCCAGTACACAGCCCGAGAAGCAGGTGCTGGTCCCCCTGACCACGCCCGAGGAAGTCGATCAGTTCCTCACGGACCACCCGCTGGCCGCCGTGTTCAAGGCCGGAACGTGCCACAAGACCATGCAGGGCTTTGGGGTGCTGGAGACTTTCTTGCAGGACCACGAGCTGCCGGTGGGCTTTATCCGGGTGGTGGACTGGCGGCCCGCCAGCACCCATGTGGCCGAGATGACCGGCATCGTTCACCACAGCCCCCAACTGATGGTCTTCAAGGAGGGCCAGGTGCAGTTCGAGGCCAACAACTGGGACATCACCCCCGAGGCGCTGGAGCCGGTGTTCGCGCAGATTCCGGCCCGTCGTGCCCCGGCCAGCGGACAGACCGACGGCACCACGAAGGTCGAAACCGTCGAGCCGTACCGCCGCCTGATGCGCGATTTCGTGGACGGCAAGATCAGCGACTGGGCCTTTCAGGATCAGTACGTGACCATGTTCCGCGACGACGCCAGCCTGCGCAGCCAGCGCGAGTTCGAGCTGCTCTCGCGGTTGTTCGGCGATCCCGACGCCTACCACGGTGGCCTGCACCAGCTCGGCCAGCCGCAGGAGCGCGGCGAACTGAAGAGCCGGGTCCAGCAACTGCTGACCGAACTGGGCTAAACCAGAAAACGACAAAAAAGAGCGCCGGACGCGATGCCCGGCGCTCTTTCTCGGTCTTCGCTTACTTGACGCTGAGGCGCACGTCCACGTTATTGCGGGTGGCGGCGCTGTAGGGACAGACCTCGTGGGCGGCCTTCATCAGGTCCATGGCCTGCTGCTCGTCCAGGCCGGGGAAGTGGCCCTGGAGTTCCACGTCCAGCGCAAAGGCCCCGCTGTCCTTGTTCAGGCCGACGAGGGCCGTGATGGTCTGATCGCCGCCCAGCGTGATCTTGTCGCGGCGGGCCACCACGCCCAGCGCGCCCTGAAAGCACGCCGCGTAACCGGCAGCAAAGAGCTGTTCCGGGTTGGTGCCGGGGCCGTCGTCGCCGCCCATACCTCTGGGCACGCTGAGGTTGAGGTCAACGCGTCCATCGTCGCTCCTAGTGTGTCCCGCGCGTCCGCCCGTGGCGGTGGCCTGTGCCGTGTAAAGGTTACTCATGGCTCCAGCATGTCACAGCGCTTAGGCGTCAAAGCAAACCCGTCTGGACTTGCCGCCGGATCAGGGCCAGAACTTCCGTGAGGCCAGAACTTCCGTGAGGCCAGAACTTCCGTGATCAGAAGAGAGATGAAACCGGTCACCGGGCGGTCCCCCGGGGATCATCACGCGGTGAGCCGGGGCGGTGGCCCCAGCGGACGCTGGCAGGGCAACGCGTCGGGCAGAAAGTAAGATTTTCAACGGCTGTAAGCGGGAAGTAAGAGGAACTGGGGTGTCATGGGCCTGATTTTCATTCCTTCAGCCCTGCTCTCCACCCACCGCCAATTCTGCCACCCGGGACCCTGCCCATGACCCAATCCCCCACGCTGCCGCCCACCGCCCCGCCTCTGCTGCCTGCTGCCGCTGGCCTGCGTTATCCGCGCGGACCTGTGTGCCGTTCATGGCCCCTGGACCAGGAGCAAGGAAATCCAGGACTGCGACATCAGGAACCGCGCAACATTTTGCAGGGCCGGAGGACAGCGGAAGGAGGTCGACCATGAGATACACCGTGATCATCCAGCAACCTGTGCAGGCCGAATGTCGGCGCGGCCTGGAGCAGCAACTGGCCGAACGCTTCAACCTCAGCGCCGAGCAGGCCGCGCGGCTCTCGGGCCGCCGCACAGGCTGCCTGATGAAGCCCACCAGCCGCGCCCGCGCCGAACTGCTGCTGGACGTGTTCCTCCGGGCGGGGGCAGCGGTAACCCTAGAAGAAGTGCAGGAAGAGACCCGGATGACCAGCCAGCCGTACCAGGGGCCGGCCCCCTCGCCCGCTCTGCCCTATGCGCGCAGCGAGGCCCTGGAAGAGGCATTCCTGGCCCCGCCGATGCCCGCACCGGCCTGGCCCGATTTGCCGCAAGACACCCCTCCCTCGCCCTTCGACAGCATGTCGTCGCTCCCAGCCAGGACCAGCCCCTTTGCCCCTGCGGCCCTCGGGAGCGCCGCCCACTTCCCGGGGGGAGGCGTGGCCGTGGCATCGCCCGCCGTCGGCACCGACACGGCGCTGGATCGGCCCTTCGGCAGCGTCCTCTCCGGCCCCAGCACCCCGCCCAGCCATATCTGGCCCAATTTCACTGACGCGCTGACCCTGACCGACGCCTCTTTCCAGGCCTTCGAGATGGACACTGTGGCCAGCCCCAGCCCGGCAGCCCAGCCGATGGTGCCAGTGGTCCTCCCGGCAAAGGTCGGCGAGAGCGAGCCGCAGGGGCCGCGACGCAGCCTGACGCGTCAGCTCACGCTGGGCACGCTGGCCCTGTCGAGCGCCGTGACGCTGGGGGTGCTGGCCGTGGCGCTGCCTCCCATGCAGCGTCAGGCCGCGCAAACGCAGGCCCGGACGCTGGCCGCTGCCATGGGGGCCAGTCTGGGCAGTGGGCCGCAATCCAACGCTCAACTCGGCAGCCAGCTCAGCACCCAACTCGGCGCGCTGGCGGCCACACCGGGGATAGGCTTCGTGCGTGCCGAACTGCCCGGCGGCCAGACCACGCTGCGCGCGCAGGACGCCGGGGTGGGCAACCGGAGCGGGGAGCTATCGGCCTGGCTGGGCAGCCATCCGAACGGCGGCACCCTGAAGCTGGGGGGCACCCGGTACGTGATCGCGCAGGCGGCCTTCCGTGAGAACGCTGCCGGAGGGGCGGAGGTCATTCCGGCGGGGGAAGCACCGGGCGCGGCGGTGCTGGGGCGGGTGGTGGTGGGCATCCCGAACACCCAGTCCGCCCTGCGCGCGGCGCTGCCACTGGCGCTGCTGGCGGTCCTGCTGGGCCTGGCCGTGGCCGCCTGGCTGGCCAGCCGCGCGGCCCGGCAGGTCACCCAGCCCATCGAGCGGCTGGTCAGGGCCGCCAACGCCATCAGCATGGGGGACCTGTCGCGTCCGGTGCACCCGGACCACAACGACGAGACCGGTGACCTGGCCCAGGCCCTGGAGCGCATGCGCCAGAGTCTGGAGGCTGCCACAGAGGGCCTGAGCCGCCACGACCTGAACCACCGCCACAAGACCTGAGCGCGGCAGACAAAAAAGGGGAGCCGGAGCGTCAGGCCCCGGCTCCCCCTTGAGCTGCTGAATTCAGTCGGCTTTCATGCTGCTTTTCATGGCGCTGATCTCGTCGTGACTGGCCTTGATCTGGGCGTACTGGGTGTCCACGAAGGCGCGCAGATCGGTGGGCAGATCGGCGTCGTTCAGCACGTCCTGATAGTTCTCGATGGCGGTGCTCTCGCCGCGCTCGCTTTCGGCCACCACGGCGTAATCGCCCTTGCCCGCCACGGCGTCACGCACGTTCAGCCAGGTGCGGTGCAGGGCCGCGCCCACGCTGCCGCCCTTGTCGGCGTCGCCGCCCATGCTCTGGATCTTGGCCGCGACCTCGCCCGCAAACTTGCCCCGCTGCTGGCTGCGCCCAGCAAACAGGGTCTTGAGCTGGGTGCTGTCGGCGTGCTCGGCGGCCTGCGAGAAGCCCTTCTCGCCGTCGCGCAGGGTGCCCAGCAGGTGTTGCAGTTTGTCGATGGCCTGTTCGTTGTTCATCATGGCGGTCTCTCCTTCGGCGCAGCCCGGAAATAAATGTTGAGCGGGCCTGCCGTTGCCCGTCAGGCTAGGCGGTCGGCCTGGGAAAGGACTGTGTGAGGGCTTAAGAACCCTCCCCATCTGGCCTTGAGCGGACCTTGACCTTTCCAGACTGGACCGCTTGCGGAAGTCTGCCGCCAGTTCCCACGCTAGCCTCTGCCCCATGTCCCCGTGGCCCATGTCCCCGCCCGCCGCACCCCCATGGATTCTGAGGATGGCCTGGCATGACCTGTGCTTCATGCACTGGCCGGTGGACGCGGGGGCCATCGCCCGCACCCTGCCGCGCGGCGTGACGCTCGATACATATCAAGGCAGGGCATATTTGGGCGTCGTGCCGTTCCAAATGTCGGACGTGGCCCCGCGCCTGGTGCCGGGCATGCCGGGCCTGAGCAATTTTTCCGAACTGAACCTGCGAACCTACGTGATGGCGGGCGGTGAGCCGGGGGTGTGGTTCTACAGCCTGGACGCCGCGCAGCCGCTGGGGGTCAGGCTGGCGCGGCGGTTCTTCCACCTGCCCTACTTCGACGCGCGGATGTGGATCTCGCGCGAGCGGGGCATAACCCGCTACGCCAGCCTGCGGACGCACCACGGCGAGCCGCCCGCCCGCTTCGCCGCCGCCTACCGGCCCATCGGCGATCCGGTTGCTGCGCCCCCTGGCAGCCTGGAAGACTGGCTGACCCATCGCCTGAACCTCTACAGCGCCGATCCGAGAGGGAACGTGTACCGGGGCCGCATCGAACACCACGCCTGGCCGCTACGCCGTGCCGAGGCCGTGATCGGCGAGAACACGCTGGCCGATTCACTGGGACTGACGCTGGACGGCCCACCCCACCTGCTGCACGCCGAGGAATTGCGGGTCTGTGCCCACTGGTTGGAGCGGGTGACATGATGGAACGGTGGGGAACACTCTGGCGGTGCATGGAGAAAGGCCAGCGCGCAACCAGCTCCCCGAGTCCTCTTTTCCTCCTGAGCAGGAGCAACCAGGAGCAACAGAGCGCCGCTGGACTGAGATTCATCCAATCTTGATGTCCAAGCCATTGTATTAATTGCGGTTTGCAATTACTTATCACGCCTGGCATTGTGGCGAGGTGAGCGTTCCGTCCCCCCTTCCTCTTGCCAGTGTCGCCGAGCTACACAGCCCGGAACTGCAATTTCTGACTGCGCTGTGGGACACCTGGCAGGCGCTGACCACGGTGGGCGAGGCGCGCCTGCGCGAACGGCACGGGCTGGACCTGCGGGGCTTTATCGCGCTGTCTTACCTGCAAGGCGGCCCGCAGCAGCCCGCCGATCTGGCCCGCGAACTGGGCGTGCCGCGCTATGAGGTCAGCCGGGTGCTGTCGGCGCTGGACGCGCTGGGGGCCGTGACCCGTCAGCGCACGGAGACGGACGGGCGGGGCGTGATGGTCCACATCACCCCGGCGGGACGCGAACGCTGGGCGGCGGCCCTGCACACCGTCCGCGCCCTGACCGGCCCCCCACTGGCCCCGCTGGGGGCCGAGCAGCAGCTTACCCTGATCCAGACCCTGCAAGGCGTGGCCCAGGCCGCCCGGCAGCAGACGCAAGCTTTACAGGAGCCAACCCCATGACTGAATTTTCTGAAAACAAAACCCCAAAACCCGCCCCCGCCTCCGGCTGTCCCTTCGGCTACGGCGAACCGCTGACGCACGAGGCGCAGAACGTGGCCGAATTGCCCGCCCTGACGCGTGGCGACGACGGCATGTACCACGTCCACCGCTTTGCCACCGCCCGTGAGGTGCTGCGCCAGGACGCTGTGCAGCAGGCCGGATTCATGTCCGAATCCTCGCAGAGCAGCGGGCCGCAACTGACCAATCAGCCGGTGCTGTTTGCCGAGGGAGACCACCACCACGACATGCGCCGCCAGACCGCTAAATACTTCACCCCGGCTTCGGTGGCGGGCTATCAACCGATGATCGCGGGCCTGGCCGACAGACTGATCGCTGGGCTGGTACGGGACGGTGAGGCCAATCTGGATGACCTGAGCCTGGTGCTGGCCGTGGAGGTGGCCGCGCAGGTGGTGGGCCTGACCAGTAGCTTGCTGCCGGGTCTGGAAAAACGCGTGATGAGCTTCGTGGAACACGGTCTGGACAGCCAGCCGGGGGCTGCACAGAACATGAGCAGGGGCCGCCAGACGCTGATGCAGACGAATGTGGCCGCCTTCTTCCTGCTGGACGTGAAGCCCGCCATCGCCGCCCGCCGTCGCAAACGCCGCGACGATCTGATCAGCCACCTCCTGGACCGCGATTACAGCGACACCGAGATCGTCACCGAATGCCTGACCTACGCCACGGCGGGCATGGTCACCACCCGCGAATTTATCAGCGCCGCCGCGTGGCACCTGCTGGGGCACTCCGAACTGCGCGCCGATTACGTCCACGGCACCGAAAAGGAACGCCACGCCATCCTGCACGAGATCCTGCGGCTGGAGCCGGTGGTCCGCACGCTGTACCGCCGCACCACCGAGGACCTGACGCTGGACGGCCAGCAGGTTCCGGCGGGCAGCGTGCTGGCCCTGCACCTCACCGAGGCCAACACGGACCCGGACGTGGTGGGCGATCCAGCCAACGCCCTGTGCCCCATGCGCCCGCTGCCACGCGGCGTGCAGGCCCCGGTGCTGGCCTTTGGTGACGGCCACCACCGCTGCCCCGGCGCGTTCCTGGCGATCCGCGAGAGCGACGTGTTCCTGCGCCGCCTGCTGATCTGGAACGACCTGGAAATCGTCACGCCCCCCACCGTAACCACCAATGAAACGGTGAAGGGCTATGAAATCCGGGGCTTTAAAGTGCGGCTGGGCCAGACTCGTGGGGACCACGCCAAAACTTGAGCGGGAATTGGACGGGGGCGGTGCAGTCAGCAACGACTGCGCCGCCCTCGCTGCTTACTTCAATTTGAGTTGCCATTCCGTGATCGCCACCCACGGTTTGAAGCCCAGCGCCACGTTGATGCCCAGCATGGCGGCGTTCTGCTCGGCGTTGTTGGTCTGGATGACACGGGCTTCTGGAGCCTTCTGGGTCAGGGAGTTCAGCATCAGCGCCTTGAGCCACTTGCCCAGGCCATGCCCACGGGCGGCGGGACGAACGGCGGTTGCTCCCTGATGGATAATGGAGGCGCGTTCGGGCGTCCAGGAAACTTCGGTGTAGCCCACCAGTTCGCCGCTCCGGGTATCTTCCACGGCGATCAGCAGTTCGCGCTCGCCGCCCTCTGCCGCGTTGGCCTCCCAGCCCCGGATCATTTCGGGCGTGACGCGCCAATCGTCCATGTCCAACTCGCCTTTTGGGGCAGAGTTCATGACCATCATCAGGTCGGCCATGCGCTCCAGGTACTCAGCGGGAATGGGGCCGTCCCAGGTGTGCAGCCGGTACGGTTCACTGTCTGGCCGGGTCAGCCACCGCGTGACCAGGTCAGGGTCAACCCTGGCCAGCTCAAGGCGACTCTGGCGCGTGGGCAGCGCGGCCCTGGCCCCCAGCATGTGTGCAAAGGGTTCGCCGCCCGCGTGACGGTCAGAAGTGACAAAGGTGACGGTGCGGCGCGTCTCCCGGCGGGCCACCTGTTCTAGAGCTGCGGCCAGCGCGCGGCCCAGCCCCCGGCGGCGACGCTGGGGATGCACGATCAGCCGCGCGTGGGCCAGATGGAGATTCTGGTCGGTGTCGCAGTTCAGGCTTCCCCACCCGGTGGCCTGTTGGCCGTCCCAGACCACGAAATGCTCGTCGCGTTCACCGGGCATCCGTTGGGTCAGCTCCAGCGCTTCCTTCTCGGCACTGATCGGCGGCTCGGCTGGGTAGGCGGAGGCAAAGACATCCACTTTCAGTTGTCCCACCGCCAGGCACTGCTCAGGCGGCGCGGTGAATGGATCAAAAGCGGTCACACTCACGTCAGTCAGGGCCATGTCTCAGTGTGAACCTGCCACGTCAGGAGCGCATGGGCCAGATGGCGGACCCAGACGCCGGGTAAAGGCGCTAAGCGAAGGCCAGTCCCAGTTCTACCCGCACCCCGCCCACCTCGCGCCCGGCCCAGTTGTGCAGCGTGGCGGGGGCTAGGGCGCACAGCTCCGGCGTGAGCGGAACGCCCAGCGCTTCCAGCACCGCCAGCGCCACATGCGCCCGCGCCCGCTCGCCTCCGTCCACGATCTTGAAGGCCACGCCCAGCGGCCCGCGTGGGCTGTTCCGCAGGCCCATGCCGTAGAACGCCTCCGCACCCATCTTGGTCACCAGACCGGGAACTAGGGGCATCAGCGTGGTGTCCAGCCGTCCAGGTCCGGCGATCAGGAACGGGTGGGCAGTCATGGCGGAAAAGATGCGGTCCAGCGCCCCTGCATATTCTCCCGCAGGCTGCGCCAGCCCCGCAAAAATCCGGGTGGCGGCATGCAACGGCAGCGCGAAGGCTGGAACGCTACAGCCGTCGGTGCCGACTTCCACCCCTTCCAGCGCCACGCCGCCCAGTTCGGCGTGCAATTCGCGGATGCGGCGTTGCAGGGGATGACTGTGTTCGGTGTAGCCGTCCCTGGGCCAGCCGTTCAGGACGCAGGACAGCAGCATCCCGGCGTGCTTGCCCGAACAGTTGTGGTGCAGCGGCGTCGGGGCCTCGCCCGCACGGATCAACTCTGCGGCCACCGCCGCGTCGAAGGGCGGGTGCGTGCCGCAGCGCAGGTCATCCACAGCGCTGCCCGAGCGCTCCAGCAGGCGCGTCACTGTCTTCAGATGCTCCGGTGTTCCGGCGTGGCTGGCACAGGCAATGGCAAGTTCGTCTGAGGGCAACTTGGGGGCGGCCAGGGCCAGTGGCAGCGCCTGCACCGGCTTGCTGCTGCTGCGCGGGAAGGTCACCAGATCGGGGTCACCGCAACTGGCGATCACGGTTCCACCGACGTCCACCACGGCCAGATGAACCGCGTGAATACTCTCGTCCACTTCGCCGCGCGTGAAGATCACTTTTCCGGCCTGCGTCATGCCTGCCAGCGTAGCGCGCGCGGCGCTCAGCTTGACTTCTCCGGCCCTGGCCCTTAACCTTCTGTCCGCTGGCCTGTTTGTCTGAACTGGCCGAGCAAAAGGTCCGGTAGTGTAGCGGTTAGCATATCTGCCTGTCACGCAGAAGGTCGCGGGTTCAAATCCCGTCCGGACCGCCAGAACAGAGGGGAGCGAGGAGAAAGTGCCTCGCTCCTCTCCTTATTTTTGATCTGGATTCTTGATCTGGGCCGTTTCGCCGTCCATATGCGGTGAACGTGACACCCATCCCCCACGCTTTGCCCTATCATGCGCCCCGGTTTCGCACGGCGTCCGTGAGCAAATTTCGTGTTCCTCGTAGCTCCGAACCCCGCGCACGGCGAGCCTATCCCCAGCCCTGGAGGACGCCGTACATGACTGCCACAAAATCCCCCCTGACCACCCCAGCATTTTCCACCACCGACGCCGCCGAGCTGTATCAGGTGCCCAACTGGAGCGGCGGCTGGTTCCGCGTGTCCGACAGGGGCGAGATGGAAGTGACCCCCGCCCCCGGCCTGCACGCCCCGCTGCGCGCGATTGTCGATGAAATCGTGGAGCGCGGCGAGAGCCTGCCGGTGATCCTGCGCTTTCCCCAGGTCATCACCGGACGCGTCAGGCACCTGAATGAGGCGTTTCAGAACGCCATCACCGAGTACGGCTACAGCAACCACTACCAGGGCGTCTTTCCGATCAAGGTCAACCAGCGCCGCGTGGTGGTGGAGTCGGTGGCCGCCGCTGGCTACGACTACGCGCACGGCCTGGAGGCGGGCAGCAAGGCCGAGCTGGCGCTGTGTCTGGCCCAGCGGATGCACCCCGACGCGCTGCTGTGCTGCAACGGCTTCAAGGACGACGGCTTTATCAAGCTGGCGCTGTGGGGCCGCACGCTGGGCAAGAACGTGGTCATCACCCTCGAGAAATTCAGCGAGCTGGACCGGATTCTCAAGCAGGCCCGCGCATTGGGCGTGCGCCCGGCCATCGGCGTGCGCTTCAAGCTGCACGCGCGCGGCAGTGGCCAGTGGGAGGAGTCCGGCGGTGATCAGGCCAAGTTCGGACTGAACGCCTACGAGCTGCTGCGCGTCGTTGAGCGCCTCAAGGAAGAGGACATGCTCGACAGCCTGGTGATGCTGCACACCCACATCGGCTCGCAGATCACCGACATCCGGCGCGTCAAGGTAGCTGTGCGTGAGGCCACCCAGACCTACGCGGGCATGATCGCGGCGGGGGCCAAGCTCAAGTACCTGAACGTGGGCGGCGGCCTGGGCGTCGATTACGACGGCTCCAAGACCACCTTCTACGCCTCCATGAACTACACCGTGCGCGAGTACGCCGCCGACATCGTGTACACCGTGCAGGAGGTCTGCAAGGCGCGGGAGGTGCCCGAACCCGTGATCATCAGCGAGTCGGGCCGCGCGCTGACGGCGCACCACGCCGTATTGATCATGCCGGTGGTGGATGTGACCGGCCCCACCCGTGACCTGGAAGACCTGGCCCCAGCCAGCCAGGACAGCCACCAGATCGTCAAGGACCTGGAAGACGTGCTGGACAAGATCACGCTGCGGAACTACCGCGAGTCCTACAACGACGCGGTGGGCGACAAGCAGACGCTGCACAACCTGTTTGACCTGGGCTACGTGACCCTGCTGGACCGGGCGCGAGGCGAGGCGCTGTTCAACGCCATCCTGCGCCGGATTGCCAAGCTGATCCAGAACGAAAAGTATGTGCCCGACGAGCTGGAAGACCTGCAAAAAGTGCTGGCCGACAAATTCATCTGCAACTTCAGTCTGTTCCAGAGCCTACCCGACAACTGGGCCATCCAGGCTTTGTTTCCCATCGTGCCGCTGGACCGCCTGAACGAGCAGCCGACTCGGCAGGCGACCATCGTGGACATCACCTGCGACAGTGACGGCAAGATCGACAAATTCATCGACCTGCGCGACGTGAAATCCACCCTGCCGCTGCACGAGCCGGGGGACCGCCCGTATTACCTGGGGACCTTTCTCATGGGCGCGTATCAGGACGTGCTGGGCAGTGCCCACAACCTGTTCGGCAAGGTCAGCGAGGCGCACGTGACGGTCAAGCCCGGCGGCAAGTTCCACATCGACCTGTTCGTGCGCGGTCAGAAGGCGCGGCGCATGATCGAGTCGATGGGCTACGAGGAATCCATGCTGCGCGACGCCATTGAGGACCAGGCCGACGACGCCATCAAACTCGGCATTTTAACCAACGAGCAGGAAAACGAGTTGCTGGACGACTACGGCGAGGAGTTGCTGGGCTACACCTATCTGGAGTACGAGGAAGGCTGAGGCTCAGCGCCCCGGAAACGGCGGACGGCGAATCCGGCAATGAGGTTCGCCGTCGTATTTTGTTGCCTGCATTGGGTATGAAGCTGTAGCTGCCCTAAAGCGGAGGAGAACCCGGCAGATCCACGGCATGCACCGGCACCGGCTCGCCAAACCGGGGGTATTTGCTGCCCAGACTGGGCTTGCCGCGCCCGCACAGCACGGTCACTTTCGGCAGGCCGCCCACCTTGATCTCGGCCAGCGCCAGCCTGCCAGTCTCGTAGGCCCCCATATCCAGATACAGGTGACGGCCCAGTCGGGTGGGGACCGGGACCGGCGTGTGGCCGTGGACGCTGTAGACCACGCCCTCGGGCATGGGGAACGGTCCCTCGAAGGGGCGCAGCCACAGCGCCGCCGTCAGGGGATCGGGGTAATGCTGATGGCGCACCGGGGGCGAGGCGTGGGCGATCAGGACGCTGGGCACGGCAGGCGGCTGGTCGTGGATCTCGCCGTCCTCGGTGATATAGACCACCCGGCCCAGGTCCTGTAAATATTCTTCGAGGGGCGGCGGAAACTGCTCCAGCGTCAGGCCGCCCAGCTCGCTGCGAACCGTCTCACCGCCCGCCCGCATCCACGAGCGGAAGCCCTCGATGGCGCGGCGGTAATCGCCCATGTCATGGGTCTCCAGGTACTGCCGGTACCAGCGCAGGCCCGAGGCTGCCATCTGTTCGTGATTGCCCATCAGCAGCGTGGCGCGGCCCTCTTTTTTTAAGGCCAGCAGCTTCTCCACGGTCCTCATGCTGCGCGGTCCCCGGTCGATGGCGTCCCCCAGGCTCACGAAATGGGCGTCCGGGTACTGGGCCAGGGTGGCGTCCAGCAGGTCCGGTCTGCCGTGCAGGTCCGGGATCACCACCACCTGACGGGTCATGATCGCCCTCCAGCCGGTGCGTCAGAACCGTTTTCATCGACGCTGTTCTCATCAACAAAGTCCAGCAGCGTCTGCTTGCTGCGTTCGCGCAGGAGTCGCGCGCCGTCCGGGTCAGGCGTGAAGGTCACGGTGCCGCCCACCACGCCCACCCGGTACGCTGCGCCGTCCGCCGCTGCGGGCAGCCACTCGGCAGGCAACTGGAAGGTGCGGCCCCGCGTGTCCTCCACATCGGCCAGGCCCGCGTCCTCGTCCAGCACATCGATCACCAGCAGCCCGTCGGCGTTCACGCTCATTCGGGCCAGTCTAGCGTCCCGGTTCCCATATTTCGCGGACCTGCATCCTTCGGGGGACGACTCGCCCCCAGCCGGGGGGGTAGGCTGCGCGACATGTCTGCCTCCCGCCCCCGCAGCCCCCACCTGACCCGCCGCCGCGTGCTGCGCGGGCTGGCGAGCGTCGGCCTGGGCACTCTGGCGCTGGGCGGCGTGGGCGCGGCGCAGGCCTACCACTTTGGCGTGACCCACCACACCCGCGCGCTGCCCGGCCTGACGCGGCCCCTGCGGGTGGCCTTTCTGACCGATCTGCATTACGGCCTGTTCATCTACGGCGGCAGCGTGCGCGCCTGGGTGGACGCGGCCAACGCTGCACGCCCGGACCTGATCGTGCTGGGCGGCGATCAGATGGATTACCGCGCCGACGAAGCGCCCGCCGCCCTGCTGGCCGAACTGAGGCGCCTGAAAGCGCCGCTGGGCGTGTATGGCGTGTGGGGCAACCACGATTACGGCAGTTTTGGCAAGTATTATAGCCCTCGCTACGGTCCAGCCCGCGCCGACTGGCCGCAGCGCCGCGAGAGCCTGCGCGCTGCCTATGCGGAGGCGGGCGTGACCATCCTTCGCAACGAGGGCCGCGCGGTACGTGAGGACCTGTATCTGGGCGGGGTGGACGATTTGTGGGTAGGAGAGGTGGACCTGGGTGCGGCGCTGGCCGGGAAGCCTCTGGCAGGGGCGACACTGCTGGTCAGCCACAATCCCGATCTGCTGCCGAGCCTGCCCGCACGCCTGGGGCTGGTGCTGAGCGGACACACCCACGGCGGCCAGATTCGGCTGCCGCTGATCGGCGCGGCGGTGGTGCCCAGCAGGTACGGCCAGCGGTACGCGATGGGCTGGGTCACGGGGGCACACGGCACGCCCGCCTATATCAGCCGAGGCCTGGGCCTCAGCGGCGTGCCCCTGCGCAACCTGTGCGAGCCGGAGGTGGCGGTCTTCACCTTGACGCCACAGTGAGAAATAGACGCCGATTTGCCGCTTTACCAAAGAAAGTGCTTTAATCCGTCTATGACCTCTCAGCCAGATGCGATCTCCCCCGCCGCCCTGATGCCCCGCCAGCACGTTCCGGCGCTGGAGGTGCCGCTGGTGTCCGGTGGGCGCTACACGCTGGGCCAGCAACCGGGCGAGAACTTCGACCTGATCGTGTTCTACCGGGGCCTGCATTGCCCGGTCTGCGCCAAGTACCTGCTGGAGCTGGAACGGTTGTCGGAGCAGTACGCGGCGCGCGGCGTGCGGATCATCGCCATCAGCAGCGACACCGAGGACCGCGCCCGCACAATGGCGGAGAAGGTGGGAGCAAAAGGAATCGAGTTCGGTTATGACTTGGATCTGGACACCGCGCGGCAGTGGGGGCTGTTCATTAGCGCCTCGCGCGGCAGGACGTCTATTGGCATCGAAGAACCCACCCTGTTCAGCGAACCCGGCGTCTTTCTGGTGCGCCCGGACGGCACGCTGTATTACGGCTCGGTCCAGACCATGCCGTTTGCGCGCCCGCCCTTTGACGATCTGCTGGGCGCGGTGGGTTTCGCCCTGGACAAGACTTACCCGGCGCGGGGGGAGTACGGCGGAGAGGTTTGAACACCAGACTTCTTGATGCGGAGAGCCGGTGACAGCCCTTGTAAGGATTGCGGTCGAGGGTCAACTCTAACCCGACTGCAAGGAGAAGCAAAAAAAACGCCATGTGTCTGACCTCAGCGCTGAACCTGCTGAGAGGATGTACACGAGACCCCGGCATTTCTTTTGCCAGGAGCCATCAAGCCGACAAAAAGCCCTCTCAGTGGGGAGAGGGTTGGGTGAGGGGTCTCTTTCCTGGACAATTTGTCATAAAAGAAATCTAGGATGGGCATGTTTGAAGCAGCCTCGAATGTCTTCTGGCAATACGTTCTGCAAAGCGGTTCCGATCAGACTCATCACGTTCTGGACGGTGCGCGGTGCGTCACCGCGCACCAACGCTTTGAGCTTGGAAAACAGCAATTCAGTCGGCTTGAAGTCCGGGCTGTACGGTAAGAGATAGAGCAGGGTGCAGCCCCGAGCCTTCACGAGCCGGTGGACGCCCGATGAGGCGAGAACAGGTTATTCAGCGCCACGACCTGCCCCGCCGTCAACGCTGGACACAGTGTCTTCCCGGACATACCACTCGAAGACCTCACCATTCACAGGGCGTTCAATCACCAGTGGGGTCGGCGGCCCCGCCAGATTCAGCGCACAGATCAGACTCTGCTTCTGCCCGTGGTTTCGTGGCACCGCACAGACCGCCCGAACTGGAAGCCACTCTCATTGACAATGACCAGCCATTCTGGATGGCAGAGGTAGGGTTCGAGATCGTTCAGGGAGTGGGTACGGCGTTCCCCATTGCGCTCGGACGCAGCCAGTGTTTTTTTATTGGGTTGATATTGCAAGGGGTTAGTGGAGGATCAGTTCGGTCTGGCCCGGTGTTCTTCAAATCGAGTGGGTGAGCGGTACCCCAGGCTGGAATGGCGCCGCTCGCGGTTGTAGAACACCTCGATCCACTCGAAGACCAAATTGCGCGTGTCAGTGCGGTTCCCTTGTGCCTTGTGAAGATCCAGTTCCATCTTGAGGGTGGCGAAGAAGCTCTCCATCGCGGCGTTATCCCAGCATTCTCCCGTTCTGCTCATGCTCTGGAGCGCCTGGAGGCGCTCCAGAGCCTGTCGATACTCGCTGCTGGCGTATTGAACCCCCTGGTCGGAGTGGTGGAGGATCCCCTGTCCTGGGCACCGGGTCCGCTGGGCCATCGTGAGTGCG
>NZ_JNIW01000036.1 GCF_000701425.1 Deinococcus frigens DSM 12807 | reverse complement strand
GCGAAGCTGCTCGAGTTGGCTGGAGGTCAGACGTGATGGACGTCCTGGAGCGACGGTGGCCTGCAGCGTGCCGATCTTTTTGAGCCGGGCGCTCCAAGTGGTGACGGTGAGGACAGACACGCCAAAATGTTCGGCAATCTCGCGGTGCGTCTGGGTGCCGCGTTGAAGCCATTCGGCAGCGGCCAGTCGGCGTTCCTCAAGCTGGGCGCGGGAATACCGTGAAGGTTGCCATTCGGCCATGCCATTAGAGTATCAGGCTGTATTTACGCCGTGATCAATAAGGGGGTTCTGACGTTTCAAACGCAAGTATTCCCCCGCCGTTCATTCCCCCCGCTCATCCAACACGCCCCGCAGTGGGGGCGGCCCAGCTCGCCCGGCCCGTGCATCCCGCGCCGCTTCCAGGTCATGCAAGGCGCGGTACAGCACCCGCTCTAGGTGAGCTTCATAACGCGTGACCTTCTCTAGTTCCTTCTCACTGGGCAGCGCTGCCAATGCGAGGGCGTCAGCCTGGGCGCTCAGGGCCTCGCGTATGACCGCCCGCACCTGGGCCGCCTTCTGCCGCTCGCGGGCCGCGTCCCCGTCCAGAATCCGCCCGGCAGACTCGCCCAGCCGCTCGCGGTAGAGGGTCAACAGCCCCGGCATTTCTTCCGGCTCATAGTTCCATTCTTCATCCTCTACACTCGCCCCCTCACCCCGTTTGGGCGCGCGTCCGGTCATGGCCCGCACAATCTGAGCGCCGGACACCCTGACCCCCCTCAGCGCTGCCCCCAGTGCCTCGCCCAGCGGGTAAGCCTGATTTACAGTGCACCCCTCAGCGCTGCCGCCCGCCGCGATTCTCTCAAGGTAGGCCGCGCCCGCCTCATAGTCCTGGGCGCAGTGTTCCGCCGCCTGAGGGTCTGAGCGCAGGGTGTCCAGTGTTTCCCCAGTCAGGCGGCTCAGCGTTTGCAGTGCGTCATGGGCCTGTTTTGCCGCGCTTCCCAGCAGAAAGGGGTTTGTCTCGCCCGCGAGTTGCTGGGCCGCCTCGCGCCGTTTGGTGCTCGACTGGGCCGCTTCATACCGCGCTACCCGGTCCAGTCGCCACAGGGCGAGGGCCGCGCGGTCAGCGAGGCGCTGCTCTAGGTAGCCCTGGGCACCGCTCGCGGTCCTGACTTGCTCGACGTGCTGGGCGTACCCCTCGCGCTCATCCGGGGGCACATGCTGGGCGGTCATGCCATGCGTGACCCCGTTCAGTGCCCGCTTATCCGGTTCAGGGGGCAGCAGCTCGCCCACCTGGGCGTGTCCCGTTTGCTTTGTAGTTTCACCGGTCATGCTTCACCCCTTCCTCTGTTCCTTCCAGCACCCGTAGAGCCTTCTCTAGCTGGGCCGTGACATGGTGCGCCGCCGCTGCCCTGAGTGCCGCCGCCCGCTGGGGGGTGCGGGCATAGTGCGAGGCCAGCGCGAGGCGTATCCCTTTAGAGAGGCGTTCCCAGATGACCGGATCCACCCGTGCGGGTCGCCTGACCTTCACCCCGCACCCCCAGCGCTGCCCAGGTCTAACCGGGCAACCGCGTTTCTAGCCGCCGTCCATCCCTGGGGCGTCAGCCGCCCGCGAATGTCCAGCGCCCCCAGTCCCTCAGCCGTCACCCGCGCGGTACTTCTGAGGCGCGATATGGGGGCCGCGCGGCTGAGCCGCTGGGCGAGTCCTGCCACCGCCTGACCCTCTACGGTCTGGGCGTACACATCGAGCACCGCCCAGGTGACCGCGTTCATGCGGCCCGTCACGCCTCACCCCCTGGGGGCCGGTCTATGTCTGGGGCCGCGTGTACCCCAGCCCGCAGCGCCCAGCGAGGAAACGGCAAAGTCATACACCGCGCCGCCGCGTGCATGGTGACGCTGACCCGCGAGTGACGCGCCCAGGGTTCAAACGCGCCCCGCCCGTGCGAGCACTCCCCATCCCACCGGCCCTCGCTGGGGGTGGGGGTGAAGGCGCGGCATGTTCCACAGTGACCGCTCATCTCAGCGCGTGCGGTCATGCTGGGCCGCTGACCGGGCCGGGGGCGCGGCGGGGGTGCCTTGACCCCTGGGCCGCTGGGCGGTGCTGGGCGAGGGGTTGGGCTTTTCACCGGCACCGGCAGAACGTCAGAAGGGGCAGCGGGGGCCGTGCCCCTCAGCGGTGCCTCAGCCTGGGCAGCGCTGGGTGTGGGGATACCCTCGCCACGCGCGGCCCGTAGACGGCTCAAAAGGTCAGCGGTCAGGGTCACAGCTCGCCCCCTTCCGGTTCCTGGGCGTCGAGTGCCTGGGGGTGGATTCTCAGCATGGGCGAGGGACGCCCCCCCCGCTCGCCCGCTGGGGGCAGCTTTTCAACCCTGACCGCGCCGCACCCTTCCAACAGCTCTAGCGCCGCCGTCAATCTGGGGCCGGTCATGCCCGCCTTCCCCTGGGCGAGCGCGGCCCGTACCTCGCTGACCTTCTGGGCGTCCCGCACACTGCCGCGCTCTATGAACCGGAGCACCTCGCGGGCGTCTAGTACGTCCCGCCGCCGTCCCTCACTCCACAGCTTGCGGGCGTGCGGGGTCAGGTACTCACACCACAGCCCCGCCAGCGCTGCCGATTCCTCGCCCACCTGGGCGGGGGCGGGGTGCCGGTCAACCCCCACCTCTGCCACGCTCAGCGCGTGAAACGTCAGGGCGAGCCGGGCAAAGGTGCCGGGCTGTTTGGAGATGTGCGAGCGGTACGCCTCGCCCTTGCTCATGTCCCGTTTTGCCCGCTCATGCGCGACTTCCCAGGCGTTAAACACCGCCTGAGCCTCAGGCGTGTATGTCAGGGGGGCAGCGTCCCCGCTGGGGTATACGCTGCCCAGCACCTCAGCGGTCAGGGTAGGCAACACGTCAAGCACTGCCGCCGCCCCCTCGCGTACCTCGCGGTCTACGCCCCGGTGCTGGGCCTCTTGATTGAACTCAGGCCAGCGGTCAGGCCACACGAAAAGCTGAAAGCGTTGTAACAGACCGTCCCCGCCCTGCCGCTCACCGTCGAGAAGTTTGGTGAGCGGGGCGGGCTGAATGCCGCCCAGCACCCCCACCGCTGCCCCAGGGACGTACAGCGAGGGGCGGCTCATCCGGTCAACCTGTAGCACCGCGTCACCGTTTGCCAGCTCTAGCCACTGCGAGCGGTCATTCTCGCGCCCCGACTTAGCGAATGCGCCCAGCCATGCGGTTAGCTCATCACTAACCTGTGTCAACCCATAGGGGTTTTTATCGATCAAGACGGCAACCGTTTCTATGGTGGCATCCCGCACAGTGAAGCGCAGCGGCTCTAGTTTTGCCTGGGCAGCGCTGAGGTTTTCACTGGCCTCTGCGAGTTCATCCTCGCTGGGGGGGTCACTGGGCTTTGTGCCGCCCTTGTAAGCATTCTTTAGCCTGGTTTGTAGGGCGTCGACTTGGGCTGCCGCTATATCCCGCCGCGCTTCTAACACCGAACGCTCAGCGGCCCGCCGCTCAGCGTCTGCCCGTTCAGCCCGATCTAAACCAGCGCTGCCCAGTTTAATAGCCCAGGATTTTTTAGCCCCAGGCGGGGCGCACAGCGCAGTCCAAGCGGCCCCAGTGGTCGCGGGGTAGGACGGCACATTTCGCAGGCTCAGCCGCCGGTTAATCAGCCCAGAGGCCCCGCCCAGCACGGGGGTAGCAATTCCCTCTAGAGGCAACCCCGCCGCCCGTGCCTCTGCCTCTATCCACGCCGCGAGCGGGCGGGGGAGCAGTTCGCCCGGCAGTTCCGGCACCGGTTCGGTAAAGGGGGGCAGGGGCCGCACCTCGCCCCAGTCCTGGGCGGGCAGGTTGCGAGCGGGCGTGCTTGACTTAACAGTGATCCCCTCAGCGCCGCCCGGCTGGGGCAACCCCAGAAACCGCGCGGCTGCCTTGACCACCTCGCGCACCGCGTCAGGCTGAGCGCGGCCTACGTCGACGCCGTGTTCCAACAGCGCCCAGACTCCAAAGGCGTCACGGGGTACGCCGTCCCCCAGCGGGTCAGCCGCATGGTGGGAATAGACCGCCGCGTGACCTTCTGGGGTCAGGCCGGGCAACAGCCGCACCCCCGCGTGTTTTGACTCTGAGCCGGGATACAGCCAGGGGCCGCGCTCTGGGCCGGTGTAGCCGTGTAGGTTCAACATCGCGCCCACCGTGCGCGAGGTGTTAAAGGCGCTGACCACACTTTCACCGCCCGCCCCGCTGGGGGTGCTGACCCGCTGGGCGCTGGGCGGGGTCACCTCTGCCGGTGCCCAGGGGCACGCCGCCTTCATGACCGGCTCGTAAACTTTCCAGTTCTGCCACAACGTCAGCAGTTCGGGCGGCAGTTCGGGCAGCTCGCCCAGCGAGCGGGGCGCGTTACCACCTTCCCAGGTGTACGCCTGCCCGGTATCCGGGTGAATGCTGGGCGGCATGACGTCCTGAACCGGCCCCGCCCGCAGTTCAAACAGGGTGACATTCTGAACGCGCCCCCCTGGGCCTTTTTTGCCGCTGGGGTCAGGCCAGCCCAGGGCGTGAGGTTTCAGGCTCAGACCATCCGGCACGCGGTACAGCGGCTTAACGCCCCGCCGCCCGCGCACCTTAGGCCCAGAGGCCGCGAGTAGGGCCGCGAGGTCAATCCCCACAGCCGCGAGCGCCCGCGCCGCATACTCGCTATCCACGTCGAGCGCCGCCGTCTGATTCTCACTGTGCAGCAACCCCACCCCGGCCCCAGGGTGTGCGCCCAGGTAATCGCGGGCACCGCTGGGGGTAGTGATGAAGTGCGCGGGGTTTGTATTCCAGCCCTTGACGGTGGGGCCTTTGGTGCCATGAGGCACCGGCACCAGGACGAAACCCCCAGCGGTCAGGCCCTCGACGGCGCGTGTTCTCTCAGCCTCGGGCGTCACGGTGGCCGCCGTCATGACTGACCCCCAGCGCTGCCCAGGTCAGGGAAAAGTGGGGGCATCAGCTCGCCCACGCCCGCCCTCTCGCGTGCCTCGCTCTGGGGTGTGGGCAGCGGGGCGTAAAGAATCTGGTAATCCACCCGCACCCTATAGAGGTCAATCCTCAGGGCCTCCACGCGGGCATAGTCCCGCACCTTTACCGCCTCGACGATCCCGGCACAGACGGGCACCGCCTCAGGCATGAAATAGGTGTCAAAGTTACCCGCGCTGAGCCGGTAGCGGGGGTCATGCCTGAGGGCCGGCCACCTCTCTTTACTGAGGCGGTCATAGGCGAGAATCTGCCGGGCGTCGTACAGCGCAGACATAACCGGCACCGGATGGGGCAGCGTACCCGCATACCGCTCGATTTCCTCAGGCGTCAGCAGATAGCGCCCGTTCTCACGAATGCCCCGCAGCTTGCCCGCCTTGATTAACCGCCTGACGGCGTTCTCAGACTTCATAAGCTCGCGGGCCGCGTCCCTCACTGTCAGCAGTTCATAACCCCGTGTCATCCCTGACCCCCAGCGCTGCCCATGCTTTCCAGCTCGCGCAGCCGCGCCCACTGTGCCGCCTCTATGCGTTCCAGCTCGCCCAGGGCGTCACCCTGCCCGCTCGCCCGCAGTTCTGGGGCCTCGCGCTGTATGTAAGCGGTCAGGTTCGCGTGTTGCTCACACAGTTCCTCGCGCTCGCGTTCAGGCGACGGGGTAAACGGGATGAGGTGCGGGCCGGTCATACAGACCCCGTGCGGGTAGGAGTAGGAGTAGAGAAACCGCGTACCCCAGAAACCCCCCGGCCTATACTCCTACTCCCAGCACCGGGCCGCGCGAGCTTTCCCGCGCTGGGCGCAGGTTGCCGCCCGGTGTCTGAGGTGTAGGGGCGTCGAGTAGGAGTAGGCGAGTAGGTTTCTGATAGGTGCGGGGGTAGGGCGTTTCTACTAAAACCTCCCCCCTTTTTCACCGTGTCAGACGGCAAAAGTGAGTAGAGAATAGGTTTCTGGGGTTTCTGAGGGGCTTTAGAGAGTAGAGAAAAGTGCGCGGCCCCTGACGTGCGCCCTTCCGTTAGAGTGGGGGCAGTCCCGCCCAGCCACCGCCCCGCCGCCCAGCGGGGCCGTTTCATTTCCCGTCCTGCCCGGTGGGGGTCACGGCGCGAATCTCGCGCCATGCGTTCAGGGCCTCGCGGGTAATACGGTACACGGGACGCCCAGGGGTGCCGTAGTCCTCTGCTTTCAGGTGGCCTGACCGGACATCTCGCCTCACGGTGTCCTCTGCGATACGGACAAAGGCGCTCACCTCTGCCACGCTCAGCACGCCCAGGGCGTCAAGCTCAGCGGGGGTCAGGGTGACGGGCTTACGGCCCGTGCGCCTGGGCGTGCGGGGGGTGTTGCTTTTCGTGGATAGGGTCATGCGTGCCTCGCGTGGTCACTTCTGCCCCCCGCTCGCTGGGCGAGGGCAACAGAAGGCGCAAATGCTGGGCAGTCAGGCACCGCTGAGGGTGTCTCTGACTGCCGGGGGCGCTCAGCCGCTCAAAGGGACGCGGGGGCGAGCGCTGCCAGCATTTACAGCGCGGGGGGTGCGAGCGGTGCGGCTGGGGGTACGGCCCGCGCGTACAGCGGGCGGGGTACTCGCATGGGGGGGCGCTGGGGTCTGACGCGGCGGGCGAGTAGGGCGCGGTAGGCGTCACCGCGTTTGATGACCGCCGCGAGTACCGGGGCAAAGGCCGCGCGGTTCTCACAGTAGTAAGCGGCTCTGATCTTGAAATACTCGCGTAGCGCTGGGCGTTCCCCCATGAGGGCCGCAATCCGGCCTACCTTCAGGTCATTAGGTGCAGTTCCAGGCCGCCCCCAGCTCACTAATGCTTCCTGCCATAGCTCAAGCTGAGCGTTATCCCAGGGGCAATCTTCTGTAGGGTCAGTGTCGAGAAGCGTATTCGGAAACAACCGGCACCATTGAGAGCCTTGCCGGTACATCGCCTTATTTGCCGCATCTCGCTTTGCCCATCCTCTCCGCGAGAACTTAAGCGGACGACCAAAGGCTGAGCAATTGCAGATTTGATATATACCGCTGCCAAAATAGGCACGCGTTAACCCTTTGAACGCCTGTCTGACCCGTACCTTCCGAGCTGTACGCCACCGTACCGAGTGCCTGACCCGTCCATGAGCGCTGAGGACAAACCGTGCGAGCGTCCCGCCGTCATTCCCCCCCAGCGCTGCCCCGCCTTCTGCCTGGGCGTCAGTCTGCCGGTGGGCGAGCATGGCCCAGAGGCCCACCTGATAGACCCCAGCGCCCCGCATAGCTATTTGCTTTGCTGCAAACACTCGGAAAGGCTCACGGGGTACCGCCCAGCGTGTAGAGGACACCATGCCTGATTCACGGAATACCACTCGCCCCATGCTGGGCCTTATGCCACCTTTCCAGACCTTTACGGGCATCTGAATGAATTGAAGCGACATAAGCTGAACGCCCTTTACCGTGACCCGGTGCGGCTCTACGGTTGCCCCCGCCTCAGGGACAGTGAAGGCCAGCCCCCGCCGTGCGCCCAAGTGCGCCCAGAGGCCCAGCCGGTAGACCCCAGCGCCGCGCATGACGGCCCGCCTGTAGTGCCGCGCTCGCCATGCCTCAGGGGTGACGGTTAGACCGCTTACAGGGTCAACCATGCCATAGGTATTGACCTCCCAGCTTGACGTTTCAGCAATCGTTATCAGTTCCCCTGTTTCAATCAGTTTGTCTAAATCATGTTCAAACATTTGAAAGTGCCACCTGATGCCCACCCCATACCCGCCCACGTTCAGGCGCGAGGGTGTGACGGTAGGGCGGGGGGCGTTCATGCCCATATAGTACGCGGTTCTACGCTGGGGCGGGGTGAGGTGGGGGCGGATTGCAAACGAATTGCAAACGGGCCGGGCAGAATGACCCCCAGCCGGTACATCCCCAGCGTAAGACAGAAAACATTAAACGCCGCACTGGGCGCATGTTTACCCCTAATCTGCCCACCCCCGACATACCCTGCCTGACACATGTGCATTGTGTTCGTAATCAGTAGGTCGTCCGTTCAACCCGGATCACTGGCTCCAAGAAAATCCCCCGCCTAGCGCGGGGTTTTCGCTTTTGCTCCTTTAACCGAGATCGTCAGAAGAGCCAGAGTGTCACCACCAGAAAAACTGGCCTTGGTCGGACAGACCCGCTGCCTGCGGGAATAGATCGCTCGAATCGTCGGTGTACCGTTTGCCGTTGATCGCGCCTTCGGATTGCCCAGCTTTACGTAGTCGGAGTGGACCGCAACATGGGGGTCACGTCAAGCGGCCTGAGCGTGGTGCAGGAACAGGGATTCGTCTCCCGCGTTGGCGGGCTGCCGGGCCGACATCAGCAGGAGGTTTTGACGCGCCTATACTTTGGATTCGTTCCCTCTGCTCAAACCCAGGTGCGAACGGGTTTTCCAGCAAGATTTTTCGGAAGGCCGCTTGCTCAGCGCGTTCCGCCCCACGTTTCGACGCCCTCCCACAAGGACTCTCCATGACTGACAAACGCATCGTCCTGGCCTTCGGCACCCGCCCGGAAGCCACCAAGATGGCCCCGGTCTACACGGCAGTGGCCGCCCAGCCCGGTCTGCGGCCCCTGATCCTCTCCACCGGCCAGCAGCGCGAGATGCTCGACGGCGCGCTGAAGGTCTTCGGCCTGACGCCGGACCGTGACCTCAACGTGATGACCGAGCGTCAGACCCTCGCGGACCTGACTGCCCGCATCGTCCCACAGGCCGGGCGCGTGCTGCGCGAGATGGGCGCGGATCTGGTGCTGGTCCACGGTGACACCTCCACCTCGTTTTGCGTGGCGCTGTCGGCCTTCTACGAGGGGATTCCGGTGGGCCATGTGGAGGCGGGACTGCGCAGCGGCGATCTGCAAGAACCCTTTCCGGAGGAGGCCAACCGCCGCCTGACCGGCGTGCTGAGTGCGCTGGATTTTGCCCCCACTTCCGGCAGCCGCGCCAACCTGACCCGCGAGGGCAAGTCTGAAGCTGGAATCTTCGTGACCGGACAGACCGCCGTGGACGCCGTGCGCGAGGTAGCCGGGCGCGTGCCGCTGCGCCCCGAGTGGCAGGCGCGGGTGGACGCTGGGCAACCCCTGGTGACCGTCACCATGCACCGCCGCGAGAACCAGCCTGGAATGCGCGAGATGGCAGGGGCGCTGGCGCGGGTGGCGCAGCTCCACCCCGGTCACCATTTCATCTACCCGGTCCATCTCTCGCCCGCCGTGCAGGAGGCCGTACGCCCCGTGCTGGAGGGCGTTCCCAACTTCGAGCTGACCGCCCCGCTGGACTACAACGATATGGCCCCGCTGATGGCCGCCTCGGTGCTGCTCGCCACCGACAGCGGCGGGTTACAGGAGGAGGGCGCGGCCCTGGGCGTGCCGGTGGCGGTCCTCCGCAACGTCACGGAGCGCCCCGAGGGACTGGAGGCGGGCGTATTGAGGCTGGCGGGCAATGATCCGGCGCAGCTCGAAGCCGTGCTGAACGATCTGCTGGACCACCCCGCCACCCTCCAGCAGATGCGCGAGGCACGCAATCCCTACGGCGACGGTCTGGCCGCCGGGCGCATCGCGCGGGCCATCGCGTGGCATTTCGGCCTGGGCGAGCGCCCAGATGACTGGAACTGACGACTGGAGCTGAAGTCCCCTCTCCAGCGCGTATGATGTGCTTCTCGTGAGCGTTCCTGAATCCTCGGTTCCCCCGCTGGCCGTCGTCCTCAATCCCAATGCGGGCGGGGGGCTGGCGTTGCGCGAGTGGCCGCGCCTGGAAGCCGAGCTGAGGCGGCGCGACCAGCCCTTCGAGCTGATCCTGGAAGACAGCGGTGAGGACGCCCTGGCCCGCATCCAGGCGTTGCCGCCCCGGATTGGCGTGCTGGCCGTGGGCGGCGACGGCACGGTGGGCGCGCTGCTGCCCGCGCTGGTGTCGGTGCCGAAGCGCCAGGGCCGTCCGCTGGCGGTGGTCCCGCTGGGGACTGGCAACGACTTTGCGGGCATGCTGGGCCTCAAAACCGGACACTTCGCCGAGGCGCTGGACCGCCTGAGCTTTCAGCCCCGCGATGTGGACGCGCTGGAGGTCCGCATTCTGGAAGGCGACGGCGCGGGCCGCAGCCATATTTTGCTGAACGGCCTGGGCCTGGGCTTTGACGCCGCCGTGACCGCCAACATGGCCCGTGCCCCCGCCCGGTTTCAGGGCTTCGCGCGCTACGCGTGGTCCGCCGTCGCCACCGTCCGCGAGCTGCATCTGGCCGAGGTGCAGATCACGCTGGACGGCCAGCACTTTTATGACGGCCCCAGCCCCATCGTGGCGGTCATGAACGGCACGCGCTACGGCGGCGGCTTTCAGATCAGCCCCCGATCTGATCCGCGCGACGGTCTGCTAAATGTGGTGGCGGGCGGCCCGGTGAACCGCCTTCAACTGATGGGGCTGATGTTGCGGGTGCTGCGCGGCACCCATCTGGACCAGCCGCAGGTCCACACGGCGCAGGGCCAGGAGGTCACGGTGCGCTGGGATGCGCCCACGCCGCTGCACCTGGACGGCGATCTGCACGGCCAGGTGACCGCGATCCGGGTTCGGGTGTTAAAGGGTGCTGTGAGGTTGCTGAATGCGTGAGGCGGGCGCTGTGACTCCCCGTCACAAGTGGTGACCTGAAACAGCAAGTCGGTCCCTGTAGGGTGCTGTCTGCGGTGAAAATGCCTCACCGAAATCGGCCCCTTCGGGACACCTTGAAGACCACGATGCAGTCTGCCTGCCCCATCGACGCCCTCCACTTGGCCTTCGTCTGCCTGTCCGTTCTGGAATTTGACGCCACCTGGATTAGCCAGCCGCACGTTCGGACCACAGGCAGGATCACGGCGGCACTGAATGCGGCGGCCCGTGGGGTGGGCTGCCGTCTCTATTCCTCCGCTACCTACCTGCGCTCGGAAGGGAGCCGCAACTACTTCTCCGGGGGTGTTCTGGTGAGTTGCGGTCCCGATCATGCCCATGACGACTTTGAGCATGACGACTTCGAGAGTGAACCCCAGGTTGCAAACGTATCTGCTGGTCGAGCACGCTGAACGCTGCGTGGAGGCCCACGGGCGACAGGGCGGAGCATCAGGTAACTGAAGAATTTAGGGGGAGAGGGCGCACTTGAATTGCAGTGTCTAAATCGCGCCCTCTGGCTTGAAGAAATCTATATCGGCGTGTCGGGCTGATGTTCACCCTTCTGGCGTGTCCAGAGTCGGTGGCGTCACGTCGTCCACGTACAGCCAGCGCCCGTCCACCTGTTCGAACAGACTGCGTTCGCGCAGCACGTACTGCTCGCCCCGGTTCACTTTCAGGGCGGCGCTGAATTCCACCTCGTTGCCACGCGCCTCATAGATTTTCAGCGACAGGTAACGGGTCCCTGCATTCAGGTGCAGCTCGGGCGGGCGGGTGGCCGGATGCCAGGTATCCAGCACATAGGCGGCGTTGCCCAGCGCGTAGGCACAGTACCGTGAGCGCATCAGCGCTTCCGGGGTGGGCGCGGGCCGCGCCCCGTCGTGTGCCGGGCCGCAGCAGTGGGCGTAACTGCGCCCGGAGCCGCACGGGCAGGACTTGAACGGGGGATACGCCAGCGGCATGCGGTCAAGCTAACGCAAAGGCGTGGGCCAGGTGGGGTCAGGTGAACCGGGTACAGCGCGTACTGGGGCCGCAGAACGCAACAGGTGCTGGCCAGACGCGCGCCACGGTCACGCAATGAACTGGGTGGGTCCGGCATAATGGCCCCGGATGACCCGCGCCGATCCCATCACCTCGTTGCAAAATCCGCAGATCAAACGGCTGGTTCGCCTGCACGCCCGGCGTGGCCGCGAGCAGGAGGGCGTCATCCTGATCGAGGGCACGCGGGAGCTGTCGCGAGCACTGGCCGCTGGCGTGCAGCCCACGGAAGTCTTTAGTTGCCCCGAACTGCACAGCCCCGAGGCCGCCGAAGTCGCCCCCCTGTTGCCGACCGCGCCCACCCTGCTGTCGCCCGCCGCCTTTGCAAAGGTCAGCGGACGCGAGCATCCCGACGGACTGCTGGGGGTGGCCCCCCGGCCCGTGACTGCACTGCCCGGTCTGCCGGGTGACGCTGTGGTGGTGGTGCTGGACGGCCTGGAGAAGCCCGGCAACGTGGGCGCGATCCTGCGGACGGCGGACGCCTCGGGCGCGGCGGCGGTGCTGGTGCTGGGGCGCGGCGCGGACCCCTACGGCCCCAACGTGATCCGCGCCAGCCAGGGCAGCGTGTTCGCCCTGCCGGTGGCCGCGCTGGACGAGCATGAGGCCCACGCGTATCTGGCGGCACAGGGCTGCGTGACGGTGGCCTGCACCCCCGACGCGCCGACGGTGTACTGGGACGCGCCGCTGACGGGGCGGGTGGCGCTGCTGCTGGGCACCGAACACGGGGGGCTGCCCCCACACTGGAGGAACGGTGGCCATTACAACGGCGGTCTGAGCGTCCGCATTCCCATGCAGCCCGGCAGCGGGGCCGACAGCCTGAACGTGTCCACCGCCGCCGCGCTGATGTTGTTTGAAGTCGTTCGCCAGCGCCGGGTCAGTGGGGAAAATCCTTGAGCCACGATCCATACCGCGAGTGGCTGCGGACGTGCCTGGGCCAGGAGCTGAGGACGCACGGGGCCGAGACAGCCATTCAGGGCGCGGTGCAGCGGCGGGGCTGGCCTGCCCTGCACACGATGGGGCCGCGCGACGTGGTGGCCGTGTTGCAAGACGTCTACAGCGGACTGCGCCAGACCGCTGGGGACACCCGCGCCGATCACTGGCTGCAAAACGCTACCGCGAACCTGGCCGAGCACGCCCAGTCGGTGCCGGTGCCCGCCCAGCCCACCCCCGGCCCGCTGGCCCCCGAAGCGCTGCCGACGCCCACGCCGCAGCCCTGGGGACGGCGCGCACATGACCTGCCCCTGCTGCTGGCCCGCGCCCAGGCCGAGATCGCGGGCCGAAGCAGCCAACGGGCGAGTGGGACGTGCAGGCCGTCCTGGCCGAGGTGCGCCGCTGGGAGGCCGAGGAACTGCTGAGCAGCCTGCGGGCCGATCACGCGCGCACCGAGGTGGCCGACGCCGTGGCCGTGGCCGCCGCGCAGGCCGGGTGGCTGCGCCTGAACGTCCGTGACCAGGCCGGGATGGGGGCGGGCCACCAGGGCAGCGCCCAGCTCGCCCACGCCCGCCTGACCCTGACCCAGTTGGAGGCATTCCTGACGGCCTTTCTGCCGCTGATCGATCCTGGCGACGCCGACCAGCCGCTGCCCTCGCCCGACGCACGCCTGGACCGCGATTTCTTCTCGCTGGAGGTGCCGCTGAATCCGGCGGTGTTGCGCGCCCGCCACACCCTCAAGCTGGCGCAGTGGCAGGCCGATGTCGGGCCGCAAGCGGGGGCCGCCGTCACCCAGGCCGGGCATGCCCTGGAGGCCGCCCGCGCCGCCCAGGCCAGATTCGCGCCGCTGCGGCGTCAGGTAGAGGCGCTGGAAGAACGCCTGAAGGTGCTGGACCAACCGGGGGGCGATCCCCTGAGTCTGGCCCGCGCGCGCCTGGAATGGGGGCAGGTGCGCGCAGCAGCCCGTGTCCAGGCCCACCTGCTGGAACAGGCTCTGCGTGCGTCTGATAGAGGCCCTGGTGAACATGCCCGAAGCTCTGGATGGGGCGGTCGGCCAGACCAGACCAACGGCAAAGAATCTTCAAGCCTGTCCGCGCCTGCCCGAGCGCCTGCTGCTTTATCATGGGGCCATGACCAGCGATTCGGACAGGATCACCTTCAAGGACAACGAGGCCGCGCAGCAGTACGAGGTCTACGTGGACGGCAAGTTGGCAGGTCACGCCGAGTACCGCCCGCTCTCCGACGCCCGTCTGCTGCCCCACACCGAAGTGGACGAGCAGTACGGGGGCCAGGGCATCGGCTCCAGACTGGTGAAGTTCGTGCTGGATGATCTGCGGGAGCGTGGGCTGAACGCCGTGCCGACCTGTCCCTTCGTCGCCGACTACATCCGCAAGCACCCCAAATATCTGGAGTTGGTCCAGCCAGAGCAGCGGCGGACGCTGGGGCTGTAGACCAGCCGGGCCATGCTTGACGTAGGACATTTGTTGGAAGAGTGCTCCACTGATGACCGAACGGACTGAGTAGATTTGACTGAGCGTTTGGGAGGATGCACGCGTTCAGTTCTCCTTGTTTCTAACGCTGTGATTCGGACAAATGCTCTAACGTTTGTTAGTCTGGTCTGATGGTCTGGAACCACACGCGGCAGATTGGAGAAGTACAGGTGACCAGCCTCACGGATGGCGTCTTTGGTCTGGACGGCGGCGCAATGTTTGGCAGTGTGCCCAAGGCGCTGTGGGAGCGGGTGGCCCCGGCAGACGAGCAGAACCGCATTCAGCTCAGGATCAATCCGCTGCTGGTCCAGATGGGCGGCGAGAACATCCTGATCGAGACGGGCTTCTGGGACCGGGGCGGCGAAAAATTCGAGTCGATCTACAGCCTGGACCGCGACGAGACGGTGTTCCGGGGCCTGGAAGGCGCGGGCCTGACCCCCGGCGACATCCATCTGGTGATCAATACCCACCTCCACTTCGATCATGCCGGGCGCAACACCACCGCGCTGAACGAACCGACGTTCCCGAATGCCCGTTACGCCGTGCAGCGGCGCGAGCTGGCCGACGCCCGCCACACCCACGAGCGCAGCCGCGCCAGCTACGTACCGGACACCTTCGAATCCATCGCCGATGCCGGGCTGTTCGATCTGATCGACGGCGAACACGAGCTGCGCCCCGGAGTGACCGTGCTGCCCCTGCCCGGTCACAACCTGGGCCAGCACGGCGTGGTCCTGCGAAACGGCGGTCAGACGCTGGTGTATGTCGCTGACCTGGTTCCCACGCTGGCCCACATGCCCACGCCGTACATCATGGGGTATGACCTCTATCCCGTGACCACCCTGGAAACCCGCAAAACGTACCTGCCCCAGTGGTTCGAGCAGGGAGCGATCATCTGCACGCCGCACGATCCGCAGACGCCGTTCGCCCGCTTGCAGGAGAACCCGAAGGGCGGCTTCGTAGCGGTGCCGGATGAGGGTCGAACGGTCTAGCAGCTAAACGATCTGACCGCAAACCTGAATGCCTGATGTTCTGCGGTTAGACCTTGAGACGGTAGGACCGGTTGACTGCGCGTGCTCCCTCCGCCATCTGGCCGATTTATCCCGGCCTCAGACGGTGTACTGTGGCGCGTTATGTCTGCCGTTCCCACCCTTGCCCCGCCCTCTGCAAAGATCAAGTCTCCAATGCGCGAGATCGCGTCCATCGCCGTCCCCGTCAGCCTGGAGATGGTCATTCAACTGCTGCTGACCTTTATCAATCAGGTTATCGTGGGGGCGCTGGGGGCGGTGGCGGTGGCGGCGGTGGGGCTGACGGGCAGCCTCAGCTTTCTGTTCTTCGTCACGCTGGGGGCGCTGGGATCGGGGACCAGCATTTTAATTGCGCGGCGGGCCGGGGCGGGTGACCGCGCGGGCGTCAATCAGACCCTCAGCGTTACGCTGGCGGTCAGCGTGGTGCTGGCGGGCGTGCTGACGGTGCCCATCATCCTGAACGCCGAGGGGCTATTGCAACTGGCGGGCGGCGCGGCGGACGTGACCCGCACCGCCGTGCCGTACATGCAGGTGGGCATGCTGGCCCTGGTGCCGGGGGTGCTGGGCTGGATCTTCAGCGGGGCGCTGCGTTCGCTGGGCCACGCCCGCACGCCGCTGGTGGTCACCATTTTCACAGTGGTGATCGAAAGCCTCGCGGCCTACGGTCTGGTCTTTGGCGTCGGGCCGCTGCCGCAACTGGGCGTGGTGGGGGCAGCCTGGGCGCTGGTGATTGCCAATGTACTCAAGGCCGCGCTGCTGGCCTATCAGGTGTATGGGCCGCGCCATCTGGCCGCGCTGCAGTTTCCCACCCGCGCCGCGTTGCGCGCCATCGCCGGGCCGCTGATCGCCCTGAGCGCGCCGCTGGCGTTTACCGAATTCGCGTGGAGTCTGGGCAACTTCATGTACGCCGCCGTCTTTGCCCGCGTAGGCACGGTGGCGCTGGCGGCCAGCCAGATCGTGGCCACGCTGGAAGGCATCTTTATCGTCGGCTCTTTCGGTCTGATGAGTTCGGCCACCGTGTTCATCGGGCGTTCGCTGGGGCGGGGGGACGCGGCGGGGGCACAACTGTGGCTGGCGCGCATCGCCCGCGCGGGACTGGTCACTGGCCTGGGTTTCGGCGCGCTGTTCGCCCTAAGCGCCCTCATCGTTCCTGGCCTGTTTCCAAAGGTGGGCGCGGCAGTCCACCACATCGCCCTGATCGGTATTCTGATCAACGCCAGCACGCAGATTTTCAAGGTTCGCAACATGATCGTCGGCGGCGGCATCCTGCCCAGCGCGGGCGATGGGAAGGGCATCATCATCGGCGATGTGGTGGGTGCCTTCGTGATCGGGCTGCCGCTGGCCATCTGGCTGGGGCTGTACACGCCGCTGGGGGTCTGGGGCGTGTTTATCGCGCGTGGCCTGGAGGAAGTCGTCAAATCGGGCATCTTCGAGTGGAGACGCCGCCGCGTGAACTGGGAGAGGCTGGCGCAGGAGCAACGCGGTAAGGGTGAAGATACCGACCGGTTGGCCGCGCACTGACGGTTGAAACGACGAAGGGGAGGCTGGTCATTTGCGGCCTCGCCTCCCCTTCAGCCTGTCCTTACTGCAATTTCGCCGTGATCTCCACCTGCCGCTTCGCCTGGTGCCGGATGCTGGCCTTGTCGGTGTCGCTCAGGCCCTCGCCGGTGGCCGAGACGCTCGCGCCGTAGGGGTTGCCTCCCGAGGCGAAGATCACCGGATCGGTGTAGCCGGGCGGCACCAGAATCGCGCCCCAGTGCATGGCGGTGATGTACAGCGTCTGCGAGGTGGTTTCCTGGCCGCCGTTGGCGTTCTGGGCGCTGGTCATGGCACTGAAGGTCTTGTCGGCCAGCTTGCCGGTCCCCCACAACCCGCCCAGCGTGTCGATAAAGGTCCGCACCTGGCTGGCCGCGCCGCCAAACCGGGTGGGCGAGCTGATTAAAATGGCGTTGGCCCATTCCAGATCCTCGGGGCTGGCGGTGGGCACGTTGGCGCTACGCTCCTGCTGGGCCTTCCAGGCGTCCTGACCGTTCACCACATCCTGCGGGGCGGTTTCCTGAACCTTCAGCACCCGCACCTCGGCCCCGGCGGCGCGGGCAGCCTCGGCAGCCTCGTTCGCCATCGCGTGGTTGGTGCCGTAGGTAGAGTAGTAGACGATGGCGAGCTTAACCGCTTTGGAATCTGTTGCGCTTGGATTTGTCATGCTTCCAGCATAGACCCTGAGGCCGGGCCATTCAACATTGAGGGAACTGTTGTGGGCGGCCTGGCAGTTCCGTTCACACAGCGTTCACGCACCCTCCCCGCGCGCTTCATGCACCTGGGCCTACCTTCTGTTTCAAGGAACGGAACCGCACCGCGCGGCCCGTCATCAAGACACAGGAGAAACGAATATGGACGTCATCATCAACAACCCCGCCGTCCCGCAAGTTCAGTACACCCCCTTGACCCAGACCCCCGCCGGGTACGGTCCGGGGTATGGCCCCGGCTACGGCGATCACCACGGCGGCCCTGGCTTTCTGCTTCCGCTGCTGCTGCTCGGCGGCTTTCTGTTCTTCCGGGCAGGAGGCCGTCGCCGCTGGGCCAGACGGCAGCAGATGCAGCGCCCGAACACGGCGGATGGCCCGGCCCCCACTTCACCGCGTGACGACTGGCACCTGCGCGAAGACCCCCGCGAGGACATGCGCGACATGTTCCGGCGGGGCCGCGAGAAGTTCTTCGGGGACGGTGCGCTCGGAATCGCCCGCGAACGGTATGCCCGGGGCGAGATCAACGCCGACGAATACGAGAATCTGCGCCGCACCCTGGGTGGCGAGGATGAACCGCAGGGGCCGGACCTGAGCAAGCCGGAGGCCGGCGATGATGGGCTGAAACTCTGAGGGCAGGCCAGGGGCTTCGGAGGTGCAGGGGCGTGCAACTACGCCTTTGCTCCCCCGCCCCTTTTGGGGGACCTCTCCTCGGCAGGCAGGCCAGGAGACGCAGAATGGCCCGGACGGCTGCGCTCCTTGGCCCTCCTCTAGGCGAGTTGGCGGCGAAGCCGACTGAGGGCTTGAGCCGTCACCCCCGCCCCGGCCACTCCACGCTCCATTCACACGCCACAATGGACACCAGCCACAAGGAGGCCCGCGCGCATGACCACCATCCTGATTGTGGAAGACGAGGCCCGGCTGGGCGATATTCTGGAGGAGTACCTGCGCCGCGACGGCTTCGTCACCGAGCGCGCCATGACCGGGCCACGTGCGCTGGAGCTGTGGCGCGCAGCCCGCCCCGCCCTGATGCTGCTGGACCTGATGTTGCCCGGCATGGACGGCCTGGAGGTGGCCCGCCGCGTGCGCGCACAGTCTGCGCTGCCCATCATCATGCTGACCGCCCGCGACGAGGAGGTGGACCGCCTGGTGGGCCTGGGCATCGGCGCGGACGATTACGTGGTCAAGCCGTACAGCCCGCGCGAGGTGGTGGCCCGTGTCAAGGCCGTGCTGCGCCGCACCGGGGGAGAGGTTGGTGTGCCGACGCTGCAACATGCCGGGCCGCTGAGCGTGGACACGGCGGCCTTCGAGGTCCGCTTGAACGGTGAGGCGCTGGACGTGACCGTGGCCGAGGTCCGTCTGATGGCGGCCCTGGCCCGCGCCCCCGGCGTGGTGCGTTCGCGGGCCGAACTGCTGTCCGCGCTGGGCGGCCTGGAACGCGGCACCGATGAGCGCGCAGTGGACGCCCACGTCAAGAATCTGCGCCGCAAGCTGGGTGACCACACCGAGCTGCTGGACACGGTGCGCGGCGTGGGCTACCGCCTGCGCCCCGAAGGATGAAGGAGAACGTCAAAACCTGGTCCGATTTAGGCGAAAAGTTCGGGGACCGTCCGCCCCGGCGCTGGAAGAAGAAAAAACGGTCCAGACGCCGCAGTGGTCTGCGCGCCCGCCTGACCCGCATGTTCGCGCTGGTGGCGGTGCTGGCGGTGGTGGTCACGACATTTGGCACGGTCGATGCGGCTTTTCAGGTGATCAATCAGCTCAATCCCGAACTTAATCTCGGTTCGTTCCGGGACGGCGGCTGGAATACCGAACCGTCCGGGACGCTCACGGCGCAGCAGACGCTGGCGCGCGACGCCGGGCGGCAGATCATGGGCAGCGCGGTGCGCTCGGCGCTGTTCAGTGCGCTGCTGGCCGTGATCATCGCCGGATTGGTCACGCGGCAGCTGACCCGCCCGCTGTCGCGGCTGGTGGACGGCGCGGGCCGCCTGCAAGCCGGGGCGCGCGATGTGCAGTTGCCGCTGCCCCGCCGCCACGACGAGCTGCGCGAGTTGACCGGCGCGTTCAACGAACTCACGCTGGGTCTGGCCCGTCAGGAAGCGTGGCGGCGCGGGCTGATGGCCGACATCGCCCATGATCTGCGGACGCCGCTGGCCGTGCTGCGCTCTGAAATCGAGGCCATGCAGGACGGCGTGCAGCCCACGGATACGGCGGCGCTGGGCCGCCTGCACGGCGAGGTGTTGTTGCTGGCCCGCCTCGTTACCGATCTGCGGCTGTTGTCACTGGCCGAGAGCGGCGCGATCAACCTGTCGCCTATAGTACTGGATGGGGGAGAGGTACTGCGCGCCCTGGCCGACGCCCACGCCCTGCGTGCGGCAGAGGTGGGAGTGACACTGAGCGTGAGTGCGCCCGCACCCGTGCCCCTGACGGCTGACCCGGACCGGCTGCGTCAGACCCTTCAAAACATGCTGGACAATGCCCTGCGTTACGCCGCGCCCGGTGAGGTCATGCTGTCCGCCCATTCGGACGCGTCCGGGGTCACCCTGAGCGTCCGCGATCACGGTCCCGGTTTCCAGAATGACGACCTGTCGCGCGCCTTCGAGCGCTTTTACCGCGCCGACGCCAGCCGCACGCGCGACCCAGGCGGACGCGCCAGCAGTGGCCTGGGCCTGGCAATTGCCCGCGCGCTGACCGAGGCGCAGGGAGGGACGGTCACGGCCCGCAACCATCCTGGCGGCGGGGCAGAATTCGTCCTGACCTTTCCAAACCGTGCAGGCGAGACAACTTAGCTCAATCTTCTTTATCATGTAGTCCAGCTAACGTTTTTAATTCTGAAATGGTTTCATCATCTTAAGCATGATGGTGAACTCTTGAGCAGTCTTGATCCGCCCCGCCTCCGCTGTGTCATTCCAGCCGACAGCGACGATCCCGCCGAGCGCCTGACCGCGTGCATGCGCCAGCTCCACCGCCTCGTTTCGGACCGCGTGATGGGCAGCTTGCAAAGCGAGTTGCAGGACGAGGACGTGAGCTTCACGCAGATGACCGCCCTGTACAAGGTCCGCGCCTTTACCCCGATCAGCGTCTCGGCGCTGGCCGAACACCTGGGCGTGAGCCTGCCCGCCACCAGTCAACTGATCCAGGAACTGGTGCGGCGCAAGCTGATGGAGCGGCGCGAGAACCCGCAGGACCGCCGCGAGAAGTTGCTGGACCTGAGCGAGAAGGGCCAGCAATTCCTGAGCGTCAAGGAAAAAACCATGATGGGCGCGTACAGCGAGATCTTTGGGCGGGTCCACCCCAAAACGCTCGCCGCCGCCGAGAACGCCATCAACGCCCTGCTGTCCGAAGTTCACCAGCACGCCGATACGCCCTCTCAGATTACCCCCCGCACACCCGAGGAATCTCTATGACCCAAAGCGCACCACCCACGGGCGGCCCCCGCCCCGAAGACCGCATCAATTACGCCGAAGTTCTGCCGCACGGCACCAAGATCCTGATTCTGATCGGCACCCTGCTGGGCCTGTTTCTGGCCGCGCTGGACCAGACCATCGTGGCCACATCGCTCCCGCGCATCGTCGAGGAGCTGAACGGCCTGAACCTGTACGCCTGGGTGACCACCGCGTACCTGCTGGCCAGCACGGCGATGGTGCCGATCTACGGCAAGCTCTCGGACATCTACGGACGCAAGCCGATTCTGCTGTTCGGCATCGTGGTCTTCCTGATCGGCTCGGCGCTGTGCGGCATGGCCGGAGAGCCGTGGTTCGGCAACCTGGGCGGCGGCGGCATGATGCAGCTCGTGATCTTCCGGGGCCTTCAGGGACTCGGTGCGGCGGCCCTGACCTCGGTGGCCTTTGCCATTGTGGCCGACATCTTTGTCCCTGCCGAGCGCGGCAAGTACCAGGGTCTGTTCGGGGCTGTGTTTGGCATCTCCAGCGTCATCGGGCCGCTTCTGGGCGGTTTTCTGACCGACAACGTGTCCTGGCGCTGGGTCTTTTACGTCAACCTGCCCATCGGATTGATCGCCATGGCCTTTATCTTTGCCAAGATGCCGCGCCTCGCCAGCGGCCTGAAGCCCAAGATTGACTACCTGGGCGCGCTGCTGGTGGTGACCTTCTCGGTGCCGCTGCTGCTGGCCCTGACCTTTGGCGCGCAGCCCGAGTACGGCTGGACCTCTCCCACCGTGCTGGCCCTGTTCGCGGGTGCCGTGGCTTCGCTGATCGCCTTCCTGTTCGTCGAGTCGCGTCATGAAAGCCCGATTCTGCCGCTGTCGCTGTTCAAGAACCCCACCTTCGCCTGGGGGGTCCTGGCCCGCTTCTTCATCGGCGCGGCCTTTCTGGGGGCGATCCTGTTCCTGAGCCTGTATCTGGTCAACGTGCAGGGCGTCAGCGCCACCGCCGCAGGGACCGCCACCATTCCCCTGACGATGGGCCTGATCTTCGGCGCGGTCGTGAGCGGGCAGCTTGCCTCGCGGCTGGGCTACTACAAGCCGCTGATCATCATTGGCCTGGTTCTGATGATGGGCGGTTTCTTCCTGCTGTCCACCCTGACCGCCGATACCGCCTACGGCACCGTGATCGTGTACATGATCGTGCTGGGCCTGGGCATCGGCCCTGCACTGCCGCTGTTTAACCTGGCCATTCAGAACGCCGTGGAGCGCTGGGAAATCGGCGTGGCGACCAGCGCCGGGCAGTTTTTCCAGCAGATGGGCAGCACCATCGGCACCGCCATTTTCGGCGCGGTGTTGACCAGCTCGCTGGCCAGCCAGTTGCCCACGCAGCTCCGCGCGGCCAAGGTGGACCAGCCCCCGGCGATTGCCAGCCAGCTCGAAGCGGCGGCAGTGGGTGCCGAGAAATCGAGCGGCAGCGGCGGCTCGCAGCAGCAATCTGCTCCCACCTTCGACAGCATTCAGCAAAAGATCACCACAGGTTTTGCCAAGTCCTTTGGCAGCGTTGAAACGGCAGTCCAGAGCGGCAGCCTCAGCCAACTGAGCGCCGATCAGAGCCTGCCCGAGGGCCTGCGCAGCGGTCTGGCCAACATTCCGCCCGCCGCCCTTCAATCCGAGCAGGGCCGGGCAGGTGTTCTGGCGGGGATCAAGTCGCAACTGGACAGCGCACAGACCACTGCGCTGGCCGACGCGAGGAAAGTCTACGACCTGTCCAGCCGGGCCGTGAAGGTGGGCTTTGCCAACACCATCAGCCGGATTTACCTGATCAGCATCTTTATCGCGCTGCTGGCGCTGCTGGCCGTGCTGCCGATGCCCAACCTCAAGATGCCCACCAAGGGCAAGGGCCAGGGCGGCAAGAAGCCCGAAGGCGGCCTGGCCTCGCTGGAAGGTTAGGCGCACAGCGTGGATGGATCAGGAGGCGAGCCACAGCGGCTGCGCCTCCTTTCCTTTTTTGCGCTTATGCTGACCGCTGGACCAGTCCACGCCGCGCCTGTCCCCTGACCTTCCTAAAGGAGCCTCCATGACCCAGTCCAAGACCGCCGATCTGCTCGCCGCCGTGACCGATTCGCAGGAAACAGAAGTCCAGACCGTGCGTTCCGAGGCGGTGGCTTCCCGGCAACTGATCGTCTCACCGGTGAGCGAGGCCGCCGTCGACATCGGCGTGATTGGGCTGGCCGTGATGGGCGAGAACCTGATTCTGAACATGGCCTCCAAGGGTTACACCGTCGTGGCGTTCAACCGCACCACCAGCAAGGTGGACGATTTTGTGACGGGCCGCGCGCAGGGTCTGACCATCCTGGGGGCCGATGACCTGCCCACCTTCGTCAGCCTGCTCAAGTCGCCGCGCAAGGTCATGCTGATGGTCAAGGCCGGGCCTGCCGTGGACGCCTTTATCGACATGCTTTCTCCGCTGTTGGACAGGGGCGACATCATCATCGACGGTGGCAACACCCACTTCCCCGACACCGTGCGGCGCGAGCAGGCGCTGGCTGAACACGGGATTCTGTTTGTCGGTGCGGGCGTTTCCGGTGGCGAGGAGGGTGCGCTGACCGGCCCCAGCATCATGCCCGGCGGCAATGCGGACGCCTGGTCCGCCCTGAAACCCATTTTCCAGGGCATCGCCGCGCAGGTCAGCGGCCAGCCGTGCTGCGACTGGGTGGGCGGCGGCGGCGCGGGCCACTTCGTCAAGATGGTCCACAACGGCATCGAGTACGCCGACATGCAGATGATCGCTGAGGCGTACAGCCTCCTGAGCGGCGTGCTGGGTCTGTCCGCTCCCGAAATCGGCGCAATTTTTGAGGACTGGAACGGCGGAGAACTGGACAGCTACCTGATCCAGATCACCGCCGAGATTCTTAAGAAAACCGATGGCGACACCGGTCAGCCGATGGTAGACGTGATTCTGGACACCGCCGGACAGAAGGGCACGGGCAAGTGGACCTCGGTGACGGCGCTGGACGTGGGCGCTCCTGCAAACACCATCGCTGAGGCCGTCTTTGCCCGCATCCTCAGCTCGCTGAAGGAGCAACGTGTGGAGGCCAGCAAAGTGTTGCACGGTCCCACTGAAACCGGAGAGACGCCGGTCCGGGACGCCTTTGTGGAACAGGTCCGGCAGGCGCTGTACGCTTCCAAGATCTGCTCGTATGCCCAGGGTTTTCAGATGATGGATCTGGCGGCAGTGGAATACGACTGGAAGCTGGATTTCGGGAGCATCGCCCAGATGTGGCGCGGCGGCTGCATCATCCGCGCGGCGTTTCTGGACCGGATCAAGGCGGCCTTCGACGGCAACGCCACGCTTCCAAACCTGCTGCTGGACCCCTATTTTATTGAAGCCATCGGCACGTCGCAACTGGCCTGGCGGCAGGTGGTGGCCGCCGCCGCCCTGCGGGGGGTCTGGACTCCGGCCTTTTCCAGCGCCCTGGCGTACTACGACGGCTACCGCAGCGCCCGCCTGAGCGCCAACATCTTGCAGGCCCAGCGCGACTACTTCGGCGCGCACACCTACGAACGCACCGACAAACCGCGCGGCGAATTCTTCCACACCAACTGGACCGGGCGGGGCGGGAGTACGTCCAGCAGCACCTACAACGCCTGAACGATTTCGAACTGGAGAAGATGGTGCAGCTCGCCTTCCGCTGTACCGCCTTCTTTTTTCCCTTCATTTGGGCGGGGCAGCAGCGCGCCCACCGAAACCTGGAAGCCCCCCGCAGTGCGGTGTCGTCGGTTGCTTACACCCGGATGGTCACGCGCGCCTTGTCGTCCTCTAGGTGAATGCTGTCGATGAAGCGCACCACACGGGTGGCGTAGCCCATGACCAGCGTGTGCGTTCTGGCCCCGCCTGCGAAACGCCGCACGCCGTCCAGAATCTCGCCGTAAGTGATACCGGTGGCGCTAAAGACCATCTGGGAGCCGGGGGCCAGGTCTGCGGTCTTGTACACGCGCTTTTCGTCTACCCCCATCGTTTTAAAACGCCCCCGCATGGCGTCGTCCTCAGCGAGAAAGCGCCCCTGAATTTCTGCGCCCAGGCACTTGCAGGCCGCCGCACTCAGCACGCCCTCGGGCGCGCCGCCCGAACCCATCAGCGCGTGGACGCCGCTGCCGCGTACGCCGACGGCGATGCCCGCGATCACGTCGCCGTCGCCGATCAGCTTGACGCGCGCGCCGGTGGCCCGCACCCGCCGGATCAACTCCGCGTGGCGTTCGCGGTCCAGGATGGTGATCATCAGATCATCCACGTCGCGGGCCAGGCTCTGGGCCAGCACGTTGAGGTTGGCCTCCACCGGCCAGTCCAGGTTCACCCGGCCCGCCGCTGGGGGCGGCACGATCAGCTTTTCCATGTAACAGTCCGGCGCGTGCATCAGGCCGCCGCGCTCGCTGATGGCAATCACGGCCAGACCGTTGGGCAGACCCTTGGCGGTGACCTCGGTGCCCTCTACCGGGTCCACGGCGATGTCCACCTCGTACTGGCCGCTGCCCACCTGCTCGCCGATATATAGCATGGGGGCCTCGTCCATCTCGCCCTCGCCGATGACCACGGTGCCCCGGATGTCCAGACTGTTGAGCAGTTCGCGCATGGCCTCGGTGCCCGCGCCGTCCACCGCGTTCTTGTCGCCCAGACCCATGAATTTGCTGGCTGCCAGGGCCGCGCCCTCGGTCACGCGGGCCGTTTCCAGCACCAGCGCGTGCTCGAAGCTCTGCACCGTCTTGTTGTGACTGTTCTTCGGGGCAACCGGGCGAGGCGCGGCGGCCCCGGCTGAGGCGGCCTGTTCGGTGTAGGCGGCGCTGGAGCTGGCTTTGTCACTGGGCTGCCGTTTGGAGGTCATGACAGAGACGCTAACACGCCCGCCCGGATTTCTGGCGTCTGGGAACGCTTCCAGCCCTCAAGCTCCAGTGGTCAGTGGGTGGAGTCGGGGAGGTTCATGCCACCCTGTGGCGGTCAGTCCTTCTCTGGATTGTCCTTGACATCCGGATAATCCCCCCATCGAGTTCTGGAAACAGAGCAGGGCGTTGTGCATGGCCGTGATCCGGATGCCCACCTGCTGGACCGGCCCCGGCGCAGGCCAATTGCCCTTCGAGCACTTGCAGGACGAGCGGCTGACGCCGTCGCGCTTCCCACACTCCCTGTCCCTGTCGCTCCCGGAAGCGTCGCTGTCGTGCCTCATCAGGTATGTCAGAAGTAGCCCCCACTGCTTACTTCAGCACACCTGCCCACACCAGCAGCCCCCACAGGATGACCGGAATCGCCAGCGAGCCGACGATGAGTTTGAGCAGCCGCCACCAGTCGTTCAGGAACTCGCGCATGGGCCAAGGCTAACAGCCGCCGGGCCAGAAATCTGTTCCTGAACAGCCGTTGCCGGCAGAACAGTGGCTAAAAAAAAGCAGACACCCTCCAATCTGGCCTCTCCCACGACTTCCTGCCTCTTAGCTGCTGCCAACCGCTTCACCCGTTTGCAGCCGTGGACGCGCGACCAGAGTCCAGACCAGCGCCAGCACCAGGACTGCGCCGCTGAGCAGATACGGTGCGCCGTGGCTGACGCTCTGGTACAGGCCGGTTCCCAGCAGCGGGCCAGTCATGCGGCCCAGCGCCAGCGCGGAGCTGTTCAGGCCTGCAACTGCGCCCTGCTGATTGGCGGGCACGCTCAGGCTCAAGGATGCGCTCAGGGTGGGGCTGAGGACCGCGCCGCCCACGCCGATCACGGCCAGGGCCACGGTGATGGGCCAGTAGGTCTGCATCTGCGGCAGCAGGAACATGCCCAGCGCCATGACCGCCAGCCCCACCCGGATCAGCACGGTGGGCCTGACGCGGTTGCTCAGCGGGCGGATCGCGCCGCCCTGCACCAGCGCCGCCACGATGCCGAAGACCGCCAGCATGCCCCCCACCGTACGGGCGGTTTCGCCGGGGTTGAGTTTCAGGGTGTCCTGCACATAAAAGCCGATGGTCTGCTCCATGCCCACGCTTGCCAGGGTGGATAGGGCGCTGACCGTCAGAAACAGCGTGATGGGGCCGCGCGTCAGCAGGGCGCGGCGGTCCCCCCTGTCCACTTCCACCGAGTCGGCGCGGCGCGTTTCGGGCAGCACCCGCCACGCGACGGCGGCGGTGACCAGGCCCAGCGCGGCGGAAAAATAGATGGGAGTGGTCAGGCTGACCGTACTCAGCAGCCCACCCAACGCGGGGCCAAAGACCACGCCCAGCCCAAAGGCTGCGCCGATCAGGCCCAGGCTGGCGGCGCGGTCCTTCTCGCTGCTCAGGTCCGCCATCATGGCCTGCGCGGTGGGCAGAGTGGCACTGCTCAGTATCCCGCCGATCACGCGCGAGGCCAGCAGCAGCCCGAACAGCACACTGCCTGTCAACGCCCCCTGCAAACCCAGATGCGCGAAGCAACCGAACAGCCCAAAACTGATCGAAAATCCGATCAATCCCATAATCAGCACCGGCTTGCGCCCCGCCCGCTCGCTCCGCGCTCCCCAGATGGGGGAGAAGACAAATTGCATCAGGCTGTAGACGGTGGAAAACCAGCCCACCTGCGTCTCGCTCAGGCCCAGCTCGCGGCCCAGCGGGGCCAGGATCGGAAACAGCACGCTCAGGCCCAGCATGGCAGTAAAGATGGTCAAAAACAGGAGAATCTTGGTGCTGACGGTGGGCTTGCCGCCTTTTGCCGATGGGGGAGAGGTGGGCTGGCTCATGCCCAGATAGTACACCCTGACCGAACGGTAAGTCAGTTATTGAAAATGGAGCTGACTGAGGGGTGAGCGGACGCTGGAGGGTCCAAATCTTGCCGGACCTCTTACCGATTGGCGTATAATGTTGGCCGGGTCACCCCCACGTCTAGTTCAGTTGCCACCCACCGCCGCGCCGATGCGGTGCGTGTTCTCTCTTGCACATTGGCTGAGAAGCTGGCTCTAGAATGACCCGCCAATACAACCCATCACCCCCGCAAGCGACCCATGCGGTCGCCAAGATCAAGGAGCGCATATGAAAAAAGCACTGACCATTCTCTCCCTCGCCCTGCTCCCCTCTGCAAGCGCCGCCAACATCACCGTCTGGACGCACTTCGGCGGCGGAGAGCTGACCTGGCTCAAGGATCAGGCCGCCGCCTTCGACAAGAAGGGCAACAAGACCACCATTGTCAGCGTGCCCTTTGACCAGATTCCTGACAAGCTGATCCAGAGCGCCCCCAAGGGCCAGGGGCCAGACGTGATCGTGACCCTGCCGCAGGATCGCCTGGGCCAGCTCGCCTCGGCAGGTGTGATCGAGCCGATGGACAAGTACATCACCAGCAAGACCGATTTCGACAAGACCGGCCTGACGGCCATGACCTACCAGGGCAAGCTGTTCGCCATTCCCATGTTCGCCGAGTCCGTGGCGCTGGTGTACAACAAGAAACTGGTCTCCAAGGCTCCCACCACCTGGGCCGAGTTCCTGAAAGTCGCGCAGGACAACACCGGCAACGGCAAGTTCGGCTTCCTGGCCGATCTGAACAACGCCTACATGAACTACGGCGTGATCAGCGCCTACGGCGGTTACGTGTTCAAGAACACCGGCGGCACCCTGAACACCAAGGACATCGGCCTGGCAAATGCCGGAGCCGACAAGGCCAGCGCTTTTCTGAATGACCTGCGCTACAAGTACAATCTGGTGCCCGAGGGTGTGTCGGGCGACGTCGCCAAGGGCGCATTCACCGACGGACGCCTGGCGATGTACCTGACCGGTCCCTGGGACATGGGTGATATCAAGAAGGCCGGCATTGATTACGGCATCACCGCCTTTCCCACTCCTCCCGGCGCAAGCGGCAAGTGGAGTCCCTTCGTGGGCGTGCAGGGCACCATGATCAGCGCCTACAGCAAGCAGAAGGTGGCGGCGGCAGGCTTTGCCAAGCAGATCAGCTCCAGCGACGCGCAACTGGCCTTCAACAAGGCGGGCGGGCGCATCCCGGTTAGCCTGAGCGCGCGCACCAAGCTCAAGAGTGACCCGGTGGTGGTGGGCTTCGGCAAGTCCATCAGCGCAGGCACCGCCATGCCCAACGTTCCGGCGATGGGCGCGGTGTGGGCACCCTGGAGCGCTGCGATTGCCCAGAGCGTGCAAAAGCCCAACCAGGATTACAAGCAGATTCTGGATAAGGCCGTGCAGGAAATCAGCGGTAACATCAAGTAAGACCGATTTTTAGGGAGAGGCGGTTGGGCCAGAGGGTGGCCCATCCGCCTTTTTTGATGGCCCGGCTGCGCCACTTTGTTCATCCAATCACCATCTGGCGGTTCTCTGTCGGAATCGCCTTATGATTGCCCTTGATACGTTAAAAGCCTCATTCAAAGGAGACGCCACAGCCCCATGACCGCGATCCCGCACCCTCCCCATTCGACTGTCCGTTCCACCGTCCCCCCCGAAGGAACGCGCGGCGTATTGCTGGCCGTCCTGATCCTGGCCATGATGCTGGGTGGGGCCACCCTGCTCGGCTGGCTCCTGAGCGGCCTGACCGCCCGGATTTACCCCGAAGCGCCGCCTTACATGATTCTGGTCTATGTCCTGGGCATCCTGCTGGTCATGATGCCAGTGGTGTCGCGGCTGTTTCCGTGGATTGTCAACTGGTATTACCTGTTCCCTGCGCTGGTGTTCCTGGCCGCCTTTACGGTGCTGCCCATCATCCTGACGGTCAATTACGCCTTTACCAACTACAACGCGGTCAACAGCGGCAACCCAGACTCTTCGCTGCGGACGACGGCCACCATCAGCGCCGATAAGCGCGTGATCACGCTGGCCGAGACGCCGCAGTCGCAGAACGTGCAGGAGTATCTGCGCTGCGACACGCCGGGCTGCGCGGGCGCGACGCTGGTGCTGTTCGACGATCAGGCGTCGGTGCCGTACCGGGCCAAGGTTGCCAGCGTCAGTGGCCTGCAAGTGACGCTGGCTGCACCGTTCACCGGTCCCATCGAGGTGGCGCGGGCCACCCGCCTGAACAGTTACACCTACGTGGGCCTGGAAAACTTCCGCGAGATCTTCGGCAAGGCCAGCCGCGCGCTGGTGCCGGTGTTTATCTGGACTGTGGTGTTCGCCTTTTCCACGGTCATCATCAACGCGCTGGCCGGGCTGATCCTGGGCATCTTGCTGTACAACAAGAACCTCAAGGGCCGCAACATCTACCGCACGCTGCTGTTTTTGCCGTGGGCCATTCCCGCCGTGATCAGCGTGCAGATGTGGGTGGCGCTGTTTAACCAGCAATTTGGGATTGTCAACAAGGGGCTGGGACTGCTGGGACTGGCCGCCGTGCCGTGGCTGGGCGATCCGCTGTGGGCCAAGATCAGCGTGCTATTTGTCAACCTGTGGCTGGGCTTTCCGTACATGATGACCGCCACCATCAGTGCCCTGAGTACCATCAACGATGATTTGTACGAGGCGGCCAGCATCGACGGCGCGAGCCGCTGGCAGCAGATCGTGAACATCACGCTGCCGCTGCTGCGCAACAGCTTCACGCCCATTTTGCTCTCGGGCTTCGCCTTCAATTTCAATAACTTCGGCATCATCTACCTGCTCACGCAGGGGGGGCCGGACCAGCAGGGCCGCGAGGCCACCGCCCGCAGCACCGACATCCTGCTGTCGTGGGGCTACAACACCGCCTTCGCCTCCAGCGGCGGGCAGAACTTCGCCCTGGCCAGCGCCATTGCCCTGATCATCTTCTTCCTGACCCTGGCGATCAGTCTGGTGAACTTCAAGGCCGCAGGCGTGTTCGAGGAGGCCCGCAAATGACGACCATGCCCAGCCAGGACGCCACTCCCCCCGAGGTCTATGTCCATCAGGAACCCGGCGTGCTGAGAAAAGCGCTGCCGTGGCTGATCATCGCCGCTGCCGTGGTCATCGTCGGGGTGCTGGCCTTTTACCTGAACAGGAACATGCAGGGCCGCCCCAAGAGCTTCACCATCTTTTTCGTCGAACGCGGCTGGGTGCGCTTTTTGCTGTTCCTGCTGGCGGCCAGCGGCGTGCTGGCCCTGACCAGTCTGCTGGGCCAGCGCATCGGGATGGCGCGCACCGGGCGCAAGATCAGTTACAGCGCCGTGCTGGGCGTGCAGCTCACGCACCTGTTTTTAATGCTGGTGGTGCTGGTCGCCATCTACCCGCTGTTCTACGTGCTGATCGCCGCCTTCGATCCGCGCAACAGCCTGTTTGCCTTTCCGGATTTCTCCAATCCCAACATCCTGTACAAGACCGGGTTGCTGCCGCGCCTGGAAGTGCTGAGCTACGAGAACTTCCAGAAGCTGTTCGAGGGCGTCGCCATTCCACTGTGGCAACTGGTCCTGGCTGGGATTGCCGGTGCGGCGCTCACCGCCCTGCTCATCCTGGCGATGATTGCCAGGGCGGGCCGCGAGAGCGAGGGCCTGAACCAGACACGCTCGTGGATCATGCGCGTTCTGATCGTCGCGCTGGTGGTGCTGGTGTTTTTCATGGGGCCGTCCCAGTTCGGGGGAAGCACCAATGAGAGCAAGTTCCTGCTCTCCGTTCGCAATACTCTGCTGGTGTCGGGCATCACGGGCTTTCTGGCGATCCTGCTGTCCACCACCGCCGGATACGCGATGGCGCGGCTGCGCTTTCCGGGCCGCTTCCAGACCCTGCTCTTTTTCATCTTTATCCAGATGTTCCCGGTGTTTCTGGCGCTGGTGGCCGTCTATACCCTGATGGTCCTGCTGGGTCTGAGCAACACCTTTACCGGTCTGATCCTGGCCTACAGCGGCGGCGCAATCGCTTTCAACACCTGGATCTTCAAGGGCTACGTGGAATCCCTGCCCGAATCGCTGGAGGAAGCCGCGATGGTGGACGGCGCGACGCGCTGGCAGACCTTTATCAAGGTGGTCATTCCGCTGTCGGGCGGCATCCTGGTCTTTATCTTCCTGAACCAGTTTATCGGCACCTACGCTGAGTTCATCCTGGCAAACATCCTGCTGACCGGGGTGGAAAAATGGACGGTGGGCATCATGCTCCTCTCGTTCACACAGGGCCAGTTCAGCACCAAATGGGGCGTGTTTGCCGCCGCCGCCACCCTGGGCGCATTGCCCATCGTGGCGCTGTTCTACGGCTTCCAGGGCTACTTCGTGGGTGGCACGGTGTCGGGTGGGGTCAAGGAGTAGCGAACGCTTTCGCCCCCTCTCTCACTCAAAAAGAAAAAGCCCCCGCGTGAATGGCGGGGGCTTGTCCCTTGCTGCTGTCAAACGCGTTCAGCCCTGCGCGTCCGGGTCCGGCATACTCTCCGTCACGGCCTGATCCACGCCCCCCTCAAAGCGCTTGAAGTTGTCGCGGAACATGCGCGCCAGTTTCCTGGCCGTCTCGTCGTAGGCGGCTCCGTCGGCCCAGACTTCGCGGGGGTTGAGAACTTCGTCTGGAACGCCCGGTACTGTGGTGGGGATTTCCAGATTGAAGAACGGCTCGCGCTCAAATTTCACGCCGTCCAGTTGGCCGCCCAGAGCCGCGTGGATCAGGGCGCGGGTGTGACCGATGCTCATGCGCTGGCCCTGGCCATACATGCCGCCGCTCCAGCCGGTATTCACCAGCCACACGGTTGCGCCGCTGTCCTGTACTTTTTGAGCCAGCAGGCGGGCGTATTCGCCGGGGTGGCGCGGCATGAACGGTGCGCCGAAGCATGCGCTGAAGGTGGGGCTGGGTTCGGTCACGCCTTCCTCGGTGCCGGGAATCTTGGCGGTGAAGCCGCTGATGAACTGGTACATGGTCTGCTCGGGACTCAGGCGGCTCAGCGGCGGCAGCACCCCGAACGCGTCGGCGGTCAGGAAGACGATGTTCCTGGGGTGGCCCGCGACGCTGCCCGGCTGGATGTTGTCGATCTGCGTAATGGGGTAGGCGCTGCGGGTATTCTCGGTCAGGCTGCCGTCGTTCAAATCGGGAGTGCCGCCCTCGTCCAGCACCACATTTTCCAGGACCGTGCCATAGGTGCGGGTGGTGCGGTAGATGGCGGGTTCGGCGTCCGGGTTCAGGTTGATGACCTTGGCGTAGCAGCCGCCCTCGAAGTTGAAGACGCCCGTATCGGTCCAGCCGTGCTCGTCGTCGCCGATCAGCTTGCGGCTGGGGTCCGCGCTCAGGGTGGTCTTGCCGGTGCCGCTGAGGCCGAAGAACAGCGCCACGTCCCCGCCCTGCCCATCAACATCAGCGCCCACGTTGGCCGAGCAGTGCATCGGCATCACGCCCCGGCCCGGCAGCAGGAAATTCATGACGCTGAAGATGCCCTTCTTGTTCTCGCCCGCGTACTGCGTGCCGCCGGCGATGATCATCTTTTTGCTGAAGTTGACCACAATAAAGGTCCCACTGCGCACGCCGTCCACCGCCGGATCGGCCCGGAAGCCGGGAATGTTCAGCACGGTCCAGTCGGCCCCGAAGTCGGCCAGTTCAGCGGGCGTGGGCCGCACGAACATGTTGTGGACGAACAGCGAGTGGTACGCCATCTCCGTGACCATCCGCACGGCGATGCGCTGTGACTTGTCGGTTCCGGCGAAGACCTGCTGGACGAACAGCTCCCGGTCCCCGGCGTACTCCGTCATCTTCCTCAGCAGTCCGTCGAACACTGCCGCGCTGATGGGGCGGTTAAAGCCCTCCCACCACACGGCGTCACGGGTCTGGTCATCCTCGACGATGAAACGGTCCTTTGGGCTGCGTCCGGTCTTGTCGGTCTGGACGGTCAGCGGCCCGGTGGCTGCCCTGACTCCCTCGCCGAGGCGGATGGCGTGAGCGTACAGCTCGTCCACACTAGAGTTGAGATGAATGGTGGCATCTTCTATGCCCAGATCGGCCAGCGGATTGTGGGTGGTCAGGCTCATGGGATCAGCTCCTGGATGAACATCACCGCGCGGCGGACTGTCGCCGGTCAGCGCGGTGGATTGGTGTACAAGCGAACCCCTTAATTGTGGCCTATGAAGCGGTTCCAACCCAACCTTTTGGGTGTCACGGTGGAGGAAACAACAAGGCGAGGCGTCCAGTCTGGACAGACGCCCCCACATCGGTCCTGCAACTGGCAAAAAAAGATGAGCGCGGAAGGTGTATCCCGCCGCGCCTCATCTGATCGCTGGACCAGATCTCTGAATTGTTTCTGGCTCAGTTCGCCCGGTGCTGACCGTCCTTGTCGTGACCGGTCTTGGGGGCGTCCGTCTCGCTGGTATCGGCGGGTTTGCCCGCCTGTTCCTCGGCCTGGGTGCGCGCTGCGGCGGGGGAGCCGGGTTCGGTCGAAGCGCCCCAGGCCGCGCCTGCGGTGCCGGCTTGCGTGGCCGCAGCCATGCCGGGGGCGGGAGTGGCCGCCGGTTCCTCGATCTGGTCCAGCCACGCCGAGCCGATCAGGTTGCGGGCGTTGCGGCTGAACTTGTGCAGGCTCTGGGCGGCTTCGGGGCTAATCCCCTCTACCGCGTCCAGAACAGCCTTGCGGGCGGCGGGGAGACGGACCAGCACCACCGCGCCGCCGCCCACCAGCAGCAAGGCGGTGATGCCGAAGCCCAGGCCGCCGCCGCCGCTCTTATCTCTCTTGCGGGCCAGTCTGGCCTGCTTTTCCAGCGTCTTGAGTTCCTTGCCCAGCTCCTTTTGCAGCGGCGCAATTTTTCTGGTCACGGCTTTTTCCAGCTTCTTGGCGTTCCAGTTCTTCTTGCCCGCGCGCAGCTCCTTTTCGGCCTGGCGGCGGGCACGGCTCACGGCTTTCTCGGCAGTGCGGCGGCGGTTGTCCAGGGTATCGCCGGTGTCGCTCAGGGTGTCGCCCAACCAGCCCTGGAAATTACTGAGCAGGCCCACGCCCGTATCCTGAACGTCATCCAGCGTGTCCGAGGCGGTCTTGCGGGCCGCCTTGAGGGCTTTCTGGGCCTGCTTGCCGCGCTTGCCAGCCGCTTGCTGGGCCTCTTTTTCCAGTCTGGCAGCCCGCCTCTGCGCTTCTGCCGAGAGGTCTGCCGCACGGTCCTGTGCGGCGGCAGCCAGTTGGCTGCCACGCTTCTGTGCCGTTTCCGCAAGCTCGCCGCCGCGTTTCTGGGCGGTGTCGGCCAGTTCGGCGGCCTTGTCCTGCACCGTGGAGGCCAGCCCAGCCGCTGTTTCGCGGGCCGTGTCCAGCAGGGCCTGGGCGCGTGGCGTTCCCTCTTCTTTCAGGGTGTCCAGCGTGGCCGAGCCGCGTTTGGCCGCCTCGTGGGTCAGATGCTGCGCCGTTTTTTGCGCCTCATGCGACAGGTGCTGCGCGGTCTGCTGCGCCTGTGCGGCGGCGTCGGCCAGCGCGGGCTTGACGGTGTCTTCCAGCGTTTCCTGAGCGTCGTGCCACGCGCTGCGGGTGCCGCCCACCAGGGAGCGCCGGACATCCTTGTTCAGGGCCAGGGCGGCCAGACCGCCCAGCAACAGCAGGCTGCGCTTGCTGACGCCGCCGGTGGATTCGTGTTTCATGGACATGTGAACTCCTTATTTTCCCGCCGCCACTTTGGAGCGCGCGGACAATGCCGCCATTGTGGCGGCTGTGATGAGGGCCAAGGTGGGGGAACTGTAACGGAAGATTCATGCTTGGTGAGCACCTGATCGCGCCAGACCTGAGCTGAAGCGCTCTGGCCGCTGCGCCGATCCCGGCTGACCTCACACTCGGAAACTCCGGGCTTCCGAGGCCTTAAACTACCGGGCGTGACCCGTAAGGCCCGCGCCCCACGCGCCGACAAAACCGCTGCCCTGCCCAGGTCGCCCGTAACAGCGCCTGTTGGCCCGGCACTGGCCCGTCTGGAAGTCCGCAACCTCGCCACCATCCGTGAACTGGAGCTGGATTTCGCGGGCGGCCTGAGCGTCTTTACCGGCGAGACCGGCGCGGGCAAGAGCATCATCGTGGACGCGCTGGGGTTGCTGCTGGGATCGCGCGCCAACACGGACCTGATCCGCACGGGCGAGAGTGACCTGCTGGTGACGGGCTTCTGGAACCAGGGAGACGTGGGGGACATGAGCGCCAGCCGTCGTCTGGCAACCCAGGGACGCGGCGTGGCCCGGCTGGACGGTGAGGTGGTCAGCGTGCGCGAGTTGCAGGAGTGGGCGCAGACTCGGCTGACCATCCACTGGCAGCACAGCGCCGTCAGCCTGCTGGGGCCAGCCAACCAGCGTGCCCTGCTGGACCGGGAGTTGCCCGCCCAGACCGAAGCCCACGCCCACGCCTACCGCGCCTGGCAGGAGGCCCGCGCCCGGCTGGAGGGGCTGCGCGCGAACGAGCGCGAACGCGCCTGGCAACTGGACCTGCTGACCTTTCAGTCTCGCGAAATCGCTGAAACCGCGCCCCAGAGTGGCGAGGAAGAACCCTTGCAGGCCGAACTGAACCGCCTCGCCCACCTGGAAACCATCGCCCAGAGCGCGGCGGGCGCGCTGACCCTGATCATGGACGGCGAGGAAAATGCGCTGGGCTTTCTGGCCGAGGCCGTGCGCGCCCTGAACGCCAGTGCCCGCTACGACGACGCCAGCGCAGCCTTACAACAGGAACTCCGTGACGCCCTGGACAGCCTTCAGGCCGTTTCGGGTGAGTTGCGCGCGGTGGCCGAGGACGGCGCGGCGGACCCCGAGGAACTGGCCCGCGTGGAGGGCCGCCTGGGCGCGCTGGGCAAGCTGCGGACCAAGTACGGTCCCACGCTGGACGACGTGCTGGACTTTCAGGCCGGGGTGGAGGAGGAGCTGGCCGCCCTGACCCGCGACGAGCAGGACGCCGGAAGCCTGGACGCCGATGTGGAGGCGCTGTTGGCCGAATTGCGCCGTGCCGGGTCTGCCCTGGACGCCGCCCGAACTCAACGCGCCGCGCCGCTGGCCGCCGAACTGCTGGCCGTGATCCGCGAACTGGGCATGCCGCACGCCCGCCTGGAGTTTCGCCTGCAACCGCTGTCCGAACCCGCCCTGTACGGCCTGAGCGACGTGACCATCCAGTTCACTGCCAACCCTGGCGAGGACCTGGCCCCGCTGTCGGACGTGGCCTCGGGCGGCGAGCTGTCGCGGGTGATGCTGGCGATCAGCACGGTGCTGGGCGCGGATACCCCTGCCGTGGTCTTCGATGAGGTAGACGCCGGAATCGGCGGTAGCGCGGCGCTGGCAGTGGCCGAGCAACTGCACCGCCTGGCCCGCAGCCGACAGGTGATGGTGGTGACCCACCTGGCCCAGATCGCCGCCCGCGCGGACCACCACTTCAAGGTGGAAAAGGCGGTGGAGGGGGGCCGCACCGTCAGCCACGTGCGCCCGCTGTCCCCTGACGAGCGCCTGGAAGAGATCGCCCGCATGCTGGGCGGCAACACCTCCGAAGCCGCGCTGGGGCATGCGCGGGAGTTGATGGCGGGGCAGGGAGCGCTCTGAAGATCCAACGGCGAGAGCAAAATATCTCGTGTCCTCTGGCGGCCTGACAAATTTTATGAGAGCGGACGAAAAACGAGTTGCCAGCCGACTTCAAGGGTGGTTTGAGGAGGGGCATGAAGGCGTTTCCGCTGACCTGGTGGCTCAGGGTCAGGCCCGCCCTGGAGCGTCAGGTGAGAGAAGATTGCCTGACCACGGCTCAGCGCGTAATGAACCGCCCGGAGACCGATCTTGAGGTAGCTCAGCGCCCGCCGCCAGTGGGGATCGACGTGTCGTCGATCCCCACGCTGCACCACCTCGATACCTT
>NZ_JNIW01000035.1 GCF_000701425.1 Deinococcus frigens DSM 12807 | reverse complement strand
GACAAATGAGCAACTGCACCAGACTCCAGTGAAGCAGCATCCAGGGCAATGACGCTTGAAACCAGCGGCGGAAAGTGCGCTCATTCCAGCCGCTGTAGCGGCTGAGATTGAGCGCGTTCAGACGGCCAGGGATGGCCTGCCACAAGGGCATCAGGTGGAGAAGAAAACGCTGTTGGTGAGCAGGAAAGGCCAGCAGAGTGAGCAGGACAGGTAAGATCGACATCGGGTCTCCTTGGGTGTGGTCTTGAGAACTTCACCCTACTGGAGACCCGTTTTTTAGATCACGTGTTGATTTCGCCAAAAGTGTCCGAACCATTGAGTTATACGGATTTCGCTTAATTCTTTACCAATCCGGGAAAGCGCCGGAGTGGTAATCCATATGCGAAACCCGTATTTTTCCCTACTCGCTCCGCTCGGATTTTACCGTTTTTGCAAATGATTCAATCGGAATCCGTATTATTCACCCTGCCTGCTCTGACATTTCTAATCCTGAGCGCCTGTGGACAGTCCTCATCTCCCACTACACAGCAGACCGATCCACAGATTCAGACCAGCGTCGAACACGCTGATGTCTTAATCTGGATCAACCAGCAGGACAGCACATGGAAGACGAAGTATCAGCCTGGCATTCAGAAAGCGAGCGTGATGCAGGCTCAGTTGGTGGAGGCAGAAGCTGCGAACTGTGGATTGCCCTTTCCGACGCCGAGTGGACGTTGGTATCAGATCTGTGTCGAAGGTTATTTTAACTACTACGTTCGGCGCTTCTACTGGTGGTGATCCAAAAAAAGGGCCGACCGCTGAAGTAGCAGTCAGCCCTCTTCCTTGAAAATTTCCCTATGCCTGCTGGTACATCACCGCGCGCTTGACTTCCTCAATCAGTTGGGTGATCGGGATGTCGCGCGGGCAGGCTTCCGTACAGTTATAGGCGGTGCGGCAGCGCCATACGCCGGTATTCTGGTTCATGATGTTCAGCCGCTGCTGGGTGGCCTCGTCGCGGCTGTCAAAGATGAAACGGTGGGCCTGCACAATCGAGGCCGGTCCCAGATAAGAGCCGTTGACCCAGAAGATCGGGCAACTGGTGGTGCAGCACGCGCACAGGATGCAGTTGCTGGAGTGGGCCATGCGCTCGGCCTCTTCCTCGGACTGGATGCGCTCGGCGGCGGGGGCAGGGGACTCGTTGATGAAATAAGGCATGATCGCCTTGTAGGAGTCGAAAAACGGCTCCATGTCCACCAGCAGGTCCTTTTCCACTTTCAGGCCGCGAATCGGCTCGATGGTAATGGTGCCGCCGTCCTTGGCCACGTCGCGCACCAGCGTCTTGCAGGCCAGGCGGTTGCGCCCGTTGATCAGCATGGCGTCGGAGCCGCAGATGCCGTGCATGCACGACCGCCGGAAGGTCAGGCTGTGATCGTGGTACCACTTGACCTCGTTGATCACGTCCAGTACGCGGTCCCCGGCCTGGGCCTCAATGGCGTAAGTTTCCCAATGCGCCTTGCGGTCCTTTTCCGGATCGAAGCGTAGAATCTTGATCTTGATGTGCAGCATCGGCAGGGCCTGTTTGGCAGCGGCGGGCGCGGTGCTGGTTTCGTGTTGCATCTGGGTCATTTGAATTCCTTTGAGAGGGCGAGGCGTTCTGGATTCTCATCCTCTCAGTCGCGGATTAGTAAACGCGGGCCTTCGGCTCAAAGGCGCGGGTAAATCCCTTCAGGGCCACGTCCTTGTAGCCGATCTGGACGTTGCCTGGCCTGTCCAGATCCTTGTACGCCATGGTGTGCTTGAGCCAGTTAATGTCATCACGGGTGTGGTAATCGGCGCGGTCATGCGCCCCACGCGACTCGGTGCGGTTCAGGGCGCTGGCGGTCATGGCCTCGGCGCAGTCGAGCATGAAGCCCAGTTCCATCACCTCGATCAGCTCGGAGTTGTAGCGCAGGCTGGTGTCGCCCACGTTCACGTCCTGATAGCGCGCCTTCAGCTCCCTGATGATCTCCACCTGCGCTTCCATATCCGGCCCGTTGCGGAAGATGCCGACGTTGTTCATCATCGACTCCTGCATTTCCTTGCGGATCAATGCCGGGTTTTCCTTGCCGCTGCCGTTCTTCAAACCATCGAACAGATCCTTGGTGCCGCTCTGGGGATCGTCGGGCAGATCGGGAAATTCCACCTGACGGGCGTACTGTGCGGCGTAAATGCCCGCGCGGCGGCCAAAGACCACCAGATCGCCCAGACTGTTGGTTCCCAGGCGGTTCGCACCGTGCAGAGACACGCAGGCCTGCTCGCCTGCCGCGTACAGCCCCTCAATGCTGCCGCCGTTGCCGTCAGACAGGCACAATCCATTGAGGTCCGTGGGAATGCCGCCCATCGCGTAGTGCGCCGTGGGCTGCACCGGCACCAGGTCCTTGACCGGGTCCATGCCCAGGTAGGTGCGCGCCAGATCGGTGATCTCAGCCAGCTTGCCCTCGATCACCTCGCGCGGCAGGTGGGTCAGGTCGATGTTGACGGCGTCGCCGTCGCGGCCCACGCCCCGGCCCTCACGGATCTCGCTGATGATGCTGCGCGACACGATGTCACGCGGCGCGAGGTCTTTGATGGTGGGCGCGTAGCGTTCCATGAAGCGCTCGCCGTCCACATTTCGCAGAATGCCGCCCTCGCCGCGAATGCCTTCCGTGACCAGAATTCCCAGCTTGGCGAGGCCAGTGGGGTGGAACTGGTAGAACTCCATATCCTCCAGCGGCAGGCCCTTGCGGTAATAGATGCTCATCAGATCGCCGGTCAGGGTCAGGGCGTTGCTGGTGATCTTGAAGATGCGCCCATATCCGCCCGCCGCCAGAATCACGGCCTTGGCGTGGAAGGTGTGGGTCTCGCCGGTCGCCAGTTCGTAGGCCACCACACCCCGGCAGCGCCCGTCCTCGATCAACAGATCGGTGACGTGGAATTCGTTGAAGAACATGGTGCCTTCCTTGACGTTCTGCTGGTACAGCGTCTGAAGGATCATGTGGCCGGTGCGGTCCTTGGCGTAGCAACTGCGCTCCACCGCCGCCTTGCCGAACTCGCGGGTGTGGCCGCCAAATTTGCGCTGGGCGATCTTGCCCTCAGGGGTGCGCGAAAACGGCAGGCCCATATGCTCCAGCTCGTACACCGCGTCGATGATGTCCTTGGAGAACACCTCGGCGGCATCCTGATCGGCCAGGTAATCGCCGCCCTTGACGGTGTCGAACATGTGCCATTCCCAGTGGTCCTCGGCAACGTTGCCCAGCGCTGCGCCGATGCCGCCCTGCGCCGCGCCGGTGTGCGAACGGGTGGGGTACAGCTTGGAGATACACGCCACCGAGACATTGCCCTTGGCGGCGTACAGCGCAGCCATCAGGCCCGCGCCGCCCGCGCCGATCACCAGTACGTCATAACGATGTTGCATAAGTCAGTTCCGTCCTTTTAAAGCTTTAAATCGAGAACAGGCCGATGGTGCCGAAGGCGAAAACCAGTGCCACCACGCTGTAAAACACGCCCTTGACCCAGGCCCGGTTGGGACGGGTGCGGACGTAATCCTCGATGGAGTAGCGCGCGCCGTTGGTGCCGTGCATCAGCGCCAGCGCCAGGATCAGCCAGTCGTAGAACTTCCACGCCGGATTGGCCAGTTTGCCCACCACCGCTGTAAAAGTGGCGTCGGACTCGGACACCTGAATAAAGGTCATGTATATGTGGCCCAGCACTAGGAACACCAGGATCAGGCCGCTGATGCGCATGAAGATCCACCAGTTCAGCTCGGCATTGCTGTGGGACTGCGTTTTGGCATCAATGAACGTTCTTGCGCGGATCATTTAATAGCCTCCCAGCAGACGGGGCAGCAGGGTCCAGGCCGCGTACAGGCCGCTGACCACGGTGACGGCCATCACGCCGTACCACATCTGGCGCTGGTAGGCGACGCCCGCGCCGGTAAAGTCCATCACGATAATTCGCAGGCCGTTGAAGGCGTGATACACCACTCCCGCCGTGATGAACACCAGCCCGATGCGGAAGATCGGCCAGTCGTAGGTTTCGTGGATCGCCATATAGAACCGCTCACCAAAGATAAACGAGCCGATGCTGAACACGTGGATCAGCAGGTACGCCAGAATCGCGATTCCCGACAGGCGGTGAAGCAAAAAAGCCCATTGCCCCTCTCTTCCCTTGTACATTCGTTCCTCCCCAGGTCACCCGCAAACCCTTCGCACGCGGCTCTGGACTTCTTCTCAGGCCGTATTTTAAAGCAGGTATTTCGCCGTGTGGGTAACCATCGTGACCGTTCCGGCGTGGTAATTTGCAACCCCGTCAGGATAACACCCGCCTGTGGCGCTGATGCCCCGGGCTGGCCTGGCACCGTCCGGCGCTCCTGTCACCCGGCAGGGGGCAACGGCACGTTCGGGGCGCTTTCCGGGAGCCGCCCACACGCGCTACTCTGCACCCCATGACTGATGCCAAGCCCTTCAAGACCCCCGAACAGGAGGCCGAGTTCACCCGCAAACTGGTGCTGGGCCTGCTGAGCACCCTGGAGAGCAAGGGGCTGCTGACCTCGCCGGAGCTGGACTCGATCCTGCGCGCCGCCCGCCTGGCCGCGTACCCGGTGGCCCCGTCCCCCGCCGCTGGTCCCGCTGGCCCCGGCACCCGCTGGGTCAAGCCCGGGCAGCCGCCCAGGGAGATGGACCGCAGCACAAAGGTGGCCATTCCCGACGTGCGGGCGGGGGGAAAGGACGGGAAAGAAAACCCGCCGCTGATCGATATGGAACTGGACTGAGCACCGCTTGCTCCAGTCTATGTTGGGCGAACCGCTTCCTCCACATCTGGAAAAGCGGTTCGCCCAGTTGAGGGGGTTGGGCCGGGTCCTCAAGCGAGTTCACTCCAGTGGGCTACCGGCTATAGACCAGATACTGCTGACCCGTCGTGTCATACCGGGATTTGAAGCCGTAGGCTATCCCAACCTTCGGCGCAATGCTCAGAAAATTAATGACGTCGTCACTTCCCAGAAAGACCGTCTTCCGCGTCCGGTCCCCTAGGTTGAACTGATGCAGGGCACCGCCCTCGGCCAGCCATGCAGTCTGGGCGTTTTCAACGACGCTCTGTACCTGTGAATAGCTGCTGAAAGAAACCTCGCCAAATGTCACCGCCGGGCTGAAGGTCAGGTTCTGGAGATCAATTTGCCTGAAAGAAATCGTCCTGTATCCTCCAACTGTTCCCCACAGCTTTCCCTGCCGGTCCTGGGCGATTGACAGCACACTCACCTGATTGCCCATTTCTTCAGAGGAAAGGAGTGCAGCCGCGCTGGCCACACTGGTTCCCGCCGTGGTGTTGACCTTGACCAGTGTGCCGTCCGCCGCCGGAAACACGATGTTCTCACCGACGCTGTCATTCGCAACTGGAACAGCGGAATTCGCTGGCTTGACCGTGGCGATCACGGTGTCTTCATTGGTCGATGGATTGATGCGGTGCAGCGCGGGCACGTTGAAGCCGTCAAAAGCCATCACCCATGCCCGGCCCTGCCTGTCGATGCCAAACGGGACGCCAGGCGAGAAAATCCGGGCAGTGACACTGCTAAATTTTTGCGCCTGGTCTGCGCCCTTGCGGTACAGTTGACCCTCGACCGTCGCGACCCAGATGCTGCCGTCGGGTCCAGTCTGGATACGCTTGGCCGTGGCAGACGCTGGAAGCTCGTGTGTGCCGACGACCTGCTCACCACGAATCTGGATCACCCGGCTTCCCTGCGCGCCCCACAGATCGCCGTTCGGGGCCAGGGTCATGAAGGTGACCGCAACCTGGCCCAGGGCAACGCGCCTGGGCTGGACCTGGAGTTTAAGCGTAGTTCGCCGGACCTGCGAGCCGGAGGTTCCCACCAGGGTCACGTCATAACTGCCAGGGACGACATTCGCCGCGACCGTCAGGGGCAGATTGATTTGCGTATTCACCTGGCCGGTGGTGGGCGTTGCGGTGATGCCAGCGGGCGCATTTTCGAGCGTCACGGTGATCGGATCAGTGAAGCCAGTCATGGAGGTGGTCCCGACGGGAACCACGCTCTGCTCGCCGGCAAAGACGCTGAGGCGTTCGGTGGGCAGACTCGTGAAGATGCCGAATTCAGGTTTATTGATGGTCACGAAGACGCTGCCGTCGCCCACCTGCTGACCCGCCGGAGTCTTGACCAGCACTTGAACGAACTGGTTGTAGAGCTGCCGTTGCGCTCCCGCGTACCTGAAAGTCAATTTGGTGCTCAGGGACTGCGGCTGTACATTCTGCCCCGAAACGCCCTGAGCCGAGGTTCTGGGCAGAGGCTTGAGCGTCACGCTGGACGGTTCAACAGTCAGGCCCGGCAGGTCCGTGGACAGCGTGACGGTGCCTGAGTAGTCGCCAATTTGGATGAGGCGGGCATTCACTGTCACGGTGTCGTTCGTTCTGAACTCGAGTGGGGACGTGTCCAGCGAGACAAACACGCTGGGTTTAAGAGGCTCAAATCTCAGTTCTACACGGTTGCCGGGCGCGGCGTTACGAACGGTCGCACTATTCGAGCCACGCCCAGCGACCAGGGTATTCCAGCCTTTGACCAAGCTGATGTCATAGTTTTCCGTATAGGTTGTTCCGTCACCGGCCTGAAAGGTACACGTACCCTTGAAATTGAACACGCGGTCGGCATAGGTCCGGTAAATTAGGGGATCAGGAAGTGTGGCGTCTGGACCGCTGATGACCGCCTCCTCCAGATAACCGAGCATGTCGCCCTGCGCGCTGAACGCCAGGAATCCATAGTTGGATCGGCTCAGGGCCAGGGGATTGCTGACGTTTCCGGTGCAATTGGAGTTGCGGAATTCCTGGTAGAGGCTTCTGGGATCAGGTACGAAATCCGACAGATCGATGTTCAAAACATTGTCTTTGAGCTTGAATATGCCACTAAAGGGATCACGAAAATACGCCGGATTGGCACTGTCAATCTGTAAATCGGTTCCCACCACTCGGCCTGAAACAGCAGTGTCACTGACCAGGGTCCCAGCCGGAGTGGACGCCTTGTACTCCAACGTGACGCTCTTATCGCTGTCCAGCGTGACGGTCTGGGCGGCAGGCTTTAAAAAGCCGTTCAACACGCCGCCTTCAACGCTCAACACGCTTCCGGCAGCCAGGTCACCGAACGTCTTGCTGCCGGTCAGGGGGCCGTCGAAGAGGGTGACCTTGCTGCCCACGTTGACAACCTTGACCGGGGCACTGGGCACACCCGCGACGCTGACGGTCAGGGCGAACTTGGAAAGGGGTGGAGGGTTGGGCGTGCCGCCGTCGCCGCCGCCACAGGCAGCGAGGAGGACGCTCAGGCCGAGAAACGCGGGAGGGCGTAAGAGTCTCTTCATAAAATCTCAGAATTCTAATGCGCCGTATGCAGTCAAATGTGTGAGATCGTTCTTTTTGCTCGGTTCACCCGCCCACCAAACTGGTGGCCTGCGCCACGTGTGCTTGCACTATTCTCTTTTCCGATGTCCCAGCCGCCTTGCCGATCACCCCAGATCATCGAGACGCCCGACGGCTCGCGCACGGCCCACAGCCCGCGCTTTGGCGAGGCGTATGGGTCGCGGCACGGCGCGCACACCCAGGCGCGGCATGTCTTTTTGGAGGGAACGCGGACCCACCAGCACCCAGCACCCCGCGTGCTGGAAATCGGCTTTGGCCTGGGTGTCAACTTCCGCGCCACGCTGACGGACGCGGCGGCGCGGAATGTGCGGCTGGACTACGTCGCCTACGAGTTTGACCCCGCCCCGGCAAACTGGCTGCGCGAGGTCTCGGAGGGTCAGGTGGGCGCAGAGCATCCGGCGTGGCGACAGCTCCTGAACCGCTGGCCGCACGCGCCCCTGCACATCGAGGCTGAAAACGTGCGCCTGACCGTCCATTTCACCGATGTCCTCACTGCCGATTTGCCGCAGCACTGGGCCACCGCGCTGTATCTGGACGGCTTCTCGCCCACCCGCAACCCGGAGGTCTGGACGCCAGAATTTGTGGCCAGGCTGTCCGGAACCCTCGCTCCGGGCGGTGTGCTGGCCACCTACAGCGCTGCCGGGCATGTGCGCCGTGCCCTGGCAGCGGCGGGATTGACGGTGGAACGCAGACTGGGAGCGCCGGGCAAGCGGGAATGCCTGCGGGCAGTGCGGGACGGGCGGAGCCTCTCGCCTTGAGCCGCCCACAGACCGCCCTCGTCATCGGCGCAGGCGTCGCGGGCGCAAGCGTCGCCTACTTCCTGTCCAGACTGGGCGCGCAGGTCACGGTGATCGACGCGGGCATTCACGCCTCCAGTTCGGTGCCGTCCGCCCTCATCAACCCGGTGCGCGGACAGTCGGGCGGTGTAGACGCGCGGGCGCTGGAAGGCATGGCGCTGACCTGGGAATTGCTGCGCGAACTGAAGGCGGCAGGCCACCACCTCCCACACGGTCAGACGGGCATGCTGCGGCCTGTTCCAGACGACAAGGCCCGCACCCGCTTCGAGCGCAATCTTGCGCCTGGACTGGCCCACCGCTGGCTGACCAGGGATGAGCTTCCCGTGCCGCTGTCCCCCGGCTGGGCACATGCCCTGTGGCTGCCGGAAGGCGGCTGGGTGGACGGCGCGGCCCTCACGCAGGCTTTGCTGGAGGCTTCGGGAGCGCGGATGATCCGGGGGCGGGCCTCAGCATGGACGGCGCGCTCGGTAGAGGTGCGGGACGCAGACGGCTCCATTTCCCTCTTCCCCACCTGCCAGGCCGTCATCCATTGCGGCGGCTCCATCGGCTCAAGCTGGGCGGGCGAGCACCGCACCCACCGCATGGGCACACTGCTGACGCTGGACCAGGCGGCCACCGCTGTGCCGCTCAGTTTCGGCGCATATCTGGCTCCCTCGGCGGGCGGCGGCGTGCTGGGAGCAACGTATGAAACCCCGGCGCAGGGGTGGCAGGAACCGGCGCTGCCGCTGGCCTCGCACAGCTGGTTGCTGGGCAAGGGCGAGGCGCTGGCAGACCTGAGCGGCGTGAACGTCACCGGGCGCTGGACGGGTTCGCGCCTGTCCGGGTTGCGGACCGGGCAGGACGAATACGGCGTGTGGCACCTGTCGGGCCTGAGCAGCAAGGGCTTCTTGCTGGGGCCGCTGCTGGCGCGGGAACTGGCGCAGGCGGTTGTCGAAGACGGACCGTAGGCGCTGCCGGGTCAGGCGGCTGCCCACTCCGTCACACGCCCGGTAACGCCTCCGCAGACCAGCCACTGAACTAGACTGCAAATTATGGCGAAATACCGCATCTGTTCTATCGAGGGCGATGGCATCGGCCACGAAGTCATCCCCGCCACCCGCCGCGTGCTGGACGCCGCAGGCTTCGATGCCGAGTACGTGGACGCCGAGGCCGGATACGAGTACTACCTGGACCACGGCACCAGCGTCCCGCAGGCCACCTACGAAGCGGTGGAACACACCGACGCTACCCTGTTCGGCGCGGCCACCAGCCCCAGCGGCGAGAAACCCCCCGGCTTTTCCGGCGCGATCCGCCACCTGCGCCAGAAGTACGGCCTGTACGCCAACGTGCGGCCCACCAAGACCCGCCCGGTCCCCGGCGCATACGAGAACGTGGATCTGGTCATCGTGCGCGAGAACACCCAGGGCCTGTACGTGGAGCAGGAGCGGCGCTACGGCGACACCGCCATTGCCGACACCGTGATCACCGGCGAGGCCAGCCTGCGCATCGGCAAGTACGCCGCCGCTCTGGCCATGAAACGCGACAAGCGGCTGACCGTGGTGCACAAGGCGAATGTGCTGCCCGTCACGCAGGGCCTGTTCCTGAACACCATTCTGGACCACACCAAGACGGTGGAGGGCCTGAACACCAGCACCATGATCGTGGACAACGCCGCCATGCAACTGGTCCGTAATCCGCGCCAGTTCGACGTGCTGGTGATGACCAACATGTTCGGCGACATCCTGAGCGATCTGGCCGCCGGACTGGTGGGCGGACTGGGCATCGCGGCCAGCGGCAACGTGGGCGACAAGTTCGGTATCTTCGAGTCGGTCCACGGCAGCGCCCCCGACATCGCCGGACAGGGCGTCAGCAACCCCACCGCCACCATGCTGGCCGCCGTGCTGATGCTCGATGAGCTGGGCGATCACGACACGGCGCGGCGCATCGACAACGCCGTGAACAAGGTGCTGACCGAAGGCCCACGCACCCGCGATCTGGACGGCACGGCGGGAACGAACGAATTCACGGACGCGGTGATCGCGGCGCTGTAGCCCGCTCAGAGCACACCGGAAGGTCAGGACCACGCGCCGCTGGCCTCTCTTCGTCACGCGGCCCTAGGCTGTTACGCTGGACCATGAAACTTCCAAACAGAGCGGCGGTGGGTCTAGCCTCCTATCTTCTGCTGGGCGGCGGCGCACAGGCACAGGTGACCTGGCGCGTCCTGTACAGCGAGGCGCTGACGGTCACGCCACCCCAGGCCACGGCCCAGGAACGCGTGTTGATCGGGCGGGCGGCGGCGGTGCTGGGGGCCTGCCCTGGCGAAACCTTACCTTCCGGCCCAGAGCTGATCGGGCGTGCGCCGGGGCCATTTCTGAGGGCTGGCACGCAGGAAACGGCGCTGGTCTACCGGGCCTGCGAACTGTTCATGGGCAACACGCTGGGCCTGCTCATCATGCGGGCCGGGCAGCCCGCGCTGCATCTGACTTTTAGGGGCAGCGCGATCAGCGAGGTCTACAGCGTGCTGGACGTGAACCGCGACGGCCTGCGCGAACTGGCTATGCTGGAAAACTTCGCGGACGCGGGCAGCGGCGAGGCGTGGCTGACCGTCTGGGACTTCCGGCGGGTGGCTCCCGGAGGGCTGCCCACGACGCCGTACCGCTTTCTGACCGTAAATGACCGCTGTGAACCGGACTCATCGAGCAAGAAGGGGGCCATGCGGCACTACAAAATCTGGGTCTTGCCGGGAGGAACGCCTGCCTTCAAGGCAGATGAATCGGGCGCAAAGGGGTGCAGGCCCACATCTCTCCAGCCCATGAGAGCAGGAATAAAACCGCTGGGACCCGACTTTTTAGCCCCACTTCCCACCCGGCTGCCGCTGCCCTGATTTTCATGGCCCAAGTTCTCTGGCCTGGGTTCAGCCTTCCAGCGCCCCCTCGAAATCTCCCAGCAAGTCGCCGATGTCCTCGATGCCCACGCTGATCCGCAGCAGCCCCGGCGTGATGCCCAGGCGCTGTCTCTCGGCCTCGGGCAGCGCACGGTGCGACGTTCCCCACGGCCACGACAGGGTGGTGATCACGTCGGCCAGACTGGGGGCCAGCGGAATGCGGCCCGCCAGCGCTTTAACAAAGGCGGGGGCATCCTCGATATCGGCGGCCAGCATGCCGCCGAAGCCGTTGAGATACAGGTCCTGCGCCAGATGGAATTGCGGGTGATCGGACAGGCCAGGGTGGTAGACCGCCTTCACGCGCGGGTGGTTGACCAGCACGTCGGCCACCGCCTGCGCGTTGCCGCTGTGTGCCCGCATCCGCAGTCCCAGCGTCTTGAGACCCTGCATGGTCATCCAGGCGTCGAAGGCCGACATGGTGCCGCCCAGCCGCAGCAGGCGGGTGCGGGCGGGGGCCACCAGCTCCGCACTGGCGCACAGCACGCCGCCGAACGCGGTGCTGTGTCCGCTGAGATACTTGCTGACGCTGTGGGTGATCAGGTCCGCGCCGTGCAGAGCCGGGCGAAACACGGCGGGGCTGGCGAAGGTGTTGTCCACGCTCAGCAGCGCGCCGTGATCGTGCGCCAGTTTGGCCAGCGCAGGCACGTCCGGCACGGTCAGGAGCGGGTTGGTCAGGCTCTCGACGTGGACGACTTTCGTGTTCGGACGAAACGCCTCCTCCACCTCATTCAAGTCGCAGGCATCCACGAAGGAAACCTCGATACCCAGGCGCGGAAATTCCTCGGCCAGCAGGGCGTACGTCACGCCATACACGCGGGCGTCGGTGATAACGTGATCGCCGGTTTTCAGGACGCCCAGCAGCGCCGCACTGATCGCGGCCATGCCGCTGGCGGCCACCAGCGCGGCCTCGGTGCCCTCCAGCACGGCCAGGGCACGTTCCAGACTCGCGCCGTTGGGGGTGCCGTTGCGGTAGTAGAAGGCGGCAGGTTCCGCGCCGCTCATAGCCCCGTCCAGCGCGTCCAGATCGGGAAAGGCGTAGACGGTGGACTGGTAGATCGGCTGAGCGAGCGGCACCGAAGCGTTGGGCCGGGCCTCCTCGCCCGCACGGGCCGCCAGGGTGGTCAGGTCATAGTCGTGCTTGTCGGCGGGAGTCACGCGCACAGGCTAGCGCCTGGGCTGCGCGGATACCCAGGATCAGGGCCGCGCCTCAGCCGATCTGCGTGACCAGCACCCCGATGCCCTCCACCTCCACCTCTACCGTGTCGCCCGACTTCAGGGGGCCGACACCCGAGGGCGTGCCGGTCAGCACCACGTCGCCCGGTTCCAGGGTCACGAAGCGGGTCACGTAGGCCAGGACCGTGGGCACATCAAAGATCATCAGGCTGGTGCGGCTGTCCTGTTTGGACTCGCCATTCACGCGGGTCTGCACGCGCCGGTCCGCCGGGTCCAGTTCGGTTTCCAGCCACGGTCCCAACGGGCAGAAGCGGTCCGCCGCCTTGGCCCGGAACCATTGCAGGTCCGTCTTCTGGCGGTCCCGCGCCGTCAAGTCCAGCCCGCAGGTGTACCCGGCGACGGCGGCCAGCGCGTTCTCCGGCGTCAGACCCTGCGCCCGCGTGCCGATCACCAGCGCCAGCTCGCCTTCAAAGTGGAAGTTGTTGCTCCAGTCGGGTGCGTCCACCGTGCCGCCCGGCTCGGCCAGGGTGTTGGGGCCTTTTAAAAAGATGCCGGGTTCTGTGGGCAAGTCTCCCTTGTCGTTGCCCAGCTCGCGGATGTGGTCCAGGTAATTGCGGCCCACGCAGACGATCTTGGACGGCTCGGCAGGGGGCAGCAGGGCCGCCATGTCCAGCGGAGCCGTCTCTCCTGTGCGCGGCCCGCCCATGCCGTCGGTGAACTGCACCGTCTCGCCGTCCACTTCTCCCCAGGAGGCCCCACCGCTATGCTGCATTCTGACCAGTCGCATGCGGGCAGGATAGCGTGTGGGCGGCGCTGTGCCGTGGAAGACAGAAAGAGGCGAGGCCATTGCGCGCCTCGCCCCACCCACCCACCTTCGATCAACCGACGGGCGTACCCATCGCCTCCAGCACGGCATTCGTGAAGGACTTCGTATCGGCCCTGCCGCCCAGATCGCGGGTGGGTTCCTCGCGCAGGGCCAGCGCCACGGCGCGCTCGATCTGGTTGGCGGCGTCGCTGCGTTTCAGGCCGTGCCGGAGCAGCATGGCTGCGCTCATAATCGCGGCGGCGGGGTTGGCGATGCCCTTTCCGGCGATGTCCGGGGCGCTGCCGTGGATCGGCTCGAACAGGCCCGCGCCGTCGCCCAGGGACGCGCTGGGCATCAGGCCCAGGCTGCCGGGGATCACGGCGGCCAGATCAGACAGGATGTCGCCGAACAGGTTTTCCGTGACGATCACGTCGTAGCGGCTGGGATCGGAGACGATCAGCATGGCGACGCTGTCCACGTATTCGTGGTTCAGATGGATGCTGCGGTAACTGCGGTCCCGCAGCGCCTGCACGTCGCGCCGCCACAGCTCGCTGACCTCCAGCACGTTGGCCTTGTCCACACTGGTCACGCGGCCCTTGCGCTGCTCGGCGGCCCAGAACGCCATCCTCGCCACGCGCTCCACCTCCAGGGTGGTGTAACGCATGGTGTTGTAGGCGGTGCCGCCGTCCAGGGAGCGGTCCTGGTCAAAGTACACGCCGCCCAGCAATTCACGCACGATCAGGATATCCACGCCGCGCGCCAGTTCGGGCTTCAGGGGCGACAGGTGTTCCAGGCCAGGCTGCACGCGCACCGGGCGCATATTGGCGTAGCAGCCCAGCGCCTTGCGGAGAGCGAGCAGGCCACTCTCAGGGCGCATGGGACGCGGCAGGCTGTTCCAGGGGCTGTTCTGCGCGCCGCCCACGGTTCCCAGCAGCACGGCGTCTGCGTCGGCCAGCGCGTCACGGGTTCGCTGCGGGAAGGGATCGCCGTGCGCCTCGTAGGCCATTCCTCCGATGGCATGTTCCTCGAACGTCAGGTCCGGGGCCACCTCGCGCAGCACTTCCACGGCGGCGGCGGTGACTTCGGGGCCGATGCCGTCGCCGGGCAACGTGACGATCTTAGGCATGGGTCTTCTCCTCCTCGGGGCGCTCACCGGGGTGGCCGTGTCCGGCTTCGGTGCTTTTTGCCTTCAGCGTTTCGGCCTCCAGATCGGCGGCGTCGTGTTCCTTCATGTATTCCAGCCAGCCGCCCGCCTTCTGCACGTCCAGCGCGAATTGCGGCACGGGAACAAAGGTCAAAGCCTGGCCGGTACGGGTGTTTGTCACGGTACCGGCCTGCAAGTCCAGATCGGCGTCATCTCCATCATTGAACGCCTCCACGATACCGTCACATTCCAGCGCCAGAAAGCCGTTGTTGATGGAGTTGCGATAGTAGATGCGCGCAAAGTTAGGCGCGATCACCGCGCTGACGCCCGCGCCGCGCAGCGCCCAGACGGCGTGTTCGCGGCTGCTGCCACAGCCGAAGTCGGCCCCGGCCACCACGATATCGCCGGGCTGGACGCGCTTCACAAAGGTCTTGTCGTAGTCCTCCATGGCAAATTTTGCCAGCTCGGCCTCCACATCGGTGGTCAGGTGGCGGGCGGGAATGATCTCGTCGGTGTTGATGTGATCGCGGGCAAAGACGTGGACAGTGGGCATGGGGACTCCTTTGGAGAGGCGGGGCGGCAAGCGACTGGATGCCGCCAAATAAGCGGGGCAGCCTGGGTCAGACCACAGTATCAGCGCGGCCCAGGCCGTGCCACCGCGCGGGGGCAGGTTATCGAGAGGAGTACCAAAGGTGCGTCCCGGCTGGTCCCGAGTACGGGGTTCATCAGTCATCTCTAGACCTGTTCTAGACCGTCTCATCTGTCCAGTCCCGGCCCCGCGCACACTCTGGGCAGACGCGAGACCCGCCGCTGCCCCCCTCCCCCATTCCTGCGTGCCAACAGGTGAATCTATGGACCCCGTAACCCTGATCCTGATCCTGTTTGTGGCCGCGCTGGTGCTGTTCGCCACCGAATGGCTGCCGGTGGACGTGACCGCGCTGGGCCTGCTCTCGGCGCTGCTGCTGACCGGGCTGGTCACGCCCAAGCAGGCGTTCGCGGGCTTCGGCAGCGACACGGTCCTGACGCTGGCCTCGCTGTTCATCCTGACGCGGGTGCTGCTGCGGGCGGGGGTGATCGAATGGATCGGCGTATCGCTGGCCCGCCGCGCCCGCAACGCCCCGGCCATGCTGCGCGGGCTGCTGGGCACGGTGGCAGGCATCAGCGCCTTTACCAGCAACACCGCCACCACCGCCGTCTTTCTGCCCGTGGTGGCGGGCCTGTCCAAACGGGCGGGCATCGGCGCGGGGCGCGCGCTGATGCCGCTGGCCTTTGCCAGCATCCTGGGCGGCACGGTCACCATTATCGGCACCAGCACCAACCTGGTGGTGTCGGGAGCGCTGCCCACCACCGGGCAGAGGCCGCTGGGCTTCTTCGAGCTGGCCTGGGTGGGCCTGCCGGTGGCCGTCGTGGGTCTGCTGTACCTCTTCTTTGTGGCTCCCCGCCTGCTGCCAGAGCGCGAGGCCGCGCTGGAAGACTCGCTGCGCGCCTATCTGGCAGACCTGACGGTGGCCCCTGGCAGCCCGCTGGCCGACAAGGCGCTGCGCGACAGCGGCTTGGGGCGCGACTACGGGCTGACGGTGGTGGCAGTGCGGCGCGGTAACCAGACCTTTTACGCGCCGGGGCCGGATTTTGTCGTGCAGTCCGGCGACACGCTGGCGGTAGAAGGTCAGACTGAACGCATCCTGGCCGGAAAAAGCACGCTGGGCGTGGTTAGCAAGTCCGAGCAGAAGCTGCGCGCAGAGCCGGGCGAGAATGGCCCAGGAAAGGACAGCAATGTGCGGTTGATCGAGGCCGTCGTGCTTCCTGGTTCACCGCTGCTGGGGCGCACGCTCAAAGAGGGCCGCTTCCGCGAGCGCTACGGCGTCTCGGTGCTGGCACTGCACCGCCGCGCGCAGCATTTCGAGCGGCTGGGCGGCGTGCGGCTGGCGGTGGGCGACATGCTGCTGATCCAGGGCAACGCTGCCCGCATCGACTCGCTTGGGGATTATCTGGCGGTGATGGGTGACCTGACCGAGCGCGTGCGTGACCCGCGCCGCGCGCCGCTGGCGGTGGCCCTGTTCGTGGGTGCGGTGGGCCTGGGCGCGTTTGGCATCGTCCCGCTGGCCGTGGCCGTGCTGGTGGCCGTTGCCCTGAGCCTGATCTTCCGCCTGATCTCGCCGGAGGAGGCTTACGGCGCGGTGGAATGGCCGATTCTGGTGCTAATCGCCTCCATGCTGGCCTTCGGCACGGCCTTCGAGTCCACCGGGGCGGCGGGCGTGCTGACCGGGGCGCTGTCGGGCGTGCTGGAGCCGCTGGGGCCGTATGGGCTGCTGGCCGCGCTGTTCGTGGTCACGGTGGCGCTGACTCAGCCGATGAGCAACCAGGCGGCGGCCCTGGTGATGCTGCCGCTGGCGATTGGCACCGCAGGGGCGCTGGGCTATGATCCGCGACCCTTCATTATCGGCATCACGGTTGCGGCCAGCAACTCGTTCATCACGCCGCTGGAGCCGTCGTGCATGCTGGTCTACGGCCCCGGACGCTACACCTTCATGGACTTCGTGCGCGTCGGCTCCGGCCTGACGCTGGTGACCTTCGTGGTGGCGCTACTGATCATCCCACGCGTGTGGCCGTTCTAGAGGCAGGCAGCGAAAAAACCCTCTCCGCTGGGAAGAGGGTGAGGAGAGCGGCCTGCGCCCCTAGATGAACAGCGGCGCGTCGGGATCGTCCAGCAGCGGCCTGTCCTTGCGCGCCATCAGGGCGGCGGCGGTGCCGATGCCGATGACCGCGCCGATGCCGATCACGATCAGCGTCCAGGTGATCAGCACTTGCGAATGTTCGTGGGTGCGGTCTGAAACCATGTATGAAGCATAACAGTCTGCGCGCGGGGCAGGATTTGAAGCGGGTTGAGAAAGTGGGGGTGAGAGGTAGACGCGCCGCTCTGGACGCTCAATCTGCCGCAACTGTCGCAGGCTCTTCCAGCACGCGCGGCAACCGTCGCCACAGCGCCAGCAACGAGATCAGTCCCAGCGCCGCCAGCACGATCAATCCCCAGCGCGAGCCGAGCAAGCCGTCCTTGTTGATCAGGGCGCTGGACAGCAGCGCGCCGGGCGGTCCCATGCCCACCAGCACGAAGGAATACAGGCTCATCACCCGCCCGCGCAAGTGGTCCGGAATGGTCAATTGCACGGTGCTGTTGGCGCTGACCAGCAGTGTCAGCATCCCAAATCCGCAGGCGGCCAGCACCGGCGCGGCCAGCAGCGAGCCGGGGGTCAGCGCCAGCACGACGGTGGAGACAATCAGAATCACCGCGCCGTAGCGCAGGTTCCGCACCGGGTTGGGCTTGCTGGCCTGCCACAGTGCGCCGCCCATCGCCCCCACCCCAAAAAAGGCCGACAGCACGCCAAAAGCCGCCTCGCGCTCGCCGTAGACCACGCGGGCAAAGTAGGGAATGATCACGTTGAAATTGATCACCGTCAGGCTCAGTGCCCCCACCAGCAGCATCACGTTGCGGACGGCGGGGGTGGCGCGCACGTAGCGCAGGCCCTCGCGGATGTCGTCGGCCACCTTGCCGCGCCGCACGCCTGGCCGCGCCGGAAAAGGCAGGGTGGCCAGCACGTACAGCACCGCCGCGAACGACACCACGTTCAGGTAAAAGGGAAAGGCCAGCCGGGCGATGTTGGTGGCGTCTCCCCCGGCCAGCAGCCGGATGCCCAGCACCGCCACCACCCCGAACAAAGCCTGGCCCAGCGTGCGGCTCACGTTGAACGACAGGCTGTTGAGGGCCACCGCGTTGGTCACGGCCTCGCGCGGCACGAAATCCACCACCATGCTCTGCCGGGCGGGCATGTCAAAGGCGTTGGCGCAGCCCGACACGAAGGCCAGAAGCATGACCAGCGGCAGCGACACGACGCCCAGATGGGTGGTGACGGCCAGCGTCAGGCCGGTGATCAGCAGCACGATCTGGGTGGTCAGCAGGACCCGGCGGCGGGACACCCGGTCCACCACTGCCCCTGCGAACAGCGAGAGCAGCAGGCTGGGCGTGAACTGCGCCACCGTCACCAGCCCCAGCGCCGAGCTGCTGCCCCCCGAAAGCTCCAGCACCAGGTACTGCTGAGCGGTGGCCTGCATCCACGATCCCACCAGCGACAGCAACTGCGAGAACCAGTAGCGGCGGTAGTTGGGATGTTGCAGCGCCCTGAAGGTATTGATCCGCCACTCGCCGACACGCGCAAACACCCGCCCACCATACGCCCGCCGGGACGCAGCATGTCATGCGGGACGGCGCAGTAAAGGGGACGTGGGTGTGGTGGAGTCCCGCACTCATTACACTCCGAGCGCCCTGTCGAGGGTCTTTTGGATGACTCTTCTCATCCAACTCTCGTTTTTCAATCCTTGACGATGTGTTACGGTACGCACAATCTTTTGCTCACCGTGCCCGCGTCAATCCTGTTTTCGCCCCCTGCGAGCCTATTGCCGATGCCCCAAACTTCAGTTGTTCCGCTGGTTCCGGCCCTGCTGTTGAGCGCCCTCCTGTCGCTGGGAGGGCTGGCGGGCGCGCAAACGAGCGGCTTCCAGGGAGTCACCGTCACCGTGCAGGCCAAAGACACCGCCTACGGCATCGCCCGGCGCGCGGGCCTGAGCGTGGAGGCGCTGCTGGCGCTGAACGGCCTGAGCAGCCCGGACCTGAAAGTCGGGCAAACCTTGCGAGTATCTGCGGCGGCGCAGCACATCGTCGGGGCCAGGGAAACGCTGTACGCCCTATCCAAGCGGTACAGCGTCAGCGTGGACGCCCTGCGGGCCGAGAACGCCCTGCCGGAAGGCGCGGTCCTCAGCGTGGGCCAGATTTTGATGGTGCCCGCCAGCGCCACTCTGCCCGCCGCGCCGCCCGCGCCCGTCGCCCTGGCCCCCACGCCGGGGCCGCTTGCCGTGACGCCGGTTCTCTCGCTGCCCTCCGCACTCACTCCGCCGCCCATCCTGAGCGCTTCCCTGCCGCCCGACGCCTTGCCTGCCGGGGCGCAGGACGCCATACCGGAACAGGGGCCGGTGCTTCCCGAAGCCGTGCCGGAAGTTCCCAGTGCGTCTGACACGCCGCCCGGCGACTGGCTGGGCGCGGCGATGGCGCTGCTGGGCACGCCGTACCGCTACGGCGGCACCACCCGCGCCGGGCTGGATTGCAGCGCCTTCGTGTTGCAGGTCTTCACGCCGCTGGGCGTGCGGCTGCCCCGCGTCAGCGCCGATCAGGCGCAGGTGGGCCAGCCGGTGGACGTCAGCGAGTTGCAACCTGGCGACCTGGTGTTCTTCGACACGGCGGGCGGCGGGCGCATCTCGCACGTGGGCATCTACCTGGGGGCCGACACCTTTGTCAGCGCCAACAGCTATCAGGGCAAGGTCTCGCTGGACACACTGACCGCCGACCGCTACTGGGGACCGCGCTACCGGGGGGCCAGACGCGTGCTGAGCGGAACATATATCGGGCAGACGCCGTAAAGCTCAGACACCTCTGCGGGCCACACCCAGCACATGCCCGCTGACGCCCAGTAAGGCCGGATCACGTTCCAGCATGCGGAGGGCACTCAACAGCTCCTCGCGCCGAACACGGTCTTTCATCACGCCCTCTGGATCGGCCAGCAGGTTCGACGGACCTTCCAGGCCATAGAATGCTAGGTCCCCAAATCCAGCCGCCCGCAACTCCGCTGCCAGTTCGGCGGGGTGGTGGAAGTAGGCAGTGGTGAAATAGCCACTTCGACCTTCGGGATTGCGGTAAAGACCTGTGCGGTACGCCTCTTCTCGGATGGGGCGAGAATACGACTCGTCCGGCAGGCCGCGCAGGAAATCGCCGCAGATGGACAGTCGCCGCAGACCACCCCAACGCGTGGGATGACGGCGGCCACGATCACGCCACCGGGGCGTAATACCCGCCGCGCCTCGGTCAGCACGCTTACCCGATCTGCCATATCCGTCAGGTGATACAACGGCCCCAGCAACATAACGGTGTCTGCACTCGCATCGGCGTACGGCAGCTCCCGAGCGTCCCCAGAGTCAGCGAGGCCAGGCCAGCCAGGCCAGCGTCGGCCCGCGCCCGCTCGATGTGGCCCGCCGTGGCGTCCAGCAGATGCACCGTGTACCCGCCAAACAACAACTCGCGCGCGTAGACGCCCGCGCCGCCGCCAATGTCCAGCACTGTGGTGGGCGGCGGTGGCAAGACGCGGCCCAGCACGTCCAGCGTCCGCGCAAATTCGACGACACCCAGACCGCGTGTCAAGCGGTCATGCTCACGGTCCCTGGCGTAGTCATCGGCAATTTCGTCCACGCCTCAGCCTGGAAGAGAGATCGGAATTGGGCCTGCGCCAGTTGGCCTAGCTCCGCCGCGTCACCCCGTCCACCGTCAATAACGGGCCGTACAGCTCCGGGCGGCGGTCCCGGAAAAAGCCCATGCCCGCGCGGAATTTACGGGCCTCGGCCAGATTCAGATCGTGGGTCAGCGCGCCCTCATCGCTGTCGCCAAATTCGGCCACCACTTCGCCGGTGTAGTCGCTGATGAACGAGTGGCCGTAGTACGTCTGGCTCAGGCCGCCGACGACCTCGGTGCCGATCCGGTTGGCCGCGCCCACGTAGCTGGAATTGCTGACCGCGTGGCCCACCATCGCGCGCTGCCACATGTGGTGGCTGTTGGGCGACTCCACCTCGGCGGGTTCAGAGCCGATGGCGGTGGGGTACAGCAGGAAATCCGCCCCCTGGAGCATCATCACGCGGGCGGTTTCGGGATACCACTGGTCCCAGCAGATGCCCGCGCCAATGCGCCCGAAGCGGGTGGGCCAGACCTTGAAGCCGGTGTCGCCGGGGTTGAAATAGTACTTTTCCTCGTAGCCGGGGCCGTCGGGGATGTGGGTTTTGCGGTAATTTCCCAGCACCGTGCCGTCCGCGTCGATGCACACCAGGCTGTTGTAGTGCGCCTGCCCGGCCCGCTCGAAGTAGCTCAGCGGCAGCACCACGCCCAGCTCGCGGGCCAGGTTCTGAAAGCGCCCGATGAACGGGTGGCCCTCCTGCGGGTGGGCCAGGGCAAAGTAGTCCTCGCGCTCCACCTGGCAGAAATACAGGTTCTCGAACAGCTCGGGCAGCAAGATCACCCCCGCGCCCTGGCCTGCTGCGCCCCGCACATGGGCCTCGGCGCGGGCCACATTGTCCTCAAGCTGATCAGTGACGTGCATCTGGATCACGGCTAGTTTCACGGTCTGGGCCGGGAGGTGGGGGGTGTAAGTCATGGGCTGAGGCTACCCGGTTCCCAGCGTGCGCGCCAGGGTTCATCCTCATTTGATACGGACTCCGAATTTGATACGGACTCCGATTGAAAGGTGTTGGAAACACCTGGAAATCCGAGGGGGCGTCCAAGCGTCCTCATGGGCGCTGCTCTGGACAAGACAGCGAGCAGGAGAAAAACGGGTTCCGGACGTGAAGTGGATGAGTCGATGCTGTCCCGATTCATGCACGAAACAAACGCAATCCGTATGATTTTAGCTCCCGCCCGTTTTACTCAGAGATTGGGAAAGCGCCGGGCCGCGCTCAGGTGACGGCGATCACCATCTCTGACCCTGGGTCGTGGTCCAGCTCCGGCATTCCACAGACAATAGTGTTTGCTCTTTCCCAGGACCGTTCGCGCGCAAAGAAGGGAATTTCCTCGGCCATCCATTCGTCCCAGAACACCCGCGTCTGTGCCGTATCTCCGTCCCGCACCAGACCCCGCGTTCTGGCCCTCTCCAGGTCCGATTGCACCCACACCACCACATCTATCCACGGCATCAACTCTTTGCGGGCCGCGCCGCTCCCCTCCACAACGAGTAAGGGACAGCCAGCAGGAACTTCGATGGCCCCTTCGCGGCGGCGCGCGTCCCAGGCTGGGGGGCGGAAATGCACTGCCTGACCGGCATGCGCGGGCTTGAGGACACCCTCGCGCAGCAGTTCCGCCCAGTCGAAAAAGGCGTGGTGCCAGGCAAAGTCATCGGTATGGACCACGACGGAGCCAGACATGGCGCGGCCAATTTGCGCGGCCAGCGTCGATTTCCCACTGGCCCCGCGTCCATCCACGGCGAGAACGCCCGGCCTCGATCCCCCAGCCGGAAATTGGGGCTGCCATGAATTGAGAAGTGCCCCCACGAAAACGACGTGCCACGGCTCGAAAGATGGTTCTTCTGGAGGCAGCTTCATGGGGTTTGAGCCTAGCACCGGGGCTGACCTCTCCAACAGGAGGAATCGGCAGAGACAGCCAGACCATCTCTGGCTCTTTTTCCAGAGGCCAATCCGGCAGGTGAGCGTCTCTTGCCCGGACAGAATCCCCGGTGTGGCTCTAGGCGGGGCGCGCCAGCACGCTGTCCCCGGCGTGCAGGCCGGTTCTCATCAGCAGTTCGGGCGGCACCAGCAGGGCATTGGACAGGTCCCTGTCGCCGCGCACCGGCAGGGTGTGCACCTGCCCGTCGCCCGTCCTGATGGCGATGCTCTGGGGCGGGCGCAACAGGTCCTCCTTCCAGCGTTTCAGGATCAGCTTGTCGATCACCACCACGCCCTGGACCTCATGGGTCACGGCCACACTCAGACGGGCCACGCGGGATTTGCGTGGCGCGATCAGGCGGATCTGGTGCAGCTTTTGCAGCAGCCTGCGGGCGTCGGGGTCCTGCGACAGCACCGAGACGGGCCGCTGGACCTCGATCTGCTTGAGGATCGCCTGCTCTTTCAGGCCCCAGCGAATGCGCGCCACCCGCTCCGGCGAGGTGAGCCTGGCCGGGCCGCCGTACGGCAGCGGCTCTTCGGGCAGGCCGTCCAGCACCTCCAGCGCCACCTCATCCAGATTGACGTTCAGCAGCGGATCGGGATGCAGCACGCCCTCGTCGAACTGAAAGCGGCCCTGCGGATCGCGCAGCAGCCGCAGCAGGGCGGGAATGCCGGTCTGGGCCGCAAATTGCAGGTGCCGGACCCGGTGGCCTTCCAGGAACGCCTGAAACGGTCCGTCGGCGCGGTGAACAATGAGCACGCCCGTGCGGTCCTGCTCGCTCAGCAGGTACAGCAGTTGCAGGAAGTCAAAGGTTTCGAGGCTGGTGGTGTTGTTCATGGACCTCTGGGGAGGGGCGCACCCTTTGAAGGCAGAGTTGCAGAGAGTGTACTGGCAACGGCCAGGGTTGGCTGCGCCCCCAGAAGGGACTACACCCGGAGACCCCCGACGCTCCAGAGTCCCGTGAAGTCGGTGCTGGCTCCCCGGCTACCCGCGCAACAGGTGCGAGAACCCGACGTCCTGAAAGGGAGGCAGGTCTTCCAGTCCCCCCAGCCCGAAGTCCAGCAGGAAACGCGCGGTGGTTCCGTACAGCAGCGGCCCGCCCACCGCGTCCGAGCGGCCCATCACCTTGACCAGCTCGCGTTCCTGCAAGGTGACCACCGTTCCGGCGCTGCCGCCGCGCATGGCCTCGATCTCGGCGCGGGTGACGGGCTGGCGGTAGGCGATCACCGCCAGCACCTCCAACGCGGCGCTGCTCAGCGCGGGCAGCGGCGGCGGGGCCAGCAGCGGGGCCAACTGGGCGGCCAGCGCAGGCGGCACGATCAAGCGCCAGCCCCCGGCCACCGCCTCGGCCACGAAGCCCAGATTGGCCGCCGTCAGGGTGCGTGCGAACGCCTCCAGTTCCCGGTCCACCGTCTCCTCGGGCAGGTCCAGCGTATCGGCCAGTTCCCGCGCCGTCACCGGGCGTCCGGCGGCCAGCAGCGCCGCGCCGATCAGGGCGGTCAGGCGGGGCGGGGCGCTGGACTCATTCACCGCGTTTCACCCGTGCACCCCGGCCAGCAGCGCGGCCACCGCCCCGTCCAGCGGACCGGAGCGCAGCACCGCGCCCCCCGGCAACCCAACCACCGTGCTGGCCAACCCGCCCACCGGCCCCTCGCCCGCACCGTTTTCCTGTCCGTCGGGCAATACAAAATCCGCCAGCGCCATGTCCCGCGCCTGGGCCGCCGTCAGGGCCGGGAGCTGGCCGCTGGGATTGCAACTGGTGGTCAGCAGGCGGCCCCCGCAGCGCCGCAGCAGCGCCAGCGCCAGCGGATGCGACGGCACCCGCAGCCCCACCAGGCCGCCGGGGGCCAGCGTGAGCGGGGTGCCGGGCAGCGCGGGGGTCACCAGCGTCAGCGGGCCAGGCCACAGGGCCGACAGGGCCAACAGCGCCGCGCCCGGCTGGGCCAGTTCCAGCGCGGCGCAGGCATCCTGGCACGACACCTGCACCGGGCGGTGGGCGGCGCGGCCCTTGACCGCGTACAGGCGCTCCACCGCCGCCGGATGACCTGGCAGGGCGGCCAGCCCCCAGACCGTCTCGCTGGGGTAGGCCACCAGGCCGCCCCGCCGAAGAACGGCGCACGCGTCGTCCAGGGCCGCAGCCACGGCGCTGTCGTTTTCAGAGAAAGGGGTCAGGAAATCAGGCATAAAATCGGCGCTTGTAAGGTCAGCGCAAGACCGCCCCAGATTATACTGGGCAGAATATGGCCGTCTTCGAATACCGCGCGCGCGACCGCTCTGGCAAGGTGCTCAAATCCCAGATGGAAGCCGAAACGGCGGCCCAGGTCCGCGACACGCTGCGGGCCAAGAACCTGATGATCGTCGAGATCAAGGCTCCCAAATCCGGCCTGAACGCGGACATCAAGATTCCCTTTCTGGACGACCGCCCCCCGAGTCTCAAGCAGGTCTCGATCTTCAGCAAACAGCTCGCCACGCTGATCAACGCCGGGGTGCCGCTGGTGCAGTCGCTGGCCGTGTTGCAGGGCCAGATCGAGCACAAGGGCTTTCAGAAGACCGTCAAATCCCTGCGCAGCGAGGTCGAGGCGGGCACGCCCCTGAGTGAGGCCATCGCCAGGTATCCCCGGGTCTTTAACCGGCTGTATGTCAATCTGGTGCGCGCCGGGGAGACCAGCGGCACCCTGGACTCGGTGCTGGAGCGCATCGCCGCCTTCCAGGAAAAGGAGCTGGCCCTGCGCGGCAAGATCAAGAGCGCGCTGACCTACCCGGTGGTGGTGCTGGTCTTTGCCGTCCTCATCACCTATTTTTTGCTGACCACCATCGTGCCGCAGTTCGCGGGCATCCTGGAGCAGCTCAACGCGCCGCTGCCCCTCATCACGCGGATGCTGATGGCGGTCTCGGACTTCCTGAGACATTCGGCGTGGCTGCTGCTGGTCTTTGCCGTGGCCGTCACCTTCGCCTACCGCTGGGCCTACAGAACGCCCAGGGGCCGCACGGTTATCGACGGCATCAAGCTGAGGCTGCCGGTCTTCGGCAACCTGACCCAGAAAAGCGCCATCGCGTCTTTTGCGCGCACCTTCGGCCTGCTGATCAGCAGCGGCGTGAACATCATTGAGGCGCTGGAAATCACCAAGGGCACAGCAGACAACGCCATCGTCGAGGACACCATCGAGAACGCCAAGAACGTCGTGATGGTGGGCGAGCAGATGAGTTCGAGCCTGGCGACCAGCAAGGTCTTTCCGCAAATGGTGGTCAGCATGATCGCCATCGGCGAGGAGACCGGCGCGCTGGACTCGATGCTCGCCAAGGTGGGCGACTTTTACGACCGCGAAGTTGACGAAGCCGTGGACAGCATGACGGCGGCCATCGAGCCGATCATGATCGTCTTCCTGGGCGGCATCGTGGGGACCATCGTGGCTGGGATGTTCCTGCCCATGTTCGCCATCATCGGCCAGCTCAGCCAGTAACTTTGTCGGGGTCAGGACAGATTGCCACTTCGGACAGAAACGGCCACCGCGAAGGTGGCTCTTTTGGTGTCCCAGGCGTGAGACAATGCTTGTTCACCAGCCATCCGAGATGTGATCCGTTCGGACCAGTCGTTCGCCTCCAGATCACCCCGCAGGCCTGATTCCTTCCTTTCCTCAGCGGATAATCCGTGCCGGTTCGATGCTGGCGGCGCGGCGGGCCGGGATCAGGGCGGCCAGCAGCGTGGTAGTCAGGCCCACGGCATTGACGCCCAGCAAATCGGTCCAGCGCACCTCCACGGGCAGCGAGGTGATGAAGTACAGATCGCCGGGAATCTGGAAGGGGCGCACCGTGAAATACGCGCTGATGCCCAGGCCCAGCAGATTGCCCACCACCAGACCGCCCAGCCCCAGCACCAGCCCCTCCAGCAAAAAGATGCGCGTGATCAGCCCGCGCGTGGCCCCGATGGCGCGCAGGATGGCGATCTCCTGGGTTTTCTCGAACACCGCCAGGGTCAGCACGTTGGCAATCCCAAAGGCCGCGACGATCACGATCAGAAAGACCACGAACCCGATCACCTTTTTTTGCAGCGCCAGTTGGTCCAGCAGCGTGCCGTAGATGCTCTGCCACGGCAACGGGCTGTAGGCGCGGCTGCGGGTCAGGTCTGCGCCGACGACGGGGGCCAGGTTGGGATCGGTCAGGCGCACCTGATAGCCGGTGATGTTCGCCGTGCCCTGCAATTGTTGTAGCGTGGCCAGGTTGGTAAAGGCGTAGGCGCTGTCGATCAGGTAATTGCCGGTGGTAAAGATGCCCTGGACGGTGAAGCTGCCCCGGCGCTGGGTGCTGTTCAGTAACCGCACCTCGTCGCCATCAAAGCCGCCGATGCTGCGGGCCAGCGCCGAGCCGAGTAGCATCTCGCCCGGCCCCAGCGTTTCCAGCAGTTCGCTCTGCCCCGGCGGCAGTTGCAGGACCCTGGCGGCCTGCGGCGTCACGCCGAACAGGGTGGCAAAGTCCACGCCCGCGCGGTTGCCCGGCCCCGCCGGGCGGGTCAGCAGCCCCTTGTCAGCCAGAAAGGGGGTAAAGGCGGCCACGCGTGGGTCCGCCTTCAGGGCCTGTTCCATGTCGGGATCACGGCCACCGGGGCTAAAGGCGCTCAGGCTCAGGTGGGGGCTGGCGCGTAGGGTGGCGTCCACCAGGGCGCGGGTAAAGCCGTTGGTCAGGCTCAGGGCGGCGATTAAAGCCATGACGCCCACGGCAATGCCCCCTATGGTCAACAGGTTCTGGGTGCGCCGCCGCGACAGATGCGCCCGCGCCAGCGACCACGCCAGGCCCACCGAACGCGGGGCAGAGGTCGGCGGCAGGGTGGGACGGACAGAAGCCATGCGAAGCGGAGGATAGCAGACCGGGGCTGGACTCCGGGGACCGGCCAGACTGCGATTGAACTGTAGGTCATGCCAGGCGACGGGCGGTTCAGCCAGAGCGCAGATGGGGCCGGACCGCCCTCCCACACCGGTGCGCGTGACGCCGCCTCCCATCAGATCAGTCGGACAGGTTGCAGCGAGACCTCCCTCCCAGCTCGGCGCTGGCAACGGAAGCGCAGTCCAGCTTGCAAGTTGTCATGGGCGGCAGCCCGGAGGAGCGGCAGACCTGAGCGCCACAGAAAAGAGCCGCCCACCCGGACGGCCCGCAGTTGAAGAAGTTTAAGAAGAGACGTTAGCGAAGAGCGGTAATCCGCACCTGGCGCGCGCCGAAGGTAATGGCCTGGCTGTGGGTGCTCATCCAGATGTCCAGGCTGCCGGTCTTGCGGGCAGCCATCGTATCTTCGACGATGAACACGCGGCCACGCAGCAGGTTGTTGTACCGTCCGCTGAGATCCTCGATGGCAATGCGGGTGCCGTAGGGGAAGGACCGCAACATGTCACGGCTCAGGGCCACCACGCCGGGGCGGGTGCGGGTGCCGGTGGCGGTGATGAACGGCGTGCTGTCGGTCTGGCCCACCAGGCTGTTGTAAGCGGTGGCGCGCACAATGGCCGAACGGCCCCGCACCGTGAGGGCAGCCACGGGTGCGGCGGCCTGCTGGGCCTGTTGCCGCTGCGTCTGGGCAATGGCGGCGGCGCGGGCCTGCGCGGCCTGCCGGGCGGCCTGGGCCTGCCGGGCCGCTGCGTTCTGGGCTGCCGTGGCCCGGGCCGCTGCCGTCTGGGCTGCTGCCGTCTGGGCTGCTGCCGTCTGGGCTGCTGCCGTCTGGGCTGCTGCCGTCTGGGCCGCCGCATTCTGCGCGGGCTGCGGACGGGCCGCCTGCACCGGGGTAGGCTGCGCCACGGGGGCGGGCGGCGGCGTGACCACCATCGCCTGACGAACAGCGTCGCTGGCAAGAGTGCTGGCGGGTAGGGCAGGGGTAGCACAGGCCAGGCCCGCGAAACCGAACAGAACGCTGAGGGTCCAGCGATTGAGTTTTGAAACCATGTGTTCTCCTTTGGGCGTGGGCGGTGAGACAGCCCGCAGCCAGCGCGCAACCGACGGACAGGCCGCGCAAACATTGAAACGAATCCTGGTCAAGTCTGAGGGCAGCAGTCAAGACACCCCCGACCTCGCCGTTGAGCCTAGAGGGACAACATCAGCAGCCTATGAGCCTGACCCGCCTTACGTCTCACAAATCGGCCTGCAATTCTTTTTTCAGGTTCAAAACGATTCGCATTGAGCGGATCAGAGGGTGGTCCAGAAATGAGACGAGGTTTAACTATGCCGTGATGCTCTCATCTTTAGAGTGGTCACAGGATGAAGATAGAGTCACATTCACGGTAAATTCTCACCGCTTTAGCTCCGTTTTATGAGCAACATTACAATTGATGGGCACACGATGGAACCTGAGACGGCGCTTCCGGCCCATCCCCGCATCCAGCGTGAACAGATTCTCAGCAAAGGCCCATAAAAAGAGGGAGGGGAAGACGCTTGCACTCGCATCCTCACCTCCCTGTGCCGGGTTTATTTTTCGGTGGTCTTGGGCGTCTCCACTTTGGGAGCGGCCCCCCAGCTCGACAGCACTTCCGTTGAGATCTCTTTGAAGATGGGCGCGGCCAGCATGGAGCCGTGGTAGTTGGTCTTCGCGCCGTGGACCATCACCACCACCGTCATCTTCGGCGCGTCCACCGGAAAGAAGCCCGTGAAGACGCTGTTGTAGACGGTGGAGGAATACCGCCCGTCCACCACGACCTGGGCGGTGCCAGTCTTGCCCCCCAGCGCGTAGCCCTTGACCCCGGCCTGATGCGGAATGCCCTCCTCGATCACGGCCTGCAACATGGTGCGGGTGGCGCGGGCCACCTCCGGGCGCAGGACCTCACGCCGCCCGCCGCTGCTGGGTGCGCCCTCGATCAGTTGGGGCGGCAGGTACAGGCCGTCGTTGGCCAGGGCGTTGTAGGCAGAGGCCAGTTGTAGGGTGGTGGTGCTCATGCCCTGCCCGAAGGCGTTGGTGGCGCGCACCAGATCGTCCCACTTGCGGAGCGGCTGGAGCTGTCCGGTGGCGGCGGGAACCACCGGCATGTCGGGGTAGCTGCCGAAGCCGTAGTCGCTGAAGTAATTGCGCAGCTTCTCCGGCTCGAAGGGTTCCACGATGTGGCTCATGCCCACGTTGCTGCTGTAGCGCAGCACCTGCTGGGTGGTCAGGGTGGTGGGATGCTGCACGGCGTCGTTGATCACGCTGCCCCAGCGCCCACCGACATGGCGGCGCATGGGCGTGTCGTAGATGGTCTGCGGGGTGGTCAGGCCCTCGTTGATCGCGGCGGCCACCACCAGGCCCTTGACCACCGAACCCGGTTCATAGACGTCCAGAAAGGGGCGGTTGCGCCGGGCATCCAGGGAATAGTCGCGCCAGCGGTTGGGATCGAAGGCCGGGTAACTGGCGGCGGCCAGCACGCGTCCGGTGCGGGTTTCCATGACTACCACCGAGCCGTAATCGGCCTGGTGTTCGGGCACCGCCTTGCTCAGCGCGGATTCGGCGGCGGCCTGCACGCCGGTGTTAATGGTCAGCTTCAGGTTCTGTCCGGATTCCAGCGCGCGGTCATAGGCGTACTCCAGGCCCTCCAGGCCGTTGGTGGTGCCCATCATGCCCAGCACCTGCCCGGCCAGGTGGCCCTGCGGGTACACGCGTTTGCCGTCCACGCTCTGGGCCAGCACCTTGCCGTCGCTGGAGGTCACCGTGCCGCGCGCCTGCACCAGCGTGCGCGTTACGCCCTGCGGCGCGTTCCACTCCAGTTGGGCGTAGGCCCACACCAGGCTCAGGACCAGCAGCGTCGCCAGAAATTGCATCAATCGGGAGCGGTTGCGAATCTTTACCTCCACTGCGTATTCACCTCCACGGTGTTGTCCGGCACGGTGTTGTCGGGCACGGTGTTGTCGGGCACGGCGCTTCCCGGCTGGACTGGGCTGACAGCTTGGTTTGGGTTGACGGGCTGCTCCGGGTTGGCGGGTCCGTTCCCCTCACCCGGAGTCGGCAGCGGCAGGATGGCCTGCGACTCCTTGGCGGCCTCCGCAAAGCGGATCATGCCGTTGGCGAAGGCCCAGTCGCGGATGCGCTGCGGGTTTTCCAGCGTCTGCACCTGCACAGCCAGATCGTTGCGCTGGGTGAGCAGAGCGGCCTCTTGGTCCTGGGCGGCGCGTAGCGTCTTCCGAATATCGTAGGTGAGGGCGCGGACGGCCACGAGCGTCAGCGCCAGCGCCAGGTAGATCAGCACGTAGCGGATGGCCCGGCCCCGCCAGGTGGCCTCGCTCAGGTCCGGGCTGCCCAGGCGTGGGGGTAGCCCGGGTGGGGGCAGCGAGGGTGGGCGCAGGGCGGTCACGCCGCCGCCTCCAGCTTCTCGGCGCTGCGGAGCTTGGCGCTGCGGGCGCGCGGGTTGCTGGCCTGCTCGGTCTCGGCGGCGATCACCGGACGCTTGGTCAGGGGGCGCAACGCCGCGCTGCCCAGCAGGAAACGCTTGACGATGCGGTCTTCCAGCGAGTGAAAGCTGACCACGGCCAGCCGCCCGCCAGGTTTCAGCAGCGTCTCGGCGGCCTCCAGCCCGTCACGCAGCGCGCCCAGTTCGTCGTTGACATGAATCCGCAGCGCCTGAAAGGTGCGCCGCGCCGGGTGGATGCCCTTGCTGAAGCCGGGATAGGCCCGCTTGACGATCTCGGCCAGTTCCACGGTGGTCTCGATGGGCGCTTTCTCGCGGGCGTAAACGATGCCCCGCGCGATCCGGCGCGACAGGCGGTCCTCGCCGTACTCGTAAATGATCGAGGCCAGCTCGGCTTCGGGGTAGCTGTTGACCACCTCGGCGGCGCTCTCGCCGGACTGGCTCATGCGCATGTCCAGCGGGGCCGCCGTGTGGTAGGAGAACCCCCGGTCCGTGTCGTCAAGTTGAAAAGAACTGACGCCAATATCGAGCAGCACGCCGTCCACCTCACCCACGCCCGCAGCGGCCAGCAGGCGCTGCATGTCGCGGTAGTTGCCCTCCAGCACGGTCAGGCCGTCCAGACCAGCCTCGCGGGCGCGGGTCAGGGCGAAGGGGTCCTGATCGATGCCGTAGACGGTGGCCCCCGCCGCCAGCAGCAGCCGGGTGTGGCCCGCGCCGCCCAGCGTGCCGTCCACCATGATTTTGCCCGGAGCGGGTTCCAGGGCCGCCAGCACCTCGGCGGCCAGTACAGGGGTGTGCGAGAGAACGTCGGGGGCGGGGGTCAGGGCATTGTTGTTCATGGGTCACGCCACGAAGTTGATGAGCAGGTCGGGTTTGGGGGGACTGTCCTGAACGGCGCTGATGGCAGCGTCCCAGCGGGCGGGACTCCACAGTTCCAGGCGGCCCGGTGCGCCCGCCACCACCACGTCGCCGTCCAGCGCCGCAAAGGTGCGCAGGGGCTGGGGAACCGAGACGCGGCTCTGGTTGTCCAGCCGCGCCTTGCTGGCCCCGGAATAGAAGAAACGAACGAAGGAGCGAGATTCGGCGTCGGTCAGGGGCAGCCCTTCGAGCTGTTCCTCGACCCGCCGCCAACTGGAGAGCGGAAAGACGTACAGGCAGCCTTCCATCCCGCGCGTCAGGATCATGCCGTCCTCGACGAATTCCCGAAAGGCCGGTGGCATGACCACGCGTCCCTTGTCGTCGATGGTGTAGGGATACTCTCCGAACGGCAAATCCTTCTCGTCTCCTCTCGCGCGCTATTCGGCCTTTCCCACCCAGTCCCACCTGTCGGTCCAGAGGCGAGGCCAGCCTTTCAACCTGAAAGGCGCAATGTGAGGGGCTTCAGGTTGTACTGGGGAGTGTAACAATCCCACCCACGAATTACCACCCGTTCCCACAATTTTCCCCAGATACCCCCCTATTTTCGTCTAATTTCCCACCCATCTTTCCCAGAAGCTAGAATCAAAACTGGTCTTCCGAGACGCTACGCGGGCCGGGGAAGTCCGCTATAGACGGCAAATTGGCACTTCTGGGAGGGGCGGTGGCAAGGTTACCCGCACTTCCCCCTCTCCCCCACCACGCAGGACAAATCCCCACCAGCCCCCTGCCAGAGCCTTCGACTCAGGAGCAGTTCAGGATGGGCGTGCCTGAATCAACCACGAATCTCCTGGGGCGGGACGGCCTGGAGCGCTGCCGCAACGCTGGAGATGACATGGTGCTGGAGCACCGCGCACCGGGGCTTTGGGTATGGAGAACAACCGTTCAACCGGGTTGAAATCCGGGCTGTCCGTGGAGCAGGGCGACAGCGAATAGCCGCCGATTGCTGCCGATCTCCACCCCAGGCTCCGGCCTGACGTCGCTTTACGCCTTCGACCGCCACGGCGTGTAGCGTTCAATCGGACTTTTACGGAAGGTAGGCACGCGTCCGCCTCCGCGTTGTGCTGGCCTGCTAGCCTGTCCCCCATGACCGCGCCCATCCCACTCTCGGCGGGCGGCTCGCTGTATGAGCGGATCGGGCCGCAGGCGCTCTCCGCCCTGGTCACGCGCTTTTACACGCTGGTGGCCCAGGACCCGGACCTCTCCCCCATCTTTCCCGCCGATCTGACACTGACCGCCGAAAAGCAACTGGCCTTTCTGACCGGTTTTCTGGGCGGGCCGCCGCTGTACCACCAGACCTATGGACCGCCCAGACTGCGGGCGCGTCATCTGCCGCACGCCATCACGCCCACGCGCGGGCAGGCGTGGCTGGCGTGTATGGACCGCGCGCTGCGGGACACGCCGCACATTGCTGGGGCCGAGGCGCGGGAACTGCACGCCGCGCTCGCCAGGGTGGCCGCACACATGGTCAATACCCCCGGTGATGGCGGCGGCAAAGTTGGACAACTCTTTGCAATTGACTAGCCGCGTGAACGTCTTTTTGGGCGCGCGTTTCCTAGACTGCGGGGTATGACACAGCCGCGCAGTATCGAGGACCTCCGTACCGAGATCGATCAGATCAACCGTGACCTGCTGAACCTGCTGTCCCAGCGGGCCGCAGTGGTGGCCCAGATCGGCCATGCCAAGACCCAGGAAGGCCGCCCCAACCATTACGATCCGGCCCGCGAGGACCGGCAACTGCGCGAGCTGGAGGAGCTGAATCCCGGCCCCTTCAGCGGCGCAGTTGTCAAGCACCTGTTCAAAGAGATCTTTAAAGCCAGCCTGGCGCTGGAGGAAAGCAACGACAAGAAGCAACTGCTGGTCTCGCGCAAGGTCAAGAGCGAGGACACCGTGCTGGACATCGACGGGGTGAAGATCGGCGGGAACGAGCCGCCCATTATCATCGCCGGGCCGTGCAGCATCGAGAGCGAGGAGCAGATGGAGCAGACCGCCGAGTACCTGGCGGGCAAGGGGATCAAGATCCTGCGCGGCGGCGCGTACAAGCCGCGCACCAGCCCCTACGGCTTTCAGGGCATGGGCGTGGACGGCCTGATTCTGGGCAGCCGGGTGGCCCGCAAGAACAAGATGCTGTTCGTGACCGAAGTGATGGACACGCGAGACGTGGAAGTGGTGGCGGAGTACGCCGACATCCTGCAAGTCGGGGCGCGCAACATGCACAACTTCGCCCTGCTGCGCGAGGTGGGCCGCGCCCGCCGCCCGGTGCTGCTCAAGCGTGGGCTGAGCGCCACCATCGAGGAATGGCTGTACGCCGCCGAATACATCCTCTCCGAGGGCAACAGCGAGGTCATCCTGTGCGAGCGCGGCATCCGCACCTTTGAGAAGTGGACCCGCAATACCCTGGACCTCTCGGCGGTGGCCCTGGCCAAGCAGGAAACCCACCTGCCCGTGATCGTGGACGTGACCCACGCCGCCGGACGCCGTGACCTACTGATCCCGCTGGCCAAAGCAGCCCTGGCCGTCGGCGCAGACGGCATTCACATCGAGGTCCACCCCAGCCCCGCCACCGCCCTGAGCGACAACGAGCAGCAACTGGACTTCGCCGGATACGACAGGTTCGACGAGGCGCTGGCCTCCATGCTGAAGGTACCTGCGGGCGTCTGAGCCTGAGCCTCACGGATGGGAGGGAAGCCCCGCCGGGTGCGGGGCCTCCTTTTTTCATTGGGGAGAGAACCCCCCCCGGTCTGCTTCGCTGCCAGCACAGTCTGTGTCCGCTCCTGACAGTGCGCTTCAAGCGTTCCAGGGGGAAGCACACCAGAGGGGCAGACCGGTACAGCTCCGCAGCAGGGGGGTGACCGCCAGCCCCACCGGAGTCCGGGACTCCCTTTTCATGTCGCCGTGCGCGGCATACTCCGGGCATGACTACTCCCGCCGAACTTCTCGCCGATCTGGCCCAGCATCTGGGCGCGGACGCGGTGGGCTGGGCGGCGGCCACCGTTCCAGCCGACGCCGTGGCTGAATACGCCCGCTGGCTGGGTGATGAACGGCACGCGGGCATGGCCTATCTGGAGCGGCAGCTTCCGGCGCGGGCCGATCCCTCATCCCGGCTGGAGGGCGTGGGCAGCGTGCTGGTGCTGGGCGTGTCGCACGCCTTCGAGGAACCGTCCAGACCTGCGGACGGCATCCGGGTGGGCCGCGTGGCGCGCTACGCCTGGACGCCCGACTACCACGATCAATTGCAGCCGCTGCTGACGCGCCTGGAAGCCGAGGCCGCCGCAATGGGTATCCGGGCGCGCGGGTACGTGGACCACGGCCCGGTGATGGAACGCCTGTTCGCCTCTGGCGCGTTTCTGGGCTGGCGCGGCAAGTCGGGGATGCTGGTCAGCACGCGGCTGGGCGCGTTCGTGACGCTGGCGGTGCTGCTGACCGATCTGCCGTTCGGGGGAACCGGGACGGCACATCCTGACCGTTGTGGGCGCTGCTTTCGCTGTGTGGCCGCGTGTCCCACGAACGCGATTGGCGAGGACCGGGCCATCGACGCGCGGCGCTGTATTTCGTATCTGACCATCGAACACCGTGGCCCCGTGCCGCACGAGTTCCGCCCCGGCATGGGCGAGTGGCTGTTCGGCTGCGACGTGTGCAGCGAGGTCTGCCCGTGGTCACAGAAGGCCGGACCGCTGGCCGAATTGCTGAGGCCACAGCCGGAGCTGGCCCACCCCGATCTGAGCGCCTTTTTCGGCAGCGGGGAACGGGAATTCAACCGGCGCTTTGCAGGCACCGCCTTTCTGCGCCCGCGCCGCAAGGGTATGGCGCGCAACGCGCTGACCGTGCTGGGCAACACCCGCGCGCCCCAGGGCTGGCCGCTGCTGCTGGCAGGCGCGCAAGACCCCGCCCCCGAGGTCCGGGAGGCGGCGGCCTGGGCGCTGGGCCAGTGGGGCGAGCTGGACCGGATACGCGCCCTCCTGAATGACCCGGACGAGGGGGTGCGGGCGGGCGCGGTGCGGGTGCTGGCACAGCATTCGGGTTGAAGACTGGCGGGGAAGATCGCGTCTCAGGATGGAGGCGGTGTGATCCAGGAGGCAGTGCGACCCGGTCCGGTAGACGCCGGATGGCCGGAGAGGCGGACAGACGGACAGGCCAGCAGGACAAGACCACCCACGCTCAGTCTGATCAGCCTGTTTCCTCCTCAATCGCCGACATCCCGGGATCATTGAGCCTGCCTCAATCTCCGCTCTAGATTGGCGGGCCAATTGTCAGACACCCGACATGTTTCTTGCCTACCATAGACGGGTGCGCGCCGTCTTCCTGCTGTCCCTGCTCGGTCTCGTGTCCCTGAACACGGGCCTGGCCCAGTCCACGCCTCCTGCCCCCTCGCCCGCATCAGCTCCGGCCAGCGACGCCCCAGTGGTCCTGATCCCGGTGATCGTCACCCGTTATCCACATGACCGCGCCGCCTTCACCGAGGGCTTTCAGTATCTGGGCAACAGTACATATATAGAAAGTACTGGCCTGGTGGGCGAATCCGGCGTGCGGCGGGTGGAGCTGAAGACGGGCAAGGTGCTGGGCAAGGTGGCCACGCCGCTGGCCACTGCCTTCGGCGAGGGTGTCACGGTGCTGGGCGGCGTGGCCTACCACCTCACCTGGCAGGACGGACTGGCCTTTGCCTTCGACGCCGAGACGATGAAGGAGGTGGGGCGCTACCGTTACGGGGGCGAGGGCTGGGGCCTGACCACCAACGGCAAGGACCTGATCATGAGCAACGGCACGCCCACGCTGGTCTGGCGCGATCCCAAGACCTTTGGGGTCAAACGCAGCGTAACCGTCACCGACGCCGGGCAGCCCGTCAAGAACATCAACGAGCTGGAATACGCGGGGGGCAGCGTCTACGCCAACATCTGGCTGACGGACCGGATTGCCCGCATCGACCCGCAGACCGGCAGGGTAACCGCCTGGATCGACGTGTCCGCCCTGACCCGCGAGGCCAGCACCAGCGCCGCGAAACTGGGGAAGCCCCTGACCTTCGACGACATCCCCAACGGCATCGCCTACGTGCCCGAGCGCGGCACGCTGCTGCTGACCGGCAAACGCTGGGGCACGATTTTCGAGGTCAAGATTCCGGGGTTGGGGACCACGAATGGACGCGCTCAGCCCAGACGCTGAAGCTCTAACGTCGTGAGGCTGGGAGGCGCGAATGGACTGCCTCCCAGATCATTCTTTCCAGCTCAGCTTCGGCCAGAGTGGCGTCTAAGACCAGAAAACGATCCGGCTCTGCCTCAGCCAGTTGCACAAAGCCCTGCCTGAGCCGCTGATGGAAAGTGAGGTCCGCCTGCTCCAATCGGTCCGGCTGGCCGCGCCGCGCTGCCCGTTGCAAGCCAATGACGGGATCGAGGTCAAGCAGTACCGTCAGATCAGGCCACAGTCCGCCCGTCGCCGCCGCCGTGATGCCACGCAGAAGGGCGGCGTCCAGGCCGCGCCCGAAGCCCTGATAGGCCAGGCTGGAATCGGCGTAGCGGTCACACACCACCACCTTTCCCCTGTCCAGCGCGGGCCGAATGACGTTGGTGACGAGCTGGGCACGGCTGGCGCTGTAGAGCAGGAATTCAGGCAGCGGATCGATGGTCAGTTCCGGGTCCAGCAACACGTCGCGGACGCGCGTTCCCAGCGGAGTGCCGCCCGGCTCGCGGGTGATGGTGGGGGCCTGACCCGCTGCCTCCAGGTGCCACGCCAGCCGCGCGATTTGCGTGCTTTTGCCCGCACCTTCCGGTCCCTCGAAAGACAGGAAGAGGCCGTGTCCAGGCTGGGTCATGGGTTGCGGAGGCACCGCTGGCAGGCCACCCTCATAAGCCCGTCGGATGATGCAGGAACTGCCACGGCAGGCCGAATTCTTCCTCAATTTTGGCGGCCAGGGCGCGGACGCCAAACACCTCAGTTTCATAGTGTCCGGCGAAGACCACGTTGACGCCATATTCAAAAGAATCGTGAAAGTGCTTGTGTTCCGGTTCGCCGGTCAGGAGGATATCCAGGCCTGCCGCCGCCGCCTCGGCCACTGCGCCCGCGCCACCGCCACTGACGATGCCCAGGCGTTTGACGGTGGGCTGTCCGCCGCCGTGGACCAGGCAGATCTCGCCGGTCAGCTTCTGCACCCGGTCCGCGAAGTCCTGCAACGACTGCTCGAAGGGAAGTTCCCCGGCCAGACCGATCTTGTGGCCCGCCCAGTCTCCGAAGGGCTGACGGTTTTCCAGCGACAGGGCGTTGGCGATCATGGCGTTGTTGCCGATCTCGGGGTGAGCGTCCAGCGGAATGTGGACGGCGTACAGGTTGAGGTCCGCCGCCAGCGCCGTTTGCAGGCGGGTGCGGTGCGGCCCAGTGATCGCCAGCGGATCGCCCCAGAACAGGCCATGATGCACCAGCAGCATGTCCGCGCCGCTGTCTGCCGCGTGCTGGAGCGTCTGCACGCTGGTGTCCACGCTGGCCGCGACCCGGGTGATGGTGGCGTTGCCCTCGATCTGAAGGCCGTTCATGCTGGGATCGGGATAGGCGTCGATTTTGAGGTAATCGCCAAGCCAACGCACCAGATCGTCACGGCTGACCTCGGCAAGCTCGCGGGTGGGGAGGGAAGTCATGGGGGCATTGTAGAGGCGGGGGCGCAGGGCCAATGCCTCTGGGGATGGGTTGTGAGGAGGATTTAGCAAGAGGGCCAGATCAGCAAAGCTAATGGGCCAGCCCTCCCCACGTTGGAGGAGTTGCTGGCCCGCATCCGGCCTGGGCAGGTGCATGGAGAAGCGGATTGGTGGCGGCTAAGGGGAAGGAGTGAATCCTACAAAACCAAGAGGCGGGCGACGAGCTAATTCTAAACGTTAATCCACATTCTTAGTTCTGGACAGTCTTCAACTCTAAATCTAAATAATCAAGAATTTTGACCAACGCAGTTGGAATTTTTGCAGAACTTCTGTCCATAATCAACCCCGTTTAGGGCTTGAGTCAGAGTAGATTTTCCCGCTCCCAGACGATAAAAATTGAGACGATATGGCTAGATATCGTCTCCACCACAGTTTAGGCCGTCGGCGCAACATTCGCACCCTTCACCGCTGGGCCAAAACGCACTTCAGCGATCACAAAAAGTGTCGTCATCAGAAAGTCACCGACGCCATGCTCATAGCTCTCTTGCTGGCACGCTTGATCTACAAGCAGGCGTATCCCTCGGTCTGGTGGAGTGATCTGAGGGCAGACCGCCCCGGTCTGCCCTCGTACACGCAAGCCTTCAACCGGGCTAATCGTCTGCTTGAAACGCTGGAACAGGTCTGTACGCCG
>NZ_JNIW01000034.1 GCF_000701425.1 Deinococcus frigens DSM 12807 | reverse complement strand
GCGTTCCTCAAGCTGGGCGCGGGAATACCGTGAAGGTTGCCATTCGGCCATGCCATTAGAGTATCAGGCTGTATTTACGCCGTGATCAATAAGTCCCTGCTCTCCTCAAAAGCCCCGCCGCAGTGGTGGGGCTTTCTCTATGATGGCCCCATGGCTGCCCATCCCCTCGCCGCCCCTCTCCTCTCCGGCAGCCGCCGCGCCCTGGCCCGCGCCATTACCCTGAGCGAGTCCACCCGCGCCGATCACGAGGTCGAAGCACAGGACCTGCTCTCGGAAGTCGCGCCGCACGCTGCACAGTCCATCCGGGTGGGTCTGACGGGCGTGCCAGGGGTGGGCAAATCCACCTTCATCGAGGCGCTGGGCCTGCAACTGGCCGATGCCGGTCACCGGGTGGCGGTGCTGGCCGTGGACCCCAGCAGCGCCCGCACGGGGGGCAGCATCATGGGCGACAAGACGCGCATGCCCCGGCTCACGGTTCACCCCAACGCCTACATCCGCCCCAGTCCGGCGGGCGGAAATCTGGGCGGCGTGGCCCGGCGTACCCGCGAGGCCATTGCCTTGTGCGAGGCGGCGGGTTACGACGTGGTGCTGGTGGAAACTGTGGGCGTGGGCCAGAGCGAGACGCAGGTGGCCGCCATGACGGACCTGTTCGTGCTGCTGACGCTGCCCAACGCCGGGGACGAATTGCAGGGCATCAAGCGCGGCATCATGGAGCTGGCCGACCTGTGCGTGGTCAATAAGGCCGACAGTGACCCCAGGGCGGCGGTGCGCGCGCAGACGGAACTGAGGGCGGCGTTGAACCTGCTGACCCCGCACGACGCCCCCTGGCGGCCCCGCGCGCTGCGGGCCTCGGGCCTGACCGGCGAGGGCGTGCCGGAGGTCTGGGAAGCTGTACTGGATTATGTAAAAGAGGTGGACCTGGCAGCCAAGCGCCGCAGCCAGACCGCCCAGTGGTTCGATGAACTTTTGCGAGAAGCGGCCTGGAGAATGTTCCGGGATGGTCTGGACATGCAACATCTTCAGCGTCTTCGCGCCGAGGTCAAGGCGGGGCGCTTGACCGCAGTCCAGGGTGTGACGGCGCTCACGGCTGGCTGAGGCCTGTCTCCGTCCTTCCTGCACCCGGTTTGCCCGGCGAGACATGGGGATTGCCCCGGATCAGAAACCGCCACGGCAACTCGGCCCCCCGGCGCAGGCCGACCCGAGAAGTCGTTTCAACTTCCGAATCCAGCAGCGCCTCGCCCGGCATAACGTAGAAGGTCGGTCCGTCAATCGGCTGCCCCTTCAATTCCTCGGTCAGGCCCAGCGCCGTCACCAGCTTGGCTGGGCCGTTGCTCAGGTCAACCGGGCGCTTGACGGGGCGCAGCTCGCGCATCCGGTCCTCGCCCAGCAGCGGTTGAACGGCGCGGATCAGGATAGACGCCTGGACCCCCGCTGGACGGCACACGACGTTCAATAGCGCTTGCTTATAGGCGGAGTGAAAGTACACCCGGCCCGGCTCGCCGGCCATCGCCTGGGCCGCGCCGGGCAACCGGGCAATCACATGACAACTGGGATCGCGCGGGCAGTCGTAGCCCTCGGTTTCCACGATGCGGGCGGCCAGTACGGTGCCGTCCTTCAGCACACGCACCAGCACTGCACCGATGAGCGAGCGTGCCACCGCCACTGGATTGCCCGCAAAGAAATCGGGCGTCAGGGCATGGGCATGGTGCAGGTCAGGCGCAGCAAAGGGCATGCCTGTCAGCGTAGGTGACCGATCTGGTCGCCTCTGCCGCAAAGCTTACGCAATGCGCATCTCTGAACGTTCTCTAACGCCCGGGCCAACCTGGGGATCATCCCACGGGCCTAGCCTGGGGCCATGACACAGGACCAGAACGCAGACGCGGGCCAGATCACCGAGCGCATTGTCAAGGACCTCAAAGAACGTCTGGACCGGGGCGGCGAACACATGCAGGTCAAGGACAAGGACGGCGAGCATGTCGGCACCGTGGACCACCTGGACGGGGACCGCGTGAAACTGACCAAGAGCGACAGCAGTGACGGCCAGCATCACTACGTCTCGCTGTCGCAGGTGGAGAGCATGGACGACGTGGCCGTGTACCTGAACATCACCCGCCAGGAGGCGATGAAGTAACCACAGCCTGGGGTCCGGGGCGGCGGAGGCGATCTGCCGCCTCTTCGTTTGTCTTGAAACACTGATATTGGAAACACTTCCAACCACACCGTATGCTGACGGACAACTATGCCATCCACCCTCCTGAAACCCGAAGTGGCCGAGCGACTGCGGCTGGCCTTCGACGACGACCGGGACGCCGAGACCTTTTTTCTGCGGCTGGACCGTTATGGCCCGGAACTCCTCGACAGCCTGCGCGCGGTGTACCGGGAACGGGCCGATGTCCTGCTGGAGCGGCTGCTGGAGATCATGCTGCACGCCTACCACACCCGCCCTGCCGATTTAAAGCGGCTGGACGAGGCCCGGCTGCTCTCTCCAGACTGGTTGCAATCGCCGCGCATGGTGGGGTATGTGGCCTACGCGGACCGTTTTGCCGGAACCCTGCGCGGCGTGCAGACGCATGTGGATTATCTGGAAGGGCTGGGCGTCACCTACCTGCACCTGATGCCGCTGCTGCGCCCACGTGACGGCGAGAACGACGGCGGCTACGCGGTGGCCGACTACCGCTCGGTGCGCCCGGACCTGGGCAGCCTGGATGATCTGAGCGCGCTGGCCCGTGACCTGCGGAGCCGGGGCATCAGCCTGGTCCTCGATCTGGTCCTGAACCACGTGGCCCGCGAACACGAGTGGGCCGAGCGGGCGCGGGCGGGCGAGGACCAGTACCGCGATTACTTCCACCTGTTCGCGGACCGGGGCCTGCCCGACGCCTACGAGACCACCCTTCCCGAGGTCTTCCCCGATTTTGCGCCGGGCAACTTTACCTGGGACCCGGAAGTGGGAGAGGGGCAGGACGCAGAGGAGGGCGCGGGCGGCTGGGTCTGGACCACCTTCAATACCTACCAGTGGGACCTGAACTGGGGCAATCCCGACGTGCTGGCCGAGTTCGTGGACATCATCCTGAACCTGGCCAACCGGGGGGTGGAGGTCTTCCGGCTGGACGCCATCGCCTTTATCTGGAAACGGCTGGGGACCAACAGCCAGAACCAGCCGGAAGTGCATCACCTGACCCGCGCGCTCAGGGCGGCGGCGCGCATCGTGGCCCCGGCGGTGGCGTTCAAGGCCGAGGCCATTGTGGCTCCGGGCGACCTGATCCATTACCTGGGCAGTGGCACCCACCACGGCAGGGTCAGCGACATGGCGTACCACAACAGCCTGATGGTGCAGTTGTGGAGCAGCCTCGCCAGCCGCGACACCCGCCTGATGGAAGAAGCCCTGCGCGCCTTTCCGCCCAAGCCGGCGAACACCACCTGGGGCCTGTACGTGCGCTGCCACGACGACATCGGCTGGGCCATCAGCGACACCGACGCCGCGCGGGTGGGCATCAGCGGGCCGGGCCACCGCCACTTTCTGAGCGACTTTTATAGCGGCGAGTTTCCAGGGTCTTTTGCGCGCGGGCTGGTCTTTCAGTTCAATCCGGCCACCGGAGACCGGCGCATCAGCGGCTCGGCGGCCAGTCTGGCCGGGCTGGAGACGGCGCTGGAGGACGGGGATGAAATTCAGATCGAGCTGGCCGTTCAGCGACTTCTGCTCCTCCACACGGTCATTCTGGGCTTCGGCGGGGTGCCGCTGCTGTACATGGGTGACGAGCTGGCGCTGCCCAATGACTCCGGCTACGCAGACACCACCGAACACGCCGCCGACAACCGCTGGGTGCATCGTCCGCGTATGGACTGGGCACTGGCGCAGGAGGTTCAGGCCCACCCCGACACGCCCGCCGGGCAGGTCAATGCCGGATTGCGCTGCCGCATCGCCGTCCGCAAGGGTTTGCCCCACCTGCACGCCTCGATTGAAAGCAGTGTGATTGCCAGCCCCGATCCGCGCGTGCTGCTGCTGCGCCGCGATCATCCTCTAGGAGTGTTGCTGGAGATCTACAACTTCAGCGAGGAACGCGTGGTGCTGCCCGCCTTCCTGTTGCGCAGCCATCTGGGAGAGGACGCCCACGACGCCCTGAGCGGCAGCGCCTTGCACCTGACCCGCCCCACCCTGACCCTGACCCCCTACCGCGCGATGTGGTTGACTGCGGCAGAGGTAAATGCATGACCGATCCAAAACCGCCGTCGGGCAAAGTCCCAGGGCGTACCAGCGTCCCCACCGAGGCCCTGTTGCGTGCCGTGCGTGACGCTTCTGAACGCCTGACCCGTTTCTCCCGTGACCCCGACGTGCGCCGCGAGGCCGGGAACGTGGCGCAGTCGGTGGGCAAACTGCTGGACGCCATTCGCCAGGCGGGAGGCGGAAAGAGCCGGTGAATCAGAGAGTTCGTCTTCTGGAGTGAAGGTAAAAAGTTTCAGAACTGCCTTCCCGGCGTCACACGGGCCGCCCGGCCATCATGAAACTGGCGGTCATGCCGCCGTCCACCGGCACGATGGCCCCGGTCATGAAACTGGCCTCCGGGCTGCCCAGAAAATAGACTACCTGGGCCACTTCCTGCGGCGTGCCCAGGCGGCGCAGGGCGTGCAGGTCCTCGTAATTGCGGCGGGTGGTGGGTGGATCACCACTGTGCTCGATGCCCTCCAGCAGACTCTCGGTACTGATCGCGCCGGGGGCCACCGCGTTCACCCGCAGGCCGCGTGGGGCCAGGTCCAGCGCCATCGCGCGGGTCAGGTTGACCAGTCCGCCCTTGCTGGCGCTGTAGGCCGCGTTGTCCTGCTCGGCAAACAGCCCCTGCACCGAGGCCACATTCACCACCGCGCCTCCCGGCGGCATCAGATCGATCAGGGCGCGCGTCAGCAGCAGCGGGGCTGTCAGGTTCACACTCAGGGTTCTGGCCCAGCCGCGCTCGCTGACCTCCAGCACGCTGCCGGGTGCGTTTTGATACGCGGCGTTGTGAATTAGCACGTCCACGCCGCCCAGTTCCCGCGCCGCCCGCACGACGCGTTCGCGTCCAGCGGGGCTGCTGACATCGGCCTTGACGCGCCGCTGGCCTTTCAGGGTGGGCGGCAGGGCCAGGTCCACGCTCAGGACCTGTGCGCCCCGCTCCGCGTAAAGAGCCGCGATGGCCCGCCCGATGCCGCGTGCCGCTCCAGTGACGATGATGTTTTGCGCCTGTGCCTTGGCCATGTTTTCAGTGTCGTTGACGGTGACGTAAGGGACGAGGAGTTTCAATAGACGGTCAAGGTTTGTTCGGGCGGCCCCACCCCCCAGCCCCCTACCCCAGGGGGGCAGGGGGAGCAGCGCTGCGCTAGGCAGGGTCCGTTGGGCGTGGCAGGTGGGGGTTGGAGGGGAAGGTTCCTACTTACACGCCCCGCTCCGTTACGTTGCGTAAGGCCCGTCCGCTGCGCGCCCGACGGCCTTGGGTTGCTGCTTCGTTGTAGACATTGGAAGTGCTCATTCCTATCTTCTGGCCCTTGCTTCCTTGCTGGGTAATAGTAAGGGAGACAACGAGAAAGCAGAGAAGCCCAGCCTCTCTGCCTCCTTTAGTTCGCTCGCTTACTTCTTGCTGGCGGCGATCAATGCCGGGACGATCTGATTCACGTCGCCCACAATGCCGTAATCGGCCACCTTGAAGATCGGCGCTTCGGCGTCCTTGTTGATGGCGATTATGTTCTTGCTCTTGCCCATGCCGGACAGGTGCTGCACCGCGCCGCTGACGCCCAGCGCGATATACGCCTTAGGCTGCACGGTCTTGCCGGTCTGGCCCACCTGCTCGGCATAGGGCCGCCAGCCTGCGTCCACCACCGCGCGGGTTGCGCCCACGCCCGCGCCGATGTTGTCGGCCAGCCCTTCCACAAACTGGGCGAAGTTCTCCGGGCTGCCCACGCCGCGCCCGCCGGTCACGATCACCTCGGCTTCCGAGAGGGCCACGCGGCTGGTCTTCTCCACGCTCTTGCCCGTGATTTCGGTGCGGGAGGCGGGCAGTTCTAATTCGATGTCGAACTGCTCGCCCGCCGCCGCTGCTGGGGCTGCCGGAGCAAAGCTGCCGGGCTTGACGGTGGCCACGATCACTGGTCCGCTGGCCTCCACCGTCTCGGTCACGCGGGCCAGGTAGGTGTAGCGCTGCGCTTGCAGGGCGTCTCCGCTGGCCGTCAACTTGATGGCGTCTTCCAGATACGGTGCGTCCAGCTTGACCGCTACCCTCGGCGCGTACTCGCGGCCCGAACGGCTGCCACCGATCAACACGGTGCTGGCCTCGCCCTCTTTGGCAATCTGCGTGACAGCGGCGGCCCAGACTTCGGGGTTGTACTGTGCCAGCGCGGGCAGATCGCCCACCAGCACCTGATCGGCGACGGCGGCGGCTTCGGTGGCGACAGCGGCCACGTCCTGTCCCAGCACCAGCAGCGTGATCGGTCCCTCGCGCCCGCATTCACGAGCAGCCGTCATCATCTCTAACGTGGACTTGCCGAGCTTGCCCCCGGCGTATTCAGCAACGACCAGAATCATGCCAGCACCTTCGCTTCGTTTCGCAGGAGGTCAAGGAGCTGTTCGGCAGCGGCCTGCGGGTCCTTGCCGTCAATCATCTTGTTCAGGCGGGCGCGGGTCTGAATTTCCGCCCCCAGGTATTTGACGCCCGGCTGCACAACGAAGCTGCCCAGATCATCCTTGCGGAGTTCCTTTTTCTTGGCCTTCATGATGTTGGGCAGCGTGGGGTAGCGCGGCTCGTTCAGGCCCTGCTGCGCGGTGATCACGGCGGGCAGATTGACCTTGAAGCCTTCGTTGCCGTCGTCCACGTCGTGGCGTCCGGTCAGGGTCTCGCCCTCCACTTTCAGCTCGTTGGTCCAGGTCAGTTGCGGCCAGCCCAGGCGTTCGGCACTGGCGGCTCCCAGCGCCTGAGAGTCCCAGTCGGCCTCCTGCCCGCCCAGCAGGATCAGGTCACTGCCCTCGCTGCCGGCCACCTGGGCCACGATCTTGCTCAGGGCCACGGCGTCGAAGCGCTCGTCGGTCTCCACATGGATGGCGCGGTCGACGCCCATCGCCAGGGCGGTCCGCAGGGCGTCCTCCACCTTCTTGGGACCCACGGCCAGCGCCACGATTTCTTCCACGCCCGTGTCGCCTTCGCGCAGGCGCAGGGCTTCTTCCACGCCGTATTCGTCCATACCGTCAATCACCAGGGTGGTGCCGTCCAGGTCCACGCGGTCGCCGCTGACCTTGACGCGCGCCTCGGCGTCGGGGACCTGCCGGACAAGGGTTAAAATTTTCATGCAACCTCCAGTGGGGTGGGGGTGGGCGCGATACCGGTCGCGCGCCCACCAATTAAATTAAACTGAGTTCAAGTTTAGCAGGGTCATCGTCATAACGAACATGGTGGTCTTAAGGAAAATACTGCATTCAAGGCGTCTCATTTTGCGATAGACCGGGGGCGGCTGGATGGGGAAAAGGTACAAAGCACCTCGGGGCGTTCCTGTGCCAGAGATAGCCTCTCCTCACTGCTCTCTAAATTCGTCGTCAACCAGAGCGGCGGGGATTCTCATGTTCAGCGCCGAACCTGGGGCAATGAAGAAACTGATTTCCCTGACCATTCTCGCGGTCTCTGCCACGGCGGGCGCGCAAGCTTTTAACAACCTTCACCTCGGCCTGACCGGCGGCTATGCGGGCGGCCTGAGCGGCGAGGTATTCGTGCACGCCCCCAACGTGATTGGCCCGGTGGGCGTCAAGGTGGGCGTGGCCTACACCCGTCCCAGCGACTCGATCAATGACGCCAGTCCCGAGCTTCCTGGCCTCTCCGGTCCCGGCGAGACGTTTGGGGCAGCCAAACAGGCAGGCCGCGCGACGGAATCGGGCAGCCAGACCGTTGTCTCCATCGATGGGACTTACGGTCTGGGTGAGGTGGCTCCGGGCATCGATACGCTGGTCTACGGCGGCGTGCGCTACGGCATGTTCCGCGCCAATGAGGAATACGGCAGCGGCAGGACCACCACGTACTCTTCCAGCTCTTTTGGTCTGGGTGCGGGTGCGATGGCCAGCTACGCCCTGACCGGCAATCTGAGTCTGGTGGGTGACTTGGGTGCAGATTATTTCTTCAACAGCGCGATCAATGTCAACGCGACAAAAACAGATGGCACCAGCTACTCTGACCGCTACGACACCAGCGATGGCAGCTACGCTGAGAACGGCGCTCGGTTCATCCGCCCCGGCACCAACTTCAAGGCCCGTATCGGCGTCAAGTACATGTTCTGATCTGAGTTTAGGGAAAGGGGGTGAACAGGCTGCGGCCCGTTCACCCTTTTTTCGTTTCCTGAGCGTCCAGGAAGGTCTTGAGCACCTCGAACCCGGCCACCGTGCGCGGAAAGCCCAGGTAGGGCACGCACAGCATCAACGCGCCCCGGACCTGCGCCTCGGTGGCTCCAGCGTTCAGCGCCCCGCGCAGGTGCGTCCTCAATTCCGGCGGGCTGCCCAGCGACACCAGCAGGGCGCAGGCGATCAACTCCTGCGTCTTCAGATCCAGCGCCGAGGAGTCGTAGACGGTGTCGTAGGCAAAATCCTGGATGTACGCGGCCAGATCGGCGTCCAGTCCCTGTAGCCGCTCCATGATGCGGTCATGCTGGGAGCCAAAAACAACCCCCCTGGCGCGGCCTTCTGGCTGAGGTGGGCTGCTGCCGTGTTCGGTGTCGGTCATGCTGTACAGGGTAGCGGGCGGGGGGGGACACAGGGGCGAAAGACGCGCGTCAGGTGGGGAGGCTTACAGTACGGGTGGGCAAGAACGTAAGTTTAGGCGCGTCTGACGCGGGGGGGATGCTCTAGACTCGCGACTGTCCGTCCACCCTGAATTTCGGCCTGAATCTATCCTTCCTTTCCGTGATCTGAACGAGCCACGCGCGACTGTGCGTTTCCGCCCCCTGGGGGTCTAGCCATGAACCGATATGACGACCGCGCCCGACTCGTGTTTCATTACGCCCGTGAAGAGGGGAACCGCCTGGGCCACGCGATGGTCGGCCCCGAACACCTGCTGCTGGGCCTGATGCGTGAAGGTGGCACCGCCGCCACCATCCTGACTGAATTTGGGGCCAGCCTGGACGGCCTGCGCCGCCGCGTCGAGGAGATCATCGGACGCGGCGAGGGCAACCGCCTGAACGACGCCCCCAGCATCACGCCCCGCGCCCGCCGGGTCATGGAACTCGCCTCCAGCGAGGCCCGCAGCCTGGGCGCGCAGGTGACCAGTACCGAACACATCCTGCTGGGCATCATCCGCGAGGGCGACGGCGTGGCCTTCCGCATCTTGCAGGAGCTGACCAAGGACGTGGACACCATTCGCTGGCGCATCCTGGCGCAGGGCGAGAACGGCGGCGGCAAGGCGGCCAAGCCGGTGGCGACGCCGTTTCTGGACGAGTATGGCCGCGACCTGACCAAGTGGGCGCGCGAGGGCAAGCTGGACCCGGTGATCGGGCGCAGCGAGGAAATCCGCCGCGTCACCCAGATCCTGACCCGCCGCACCAAGAACAATCCGGTGCTGATCGGTGACCCCGGCGTGGGCAAGACGGCCATCGTGGAGGGACTGGCGATCGCCATTCACGAGAAGCGCACGCCGCCCAACCTACACGGCATCCGGTTGATCAGCCTGGACCTGTCCGGCGTGGTGGCGGGCACCAAGTACCGGGGCGAGTTCGAGGAACGTCTGCGCCAGATCATCGAGGAACTGCGCAACGCCAAGGTGATGGCCTTTATCGACGAGCTGCACACCCTGGTGGGCGCGGGCGGCGCGGAAGGTACGCTGGACGCGGCCAATATCCTCAAGCCTGCCCTGTCACGCGGCGAGATTCAGGTCATCGGCGCAACCACCACGGGTGAATACCACCGCTACATCGAGAAGGACGCCGCCCTGGAACGCCGTTTCCAGCCGGTGATCGTGCTGGAACCCAGTCCCGCCGAAACATTGCAGATTCTGCGCGGCCTGCGGCCCAAGTACGAGGAACACCACGGCGTGCAGATTCCCGACGCGGCACTGGAGCTGGCCGTCCGCATCGGCGAACGCAGCCTGCCGGGCCGCAATTTTCCTGACAAGGCCATTGACCTGATCGACGAGGCCGCCAGCCGCGTGCGCCTTAATATGAGCATCGAGCTGCCGGTGGCCGAGAACGAGGACGGCGAACCGATGGTCACCCGCGAGGACATCGAGAGCGTGATCAACTCGATGGGCGGCATCTACAGCGAGGAAACTGCCGAGCAGTTGGGCGATCTGGAAGCCAGCCTGGAAGACCAGGTGTACGGCCAGCCGGATGCCATCAAGGCCCTCAGCTCCGCGCTGCGCCGCGCCCGCGTGGGCCTGGGCGGACGCACCCGAGTAGCCGCCTCCTTCCTGTTTGTCGGCCCCAGCGGCGTGGGCAAGACGCATCTGGCCCGCGCCCTGTCACGCAGCCTGTTCCACTCCGAACGCTCGCTGATCCGCGTGGACATGTCCGAATTCCAGGAGAGCCACAGCATTTCTAAACTGATCGGCTCGCCTCCCGGCTACGTGGGCTACGAGCAGGGCGGACGCCTGACCGAGGCCGTGCGCCGCCAGCCCTTCAGCGTGATCCTGCTCGACGAGATCGAGAAGGCGCACCCGGACGTGTACAACACCTTCTTGCAGGTGCTGGACGATGGCCGCCTGACCGATGGCCTGGGCCGCGCAGTGGACTTCCGGCGCACCATCATCATCATGACCAGCAACACCGGCTTCAACGTCGGCCCCACGGTGGGATTCAGCCCGGTGACGCCGGACAACAACGCGCCGCTGCGCCACATCTTTACCCCGGAATTCCTGGACCGCCTGGACGACGTGATCCGCTTCAAGCCGCTGGGCGAGCCGGAACTGGTGCGTGTGGCCCAGCAATTGATGGGCGAGATGAGCGAGGAACTGGCCAGCCGCGAACTGAACGTGACCTTTGATCCGGCCATCGCCGCTTGGCTGGTGGGCAAGCTCAAGGCCCGCAGTCCCAAGCATGCGGTGGGCAGCTCCCGCCAGTTGCGAACGCTGGTGCGCGAGGAAATCGAGGACCCGCTGTCCCTGGAACTGATCAGCCGCGACGGCGACGAGGTGCGCGTGGTCCTGACCGACGCGGGCCTGCAATTCGAGCGCGGGACGACGGCCCCGCCGCAGATCCTGGCCTAGCAGCCGCCTCGGCTCGGTAGCTTTGCAAATCCCCCCACCCTCTTCCCAGCGGAGAGGGCTTCTTTTGTTCTGCGCCTCAAACTGGATGGCCACCGCGAAACAGTCCTTCCAGAAGAGTGCGGCAGCTCGGGGCCGCAGGCGAACCGTCTGGCCCTTGCAGACCTGTCACTCCTTGAATTTCGTCTCAGTGTCAAACCCTCCGCCCTGGCCGGGGGCCGTGAACACCTGATCGGCAGCGCCGCATGCGCCGGCACTGCCGTCGATCTGGGCTTTGGTCTGTGGCGCAGGCTGGTCCAGCGAAGTCTGGAGCGTGTGTTGATGGTGGTCGTGCGGCTGGTGCCGGGCCGCGTGAGGATTGCCCGAAGCCGTGGCTGGCCTCATCGGTGGTCCACCGTACGTTCAGGCCATGAAATGGATTTACCTGCTCCTCAGTGCCGCAGGGCTGGTCCCTGCTCCTGCCCTGCGGCCAGTTCCTTCCATGGATTGCCGACAACGGTCTTGATCTGTCGGCCCTCGTCCAGCAGGCGACGGCAACCCGCCTCGCGGCTTTCGCCTTGGCTGATGTCTTGATCAGTGTGCTGACCATCATGGCCATGATCCTGGCCGAATGGCGGTGGGACCAGGTTCGGCTGGCCTGGTTGCCGCTGCTGGGCTGCGTGACCATCGGTGCTTCCTTCGGCTTGCCGCTCTACCTGTACCTTCGGGAGCGGGCGCGCTCAGCCTGAGCCGCTTTGTGCTTCCTTGCCCGCTGCCCTGCACTCCCAGCGCGTAGCATGTGCCCCATGACCAAAAGCATCACCGACTTTCAAGACGACCACGGGCGCATCACCGCCTGGCCCAGCAAACGCCGCCGCGTTCACCAGATGGCGATTCTGGACCACCTGACCGGCCTGTTCGAGCCGGGCGTGTCCTACGATCAGGGCCAGGTGGAAGGCGTGCTGGCCGATCACAGCACCCTGGAAGACCCCTCGATCCTGCTGACCGAACTGCTGGACAGCGAGTACCTGGCCACCGCAGACGGCGCGTACTGGCGCGCGGATGGCCGTCCCGGCGTGAGCGCGGAGCCTGCCGACTCTGCCAGCGAACCGTCCGGCGAGGTGGAGATCAGCGTTTCCAAGAATGGCTAGGGTCACCACCAAATACGTCTGCAACAGTTGCGGCTACACGTCGGCCAAACCGCTGGGCCGCTGTCCAAACTGTCAGGCGTGGAATTCCTTTGAGGAGGAAGTGCCCAGCGTCACGGGTGGCAAGGCGCGCGGCGGCGGGGCGGGGGGCTACGGCGGCATTTCCGGTGGCAAGCTCACGCCGCTGTCTACCGTCGGGCGGCGTGAGGAACCGCGCACCTCGTCGGGCATTCTGGAAATGGACCGGGTGCTGGGCGGTGGCCTGGTGGCCGGGGGCGTCACCCTGATCGGCGGCGAACCGGGCATCGGCAAGAGCACGCTGCTGCTTCAGGTGGCCGACAGCGTAGCGCGGGCGGGCGGCACCGTGTTGTATGTGGCAGGGGAGGAATCGCTGGAGCAGATCCGGCTCCGCGCAGACCGACTGGGCGTCACCGCCGACATCCAGCTCACCCGCGACACCCGCGCCGAACACATCGCGGCCCTCATGAGCGAACATAGACCCGCGCTGTGCATCGTGGACAGCATCCAGACCGTGACGGTGGAGGGCGAGGGTGCGCCCGGCGGCGTGGCGCAGGTGCGCGACAGCACGTCCACGCTGACGCGGGCGGCCAAGGAAACCGGCACCGCCACCGTGCTGGTGGGCCACGTCACCAAGGACGGCACCGTAGCCGGGCCGAAGGTCATGGAGCACATCGTGGACACCACGGTCTTTCTGGAAACGGTGGGCGCGTTCCGTCTGCTCCGCAGCGTTAAGAACCGCTTTGGACAGGCCGGGGAGCTGGGCGTCTTCGAGATGCGCGGCGAGGGCCTGATCGCCGTGGAAAATCCCAGCGCCGCCTTCCTGGCCGAGCGTCCGGTGGGCGTGCCGGGCAGCGTGGTGGCCGCCACCGTGGACGGCCAGCGCCCCATGCTGCTGGAGGTGCAGGCACTGGCCAGCAAGACCCCGTACCCCAACGCCCGGCGCGTGGTGGTGGGCCTGGACCCGCGCCGGGTGGACGTGGTGTTGGCCGTGCTGGAACGCCGCCTAGACCTGACGCTGGGCGGCCTGGACGTGTACGTGAACCTGGCGGGCGGCCTGAAAGTTCCCGATCCGGGCCTCGACCTGGCCGTGGCCCTGGCCGTGTACAGCGCGGTGGTGGGCCGCGCTCTGCCGCAAAACGTGGCGGTGTTCGGCGAGGTGGGTCTGGCCGGAGAGGTCCGCAGCACGGTGGCCTCCCAGCGCCGCGCCGAGGAAGCGGGCCGCGCCGGCTACAAACGCCTGATTGTGCCGCCTGGCCTGGCCGGTCACGCGGGCGTAAAGAGCGTGGAGGAGGCCGTGGGTGTGGTGTGGCAGACGGCGAAGGCTTGAGCAGCAGAACAACCACCTAATACAGGGCGGTAAGGACATTCTGGTCTGTGGCAGCGGCGGACTCGTGCAATTTTTCCTGCGGCACTGCTCCGGGGATCAACTGACCCGCCGGTCTCGCCCGCCACGCTGGGCCAGGGCGGGCGGCTGTTTGATGGGGAAGTTCCGGGGCTGAAGCAGGTGCATTCCCAGACTCTCAGCTCCTGCGTGATGGCGTCGACGGACACGCTCGCGACTGCTCCTGAGCCGAACAGTTGGCCCCGCTATTGCCTGACCGCTGGCCGCCACCCGGCTGCCCGAGGCATGACGAGCGCGAAGCTCGACACCGATCTAGGACGAACGGTGCAGTGAGAGGCCGCGAATTCCTTTACCTCGGCTGACTGCTCAGGACGATCACATACGCCGTCCCATGCGCCCCCCGTACCACGCTGGCCCCGGCATGGGTATAGCGCCGCTCGGTCATCCAGTAACAGTGGACCGGGCTGCCCAGCCACCAACGCACGGCCCCCTCAGTATTGAGGCCCGAACCCATGTACACGATCTCGGTGACGCTGGTGGCGTTGACGCCCGTGCTGGCCGCCCGGACGCGGGGTGTGCTGCCGTTTTGCCCCGTGTGGGTCACGCGCCCGGACGTCCCCATGTAGCCGGCCTGGAGGCGGGCGGCCAGGGCATGCCGCGCGTTGAAGCTCAATGCCCCGGCCACCGGGCGGCGTCCACTGCCCGGGCAACTCACGCCCTGCGCCCTGATCTGGTTCAGCCGCGCGAGAAGCTGCGCCTCCAGGCTGGCCTGGGCCTGGGCCGCCGGGACAGCGAACAGGAGCGTCAGGGCGGCGACGAGCAGCAGTGCGCGTTGGACCATTCGCACAGAATAACGCAAAAGCAACCCGGCTCACCTTCATTCAGATGAGCCGGACTGGGAGGAAGCTGGGAATTTACGCGGGCAGCAGGCCGCTCCGGCGCAACAGGGCGTCGGCATCGGGACCACGGCCCATGAACTCGCGGTAGAGCTGGGCGGGGTCCTCGCTGCCGCCCCGGCTCAGGACGCTGTCCACAAACGCTCGGCCTGTGTCGCGGTTGAAGATGCCCTCGCTGGCAAAACGCGAGAAGGCGTCGGCGTCCAGCACCTCGGCCCACTTGTAGCTGTAGTACCCGGCCCCGTAGCCCACCGGGCTGCTGAAAAGGTGGTTGAAGGACGCCACCATCGAGTAATCCTGTGGCAGCGGGTACGGCACGAAGCTGGCCATGCTGTCGCGGGCCAAAGCCACCGGGTCCTGACCGCTCCCCGGATCGAATTCGACGTGCAGCATCAGGTCCGTTGCGCCGAAGGAATACTGGCGCATGGAGGTGTTCGCGGCGCGGTAATTGCGGGCGGCCAGCATCTTGTCAAACAGGTTCTGGGGCAGCGTCTCGCCGGTCTGATAGTGGCGCGCGAACAGGTCTAGCGCGTCACGCTCCATCACCCAGTTTTCCATGATCTGACTGGGCAGCTCCACGAAATCCCAGGCGACGCTGGTGCCGCTCAGCGACTTGATAGGCACCGTGGACAGCGCGTGGTGAAGCAGGTGGCCGAACTCGTGGAACACGGTTTCTACCTCGTGGATCGACAGCAGCGCGGGCGTGTCCTTGCCGGGAGGGGTCATGTTGCCGCACATCAGCCCCAGGTGCGGATCCACCCCGTCCTCGCGCGGACCGCCCGTGACAAAGCCGTTCATCCATGCCCCGGCCCGCTTGGTGTCGCGCGGGAACCAGTCGGTGTAAAAGGACGCGACGTGCGTGCCGGTCTCGTCCTGAATGTCGTAATAGCGCACGTCGGGGTGCCAGCCAGGGGCCTGCGACTCCTTGACCGACGCGCCGAACACGCGGCGGGTGATCTCGAACAGGCCGGACAGCACGTTATCCAGCGGAAAGTAAGGGCGCAGGGCTTCCTCGTCAAAGTCGTACTGAGCCTGGCGCTGCTTCTCAGCCCAGTACGCCACGTCCCAGGCGTCCAGCGCGGGGGCGTCCGCTCCGGCGTGTTCGCGGTGAAAGGCTTCCAGTTCCTCATTCTCACGCTCGTAGGCGGGTCGGGTGCGGGCTTCCAGATCGCGCTCGAAGTTCAGGGCCGTCTCGCCGCCGCCCGCCATGCGGTCTTGCAGCACATAGTCGGCGAAGTTGGCGAATCCCAGCAACCGTGCTTTCTCGCGGCGCAGCTCGAGGATTTCACTGACCAGCGGGCGGTTGTCGCGCCCGTCCTGTTTGCCCACCTGCTGCTGCGCCTCCCAGATTTCGCGGCGCAGCTCGCGGTCATCGGCATAGGTCATCAGCGGCGTGGTAACTGGCTGGTGCAGGGTCAGGCGGTGGCCGCCTTCGCCGCGTTCCCGCGCGTCCTCACGGGTGGCGTCCTGCACGCGCTGCGGCACCCCGGCCAGCCGCTTCTCATCCACGTAAAGCTCGTAGGCCGCAGTGGCGTCCAGCACATTCTTGCCGAAGTCGCTGGTCACGCGGGCCAGACGGGTGTTCAGTTCCAGCAGGCGGGCCTTGTCGGCGTCGTTCAGGTCCGCCCCCTCGCGCTTGAAGTCGTCGATGGTCAGCTTGAGGTGCCGGGCGCGCACCGGATCCAGCCCCCGGGCGTCGTCCGTCTCGGCAAAGGCTTTCAGGGCCGCCCACAATCCGGGGTGCAGGCTGAGGTTGGTGTAGAACCCGCTGGTCTTGGGCAGGATCGCCTGCTTGGCCGCAGTCCACTGGGGGCTGCTGACCACTGCGTCCAGGTGATGGACGATGGTGGTCACGGTGCCGAGTTGCTCGGTCAGGGTGTCCAGATCGGCCATGAAACCCTGGAACTGGCGCTCGCCGGACTTCGCGAGGCGTTCCAGGCGCTCGTTCGCCTCTGCGAGCAGTTGATCCACGGCGGCTTCGGCGTGTTCGGGTTTGATCTGATCGAAGGGAATGCGGAAACCCACATTCAGCAGCGGGTTGTCCGTCAAGGCACTTGATGGATTCATGCACCGAGTATAGGCAGTGGTCCAGTCCGGTCTCCAAAGAAGTGTGTAGAGCGTCCGGTCATGCGGACCTCATCTCTGTGTCGGTCTCTATCTCGATATCTGGCCCGGCGCGGGGACCTTGTGCTCTGGTTTCTTGCGCTCCAGCAGCGGCGCGAGCTGCGCGTCGAAGCGTGACAGCACCGGCCCCAGGATGGCGGTGAGCAGCACATACACGGCGGCCAGCGGCCCCAGGCTGGGGGCCAGGCTCAGACCCAGCCCGGCGATCAGAATGCTGAATTCGCCGCGCGGGATCAGGGTGGTCCCGGCGCGAAACCGCCCGCGCAGTTGCACGCCCGCGCGGGCCGCACCCAGCCAGCCCACTGTGAACTTGGTGGCCCCGGTGATCAGGGTCAGCACAATGGCGGGCAGCAGCACGGCGGGCACCTCGGCCAGATTGAGCTGGAGGCCGAAGAACACGAAGAAGACGGCGGCGAACAGGTCCCTCAGCGGCTCCACCTGACGGCGCGCGCGCTCGGCCACCTCGCCCGACAGCGCGATGCCGACCAGAAATGCGCCGATGGCCGCGCTGACCTTGAGCAGATCGGCAACTCCTGCCACGATCAGGACCAGCCCCAGCACGCCCAGCAGCAGCGCCTCGTCGCTGGGCACGTTCATCACGCGGCTCAGCACATGGCCGTAACGCAGCGCCAGAAAAAAGGCCAGCCCGAAGGCGGCCAGCGCCACCAGCAGGTTGACACCCACCGCCACCAGCGTTCCGCCGATCAGCAGGGCGGCCACCACCGGCAGGTAGGCGGCCATCACCACGTCCTCGATCACGCAGACCGCCAGGATCACCGGGGTCTCGCGGTTGCCCAGCCGTCCCAGGTCCCGCAGAATCTTGCTGGCAATCCCGCTGGAGGTCAGGTAGGTGACGCCGCCCAGCAGCACGGCGGCCATCGGGGTGAAGCCCAGCAGAAACCCCGCGATCAGCCCCGGCGTGAAATTCAGGGCCAGATCAATAAGACCGATCTGCCGGTTGGCCCTCAGGTTGCTGCTGAGTTCCTCGCTGGTGTATTCCAGCCCCAGCGTGAACAGCAGCAGCACCGCGCCGATCTCCGCGCCGGTATGAATGAATTCCTCGGGCGCGTTGCCCAGCGACATGAGCGCGCCCAGAGCAATACCCGCCAGCAGGTACAGCGGAATGGGGGTGATGCCCAGGCGTCCGGCGGCGCGGCCCACCAGCGCCAGCAAGAAGATCACGCCGCCCAGTTCCAGAAACAGTTGGCCCAGTTCCACGGTTCACCTCCTCGGTGTACAGGAGGATGAATTACGGTGTTTCGGCCAGCGCCTTCTCGGCTCTCGCCGCCTTGACCTCCGGCTCGCCGTTGAGCAGGCGGGCGGCGCGGGTCACGCCCTCAGCGGTACCCACCACCACCACAATGTCCCCGGCGCGCAGGGTAAATTCCGGCCCCGGCGCGGGAATGGCCCCGCCGCCGCGCATGATCGCCACGATGCTGGCCCCGGTGCGGGTGCGGAGCATGGTGCTGCCCAGCGGCTGGCCATGAAACGGCGTGCTGTCGGCCAGCGGCAGCCAGTCCATCGCCAGGCCCTCGATGTCCTGCATGCTCTGGGCCACCCGGCGGGTCACGGTGCTGCCGCCCAGCAGATCGGCCACCACTTCCGATTCCGCCTCGTCCAGCACGATGCTCTGGGCGCACGAGTCGGGGTCTTCCCGCAGCGACACGAACAGCTCACGCCGCCCGTCGCGGTGGGTGATCACGCCTACGCGTTTGCCAAATTTGCCGTCAAAGTCGTAGCGCAGGCCCACGCCGGGCAGGGAGGTTTCATCGAGCTTTACCATGCGTTCAGGATACGGGTTGAAACATGCTCGGAAGCGGAGGTGAATTGCTATGGCAGCGTGGAGGCGGGCCGGGAGCAGCTTTGTTGCCTCCGAGTCCTCCTGCCCGTGGTCAGTCCCAAATCTCGGCGGCAGCTCGGGGGAACGGGACCGACTTTCTGCGCCGCACACCGTTGTGCCCCGCTGTTCCCTTCAAAGGCATGCCAGAAGTCCAGCCCGTGCCATACAGCGTCTGCCATCCAGCATCTGCGCGCCGCCCTATGCTGAGCCGTGACCCGCCCCTCCGCCGCCGCCGCCCCGCCTGTCTCGGCTCTGTGGCCCACGCTGGGACTGGCGCTGGGACCGGCGGTGGCGCTGGGACTGGCGCGCTTCGCGTATGCGTTGATGCTGCCCATCATGCAGGACAGTCTGGGATGGACCTATACCCAGTCGGGCGGCCTGAACACCGCGTCTGCCGTAGGCTACCTGCTGGGCGTGGCCACCGGAGCTGGAGTCGGGCGGCAGTTGGGCCTGCGGAGGGCGTTTTTGCTGGGCATGCTGATCACGGCTCTGGCGCTGCTGGCCTCCGGCCTGACGGGCAGCTACCCGTGGATGCTGCTGTGGCGTGCGCTGGCCGGGGTAACGGGGGCCGTGACCTTTGTGACCGGCGGGGCGCTGGCCGCTGAACTGGCCTCCGCACACGACCCGCGCAGCGGTGGCCTGATCGTGGGCGGCTATTTCGGCGGGGTGGGGCTGGGCATCGTCGCCTCGGGCGCGGTGGTTCCGGCGCTGCTGGCCGCCGGGGTCCGCTGGCAGGGCGCTTGGTGGGCAGTGGGCGCGCTGGCCCTGGCCGCCTGTGCCTATTCGCGGCGCAGCACACAGGGCATGGGCGGGCGCGTAAAGGGTTCCGGCAGTGGGAGCGCGGGGCTGAATCTGGTCCCGTTGTGGCCGACACTGACTGCCTATTTCCTGTTCGGCGCGGGCTACGTGTCGTACATGACCTTTGTGATCGCCTTTCTGCGCGGCGAGGGCCTGGGTTCCGGGGCGGTGGCGGCCTTCTGGATGGTGCTGGGCGCGGCAGTGGTGGCGTCCTCGTGGGTGTGGCGTGACCCGATTGCCCGCTGGCCCACCCGGCGGGCGCTGCCGCTGATCCTGCTGGTGCTGGCGGCTGGCACGGCCCTGCCGCTGACCTCAGCGGCGCTGACCCCGGTGTTCCTGTCGGGCGTCCTGTTCGGCGGCTGCTTTCTGGCGGTCATCGCCGCGATCACGGCCCTGGTGCGCCGCACCCTGCCGGGCGCTGTGTGGGCCTCAGCCCTCAGCGCCGCCACCGCCATCTTTTCTGCCGGGCAGGTGCTGGGGCCGCTGTGGTCTGGCTGGCTCTCGGACCTGACTGGAACGCTGAATTGGGGGCTGCTGGGTTCGGCGCTGCTGCTGCTGATGGGGGCGGCAGTGGCGACGGGGCAGCGCGAGTAGGGATGGGTCAGAGGCGGGTATCGGGTCTAGGTCAAACCGGGCCAGATTTGCCTATCCCTTCATACTGAAACTCAGAAAATGAATAACTCGACATGGACTGTGGAGGATTACAAAAACGCCATCCAGGTTTTGCAACTCAAGGGCAAGTGGACGGCCACGCGGGCGAAGATGCTGCGCGTGCAGTATGAAGCGCCAGCCCACACCCTGGTCGAACCAGAGCTGACCTTTTTAATGGGCTGGTCAGGACACAAGGGCAACTCTGATTACGGCAAGCTGGGCAAGCTCTTGGGCGCAGAGCTGCTTGATGTCGGCCCTGAATCCGTAGGTGAAGGCTGGCCGTTTCTGGCCTCCGGTGACTGGCGCGAAAATGACAATGACCGCTGGCCTGGGCAACGCTTTTTCTGGGCCATGCGCCCCGCTCTGGCGCAGGCGCTGGAAGAGCTGGGATTGGTGGGAGAGAGGGCTGACGAACCCAGAGTCATCGCCTCAGCATTTGAGGCCGATGGCGAACTCCCGCCCGGCAGCTATCCAGAAGGTGCAACCCGGCAAGTTACCGTCAACGCCTACGAGCGCAACCGCGCCGCGCGGCAAGCCTGCGTGGAATATCACGGCACCATCTGCGCGGTCTGCGACTCCGATTTAGGGGAGTTCTACGGCCCCATCGCCTACGGCTTTATCCACGTTCACCACCTCAAACCCCTTTCTGAAGTCGGTGAAGGCTATAGCGTGAACCCACACACGGACCTCGTGCCCGTGTGTCCCAACTGCCACGCCATGCTGCACCGAACGAGTCCGCCCCTGACTGTGGAGCAGCTCAGAGAAATGATCCAGGAGGCCCACTGATGATCACATCACACCCCACACCCCACACCCCACACCCCCAGACGATGGCCGAGAAGATCCTCTCCCGGCGCGGCGATAAGACGGTGTACGCCGGAGACCTGGCCGTGGTGGAAGTCGATCAGGTGATGGTGGTGGACTCGATTGCCCAGAGCTTCATCGAGCGCATGCAAAAGGACCTGGCCGCCGTGCCCAAATACCCGGAGCGCGTGTCTATCGTAGTGGACCATGTGGCCCCGGCCAGCACCGTCAGCGTGGCGCAGGCGCAGAAGGAGGCCCGCGAGTACGCCGCCCAGACCGGCGTGGCGCTGTTCGACGTGGGGCGCGGCATCTGCCATCAGGTATTGATGGAAGAGGGGCTGGCCCGGCCCGGCTGGATCGTGCTGGGGTCAGACAGCCACTCCACCACCTACGGCGCGGTGGCCGCCTTTGGCACCGGTATGGGCGCAACCGACATCGCCCTGGCCGCTGCCAGCGGCAAAACGTGGCTGCGGGTGCCCGAAAGCGTGAAGGTGACGTTCACGGGTGAGCTGCGGCCCGGCGTGAGCGCCAAGGACCTGGCCCTGGAAATGATCCGTACCCTGGGCGCGGACGGCGCAACGTACCAGAGCATCGAGATTCACGCCGGAGACCGCTTTACACGCGGCGAACGCATGACCCTGGCCAACCTGTGCGTGGAGGCGGGCGCGAAGGTGGGCCTCGTGGTTCCCGGCGGCGAGATCCTGACCATGTACGACGTGCCCGAGTGGGTCTATCCCGATGACGGCGCAACCTATGTCCAGCACATCGAACTCGATCTGAGCGTCCTGAACCCCCGCATGAGCGCGCCGAGCGAGGTGGACAACGTGCATGACGTATCCGAGCTGCGCGGCCTGAAAGTCGATCAGGTCTTTATCGGCACCTGCACCAACGGGCGGCTGGAGGATTTGCACGCCGCCGCCGAGGTGCTGAGGGGCCACAAGGTCAGCCCCGGCACGCGCCTGCTGGTCATTCCGGCCAGTTCGCAGGTCATGGAGGCGGCGATGGAGGACGGCACGCTGCTGACCCTGCAACGCGCCGGGGCAGTGCTGGGAACGCCGGGCTGCGGCCCCTGCATGGGCCGTCATCAGGGCGTGCTCGCGCCGGGCGAGGTCTGCGTGTCCACCAGCAACCGCAACTTCATAGGCCGCATGGGCGACAAGGACGCGCAGATTTACCTAGCCTCGCCCGCCGTGGCGGCGGCAACGGCGGTGATGGGCAAGATTGCCCTGCCGGGGGATGTAGGGGCGGCAGTCTGATTGTCCAGAGGCGGAATGGCACGCAGATGTTGAGCAGGCGGGCTTTGACACTTGTGGTCGACCCGGTAGGCTATGGAAAGGCTGGTTCCGATGGCTTCATACCACCAAAGCACCTCCTGTTGTCGCTCCTGTCCAGGGAGCGAAATCTAGCCTGGGCCTCATACCTGTTTCAGCGAGCAAAAACCTCAGTTATCGGCCATTGAAGTCAGCGTTTATAGTCTTTCCAAGCTCTAGACATGTTTTTTAGTGCAGGAGTGAATTGACATGAAGGCAGATCAGGGCTGTCTCCGTATGACCTCAAATGCCAGTGAGATGATCTATGCACGGGAAATGTACTCTGAATTCGCTCAGGCGTTCAGCTTCCCCTCCTGCTTCGGCGGGGGTATGAATGCCTTGAATGATATGCTGACCGACTTGACCTGGCTAGAATTTAAACATATAGAGCTGACTATTGTAAATTCAAACCTCTTGTGCACTCTTTTGCAATACTCAGGGCCGCATGCGCGTCAGCATGCGCGGGAAGGGAATCGCTTCGCGAATATGGTCCAGGCCGCAGATCCAGGCGATCACGCGCTCCAGGCCCATGCCGTAGCCCGCGTGCGGCACGCTGCCCACCCGCCGCAGGTCCAGATACCAGTCGAAGGCCTCTAACGGCAACCCCTGCTCCTCGATTCGCGATTTCAGCAACTGGTAATCGTGGATGCGCTCGCTGCCGCCGATGATCTCGCCGTAGCCCTCGGGGGCGATCACGTCGTCGCACAGGGCAACACGCGGGTCTTCGGGGTCCGGCTGCATGTAAAACGCCTTGATGGCCGCCGGGTACTTCTCGATGATCACCGGGCGGTCGAAGTGGTGGCCCAGAATCGTCTCGTGCGGCGCACCCAGATCGTCGCCCCATTCGACGGGCTGCACGTCGCCCTGCACGTTGGGCGGCAGATCCCCGGCCTCAATGTGTTGCCGCACGATCTTCAGCGCCTCGGTGTAGGTGATGCGCGGGTAGTTCCCCGCGGCAGCTCCGGCCAGCTTGGCGGTGTCGCGGCCCAGCAGCTCCAGCTCCTGCGCGCACCCGTCCAGCGCGCGGCGCACGATGAAACTCAGCATCCGCTCCTGCAAATCCAGGTTCTCGCGGTGGCTGCTGGGGGCCACCTCCGGCTCGATCATCCAGAATTCCAGCAGGTGGCGGCGCGTTTTGCTTTTCTCGGCGCGGAAGGTGGGGCCGGAGGTGTAGACCTTGCCGAAGGCGAATGCCCCGGCCTCGGCGTGCAGTTGTCCGGTCTGCGAGAGGTAGGCCTTGTCCTCGCCGAACAGATCAATTTCAAACAGCTCGGTGGTTCCCTCGGCGGCATTGGGCGTGAAGAACGGCGCGTCAAAGCGGATAAAGCCCTCGCCGTGAAAGAAGTCCACGATGGCCCGCTGCACGCTGTCGCGCACCCGCATCACGGCCCAGGGGCGGCGGTGCCTCAGCCACAGGTGGCGGTGGTCCATCAGAAATTCGGTGCCGTGTTCCTTGGGCGTGATGGCGTACTCGGCGTGGTTCTCGGAGATGGCCGAGACTTCGCGCACGCTCAGCTCCACGCCGCCTGGGGCGCGTTCGTCGGCGCGGACCTCGCCGGTCACGGTGACGGCCTGTTCCTGGGTCAGCCGTTTGGCGGCCTCGAACACGTCCTCGGCCACGTCGCCCCTGAAGACGGTGGCCTGCACGAAGCCGCTGCCGTCGCGCAGCTTCAGAAATTGCAGTTTGCCCTTGCCGCTCTTGTCCGTCAGCCAGGCGTGAACGCTCACGCTCTGGCCAACGTGGTGTTTAAGGTCATGAATGCTGGAAGTTGGGGCCATGCCTGGAATTATGGCAGAGCAGCGGGTCACCCGCCTCGGGCTGGGCCGGAACGCCATCTGTCCATCACGGGAGGCGACTGGCACCCCAGAACGTGCAAAAAAAATCCACCCGGAACGTCTCCAGGTGGAACCTTGCCAGCGGAATTAAAGTCGGGTGGTGTCCCGGGTGTCCACCTGGACCGGCGTGACCGTGCGGCGGTTCGCCCCGGCCAGACCGATCAAGCCCAGCAAGCCCAGCAGGCCCCAGGGGAACTCGCGGGTGTCGGCCCGACCATTGTTGTTGGTGTCGATCACACCGTCGCTGTTGGGGTCCAGTGGAGCCGTTGTCGTAGAGGTTTCTGTGGACGTCGTGTCCTGTGCCGAGGCGACGGGATAAACGAGCAGGGCTAGGCTGAGAAGCAGGGCTTTTTTCATGGGGGAACCACCTTTTAGTGTGACGCTCTGATCAACGGGCGGATTCCGTCGTCTTTGCGCATGGGCCTACCCTAAAATGTGTGAAATCCAATTTTATGTGCAATGGCTTAATTAAGGCTTATTCATATTTACTTCGCTAGGAGCAAGAAATTATAAACATTGCTAGATCCTACTTTTCATGGTAGATTTTCACGCCGGTCATCTTTGGAAACAATCTGAAGGGCAGCAACCTTCTAGGCACCTGCGCCATGAGTGGAGAACAGCCGCCGTTCGGCTCCGGAATCGTTTCATGATGGCTTGTGGCACCGCTGCAATGAACAGATGCTATTCCTCGTCTTGTGGCGCAATGCTTTGGCGGGGAAGACTGGATATTCTGCCGCAACAGGCGGAAAGACTAGGTTTACCTCAATACGTTGGGATTTCATTTTACCCGGCTGCCTCAACAGGCCAGCGACAGCGTAAAGGGCCAGATTTGCGTGCGTTTGCAATTGCTATTCCAGGTTTTGGGAGGGCGTGGTCCGGCCAGATCCTGCAACCGGTTCCCCCTTACCCTCAGGGCAATGCGTAAGGTGCAGGCAGATCGAGACCAGGCAGTGAAACTTCCGCCCCCTTGGGTACTCCACCCGCTTCCAGCCGGGCCAGCAGTTCCGAAATGATCCGCGCGCTGTCGTCCACGACGCGGTTCATGGTGGCCTCGCTCAGGTAGGGATAGGGGCGATCCAGAACCATGTCGCCGGGATGCCTGTAGAACGTCCGTAGATCGTCCAGCCTGTCTGCCAGTGCGCCCGATGGCAAGAAGGGCAGGGGAGAGGCGGGATTAACGGCGTTCACAACGGCTCGTGCGAACACATTGTCGGGGAAGTCGCGCAGATATTTGTGGTCCAGCCCGTACCAGTCGTCCTTCACATGGTCCCAGGTGGCGGCGCGGTCCGCGCTGAACTCCGCCGCGAAGGTCTCTTTCGTCGGTTGGCCGATCAGGTGCATCCACAGGTTGTCCGAAACCAGATGCGTGAAATAGCCGAGGATAAAGCTGAACGTCTGTCGGTCCTCCCGCTCTGCCGGAAGTACATACTCGCGGTAAAACTGCACATCCCGGATGCGGCCCTCGTCCTCCCCGGCCCGCAGAAAGTGCGTGACGGTCTTGGGCGGATCGAACGCGGTCCAGTCGGCATTCGGACGTCCGGAATCGGGCGCGATGTTGCCCACGATGAACGCCTCGGCAGCGAGGTGCGGCAGATGCTCCAGCAGTTGCTCTGCGATCCGGAAATGGCTGATCCAGGTTCCCACCGCCGCAGTGTAGGGCCGCCCAGAAAAAAGACTCCCCCGCCCGGACCCGGCGTGGGGAGTCTGGCGGCCCGCACCCTACTTCAGGGCTTCGTTCATCCCGATCACGTCCGGCACCTTCAGGCTCGCGCCGCCCACCAGCGCGCCGTTCACATTGGGCTTGTCGCAGAGGGTGGCGATGTTGTCCAGCTTGACGCTACCGCCGTACAGGATGCGGATCCTGTCGGCGTCGCTGCCATACCGCTCGATCAGCGCGTCGCGGATGGCGGCGGCCAGCTCCTCGGCGTCGTCGGCGGTGGCTGTCTTGCCCGTGCCGATGGCCCAGACCGGCTCGTAGGCGATCACGACTTCCGGCCCAACGCCCGCCAGACTGCCCGCCAGTTGTTTCAGCGTGTACGTTACCTGCTCGCCCTTCTCGCGCACGTCCAGGCCCTCGCCCACGCAGACGATGGGGATCAGGCCGTTGGCCTGCGCCTGCTTGGCCTTGGCGGCCACGTCGGTATCGGACTCGTGGTGGTACTCGCGGCGTTCGCTGTGGCCCACCACGGCGTATTTTGCGCCAACGTCGATCAGCATGGCCGCGCTGGTCTCGCCGGTATATGCGCCCGATTCGTGGGCCGAGACGTCCTGCGCGCCCAGCGCCACGCCGGGGGGCAGGTGCGCGGCCAGCGACGGTAGCGCGATGGTCGGGGCCATGACGGCCAGTTCGGCCTCGCCCAGCTCCAGCTTCTCGCGCAGTTCCTCGGCCCAGGCGCGGGCCTCGGCGGGGGTCTTGTTCATCTTCCAGTTCAGGGCCAGCAGGTTCTGAATCATCATGGCTCCAGCCCGTTCAGGACGGGTTTAAGAAAGGTCCGGTCATAGCGCTCGATCAGATGCGGCAGTTCGGCGAACAATTCCTGGCACAGTGGGTCTTCCATCGACTCTTCGCGGTAGCGTTCGTAATCGGCCAGGCTGGGAAAGGTAAACAGCGCATAGGCCGCGTCCGAGGCTCCTTCCGACGGCAGAAAATAGCCGTGGTGCTGGCCCCCGAACGAGGTGATCAGCTCGATCCACTTGCGCCCGTAGACCTCGAACTCCGCCAGACGCTCGGCCTTGACTTCATAGGTCAGAAAACAGGTGATAGGGGCCACTTAAGCCATCGCCTCCACCCCTGGCAGCGCCTGTCCTTCCAGCAGTTCCAGGCTCGCGCCGCCGCCGGTTGAAATATGCGACACCTTATCGGCCTGCCCGCTCCTGTTGATGGCGCTGACGCTGTCGCCACCGCCGATCACGGTGTAGGCGTCATTCAGGTTGCCCACGGTAGCGGCAATAGCATTCGTGCCGCCCGCGAAGGCCTCGAATTCAAAGACGCCCAGCGGCCCGTTCCAGAACACAGTTTTCGCGCCCTGCAAGGCTTCGGTGTACGCCCTCACGGTCTCCGGTCCGGCGTCCAGACCCTGCCAGCCATTGGGAATCTCGCCGCTCGGCACGACTTTGGTGCTGGCATCTGCGTCGAAGGCGTCGGCGGCGATCACGTCGGTGGGCAGCATCAGCTTGTCGCCGTACTCGGCCAGCAGGCGTTTGGCGAGGTCTACCTTGTCATCCTCGTGGATGCTCTCGCCGATCTGGCCGCCGCGCGATTTGATAAAGGTGTAGGCCATGCCGCCGCCGATCAGCATGCGGTCCACCCTGGGCAGCAGATTCTCGATCACCTTGATCTTGTCGCTGACTTTCGCGCCGCCGATGATGACCACATAGGGACGCGCGGGATCGTGGAGCAGCTTGCCCAGCGCGTCCACCTCCCTCCCCAGCAGCAGCCCCGCCGCGTGCGGTAACTCCCCGGCCACGCCGCTGACCGACGAGTGCGCCCGGTGTGCGCTGCCGAAGGCGTCCAGCACAAAGGCGTCGCCCAGCCGCGCGAGCTTGGCGTTCAGGCCCGCGTCGTTCTTTTCCTCGCCCGCCTCAAAGCGCACGTTTTCCAGCAGGGCCACGCCCCCTGCCTTGAGGTTCCGCACCGCCACCAACGTCTCGTCGCTGGAGGGCAGGCTGTCGATAAAGGTCACGTCCTGCCTCAGCGCCCTGGAAAGAACGTCAGACACGGGCTTGAGACTGAACTTGGCTTCCGGCCCATTCTTGGGGCGTCCGAAGTGGCTCATCAGCACCACCGAGGCCGCGCCCATCTCCAGCAGTTTCCTGATGGTGGGCAGGCTGGCGGTCACGCGGGTATCGTCCTGCACCACGCCGTCTTTGATCGGCACGTTGTAATCCACGCGCACCAGCACGCGCTTGCCCTTCACGTCCAGTTGATCGAGGTTTTTCATGGGTTCTCCTGGGAATACGGAAAATGGCAGAAGGCGCAAGCCCTCCACCATCTGCCGTCCATGTTTAGACGCCTTTTTCCTGAACCAGTTCCACCAGATCGGCGATGCGGTTGCTGTAGCCCCACTCGTTGTCGTACCACGAGAAGAACTTGACCAGGTTGCCCATCGTCATGGTCAGGCCGCCGTCGATGATCGCGCTGTGCGGATCGCCCACGATGTCCTGGAGAACAATCGGGTCTTCGGTATAGCTGATGATGCCCTTGTGGGTGGTTTCGGCGGCCTTTTTGAACACGCCGTTGATCTCGTCCACGGTCACGTCGCGGCCCAGGATGACCACCACGTCGCTGATTGAGCCGACGGGGGTGGGCACGCGCAACGAGGTGCCGTCGAACTTGCCCTGGAGCTTGGGGTAGACCTGCGAGACGGCCTTGGCCGCGCCGGTGCTGGTAGGAATGATGTTCACGGCGGCGGCACGTGCGCGGCGCAGGTCCTTGTGCGGCAGGTCCAGAATGCGCTGATCGTTGGTGTAACTGTGGACGGTGGTCATGATGGCCTTTTCGATGCCGAAGGCCTCGTCCAGCAGCTTCATCGGCGCGCCCAGGCTGTTGGTGGTGCAGCTCGCGTTGCTGATGATGTTGTGGTTCTTGGGATCGTAATCCTGCTCGTTGACGCCCAGCACGATGGAAAAGTCCTCGTTCTTGGCCGGGGCGGTGATCAGCACTTTCTTCGCGCCGCCCGACAGGTGCTTGCCCGCGCCCTCGCGGTCCGTGAAGATGCCGGTGGACTCGATCACGATGTCCGCGCCCAGCTCGCCCCACTTGATGTTGGCGGGATCGCGCTCGGACAGCGCCTGAATCTTGTGGCCATTGACCGTCAGGCTGTCCTCGTCGTAGTCCACGGTGCCGTTAAAGCGTCCGGCGGTGGAGTCGTACTTGATCAGCGTCGCCAGCGTCTTGTTGTCGGTCAGGTCATTGATCGCCACCACGTCGATGCCGCGCTCCACCAGAATACGGAACACCAAGCGCCCGATGCGGCCAAATCCATTGATGCCCACTTTCATCTTTGCCGTTCCCGTCATGCTTCCTCCAGTCTTGAGGGCCGCCGTCCACTGTGGGCGGCGGCTGAGCCTCGCATGGTCCAGTCTAACGGCTCTCCCCGCTTCCGGCTTGGTGTCTTATCTACACCAAAGCGTCAGCTTGCCAAACTGGACACATGGGGCGGTCCTCAGCGCGCGGTCAGCACGAAGTCCACGTTGACCGTGATGTTGTCGGCCCCGCCCGGGTAGCGCACGCCATAGTCCAGCGGATTGAACTTGAACTGGGTGCTGACGTTGACCTTGCCCGCGTTCAGGGTAACCTTGATCGGCGCGCTGACCGGTTTCCTCACGCCTTTGATGGTCAATTGACCCGTGGCGGTAGTGGCGAGGGTTTGTCCCCCGGTCAATTTGCCGCCCGTCAGTTTCTCTAACGTGAAGGTGGCGTCCTTAAACTGCGCCGTGTTCAGTGCCCCCGTCCCCTTCGCGTGGCTGTCGCGCAGGCTGTTGCCGGTCTTCAACTCGGAGAGGGGAACTGTGACCGTGCCGCTGGTGGCGGCCAGATCGTCCGGGTCCAGATCGACGCTGCTGGTCACACCTTCCATCGTCCCCTTGACGTTCACGAAAGTCACGCGGTATTCAAACGTCGCAGTGCCGTCGCTGGCCGCATAGGGCGCAGCAGCCGCTGACACGAGAGAAAGACCCAGCAGACCGCTAAAGGAGAGCAGAAGGCTTTTCACCGCTTCACGTTAAACGATCTGCGTCCTGCATGCTGTAGGGACGATTACCTCAGGGAGCAGGCCCAGCGACATGATGAATCTGTCCGGCGGCAGGCCGACAATACTGGTGGCTGCACAGGACACCGGTCCCGTGGCCCGTCACACATCGCCACTGGTATGAACCGTCGCCGCAGTCGCCGCAACCAGTCTCGCTGTATCAAGACAGCCGGGGCAACGGGACGGAGCATCCGGGACATTGAAGCTGGAACGGGCAGGGAGCGTGATTAAGGTTCCGCGTCCGCGCCCCCTTTTTTCGCTGGCTGCCCAGACCTCCTTTTCCTCATCTGTCCGCCCCGCCCCATACTGAAGCCCATGAGCGACACCCTTCTCGTGATGAAATTCGGCGGCACCAACATGCAGGACTCGGGAGCCATTCGCCACAGCGCCTCGCTGGCCGAGCGCAGCCTCTTGGCAGGCGTGAAGGTGGTGGTGGTGGTCTCCGCGATGGCGGGCGTGACCAACGGGCTGCTGGCGCTGGCCGACGCCGCCGAATCCGGTGACATCGCCGCCGCCAACGACGAGATCGCCGCGCTGCGGACCCGCCACTTCACGGCGGCCCAGGAACTTGGCGCAGCCCCCGACAGCGCAGTGGTGCGCGACATCCGCGAGATGCACGAAATGCTGCGCCAGGCGGTCTACGGCGTATACCTTTTGCGCGAGCTGACCCCCCGCAGCCGGGACCTGATCGTGGCGTTCGGCGAGCGCCTCTCGGCCCCGCTGATGGCCGTGGCGCTGGAGGGTCAGGGCCACCGCGCCCATTACCTGACTGGCGGCGAGGCCGGCATCCTGACCGATCACCATTTCGGCAACGCCAAGCCCGTGCCCGGCACCTACGAGCGGGTCAGGGACCGCCTGAGCGGGCTGCTGGCCGCCGGGGTCACGCCGGTGGTCTCCGGCTTCATGGGCGAGACCGAGCGCGGCGCGATCACCACGCTGGGGCGCGGCGGCACCGATTTCTCGGCCACCATTATCGGCAAGGCGCTAGGCGCGGACGAGGTCTGGGCCTGGAAGGACGTGGACGGCGTGATGAGCGCCGATCCCAGGGTGGTGGGAGACGCCCGCAACATCACGGTCCTCAGCTACGGCGAGGTCATGGAACTGGCGTATTTCGGCGCGAAGGTGCTGCACCCGCTGGCGGTCACGCCCCTCCAGGAAAGCGGCATTCCGCTGCGGGTCAAGAGCGCCGCCGATCCCGATTTTCCCGGCACCCTGGTACAGGCCCAGGCCCAGGACGAGGCCGGGCAGCCGGTCAAGGCCGTGACCGCCATCCGCAACGTCTCGATCATCAACATCAGCGGCGCGGGCGTGCTGGGCATTCCCGAGGTCATTGCCAGCGTCTTTGACGCGATTGCCCGCGAGAACATCACCCTGCTGATGGTCTCGCAGAGCAGCTCCATGAGCAATGTCTCGCTGGCCGTGCAGAGCAGCGATGCCGAGCGTACCCTGGCCGCCCTGCGCGCCGGGGTCAGCCGCGAGCTGAAGGTCGACCGCCAGTCGGACGTGGCGGTGCTGGCCATCGTGGGCAGCGGCATGCGCGGTCAGAAGGGCGTCTCGGCGCGGCTGTTCACCGCCCTGGCCAGCCAGGACATCAACATTCTGATGATCTCGCAGGGCAGCAGCGAGCTGAACATCAGTGTCGCCATCGAGGGCGCTCAGGTAGACGACGCCACCCGCGCCGTGCATGCGGCCTTTGGGCTGGGCGTGCGGGCGGAAGCTGCGGATTGACCGGCCCCAGCCCGCACGCCCCTACAACGCCACTGGGTCCAGCAGCAGCGGGTCCTCGGATTCGAAGGCTTCGGCGTAGCGCACGCGCGCCAGCGTGCCCCAGTAGCTCTGGCGGGCGCGGCGGCGCGTGACGATCTCGGGCGTAACTGTCTCTGAGATCGCCTCGCCCGAGAACTGGCTGTCGTGGGCGCGGACGGCGGCTTCCCACTCGCGTTGCACGCTTTCCACGTCGATCAGCACGTCGGGCTGGATATCCGCATTGCCCTGGTACAGCAGCGTCCTCGCGATGCGGTGCGGCTCGCCGCCCAGCTCGGCCTTGTGAAGCTGCGCCAGATGAACGGCCCGCCGCGCCAGATGGTACGTGCCGAAATGGTCCGGGTGGCGGTCCCTGTGGTGCGGCACCAGCAGCACGCGCGGGCGCACCGCGCGCAGGGCGGCGGCCAGGGCGTGCGCGCTGCCAGGGGTGTCGGTCAATTCGCCGTCCTTCAGGCCCAGATTGCCGCGCCAGCGCAGGCCCATGATCACTGCTGCCCGCGCACATTCGGCCACCCGTACTTCCGGCGTTCCCTGCGTGCCGCGCTCGCCGCGCGAGAGTTCCAGGATGCCCACGGCGCGTCCTGCCTGCGCCAGCCGGATCAGCGCGCCGCCCGCGCCGATCTCGGCGTCGTCGGGGTGGGGGGCCAGGCACAGCCAGTCCAGCGGCTGCGGCGTGCCGTGGACGGTCTGGAAGGGAAGCGGGGGGGAGCGGGTCATGCCGGACAGGATAGACGCGACGGCCTCAGTGGGGGCCGCGCTTTTGCCTTGACACCTCCGCGCGGCCTGCCTATACTCCCTGAGCCTTGTGCAAGAAAGCAGGCCAGTGTAGCTCAGTGGTAGAGCAACTGATTCGTAATCAGTAGGTCGTCCGTTCAACCCGGATCACTGGCTCCAAGAAAAACCCCCGCCTAGCGCGGGGTTTCGCTTTTCTCCCTGGGCCTTCTGAAACCCCCAGCACTCCAGAATTGCAAACGTCTTGCAAACGCTGGGCGGGGGTTACTCAGTGTCAGGCGAGGGGTCAGCCTGGGCAGCGCTGGGGTGTGTCCCTGCTGGGCGTGAGTTGACCCGCCGCACCTTTGCCGTTATCCGCCTGACCTCGCGGGGGGCAGGGGGTACAGGGTCAAAGGTCAACCCTACCCGCTCAGACTCGAAGACATGCCGGTAAATCCGCTGTGTTGTCCCCGTGTCCTTATGCCCGATCTGGGCGCTCAGCACTTCAATAGGCACCCCCTCAGCGGCCTTGACTGAGGTGTAGGTGTGCCTCAGCTTATGCGGGCTGAGTACCGGCACCCCCGCCGCCTCGCATAGTCGGCTCATGGGCCGCTGAAGGCTGTCTGAGCGCTTGCCAGTGCCTACCCGCGTACTGAACACATACCCCTCATCCCTATAGTCATGCCCGCCGAATCTGAGCCGCTTTGTTCCGGTCAAAACCTGTTCGGCCCTGCTGTCTCTGAGTACCTGAACAGCGCTGCCCGTCACGCTGACTGTACGGTTTCCCTGGGCCGTCTTAGGTGGGCCTTCGTAAACCTCGCCCCCCATGACTGAACGGGTCCGCCTGACATGCACTGTTGCTGAGCCGTCGGCTTCATAGGTCACGTCATCCCACCTGAGGCCCAGCGCCTCACCTGGGCGTAAGCCGGTGGCAAGCATGAAGGCGAAAACATACCCGTCACGGTCCAGACGGGCCGCGTTATAGAACCTGACCGCCTGTTCAGGGGTGAATGCCATCAGCTTAGGCGCACCCTTTTCACGGCTTGCCGTCGGGCGGCCCCTGAGGGTGGGGTCAGCCATGACCAGGCCCTCGCGCACTCCCCAGCGGTAAGAGGCCCGCAACAGGTCATACACCTTTGCCCGCGTGCGTTCCCCATTTGGCCCCTCGCCCAGCCCGTCGAAGTAATCCCGTAAGCGCTGCCCCGTGACCCCCTGGGCCTTGAGGGTGCCCAGACTGGGGGTGATGTAGTGGGCCAGCACATACCGGTAATCAAACACGGTGCGCGGGGCGAGCTTGCCATCCCGTAAGCGGGCCTCTATGTACCGGTCTACCAGCTCGCCCACCTTCACCCGGTCACGCGGGGGCAGCTCGCCTAGGTCTTTGAACTTACGGGCCTCGCGCACCGCCTGACGCGCTTCTGTCAGGTTGCGAGCGGTGCCGTTAAAGTGCTTGCGCTCGCCCGCGAGGGTTGACACCATCACGCGCCATCTGACCTTGCCAGAGGTCAGGGTCATGAAGTGTCCCTCACCCTGCCCCCGCTTAGCGCGGCCCTGCCCGTCCCCACCATTGCCAGCCATGCGCCCACCGTACCCCAGCCGCTTAGGGCGTACCCCTCAGCATGGGCAGCGCTGGGGGTAGGAGTAGAGGGGTAGGTTTCTGGGGTTTCTGATAGGTGAATCCCTTAAAGTGATTTTTAACATATATATATAGATAAAAGAATGTCCTAGACGGCGTTCAGGGTCACTCTACCCTCAGAGTAGAAACGCATATGCACTAGGGGGCAAATAAAACCCCAGAAACCCCCTGCCCTACTCGCGCACCATCTGACACGCATAAATGAGTAGAGGTTTCCAAGTAGCGGTAACTTTGCCCGCATATCAGAAACCCTCCGGTCTACTCCTACTCCCAAACACACCCCAGCGCTGCCTATGCCTGGGCTTTGAGGGTGGGGCAGCTCGCGCCCGGTCAGGCTGCCCGCCCAGGCTGTGCGGGTCAGGTACTCAAGCCTGAGTAAAACCCCCCGCCGCTGGGCGAGGGGTCACGGGGGGCGCACTGTTCAGGCTGGGCCGGTGGACTTATCCCCCTCAGCGCTGCCCGGTTCAACCTCTGGGGCCGCGCCGTGCTGGGCGAGCGCTTCCCGCACCGCCGCAGTGACCCGCGCCGTGATCTCGCGCTCTAGCGCCTGTGGGTCACTGGGCAGGATGACCGGCCCGCCGCTGATGTGCTCGACGGGCAGCGCCGCGAGGGTCAGGCCCAGGGCGTCGAGCATGGCCGCCCAGGCTGGGGGGATAGTGCCGCCGCCCTGAGTGCCGTTTAGTGCACGGGAAATAGCAGTGGGGTTTAGCCCCGTAGCACGCGCGAGGTCAGCGCGGCTCATGTTCTTTTCTCGCAGCCGCGCCCCTACGGCGGCCCTCACAGCATCATTCATGCTCATCACCTTAACACTTCTAGTATTCATGACACCTAATGTTGACAGTAATAACACATTATGTCAATATAGAGACAGCAGAGAAGGCGCGCACTCCGGCAAAGAAACACGCGCCCCATCTGACTCCCCCAGTACAGAAGGAATCAAGATGAACACTAACACCCGCGCACTTTCCCGCACCTGGGCCGCCCACGTTATCTACCGCGAGTGCAGCGTCATTACCGGCACGGCTGACTACACCGTGACCATGACCCGCACCGCTGAGGGCTTCACGGCAGAAGTGAACGGGCAGCCGGTGGGCGTGCTCGACGCCGCCCGCATCCTGGGCAGCGCTGAGCGGCTGACCGTGACCGCTGAGACTCTGGACACCCCGCCCACCATCGGAAACGCGGCGGGGTGCAACCTTCACCGCGAGCTGGGCCGTCTGGGATTCCGTGACCACTACCTGACCGCAGGCGAGGCGCTGGGCCGCGCCGTCCCTTCCCTCGCTGCCCTGACCGCCCAGGACGCTTACACCGTGCGCGATTACGCGCGGGGTCAGTGGGGCATGACCGCATGAGGGGCCGCGCCCCCTACCGCCTGACGCACGGGCAGGCGATCAGCGAGGGCGAGGCCGCGCACCTCATCACCCGCGCCGCCCAGGGCGAGGCCATGACATACGCGCCGGTCAAACACGGGCACGCCTGGGCACTCGCCCACCTCGCCACCCTGACCCCCAGTGAACGCGCCCAGCACGCCCAGCGGGTCAGAGACGCGGCGGCACTGCTCGCGGGTCTGAGTATCCCCGCCGCCCTGAGCGCCTAACCCCCCCAGCGCTGCCCCCACCTTAGGGGGCGCGCACTTTTGAATCCCAGAGGCCCCCATGAAACACGCTGCCCAGACTGACCCCGCCCAGCGGGACGCCTACACCCTGACGCACGAGGCCGCCCAGGTGCTCGACGCGGCCCGCGCCGTGCTTGCCCTCACAGTGGCCGCCCACACCCGCGAGGGCCGCCCCCAGCACGCGGGCACCCTCGCCCAGCACGCCCAGGCGCTCGACGCCGCCGCCCGTGACACGCACGGTCTATTAGAGGAGTTGCGAGCATGACCGCGCCCATGACTGACCCCGCCGCCCCCGCTTACACCTCGCGCACCCTGCCCGCGCCGTGGGCGGAATGCGAGGTGTGCGGCTCGCTCGCCCTACCTGACCTCGACGGCTCGCCCCGCTGCCCGTCATGTGCCGCCCGTGACCGCCAACTCTGCGCCGCTGAGCAACACCTCGCAGCCTTATTTGCGCCCCAGCTTGCCGCCTGGGTACACCATTACACGGCCCAGGGCCTCAGCGCGGCTCAGCTTTACGAATGCCTAGAGAGCTGGGCGGGCAGTTGGATGAACCCTCAGGCCCAGGGGCAACACCTTACGGCACTCCTGACCAACGCGGCCCGCGAGTATCCCGCTCCCAGCTTCACCCCGTCCCCACCTGACCGGGTGCAGCTCGACGCCCGCACCCTGCCCCAGATACTCGCGGCCCAGCTCGATCCGGCGCGGCCCGCCGCCTCAGGCCCCGGACAGATTGACCGCCGCCTGACCTTCACTGTGCGCGAGGCAAACGGGCAGGAACGCGAGCACCTACACCTCAGCCCCGGTTATGACGCGCTGCTCATCCTGAACACGGCCCCAGAGGGCGAGGCCCTGCTCTATTACACCGGGGGTGAGGGGTTGAGGGTGCCCGCCCGGTTGCTGCCTCAGGTGCGCGCCGCGCTGGGGTACTGGGCAGAGGGTGAAGCGTGACACCGGGACGGCGCTCACCTAAGGCCCTGATTCCTGGGGCCGTGTCCCTCGCGGCGGTGTTGATTGTCCCGCCCAGACACACCGCCTCAGGCCGCGCGGCCCTGACGCTCGCGTGTTACACCACAAAGCACCGGCTCACGCTGTACCACCTTCCCGACGGCGCGAGCTGGGCACTCAGCACCCCCCCAGCGCTGCCCAATCTGCGGGATGAACGCGAGGGCCTGACGCTCGCCCGCCTGGGCGGTGCGCGGCTGACCGTCGAGTATGCCGGGCAGCGGGCCGTGCTCGACGTGCCCGCCGTGCGCGTGTTGCGCGAGCTGTGCGAGGCCCTGACCACCTATGACGGTCAGACGGTCACGCTGGGTAAAGTCTCTTAAAAAACTTACGGATTCTTACGCTCTCCCCACCCACTACCAGAGGTTGCCCCCCATGACTGACACCCCGCCGCTCGATACTCAACACCCCCAGCGGGACACCCGCGAGGGTCAGGCCGCGCTTATCGCGCTGGGCCATGCGGGGCCGTACCCGGTGCCTCAGGGGGTGAACCTGGGCGGTGTCGAGCATGGGGCCGCCCTGACTGAGCTTGAGGCCCTGACCCTCGCGGGGTTGCCTGACTTTGTAGATGATTGGGCGATCTGCCCCAGCGAGGCAGGCGGGGCACCGTTCACGCTGCTCTGGGGCAACGCTGCCACGAATACCGAACTTGACCGGGCGAGCGCCTGGGCAGAGATGACCACCGCGAGCCTCAGGGCCGCAGATATGCCCACCGGCACAGCATGAACCGCCCCCCCATCCCGCCCCAGACTCGCCCCCAGAGGTGCACGCCATGACACAGAAACTCAACGCCGCCCAGTCTCTTGATGAACTCATGACCATGACTGACGCCCAGGCCCGCGAGCTACGCGCCCTCATGCTGAGCACCGGGCAGCTTCCCCCGCCTGCAGAACTGATTACCCTAACCCTTGAGGAACTGCGGGCGAGCGTCGAGCAGCTAGGCGACGTGCTGGGCGGTCAGGCCCTCGCCTGGGCTGAGATGGGCAGCGCCCCGCCCAGCGTTAAGCACTTCTCTAATGGGCTGATTTACGCGGGGTCAATGCTCCGATCCTGCAGGCAGCTTGACCCCGCGCCTCTGAACGTGCTCGCCATATTCACCACCTGGGCCGCGAGCTTTACCCGCGAGGTGCTGCAGGACTGCGGGTATAGCGAGGCGCAGACAGACGCGGTTTTCGATGACCTGGGAGTGAGGGGGGAGCAGTTGCGCCAGGTGCTCGACACCCTGCCTCATGACATGGCACGCGGGGGGTTTATGGCTGCGCTGAGCGCCTTTCACGCCTCTGCCCACTCAATGAGCGAGTCTGACCCTGAGGCCCTACACGGGTACTTTGTGGCCGCTGGGCGTGACCTCGCGGGGCCGCAGTGGAGGCCGCCCGCTGCCCCTGGGGGCCTTAAAGCCTGACCCCCAGCGCTGCCCAGGCCCTCGCTGCTCACCGCCCCGCACCTTGACCGGTCGCGGGGCGTTCTACTGATTGGGGGTAACGACAAGATCGATACTGGTGGCGAAATCAGATGCCGGTCTCCCAGAACAGTGTTTTGTGCCACTGCGCCACCGGCGTCTATCGATGAAAAGGCCAGATTTTGACTTCGCCACCAGTATCAAGATCCAGCAATTTTACACCGCTGAGCAAAATCTGCTCTCCAGCACGCGCCCTGGCCGTTGAGCTTGCGAAACGTTCACGGCAGAGGCACCTCACTGGGCCACCGCCAGTCAACCCGATATGCCCCCATTCCTGGGCCGGGGGCCGCCCCACCCTGGTCAGGGCTGCCGACGGGCCTCTATGCTGCTGTGGTGGCTCCCGTGAAACTGCTGGTGATCGTGCCGCATCCAGACGACGAGGTGTTCGGCTCGGGTGGCACGCTGCTCGACTTCCTGTCCCATGACGAACCGTGCGCGCTCCTAACCCTCACGCTGGGCGACGCGGGCCGGAACCTGGGCCTGTGTGAGACCCGCGAGGAACTCGCCGCGTTGCGCCGCCAGGAACTGGCGGACTGTCTGGACACTCTAGGTTTCCTGCGCCACCCCGCCAGCGCCCATGAGCAATACACCTTTCCTGACGGTGACGTGGCGGGTCATCTCAGCGACATCACGCCCCTGATCCACGACGCCTTCGAGACTTACCAGCCCGAGATCGTGCTGACGTTTCCCCCGGACGGCCTGAACGGACATCCCGATCATGTGACCACCCACCAGGTGGTCAAGGCCGTGTGGGACGCGCTGCCACCTGAACGCCGCCCCCGGCTGTGGTACTACGCCCTGCAAGCCGAGTGGCTCGGCACCCTGCTGCCCGGTTACCTGCCCCCCAACCGGGTCCATGACGTGTCCGCGTTCGTCACGCAAAAACTGCGGGCGATGGGCTGCCACCGCTCGCAGGGCATCACCCTGGCCAATACCCTGCGCCGGTTTCCAGAGCGGGTCACCCACGAGCCGTTCCATGAAGTTCTGCCGGACCCACGCTCAGGCTGAGCGCCTGTGGCCCAGGGCGAGCAGCGCAGGTTTCCCTGACTTTTCCCTGTTCCCCCTCTGGGGGATCAACCACGGTTCGCTCTTTCGCAGAAGAGCCATAACACGATACTGGTGGCGAAGTCAAAATCTGGCCTTTTCATCGATAGACGCCGGTGGCGCAGTGGCACAAAACACTGTTCTGGGAGACCGGCATCTGACTTCGCCACCAGTATC
>NZ_JNIW01000033.1 GCF_000701425.1 Deinococcus frigens DSM 12807 | reverse complement strand
CAGGCGATTGGGTCTTACAAGTACCGGACAACTCAGGCGAAAAAACCGAAAAACGCCGTGTTTCTGGGCTTTCGCTCGCCGCCCCTGATGATGATCATCAAATCTTTTTAAAAGCTTTTAAAAGCTCTAAAAGATCATCATCAGGGCGCTGCTGAGAACTTTCCGGCTGCCCCATTTTCCCAGTCGTCCCAAAATTGTCAAAAAACGAACTTTCGGGGGCCAATCGGTCCCGGCCCGCCCCGCCAAACCCTCTGTACGCTCACCAGAGCGCCATGGAGCGTCATGATAGAAAATTCACGCCTCTCTGTCCGATCAGCCTTCTGCTAGAGCCTTCACGGCCTTCCTGCTGCCATTTCTGGACATCAAGTTTTATGCATTTTTATGTATAATGAAGAAACGCCGTCTGAGACAGCATTTAATGCCATTTTAGCCCCATTTTGGACCTTCCGGGCCGGGCAAGTCGCCTGTGATGTCCGTGCTTTTGAAAATCAGGGTTGGCAGGAGGTCAACTGGGGGTCAAAAGGGGCTTTCAAAAAACCCATGACACTCCTCGCCCCTCAATTGCTGATGGCCGGAGCCTGACCCACGTGCTGGTCACTGCTCACCTGGGCCAGCATGAACTGGGCGACGCTGGCGCGGGTCACACGGGGCCGGATTTCGCCCACCCGTCCCACCAGCAGCGGCACGGCGGAGCCTTCCGTGAGCATCGGCCCCCGCACGATGGTCCAGTCCAGGGAGGAGGCCCGAATCAGTTCGGCGTGGGCCTCGGCGTCGTTCAGGACGGCGGGTTGCAGCACTTTCAGCAGGGTGCGGAACACCTTATCCACCAGTTTTGGGGTGTCGCCGGGGAACGGTACGCCCGCACCGACAAGGGTGATTAGTCGCCTGACCCCGTGCTGGGGCATTTGCTGGGTCAGCAGCTCGGCGGCGCGGGTCAGCAACTCGTTCGGGCCACCCTTGGTCTGCCCCAGGGCGCTCAGCACGACGTCGCTGCCCGTGAGTAAGCGCTCAATGTCTGCCGCATTCATGGCGTCGCCCTGTACCAACTCTAGCCGTTCATCTTGACGGTGCAGTTTGCTGGGATCACGCGCCAGCACGCGCAGGGAATAGTTCTGATCCAGTGCCTGATCAATCAGCAGGCGTCCGGTGCGGCCTGTCCCTCCCAAAATGGCGAGCGTCAATGTTGTCTGGGTCATAATTCTCAGCTTAACGGCTCTTTGACCCCATCAATAAAATGTTTCCAGAATGGAAGCGACTTTCAAGAGGTGAAGTGAGATCGCTCAGCATCGCCGCGCTTCCTCTCCAGCTTGTCCAGCCGCCAGAAACTCCGTATGGTGGCAGGCAATGACAACCAAACGAGTGTTGGGCAAGTTTGCATGGGCTGATCTGGAGTCAGATGCAGATCTTTGACCCCACCATCTTCCCGATTCTGGCAGCAGACGGACTGACCAACGGGGCGGTCTACGCGCTGCTGGCGCTGGCGCTGGTGCTGGTTTTCGCCGTCACGCGCGTGATTTTTATTCCACAGGGCGAATTTGTGGTCTTCGGCACGCTCACGCTGGCCACGTTGCAACTGGGCCGCACGCCGGGAACGCTGTGGCTGGTGCTGGCGCTGCTGGGCATTGCCGCGCTGATGGAGGCCTTCTCACTGGCAAGGAACGGGCAGGCACGAAGGGGATTGGTGACGGTGGGAGTCGCGGCGCTGCTGGGCGTGGGCACCTGGGCGGTGACCGACTGGCTGGCCCCGCTCAAGGCTCCGCTGTGGGTGCAGGTGATCCTGACTCTGGGACTGGTGGCCCCACTCGGACCGCTTCTTTACCGCGTCGTCTACCAGCCGCTCCAGAACGCCACGGTTCTGGTCCTGCTGATCGCCTCCGTCGCACTCCATCTGGTGCTGACTGGCCTTGCACTCGTCTTCTTCGGCCCGGAAGGTTCGCGCACCCCGGCCTTTTTCGAGGGCAATTTGACGCTGGGACAGGTCACGCTGAGCTGGCAGAGCCTGCTGGTAATCGTGGCTTCGGCGGCGCTGATGCTGGGGCTGTACCTGTTTTTCGAGCGCACCATGCCCGGCAAGGCGCTGCGGGCCACCGCCGTCAACCGGCTGGGCGCGCGGCTGGTGGGCATCAGTCCGTCCTCGGCGGGGATGCTGACCTTCACGCTGGCCGCCCTGATTGGGGCGCTGGGCGGCGTGCTGATCGGCCCCAGCGTGGCCGTCACCTATGACAGCGGCTTCCTGATCGGCCTCAAGGGTTTCGTGGGCGCAATTATCGGTGGGCTGGTCAGTTACCCGCTGGCAGCGGCAGGAGCCATTCTGGTGGGATTGATCGAGAGCTTCGCATCGTTTAGCCTCTCGGCCTGGAAGGAAGTGATTGTGTTCACACTGATCCTGCCCGTGTTGCTGTGGCGCTCATTGACCACACGCCATATCCCGGAGGACGAGGAATGATCCCGTCTCAAACAGTTCCGAAATCTTCCTTTCGCCTGGGCCTGAGCGTGGCCGCCGTGCTGATCGCGCTGTCGCTGCCGCTGCTGTTGCCGCTGTTTCAGGTCACGCTGCTGACCAACATCCTGATCTTTTCCATCGTCGTGACTGGGCTGGTGCTGCTGACGGGGATTCTGGGGCTGACCAGTTTCGGGCAGGCGGCGTTCATGGGCGTGGGCGCGTACACCACTGCCGTGCTGACCGCGCAGATGGGCTGGAATCCATGGCTGTCGCTGCCCGTTTCGCTGCTGGTCACGGGCCTGATCGCGTGGTTCCTCGGCCTGCTGACGCTGAGGATGCAGGGCCATTACCTGCCGCTGGCCACGATTGCCTGGGGCATCAGTCTGTTCTACGTGTTCGGCAATACCCCGGCGCTGGGCGGTTTCACTGGCCTGACCGACATTCCGCCGATTTCCGTCTTCGGTCTGGAGTTGACCTCGCCGCGTAACTTCGCGTATCTGGCCTTGATCTGCCTGGGACTCGTGGCGCTGGGCGCACAGTTTCTGCTGTCCAGCCGCACAGGCCGGGCCATGCGGGCGCTGCGCGGCGGGCCGCTGGTGGCCGAGGCGTTCGGGGTGTCCGCCTTCGGCCTGCGGGTGCAGGTGTTCATCCTCGCGGCGCTGATGGCCGCGCTGGCGGGCTGGCTCTACGCGCACAGCCAGCGCTTCGTAAATCCCACGCCGTTTGGTTTGCAAGCAGGCATCGAATACCTGTTCATGGCGGTGGTGGGCGGCTCGCAGCACGTCTGGGGCGGCGTGATGGGCGCGGGCCTGATCACGCAGATCAGGGAGCAACTGCGCGACATCCTGCCCGGCTTACTGGGCCAGCAGGGCAATTTCGAGGTAATCGTGTTCGGGGCGCTGGTCATCCTAGTGCTGCAATTCGCGCGGCAGGGGCTGTGGCCGCTGCTGGAACGCTTGTTGCCCCAGGAGGGCATTCGCATTCTGCCGCAGAGAGAAAAGCTCTCGCAACGGGCCAGACCCGCGCCCGGCACGCCGCTTCTGAGTGTCCAGCACGCCGTCAAGCAGTTCGGTGGGCTGCGTGCGGTGGGCGACGTGTCGTTTGACCTTCAGGCCGGGGAAATCCTGGGGCTGATCGGCCCCAATGGTGCGGGAAAAAGCACCATGTTCAACCTGATCACGGGGGTCAACCCGGCCACGTCCGGACAGATCTCGTTCATGGGCCAGGACATCAGCCGCCGCAGCGCAGGGCAGATTCACCGCCTGGGCCTGAGCCGCACCTTCCAGCACGTTCACCTGCTGCCGGACCTGACGTTGCTGGAGAACACCATGATGGGCGGCTACGCGCGGGGAAGGGCGGGCATCGTCCGCAGTCTGCTGCACCTGGAACGCGGGGAGGAGGCGGCTCTGCAACACGAGGCGCTGCGCCAACTGGAACGCGTCGGGCTGGGCGCGCAGGCGTTCACGCTTGCCGGGAATCTGGCGCTGGGTCAGCAACGGGTGCTGGAAATCGCCCGCGCGCTGGTGGCCGATCCGACGCTGCTGCTGCTGGACGAACCCGCCGCCGGGCTGCGCTACGGCGAGAAGGCAGAGCTGGTGGCGCTGCTCAGAAAACTGCGTGAGGAGGGTATCACCATCCTGCTCGTCGAACACGACATGGACCTGGTGATGGGTCTGGTTGACCGGCTGGTGGTCATGAACTACGGCGAGAAGCTGGCCGAGGGCTCGCCGCAACAGGTGCGTGACAATGCGGATGTGCGCGAGGCTTACCTGGGTGTGGACATGGAAGAAGAGGGCGCGGCGTGACCTCCAATCTTCTTGAAGTGCGTGATCTGCATACCCGTTATGGCCGCGTGGAGGCGCTGAGCGGCGTGTCGCTGGAGGTTCCCGCCGGGCACATCGTCAGCGTGATCGGGGCGAACGGGGCGGGGAAGACCACGCTGATGAACTCGGTGATGGGAATTTTGCCCAGCACCGGCGAGCTGATCTACGAGGGCCAGCCGCTGCGTGGCATCCCGCTGGAGACCCGCGTGGCGCGCGGCATCAGCTTAGTGCCAGAGCGGCGGGACCTGTTCGCCTCCATGAGCGTGGCCGACAACCTGACCCTGGGCGCGTACAGCCGCCGCCAGCAAAAGTGGCGCGGCGATCTGGACCACGTCTACGAGCGCTTTTCGCGTCTGCTGGAGCGGCGCAAGCAACTGGCAGGCACGCTGTCGGGCGGCGAACAGCAGATGCTGGCGATTGGCCGGGCATTGATGGGCAAGCCCCGCCTGCTGCTGCTGGACGAACCCTCGCTGGGCCTCGCGCCGTTGATCGTGCGCGACATCCTGCGGATCGTCAAGCAGTTGCAGGCCGAGGGCGTGACCGTGCTGCTGGTGGAGCAGAACGCGCGGGCCAGTCTGGCGATCAGCGACAGCGGCTACGTGCTGGAAACCGGCGAGGTCAAGCTGAGCGGCCCGGCGCGCGAACTGGCGCAGAACCCGGAGCTGACCGCGAGTTATCTGGGCGGCTAGGCATCCAACCGAAAGCCTCCTCCGGTCAATGGAGGGGGCTTTCGCTTTACGAGTCGGCGCTCAGTCGCCCGGTGCCAGCGTGCCGCCCACCGGTGCGGGCGCGTCGGGCTTCAGGCGGCGGCGCTCGAACTGCCAGAAGACTGTGGGCACCACGTAGAAGGTCAGCAGGGTGGAGGTCACCACGCCGCCCAGGATCACGATGCCTAGGCCCCGGCGGAACTCTGCGCCGTCGCCCTGGCCCAGGATCAGCGGAATACTGATCACCAGTACAGTCAGGGTGGTCATGAGAATGGGGCGGAAGCGCAGCTCGGCGGCCTCGATCAGCGCCTCGCGCAGCGGCAGGCTGCGGGCGCGTTCGGTCACAAATTCCAGGTACAGGATGGAATTCTTGGTGGACAGCCCCAGCAGGATCACCATGCCCAGCACCGTGATCACGTCCAGATTCACGCCGAACAGCCCCAGCGTCCACAGCGCGCCCACCACGGCAATGGGCACCGGCAGCAGCAGGTAGATGGGATAGCGGAACGAATTGAACTGGCTGCCCAGCACCAGATAGGTCAGCAGAATCGAGGTGATCAGGATGATCGGGCCGAAGAACACCAGATCCTTGGTCAGCCCCGCGCTGCCAAAAGCGCTGGCGTTGCCCAGGGTCACGCCGTCTTTCAGGAGGCCAGCGTCGCCCACCCGCTTTTCCAGCTCGGCCTGATACGCGAACGGATTGGGGCCGCCCTGGATCAGATTGATGTCCAGCGTGGAGGTATAGGCCTTGTTCAGTCGGCTCAGGGTGGCCGGAGCCTGCGCCACCTGGAAGGTGCCCAGCCCGCTGAGGGGCAAGTTGGCAGCCAGCGCGGGCGAATAGACTGTCTGGGAGAGCAGGCTCTGCTCGTCGCGGATCAGTGAGGGATTCAGGCGCACCACGATGTCCACGCTCTGATCGCCGTCTCGCACGCTGCCTGCGGTGCTGCCGTCGTTGTAGGTCCGCAGGGCCTGGGCCACGTCGCTGGCGCTCAGGCCGGTGCCGGACAGGCGGGTAGCGTCGGGGATAAAGGTCCGTTCCTGGGTGGTGGCGCTCAGGCTGCTTTTCAGGGAGCGAATGTTGGGATCAGCCCGCAGCAGGCGCGCCACTTCACGGTTACGCTCCAGCAGGAGAGCCTGGTTGGGGGCCGTCAGCGCCAGCGTGATGTCGGCGCTGCCGCCCGGGCCGCCCTGCTGCGCTGCCACGGTCAGTTCCGCGCCAGGCCGGCCCGCCACCAGGGGTTCCAGCTCCTGACGGTACTCGGCGCTCACGCTGTCGATGCCCGCGCGCTCCTCCTTGGGCACCAGGGTGACGGTCAGGCTAGCCGCGTTGGCGCTGTTGCCGCCGGTCAGGCTGCCGCTGCCTACGGCGGTCTGCACCAGGCGCACGTCCTGCTTGGCCAGCAGTTGGGCCTCGATCTGCCGGGTGACGGCGTTGGTGGTGCTCAGATCGGTGCCCACCGGCAGGGTCAGGTCCACCTTCAGTAGCCCGCCGTCCGAATTGGGCGTGAAGGCAAAGCCCAGCCGTGGCCCCACCAGCACGGCGCTGGACAGAAAGGCCAGGGCCACCGCCATCACGATCCAGGGGCGCTTGAGGGCGCTGCCCAGGCTGCGGGCATAGGCGCGGGCGACGCCCATGACCGCCTTGATGGTCATGCCGTGCAGTGTGCCGGTCAGTGCTTCCAGCACGGCGTACAGCACGGTCAGCAGGTAGCGGATCAGCGTCCACACGGCGGGGGCCAGCAGTGCAGCCAGGGCCAGCGTGACTGGCAGGGGCAGGCCCGCACGGGACAGCGCCACGGCACCAATCGCGCCGCCCAGTGCCAGGCCCAGCAGGCCGGGCAGGGTCTTCACGCCCACCAGCGAACGCCGGAACAGCCCCGGCAGGCGGGCGAAGATGCCGGGCAGGTCCGCCCAGGTCACGCTCCTGGCCTCGGCGGTGTACGCCAGGCGCACGGTCAGGAACAGCAGGCTTTCCAGCCACGACAGTGTGATCGCAGCGGCGATGCCCAGCCCGAACTGACTGAAGAACTGGCCCAGGATGCCGGGAAAGAAGCTCAGCGGGATCAGGACCGCCAGCAGCGAGAACGACGCGGCGGTCACTGCCGAGAAGACCTCGCTGGCTCCCAGCAGCACGCTGCGGACCTGGCCATAGCCCATGTCGCGGTAGCGCTGCACGTTCTCGGCCACCACGATGGAATCGTCCACCACAATGCCGATGGCCACGATGATCGCCAGCAACGAGATGATGTTGAAGGTGAAGCCCAGCAGCCCAAACAGCAGGGGCGCGGCGCTGATCGAGATGGGAATGGCCAGGATCACAGAAAACACTGTGTTCAGGCGGCCCAGGAACAGCAGGCAGATCAGGCCCACGGCGGCCACCGCGATCAGAAATTCCTTGAAGGTGTCCGAGACGGTGGCGCGCGTCTCGCGGGTGGTGTCGCTGGCCAGCTTCAGGCTATAGCCGGCAGGCAGCCGCTGGGCCTTCATGGCGGCCAGCACGTTGTCGGTCACGGCCACCGAGTTGGTCCCGGACGCCTTGCGGACCGAGAGCAGCACGGCGGGTTGACCGTTGACCCGCGCGAACGAGGTGGCCGAGGCGCTGCCGTCGCGCACGCTGGCCACGTCAGCCACCCGCAGTCCGGTGGCCGGATCGACGATGATGCGGCCCACGTCGGCGGCGCTGCGCGGGGTGTTGCGGGTGCTAAATCCTGTGGTGCTGCCGCCCTGCGTGACGGTCCCGGCGGGCAGATCCAGCGCCGAGCCGCCGATGGCCCCGGTGATGCGCGCGGGCGTCAGGTTGTAACTCTGGAGGCGGGCCGGATCGAGCAGCACCTGGATCTTGCGCTCCGGGCCGCCCGACAGGTTCACGTCCGCCACGCCCTCGACGCGTTCCAATCGGGGCACCAGCGTGTCCTCGGCAAACGAGGTCACGTCGTCGGGTTTGGCGCTGCCGCCCAGCAGGGCCAGCGACAGGATCGGGGTGGCATTGGGGTCGAACTTCTGCACCACCGGGGCGTTCGCTCCGTTCGGCAGCGCTCCCCGGATGGCCGCCACCGCCTGCGACACACTGTTGGCCGCCGAGTCGATGTCGGTGCTGTCGGCAAAGGTGATCACCACCGCCGACTGGTTGCTCACGGACGTGGTGTTGATGTCCACCACCCCGGCCAGGGTGCTGACCGCGTCCTCGATGCGGCGGCTGACCTCGCGGTCCACCTGATCGGGGTTCGCGCCGGGGTAGGACGTGCTGACCGCCAGCACCGGCACCTCGAAATTGGGCAGCAGTTCCACGCCCAGCCGGAACACCGAGACCAGCCCCAGCAGCGCCACCAGCACAAAAATGCCGATGGAAAAGACGTAGTTGCGGACGCTGAAGCGCACGAAGGGATTGATCAGCGGCTCGGGCGTGCCGTCGGGCAGCGTGCCGCGCACGGCGTTCAGCTCCCCGGACTCGTGGGTGCTCACGGCGCACTCTCCACGGGTTCAGCGGCGTCCGCCCCACCGGGTTCAGACGTCGCCCCGGAATCCACGGCAATGGCCGCGCCGTCCTGAAGGCTGCCGGGCAGCGGGTCGATCACCGACTGGCCGGGGTCCACGCCGCTGACGGCCAGTTTGCCGCCGGACTCGGCGATCACTGTGACCACCCGGCGTTCGGCCCTGCCATCCGCCGCCACGTACACGGCGTTCTCTCCGCCGTCCACCTGCACCGCGCTGCTGGGGATCAGCACGCCGCTGCCCAGCTCGGCACGGTAACGCACCTGGGCCGCCGCGCCCACCGGCAGGTTTTCGCCGCCCTGCACGCGAGCGGTGATGGGCACCAGCCGGTCCGCGCCCGCAATGCCGGGGCTGCCCTGCACCACGGCCACGTAATTGACGCCGCCGTAGCCCAGGTTCAGTCTGGTCCCGTCGGCCAGGGCGAAGGCGTCGCTGCTGGGAACGCTGAACTTGGCGCGAATGCTGCCGGGGTCCACCAGCCGGAAGACCGGGGCGCCCTGTCCGGCGAATTCGCCCGCCTTTGCGGCGATGCTGGCCACGATCCCGGCAAAGGGTGCCCTGACCCCTGTGCGCGCCAGGTTTTCCTCGGCCTGCCCCACGCCTGCCTGGGCGGTTTCCAGGGCCACCTGTTGCAGGGGCACGCTGCCCTGCGCGCTGCGCCCGTTCTGTGCCAGATTGTTTCTGGCCGCCGACAGCCCCGACTGCGCCTGTGCCAGCGTGGCCCGCGCCGCCTGAAGGTCCGCCAGGCTGATGCCACCCAGCCCATACAGCGTCTCGGCGCTTCCGGCGTTCTGCCGCGCCTGGGCCAGCGTCGCCTCGGCGGAGGACACGGCGGAGGTCAGCGACGCGCCCGCGTTGGCGGCTGTGTTCCGGGTCTGCTGCAAGTTGATCTGGGCCTGCTGGACCTGCAACTTCGCGTTTTCCAGCGCCTGCCGCTGCTGGGTGTCGTCGAGCTGCACCACCACCGCCCCTGCGCCCACCTGCTCGCCCTCGCCCACCAGCACGCGCGTGACCGTGCCGCCGCTCTGGGTGGCGACCTGCGAGTCCTTCTGGGCCGCGATGATGGCGCTGGAACTGCGCTGCACGGTCAGGGTGCCCTGCCTGGCGGTGACCACCTGCACCCGCAGGACCGTGGTCTTGGCAGGAGCGGTGTTCAGGTCGTTGCCCGCAGGTTTGGCGTCCTGTCCGGGCCGCGAACAGCCCACCAGCAGCGCGGTCAGGGCCACCACAGGAATCAGGCGTGTCATGTTTCTGGTCCAGCTCATCTTTCCAGTCCAGCTCATTTTGCCAGTCCGGTCACGTCCACACCGGAGGCCGCCCCCAGCGCCGCGAGCGCCTTCCACAGGCCGCCCTGCGCCTGGGTCACGGCAAAGTCGGCCTGCTGGGCCTGGACCTCGGCCTGCTGGACTTCCACGGCGGCGGCGGTCCCGGCCTTCAGGCGGGCGCGGGCCTGGCTCAGGGTGGTCTGGGCATTGCTGCGCTGCTGGCGGGCGATGTCTACCCCTTCCTGGGCGTTCTGCACCGCGCGGTAGGCGTCGCGCACACCAATTCCGGCGGCCTTCACCGCGTCGTCCAGGCTGCGCCGGGCGTTGGCCTGAGCGGTGCGGGCGTCTTCCAGGGTGCGGGCGGGCGTGTAGTCGTTGTCGGCCAGTTTGACCTGCAAGGCCGCAAGGCTCAGGCCGTTGGTCGCCTGACTCAGCGAGGGCAGGCGCTTGTCCAGCCCGGCCTGCAAGGTGGCGAGGCTGGCGTCCATTTTGGGCGGCGCGGGCGGATCGGCCAGGGTCAGCGCCGTTCCTGTGGGCAGGCCCAGGGTGCGGGCCAGTTGTGACTTCAGCACCGGCAACTGCGCCTGCGCGTCGGCCAGTTCCTGGGTGTTGCTGTTCAGGCTGGTGGAAGTGCGGTTCACATCCAACTGGGTGGCGACTTTTGCGGCCAGACGTGCCTGCGCGATTTGCAGATTGCGTTTGTCCAGCGCCACCTGTGCGCTGTTCAGATCAATCCGTCCGTTCGCCTCGGAGGCGGCGAGATACTGCGAGATCACGGTCTGGGCCACGTTCAGCTTGGTGCCGTCCAGCGTGACCGCCGCCGCCGCGTTGTCCTGCTCGGCCTGCGTCAGCGTGGTGATGATGCTGGTGGGATCGGCGCGCACCGCCCGCAGGTTGGCCTGCGCTTTTTGCAGGTTGGCGCGGGCAGTGGTCACGTCCGGCCCCCCCGCCAGGGCGCGGGACACGGCGCTGGCCAGGGTCAGTTTGCCTGTGTCCTGCGCGGCAGCGTGCCCCAGCCCCAGCCCCAGCCCCAGGGCCAGGAGAACGGTCAGGATGCGGGTGGTCTGGGAAGTGGTGTGGGGGGTGGTCATGGCTGGCCTCCGGGGACGGTGGTGGGTTCAGGGGTGGATTCAGGGGTGGGTGGGGTGGGTTCGGGGGTGGAAGCAGGGGGGGCCGGTGCCCCGACGGGAGTTTGGACAGGAGTGGGGGAGAGCGGTGCGGGCAGGGCCGGAAGCTGACCCAGCAACACTGGGTCCAGCTCGCCGGTGGCCTGGAGCAGTTGCAGCGCGGCCAGTTCTACCGCCGCCTGTTGCGCGTCCACGGCGTTCTGCGCCTGCGTCACGCCCAGCGCGGCCTGATCGACGTCCAGCGGTGTGGCCAGTCCGGCGTCCACGCGGGCGCGGGCGCTCGCCAGGGCGGTCTGGGCACGGGTCAGCGCGGTCCCCAGGCTGGTCAGCCCGCCCACCTGATCCTGATAGTCCGACAGGCGGGTGCGGACATCGAGGTCCACGCCCTGCCGCGCGCTGCTCAGGCCCAGTTCCGCCTGTCGCACCCCCTGACCCGCCTGCGCCAGTTCCCCGGCTGCCGCGCCGCCCAGCAGGGTGTAGCTGCCGCTCAGGGACAGGCTGATCCCACTGGGAATCTCGCCGGTGTCCTTCAGGGGAAGGCTGGCCTGCACGCCCAGCACGCCGGTTCCAGAGTTCAGGCTGGCGCTGACGATCTTGCCGGAGCCGCCCTGGCCGTCGCTGAGCTGCCCGGCGCGCACGCTGGCGCTCAGATCCGGCAGGCGGGCGTTGCGCTGCGCGGTGGCCAGAGCAGCCTGCGCGTCGGCCAGCGAGACCTCGGCCCTGGCGATTTCCGGGCGGGCGCTCAGGGCGCGCGACAGCAGCGTGTTCAGATCCCCCGAGGGAGTCAGGTTGGGCAGTGGGCCGAAACCGCCCAGATCCGTGGGTAGGGTCAGCGGCTGCCCCAGTACGCGGGTCAGTTGCGCCGCCGCCAGATTCACGCCGCGCGCCGCCCTGTCCCGCGCCGCCCCCGCCGATTCCAGCGCCGATTGCCGCTCCAGCACCGCTTCTTCTGTAATCAGGTTCTGGGCGCGCTGCTCGTCGGCTACCGCCCGCAGCCGGGTACTCAGGGCCAGTTGCGCGTCGGCCAGGGCCACCCCGGTCACGGCGCTGCGCGCCCCGGCAAAGGCCTGCGCGGCCTGGATGGTCAGCGTGGCGCGGCTGTTGCGGAGGTCCACCGCCGCCGCCGCCAGCGCTCGCTCGGCGCTGCGGACCGCCTCCCGCGCGGGGGACCACGGCAGCACGTTCAGGGACGCCCCGATGTTCACGGTGGCGCTGCCCTTCCACTCGCCGGTGTCCCAGGGCACCCGGCTCAGGTTGCTGTCGGCTCCCACAGTTAATGACAGGCCCGCGCGGGTGCGGGCGCTGGCAAGCGCAAGCTGTGCGGCGCGGTAGCTCAGGTCCGCCGACTGCCAGCCCGGCGACTGCCGCAGCAGCGCCAGCACATCACTTAACGTCAGTGGCGCGGTCTGAAATTGGGCCGGGGCGGCGGAGGTCTGTTGCAGGGCGGGCGGTGTGGGCGCGGGCGGCGCGGTCTGCGCGTGGCCCTGGCCCAGTAGCCCCAGGCCCAGCAGCGCCGAGAGAAAAAGCGTGGGGAAACGTTGCGTCATGGAATGAACCTCGGAAGAAGGGAGAAGTGCGTCAGCGTCGAAAGGGAGTTTGTAGAGTGACCACTTACTTTCGGGCAAGATGGTACACCCTCGGCGCCGTTCAGGTCATCTTGCAAAGGTGAGGGCGATCCGGAACTTTGGCGCGCGGCGGTCACGGGGCCAATCACGGGGCCAGCCCCGGCCACAGCAGGTCCAGCAGCCCGCGCACGAAGCGCCCGGCGTCCATCGGTTCGCGCCCGGTCTGAATCATCATGTGTTCCTGATGGACGTAGGTGGTCAGTGCGCCCAGGATGGTCAGGGCCGTGACCTCGGCGTCCAGCGGGCGCACCCGGCCCAGGCCCAGTTCGGCGCGCAGGTAGCGGGCCAGCACCTCCGCGTCCTGGCGCACCGGGTTGCCCAGCCGCTCCAGGATGCGGTTGTGCTCGGGATCGTGCCCGCGTGACAGGACCGTCATCAGGTTGGGAATGATGGCGGCGGCCTCCTTCAGAAATTCCATAAAGGCCAGTTCCAGATTCAGCCGGACCTCGCCGTGGCCCAGCCGTGCCAGCAGGGCCGCGCGCCAGTGGGCGTAATCGTGCAGGCCCACCGCCGCCTCGAACAGGTCCTCCTTGCTGGCGTAGCGCTTGAACAGCGTGCCCTCCGAGATTCCAGCGCGGCGCGCGATCTCGGCGGTGGTGGCAGCGAAGCCCTGTTCCAGAAAAACCTCGCGGGCCGCCTCCACGATCTGTTCGTCGGTAATGGTGCGGGGACGGGCCATAAGTGAGTTTGTACTATACGAACTCGGGGCGGCACCGTGAAGAGGGTTACGCATAGGCACGGGACTTGACATTCCAGACCTTCCCGGAGCAATGTATAGGAACGCGATAGAGGAATCCAATACATAGGAGGTCCACCCATGTTTATGCCCCCACCCACCCCGCCCGACGCCAATCTGCTGCGCGGTCACCTCGACCTGATCCTGCTGAGCATCATCCAGGGACCGCCCAAGTACGGCCTGGAGATCAGCAAACTGGCCCAGGACGCCACCGACGGCTATTTTGACCTGAAGGTGGGCAGCCTGTACCCGGCGCTGCACCGGCTGGAGAAGGCGGGTTTCGTGCAGGGCGAATTCAGAAGTGGCCCACGCAGCGGCAGCCCAGTCAAGGCCTACACTCTGACTGAGAGTGGCGGACGCGAGCTGGCCGTCCGCCGCGCCGAATTCGAGACCTTCACGCAGCAGTTGGGCAGGCTGTGGACCCGGGCCGGAGGCATGAAGTGAAAGGGACAGAACGGTACGTGCGGCAGGCCACGCGCGGCTTGTGGGGCCGGGCGCGGCGCGAGTTGCAGGCCGAGTTGGAAGGCCACATTGCCGAACGCTGCCAGGAATTCCGGCTGGCGGGCCTGAACCCGCAGGAGGCCGAGCGTCAGACGCTGCGCGAACTCGGCGCACCCGTGCAGGTTCGCGCGGGCATGCTGGACGTACATACGGTTCCGGCGCTGGGCAAGGCGGGCGTGCTGAGCGCGCTGCTGGCCACCGCCCTCTTCTCGGCGCTGCCGCAGGGGCTGGCGCAGGTGCGGAGCATTTACGGACATACAGAGAATGCCGGGGCGTCCAGCTATCTGGATTTCCAGCAGTTGAAGGAAGCGGTTCAGAAGGCGGGCGGCAAGATCAGCGGCCCGGCGAGCGAGGCCACCGTCACCGTTCCGGGTGCGCCGAGGGCAAGCTTCCCGCTCAGTACCGCCCAGTGGCCGGGGACCACTTTGATTCAGGACGGGAAGACGTTCCTTTCTCTAGGGTACAAAAGCAGCAAGAAGCTGGATAAAGCTCGGCCCAGACGTTCTTTTTCCAAACCCCAAATCCCGCAATGCCCGCTGTAACGCATCTAAGCCTCGACGGAACAGGCTCTTGGGCGGATAGCCGTGCGCCAACTTTTCTGTCGGTTCGCGGCTCTCCTCCTGCTCTCCAATCAGGCAGCACCACACAAAGGCCAGAACCACCACACCGAACAGGGTAGTCATCCGCCCAGTGTCGGTCACACGGCTATCTTCCAAATGAAATCCTCTGGATTTCATCGCCTGATGCATCGTTTCGCACCCCCACCTGAGGGCATAGCGCTTAATCGCCTGCTCTGCCCGTCCGTGATACGCCAGATACAGCGTGTCACCCTTATGGTTTTTGCAAGCCAGCACGCGCAATTTCACGCCGTAAATCTTCATGCGTTGATGCCAGCAGCGGTATTCGCCAAGTTCAAGCTTTTTGAAGATGGCCCACACTTCCATGCCACCCACCCTCGTATCCGCTTTCAAGCGGATACACGGCGCAATCTTGAAGCGCTTCAAAGTCTGAAACCAATCCTGCCCGATGAATTCACGGTCTGCCAGCAAGGACAGCTTTTTGCCGTCCAGAAGCGGAAGAACACTTTTGACCAATGCAATTCGGGTGGCCGTGTTGCTGTTGCCACCATGCGGCAGCAACACCCACGCGATAGGAAGCGCAAACGTGCGCCAGGAGACGCTCAAAATCAGAATATTGAGGTGTTGCTTGCCCCATTTCCAATTCGTGCGATCCAGGATCAGAAGCAACTGCTTCTGATCCTGGAGAAAGGACAAGACGAAGCGAGCGATCAAGAGCTGATCCAGCTCAAATTGAAGAAAGCGTTTCAGCCTCTTGTAGACGGTATTTTCGCTGCCATCCAGATGAATGATCGGCAGCAGTTGCCACAGGACGACGGTTCGAGCCTCAATGAGGGCGAGGATCAGTGCGCTGAGGACGGCCAGCCTGCGGGGATCAAGACCGAAGTGTGGGTGCAGAAGGTCAAACAGGTTATCCTGGGGGCGTCGGCTCTGGGTGTCTTTCATTGCAGAAAACACCGTACTGGAGCCGACTTTTCCTGTCTACTCCCGACTTTTGTACCCTAGAGAAGACGTTCCTACGAACGGACAGCCTGATCGGTGGCCTCCTCAACACAGGTGCTGACCTCCGTGTGAGTGGCTGGAACAATCCCACCATCTACGCTGGGCAAACTCGCATTGCCATTGAAACTAACGACTGGCGGGTACTCGACGACCTGTACTCATACACGCTCCGATTTTCTGGACCGCAGCTCAATGCTGGAGCCATTCTGAATTCCCTGAATCCAGATAGGGCCACCGAAAAGATCGCATTCACTGGCATATTCGAGTCAGGCGGCATCTATGCCCTCATCACTCCTACTTTTGGATATTGGTCCACCAAGACTCAAGGAGGCGAATTCCTGAACAGCGGCAACATCATTTTGACAAGCAATATCAATCAGGCAAGGCCAGGGCGGGTCGAATTTAGATCGTACAACGACGATGGCAATTTCAAGTTTTTCTCCAGCATCGATGATTTCCAACTCGCCCTCGATCCTTACCGAGGTATGTTCAAGACTCAGAAATGGGACGCGCAGCACCTCACTCCTGCGCTCATCCTCAAGCTCAGTGGGCATTTTGGGCCGGACGCCTACACCGTCGTTTCACCTAAGACGGTCACGAGGCAGCCCTGAGCCAGCCGAGTGTCACACCTGCAAATCCAGCCGCCTGACCTCTGACCCGGCAAAACGCTCAATGCTCAGCGGCGAGACATCAATAAAGGGTGTCTCGCCCACGGCGATCTGCGCCATCACGCGGCCCGTGGCGGCGGCCTGCATCACGCCGTGGCCGGAAAAGCCGCAGGCGTTGAGCCAGCCGCCCACGCCCGGCATGCGGCCCACCACCGGAAAGCCGTCCGGGGTGAGTTCGTAGTAGCCCCACCAACTGGCCTTGCGGTCCAAAGAGGCCGTTTCTAGCCACGGCCAGCGCTCCAGCGCCAGGGTCAGGGTGGGTTCCAGCCAGTCCCAGTTGAGGCCCTCCTTCCAGCCGGTGTCGCTGGGATCGGCCCGCCCGAAGATCAGGCGCTGACCCTCCGAGCGCAGGTAGACGCCGCTGGTCAGGTCAAAGGTCATGGGGACGGGGCGGGGCAGATTCAGCGGCCCGGTGCTGAAGACCATGCGGCGGGCGGGCTGAACGGGGATTTGTAGACCCGCCAGCCTCCCCACCTCGCCGGACCATGCCCCGGCAGCGTTCAGGAGTTGCGGGGCCTCGAATGTGCCGCCAGGCGTGTTCACCCGCCAGACCTCGCCCCTTTTCTCGATGGCGGTCACGGGCGTATCTACCACCACCCGCGCCCCGGCTTCCCGCGCCAGGCGCACGTATTCGTGGTTGAGGCTGTGGGCATCCACCTTGCCGTCGGTGGGACAGTAGCTGCACCCGCCCAGGCCAGCGCTGTCGAAATCGGCGTACCGCTGCGCCTCGGTAGGTGTCAGGACAACGGAGGGGATGCCCAGGCTCTGTTGCAGGGTCACCGCCTCCCGGTGTGCGGCCCAGCCAGATTCGGGAATCAGCATCAGGTAGCCCTCGGCGCAGTACCCCGACTGCGGCATGGCGGCGTATTCGGCGATGCTCTCGCGCGACAGCAAAATGTTGGTCTCGTTGTGGAACTGCGCCCGCACCCCGGCCACGCTCCGGCCCGTGGAGCCGCTGGCGGGGCGGTCCCTGTCCAGCACCACCACATTCAGGCCGCGCCCCGCCAGCCGGTAGGCACTCGCCGCACCGATGATCCCGGCCCCGATCACGATGATGTCGGCGGTTTGCGTCATTTCAGGTCCGCCTCGATCACGGGAAACCCCGCCACCGGATAGGTGTCCACGTTGGCGCTGCGCTGCTGCACCAGCACGCCGCCGTCCACGCTGATGAATTGCCCGGTAATGTACGAGGCGTCGTCGGAGGCCAGGAACAGCGCCGCCCCGGTCATGTCCTCGGCCACGCCGTAGCGGCCCAGCGGCACGATCTTCTCGCGCTCGCGCAATTCCTTGTCGGTCAGGCCATAGGTGTTGATGAAACCGGGCACCACGCCGCACACGCGCACGCCATAGGGCGCGAGGTCCAGCGCCATCGAGCGGGTCATGGCCTCGATGCCGCCTTTCGTGGCGTCGTAGGCCACGTTGCCCCGGTGGGCGCGTGTGGCCCCGCCGGAAGAGGTGGTCAGAATCACGCCCCTGCGCCGCCGCGCCATGATGCGGGCCGCCCGGTGGGAACACAGAAACACACTTTTCAGGTTGACCTTCTGGATGCGGTCCCACCATGCCTCGTCCGCCTCCAGAAAGTGCCGGGTGGTGTCGATTAAAGCGGCGTTGTTGTACAGCACGTCTACGTAACCGGATTCGGCCTCCACACGGGCGAACATGGCGTCCACCTGCGCGGCGTCGGACACGTCGGCGCTCACCGCCAGGGCAGCGCCGCCCGCCGCCGTGATCTCGTCCACCACCGCCTGCACCATGTCGGTTTTGATGTCGTTGACGGCCACCTTTGCGCCCTCGGCAGCGAAGCGCAGGGCCACCGCCCGCCCGATGCCGCCGCCCGCGCCGGTGATGAGGACGGTCTTGTTTGTAAAACGCTGGGGGTTGGTCATGCTTTTTCTCCTGTGGGCGTTTGAGTGGGTTTGAGAGTCAGTTTGTGCAGTCAAGATCAGCCGACATAGTCCAGCGACGCGCCCAGTCTTCCGGCGTGCCGGACAGATCAGGTTGCAATGAAACGAGCTGACCGGGCCGCAACTGTGCCGCCAGCGGCAAATCCTGGGGGTGGACCACTGCCGGTTTGTGGTAGCCGCCGATCCTTCCCCGGTCTGCCAGCAGGAGGATCGGCTCCCCGGCGGGCGTGACCTGCACCGCGCCGGGCGGGGTGGCCTCGCTGATGACCTGACCGCCCGGCACCTGCTGGCTGCTGTGGGTGCCGCTCAGGCGCAGGCCCATGCGGTCACTGCCAGCCACGCGGAAGGGGCCGCTGCCCAGCGCTTCCAGGGCTTCGCGCGAGGCTTGTGGCCCCGGCAGCAGGCGCAGGGTGATGTGCGCGGGCAGACTCAGCGGCAGACTGGCGAAACCGGGGAGGGCGTTTTGCACGCGGGCCAGTCCCAGCACGTCGCCTGCCCGCAGGGGCCGCCCCACCCGGCCAATCAGGTCCGTGCTGCTGCTGCCCAGGAACGGCGTACCCGCAAAGCCGCCCGCCACCGCCAGATACGCCCTTGCGCCCGTCTGGCCAGAGCTAAAGCGCAACGTCTCACCTGCCCGCAGCCGGAACCCCCGTTGCATCGGCTGGCCCACTGGGCGCATTCCAAATCCGGCCACGCCCACCACTACGTCGCGCAGGGCGGTCAGAACCGGACCCTTTAGCGTGAGTTCCAGCAGCGGCGCGTCGGGCGCGTTGCCCACCAGCCCGTTGGCGAAGTGGGCCGAACGTGTATCCAGCGGGCCGCTGCGGGCCAGCCCGACATGCGCCTGCCCCAGCCGCCCGCCGTCCATCAGCAGGTCCAGCAGGCCGGGCCTTTCCACCCGCAAGGCCGGCAGGCGGGCTTCGGCGGGCCACGTCTCGCGCACGGCGGGAAGGGGCGGCGTCTCACCCTCCGTGGGCCGGAAGCGCACCCGGTCCCCTGGCGCAATCAAGAACGGCGCGGCGCGGTTGGGGTCATAGATGGTGTCCAGCGCCGTGCCCAGCAAATTCCAACCTCCTGGCGACGGCAGCGGATACACGCAGGTCTGGGCATTGGCGACGGCAACAGCGTTAAACGGGACGTCCGGGCGCGGGGTGGAGCGGCGGGGCAGGCGAAGGGGTTCGGGAACCTCGCCCAGAAAGGGGAATCCGGGGGTGAAGCCCACCGCGTAAACGTGATAATCGGACCCCGAATGCAGGCCGATTACCCCGGCCTCGCTTAGGCCCGTGCGCGCGGCCACATCGGGCAAGTCGGGGCCGTCGTAGCGCACCGGGAGTTCGATCAGCCTGCCCTCAGCGCCCGCAGAGTCGTCGAAACTTGCCAGGTGCCGCGCCACCCATTCGCGCACCGCCGCGCCGGACACCAGCGCCTCGTCGTACTCGACAAACAGATTGACATAGGCGGGGCCGAGGTCCGTGACGCCCGTCAGCCAGTCAGCCCGGAGCGCCCGGTGAAAGGCGTGCAGGCGGGCGTTCTGGCGCAGATCAAGCTCCTGCGAGAACTGGACATAAAGGCCGGTGGCGTGGGCGGGCCGCTGCATTCAGAAAGACTCTGGGTGGGCAAATGAGCGCACTTTCACACCTGCCGCCTCCAGCGCCTCACGCACCGCGCGGGCAATTTGCACGGCGTTGGGATTGTCGCCGTGGATGCACAGCGAATCCACCTCGAATTCAAAAAAGCCCCCGTCAATCGCTTCAACCCGCCCCTGCGTCGCCATCATCAGCGCGCGGCGGGCGGCCTCGGCGGGATCGTGGATGCTGGAGCCGGGCATGGAGCGCGGGGCCAGGCGGCCACCCTGCAAATACGCGCGTTCGGGGAAGGTTTCCAGCACCACCGGAACGCCGAGTCTGCGTGCCTCTACCTCCAGCAGCGTGGCGGGCAGGACCATCAACGGCAACGCTGGATCGAAATCGTGGGTGGCCTGGGCAATCGCCTCAGCCGTCGGAGCGTGCGTCCAGGCGCGGGTGGAGAGTGCGCCGTGCGCCTTGACGTGTTGCAGCCGCGTTCCCGCCGCACCGGCCATCCCCGCCAGCGCCGAGATCTGATACAGCGTGTCGGCGTAGACCTGATCGGGAGCGGCCTCCATGATCCGCCGCCCGAAGCCCGGCAGATCGGGATAGCTGGGATGCGCGCCGATGCCCAGGCCGTGCTTTGCCGCCAGCGCCACCGTGCGCTGCATGGTCAATGGATCGCCCGCGTGGAAGCCGCAGGCGACATTCACGCTGCTCAGCAGGGGAAAAAGGTTGGCGTCGTCGCCCAGCGTCCAGGCCCCGTAGGACTCGCCCGCGTCGGCGTTAAGGTCAATGGTGCTGCGGGTCATGCGGTCAGGCTAGCGGAAAAGTCCGGGAGGCGGCTCATTTATGCCGGTTCGCCCACCCGGACTGTTTCCAGCGCCGCCAGCATGTCCTGCACCAGATCGTCCGGGTCCTCGATGCCCACGCTCAGGCGCACCAGGCCAGGCGTCACCCCCTGACGCAGCAGCGTTTCCTCGCCCAGCAGCGCGTGGGTGGTGCTGGCGGGGTGGCAGGTCAGGCTCTCCACGTCGCCCAGGCTGACCGCCTGCGTAAACAGTTTCAGGCTGTCCAGAAAGGTCATGGCGGCCCCCATGCTGCCCAGGTCCAGGCTGACCAGACCGCCGAAGGCGCGCATCTGCCTGGCGGCAACCTCATGGCCGGGGTGGTCTTTCAAACCGGGGTAATACAGCGCCTGGGTCGCTGGATGACCCTGCAAGGCGTCCGCCAGCGCAGCCGCTCCGGCGCAGTGGGCGTCCATTCGCAGCGGCAGGGTTTTCATGCCGCGCAGGAACAGGTAGCCCTCGAACGGCCCCAGTGACGCGCCCACATGCCGCAGCCCGACGCCGCGCAGCTCGGCCAGCACGTCCGCCGGACCGGCCACGACGCCGCCGATCGCGTCGCCATGCCCGCCCAGGTACTTGGTGGCGCTGTGCATCACCAGATCAAAGCCGTGTTCCAGGGGCCGGGTCAGGTACGGCGTGCTGAAGGTGCTGTCGGCCACCGTCAGCGCCCCCACCGCCTTTGCGGCCCGCGCCACCCGCGCCAGATCCAGTATGCCCAGACGCGGATTGGTGGGCGTTTCCAGCCAGACCAGCCGCGTCTTTGGGGTCAGCTTGCCCTCCAGATCGGCCTCGTCGTGGGCCTCGTGAACGGTCACGCCGAATTTGGCGGCCACCTCCAGCAAAAAACCTTCGGTGCCGCCGTAAAGTGGGGCCAGAAACACCACCTCGTCGCCCGGCTTCAGCAGGGTCAGGGCGATGGCCGACACCGCGCCCATGCCGCTGGCGAAGGCCACCGCGTCCTGTGCGCCCTCCAGATCGGCCAGTTTTTCCTCGAAGGCGCGCACGGTGGGATTGGTCACGCGCGAGTAGAAATAGCCGCTCTCCTCGCCTGCGAACAACCGTTGACCGCGTGCGGCGCTGCCGTAAGCAAAGGTGCTGGTGGCATAGATCGGCGTGGCGTGCGCGCCCGTGGCCGGGTCAATCCCCTGCCCCGCGTGGACGGCGCGCGTGCGAAAGCCGCGTGGGTCTGAGTCGGACATGCCTTCATCTTAGGCCAGGCTGCCTAACGGGCGTTCGTTAGAGGCGGACGGGCCAGGACTCCCATCAGGACTGGGCTGCGGCTAAGCTGGGGGCCATGCTGCCCACCCTGGCCGAGTTGCTGACCCTCCCGGCCTTTGCGGGTGCGGAGGTCAGGAGCGGCCACGCCCGACTGGGGCAGCCGATCACCTGGGTTCACGTCTCCGAGATCAGCGACGCCGCCCGCTTTCTCAGCGGCGGCGAACTGCTGCTCAGCACGGGGACGCCGCTGGCCGGGGGAGACGGGGGGGCGTATCTCCGCTCGCTGGTGGGCGGCGGGGCGCACGGACTGGCGCTGGAGCTGGTCCGCGAGGTGCGCGAATTGCCCCCGGCGACGCTGGACGCGGCCCGCGAGTCTGGCTTTCCGCTGATCGTCTTCCGCCAGGAGGTGAACTTCGCGGAGCTGACCCGCGCGGCCCACGCCCGGATTCTCAGGCCGCCCGCCGCCGTCAGCCCGCCCTCGCTGGCCCCCCTGACCGACGCCCTGAACGAGACGGGCCGCGCCGCCGACTTCGTGGCCTCGCACCTGGGGACGGTGCTGGCCCTGCCGCCGCGCCCGCGCCAGACCCTGCTAAACACCCTGAGCGCATTGCTGGCTTGCAATTTCAATGTCGCCGAATCCGCCCGTGGTCTGGGCGTGCGCCGTCAGACGGTGTATTACCGCCTGGAACAGCTCCGCGCCATGCTGGGCGATCTGGACGATCCCCGGCGGCAACTGGGCCTGCTGCTGGCGCTGGAACTGTCCAGGGGTTCGGAGTCGGAGAGCTGAGCGCGTTTTGGACACCCTGTCTCTTGAGTCCGGCGCGCTGAAAGGAGGACAATAGCAGGCAGCATCCTGCTTCAATTCTCTCGCCCGGAGGTTCGTCCATGACCAGCACCGAAGAGCGCCCCGCCGTCAGCTCTGGAACCGTCGCGTCTGCCCACGACATCGCGCAGCAGAACCGCGACTACACCATGTTCTCGTGGTCCGTGCAGGGTGGGCCGCTGCCCCCCGTGATGACTGGCGGGAAGGGCAGCCACTTTTACGACGGCGACGGCCACACCTGGCTCGATTTTTCCAGCCAACTGATCAACCTGAACGTCGGCCACCAGCACCCGCGCATGCTGGAGGCCATCAAGAAACAGGTGGACACCATGTGCTTTGCCGGGCCGTCCTTTGCCACTGAACCGCGCGGCGAGTTGGGGCAGAAGCTGGCCGAGGTCACCGGGCTGGCCAAGACCTTCTTCACGCTGGGCGGCAGCGAGGCCAACGAGAACGCCATCAAAATTGCCCGCCTGGTCACGGGCCGCGACAAGATCATCACCCGGTATCGCAGCTACCACGGCGCGACGATGGGCAGCATGACCGCCTCCGGTGACCCGCGCCGCTGGCCGGTGGAGCCGGGGGTGCCGGGCGTGGTACGCGCCTTTGACCCTTACTGCTACCGCTGCCCCTTCGGCAAGACGCCAGATTCGTGTGGCCGCGAATGCGTGTCCCACATTGACGAAATCATTCAGATGGAGGGGCCGGACAGCATCGCCGCCATTCTGGTGGAGGGCATCACGGGCAGCAATGGCCTGCTGGTGCCGCCCGACGACTATTACCCCAAACTGCGGGCGTTGTGCGACAGGTACGGTATCCTTCTCATTACCGATGAAGTGATGAGCGGCTTCGGGCGCACCGGCAAGTGGCTGGCGACGCAGCACTACGGCATCAAACCCGACATCGTGACCTGCGCCAAGGGCCTCACCAGCGGCTACATGCCGCTGGGCGCGTGCATCGTCAGCCAGCCGATTGCCGATTACTTCGACACTCACATGCTGTGGGGCGGCCTGACCTACAGCGGCCACCCGGTCTGCTGCGCCGCCGCCGTGGAAAACCTGGCGATCTACGAGGACGAGGGCCTGTTCGAGAACGCGCTGGAGCTGGGCGCGTACCTGGGGGGGCGGCTGGAGGCCATGAAAGCGAGGTACGCCTGCGTGGGCGACGTGCGTTACAAGGGCCTGTTCAGCGTGCTGGAGCTGGTAAAGGACAAGGCGACGAAGGAACCGCTGGCCCCTTTTGGTGGCACCTCGCCGGAGATGGGCCAACTGGCCGCGCACCTGCGAAGCAAGCAGGTGTACGCCTACAGCCGCTTCAATTTCGTGTGGGTCTGCCCACCGCTGTTGATCACGAAGGAGGAATTGGACGCCGGGCTAGACGTGTATGAGGAGGCGCTGGCGCTGGTAGACGCGGCGATTGCGGGCGGGGTGGCAGCGGACTAGAAAGGTTCGCTTTGCTCACCCCCCCCCAGCCGCTACGCGGCGGCCCCCCATAAAGAGGGGCTGGAAAGGACAAAAGCGCCTGATCGTTCGGCTCCCTCCCTCTTTCTAGGGGAGGGTTGGGGAGGAGGTAAACCGCAGACGCCCGCTCAGCGTTCCCTGAATGACACGGAGGTACACCCATGACCGCAGTAACCGAAAAAACCCAGACCCTCACCCACTGGCTGAGCAACGCTCCCGCCGAGGGAAAGTCGGGCCGCACCGCTCCCGTTTACAACCCGGCCACCGGGCAGGTTCAGGCGCAGGTGCCGCTCGCCAGCGCCGCTGAAATTGACGCCGTGGTGGGGGTTGCCACCGCCGCCGCCCAGAAGTGGCGTTCCAGTTCTCTCAGCGTGCGCTCCGGCGTGATGTTCAGGTTCCGGGAGCTGCTCTCGGCGCGGCGGGATGACCTGGCCCGCATCATCACCCGCGAACACGGCAAGGTGCACAGTGACGCGCTGGGCGAGATCGCGCGCGGACTGGAGAACGTGGAATACGCCTGCGGCATTCCCAATCTGCTGCGCGGCGGCTACTCCGAACAGGTCAGCATGGGAGTGGACGTGTACAGCATCCAGCAACCGCTGGGCGTGGTGGCGGGCATCACGCCGTTCAACTTTCCGGCGATGGTGCCGCTGTGGATGCTGGGCAACGCGCTGGCCTGCGGCAACGCCTTTATTCTTAAACCCAGCGAGAAAGACCCCTCTGCCGCCAACTTCATGGCCGAACTGCTCAAGGAGGCCGGGCTGCCCGACGGCGTGCTGAGCGTCGTCCACGGCGACAAGGAGGCGGTGGACGCCATTCTGGAACACCCCGGAATTGCCGCCGTCAGTTTCGTGGGATCCACGCCGATTGCCAGGTACATCTACGAGAAGGGAACCGCCGCTGGCAAACGCGTGCAGGCGCTGGGCGGCGCGAAAAACCACATGCTGGTGCTGCCCGATGCCGATATCGGCATGGCCGCCGACGCTGCCGTGTCTGCCGCTTACGGCTCGGCGGGCGAGCGCTGTATGGCGATCAGCGTGGTGGTGGCGGTGGGGGACTCGGGCGATAAGCTGATCGACGCCATTCAGGAGCGCCTCCCTGCCCTCAAGATCGGCCCCGGCGACGTGGAAGGCAACGAGATGGGGCCGCTGATTACCCGCGAACACCGGGACAGGGTGGCCGGATACATCGCGTCCGCACAGGAGCAGGGCGCAAAAGTCGTGGTGGACGGGCGTGACGCCAAGTTTGACAACGATGGCTTCTTCCTTGGCGTCTCGCTGCTGGACGACGTGAAACCCGGTATGGACGCCTACGACGATGAAATCTTCGGCCCGGTGCTGTGCGTGGTGCGGGCCGACAGCTACGCGGAAGGCCTGAAACTCATCAACGACAACGAGTACGGCAACGGCACCGCCATCTTCACCCGCGACGGCGGTGCGGCCCGCCAGTTCCAGTTCGATGTGGAAGTTGGAATGGTGGGTGTCAATGTTCCTGTGCCTGTTCCCGTCGCGTACTACAGCTTCGGCGGCTGGAAGGCCAGCCTGTTCGGCGACACGCACATGTACGGCCCGGAAGGCATCAAGTTCTTTACCCGCAGCAAGGTGATCACCTCGCGCTGGCCCGATCCGGCGGGAAGCAAGGTGGATCTGGGGTTCCCACAGACCCGGTGACGAGACCCCTTACCCCCAACCCCTTTCCCCACGGAGAGGGGCTTTCTGTTGCCTGCCCTGGCGAGGGCGGAACCGTGGAATCTGTCATCTTTCGACCCTCTCCGCAGGGGAGAGGGTGCCGCGCCAGCGGCGGGTGATACGGATTCCGATTGAATCGTTTGCAAAAACGGTGAAATCCGAACGGAGCGAGTAGAAAAAAATACGGGTTTCGCGTATGGATTAACACTCCGGCGCTTTCCCGGAGTGGTAAGGAATTAAGCGGAATCCGTATGAGGGGGTCCCTTCAGTCCGCCGCGCTTTCCGCAACATCGGCCGCCGCGTGCAGCGTGATCGGCGTGCCGTTCACCGCCGCATTCCCCGTCAGGGCGTCTACCCGACGGGAATCGGTCAGGTCATTCAGGCTGACCCCGGCGTGTTCCGTTGCCACGCTCAGGCGCACGCCCGCCCGCGAGTGGCCGAAGCCGTGCGGCAGACAGGCCACGCCGGGCATCAGCGTATCGGTCAGTTCCAGCGGCACGGTTACCGCGCCCACGCGGGAACGAACTTCCACATCCTGCCCGTCCGCGAATCCGGCGGCGTCGGCGGGGTTGAGTTGCAATGTGCAGCGCCCCGGCCCGCGCATCAGGCGGGGCGTGTTGTGCATCCACGAATTGTTGCTGCGAAGCTGCCGCCGCCCGATCAGCACCAGCGGGGGCGGCGTGACTTCCAGCGCCGTCTCCAGCCGTGGCAGGTCTGCCAGCATCGGCGCGGGGGCGAGGTTGACGCGGCCCTCAGCGGTCAGCAGGCGTTCAGGAAAACACGGTTGCAGCGGGCCGTAATCCACGCCGTGCGGATGGGCCTTCAGCTCGTCCAGACTGGTGCTGTATGGGCCAGCCTGCAAGCCCATATTCAGCTTTTCCTCCGGTGTGCTGCCCGCCTTGCCCGTCAGTCGCTCGGTCAGGCCCATGAAAATCTGGTAATCAAAGCGCTGATCGTCGGCAATCGGGAAGACGGGCAGCGAGTACCGCGCCGTGTTCTGCACCGCCAGCAGGTGAAAGGTCACGTCGTAGTGGGCCACTTCCAGCCCGAAGGCAGGGGGCAGGATGACGTGGGCGTGGCGGGTGGTCTCGTTCAGGTACGGGTCGATGCTGACCATGAATTCCAGCCCGTCCAGCGCCGTGTCCAGCGCCGCGCCGTCTGCGGTGGACAGCACCGGGTTGCCCGCCACCGTGACCAGGGCACGAATCTGGCCGTCGCCGGGGACTGTCATTTCCTCAGTCATGGTCACGTTGGGCAGCTCGCCGTCAAATTCAGGCAGGCCACGTACGCGGGACATGAAGCGCCCGTGGTAGACCGCGCCCTTCCTCGCCCGCTGAAGCAGGTCATAGGCGGGCCGGGTGAACATCGCGCCGCCCTCTGAATCCAGGTGGCCGGTCACGGCGTTCAGGACGTTGACCAGCCACTGAGACAGCCCGCCGAACTCTTGAATGCTCAGGCCGATGCGCCCGTAGGCCACGGCGCGTTCGGCGGCGGCAAAGTCGCGGGCCAGCGTGCGGATGGTGTCGGCGCTGACTCCGGTCAAGCCTGCTACCCGCTCCGGCGCGAAGGACTGGGCCGCGTCCTGTACGGCCTCCAATCCATCGCTGAATTCGGCCAGATGTCCCAGCCTTTCCAGCCCCTCGGCAAAAATCACGTTCAGCAGCGCCAGCAGCAGGTAAGCATCGGTGCCGGGGCGGATGAAATGGAAATCGGTGGCATGATCGGCGCTCTCGGTGCGGCGGGGGTCCAGCAGCACCACGCGCCCACCGCGCTCGCGGATGGCCCTCAGGCGGCCCCGCACGTCCGGCGCGGTCATGATGCTGCCGTTGCTGGCCAGGGGGTTTGCGCCCATCATCAGCATAAAATCGGTGCGGTCGATGTCGGGAATGGGCAGTAAAAAGGGGTGCCCAAACATCTCCGCGCCCGCAAAGTGGTGGGGCAACTGGTCGATGCTGGTGGCCGTGAAACGGTTGCGGCTGCCGATGGCCCGCACCAGTCCGCCCGCCGAGAGCAGCGTGCCGCTGTTGTGAACGCTGGGATTGCCCTGAAAGGTGGCGACTGCGTCCGCGCCGTATTTCTCGCGTATCGCCCCCAGCCGCACCGCCACGTAATCCAGCGCCTCGTCCCAGTCCATCTCAACCCAGGTGTCGCCGTCGCGCCGTATGGGCCGTTTGAGGCGGTCCGGGTCCGCGTGCAGGTCGGGCAAGGCCGTTCCCTTGGGGCAGATGTGGCCCTGGCTCAGCGGGTCAAGGGGATCGCCGCGCAGATCGGTCACCTTGCCGCCCTGCACGGTGATTTGCAGGCCGCAGATGGCCTCGCACAGGTTGCAGGCGCGGAAATACACGCCGTCGGCAGGCAGGGGGGCGGCGGCATGGGCAGGGGTGGGGTGGGTCATGGGCGAACCTCCAGAGGTTATAAAGTGCCGCCAGTCTGGCACATGGGGCGTGTGCGGACGGAGGGCGGCCCCGCCCAGAAGGGAGCGGTGGGTAGGCCGGGAATCCAACTCCGGCCCCACCGCTGTTTCCCGCTGGCGCGTTTAACTCCTGATCAGCCAGATGGAGCCGCCTGTTCAGCCTCAGCGCGGCCCATACGGAGTGCCGCCGATGTCGAAGGCCAGCCGGGAACGGGCGGTGGACAGGGGCCAACGACAACACCGTGACGAGCGGGCGCGGAGCAATACTGTTCATAATACAAATCACTTTGAAAAACAGAGTAGATTTTGACAGAGGTGATCCGCCAGACCGCCCAGGGAGAACGCCCATGCAAATAGGAATCGACAGCTTTGCCGCCGTGGTTGCGGACCCCCAGACCGGCGAGATGCTTCCGCCCGCAGACCGGCTGAGCCACCTGCTGGAAGAGATCGAGGCGGCGGACCGCGCTGGAATCGACGTCTTCGGCATCGGCGAACACCACCGTCCGGAGTATCTGGACTCTGCGCCCACGCTGATTCTGGCGGCGGCGGCGGCCCGCACGCAGCGTATTCGCCTGACCAGCGCCGTGACGGTCCTGAGCGCCGACGATCCGGTGCGGGTCTTCCAGGATTTCGCCACGCTGGACCTGCTGTCGCGCGGGCGGGCGGAACTGGTGGTGGGCCGGGGATCGTTCGTGGAGGCGTATCCGCTGTTCGGCCTGGACCTTCACGACTACGACTCGCTGTTTGCCGAGAAGCTGGAGCTGCTGCTGAAAATTCGGGATGAAACGCACGTCCACTGGTCCGGGCAACACCGCGCTGCGCTGACCGGGCAGGGCATCTACCCACGCCCCCTACAGCAAAAGCTGCCGATCTGGCTGGGCGTGGGCGGCACGCCGCAATCGTTTGTCCGGGCCGGGATGCTGGGGCTACCCCTCATGGTGGCCGTGATCGGCGGCGATTTCCGGCAGTTCCGGCCCCTGGTGGACCTGTACCGTCAGGCGGGGGCGCGGGCCGGTTTTGCCCCGGAGCAGCTCCAGGTGGGCGTCCATGCCTTCGGCTTCGTGGGTGAAACGAACGGGGCCGCCGCCGACGCCTTCTGGCCGGGCTATCAACGCCTGTTTACCACCATCGGGCGGGAGCGCGGGTGGCAGCCCCCCACGCGCGAGCAGTTCGACGCGGCCTGTGGGCCAACTGGCCCCTATCTGATCGGCGATCCGCAGGCGGTGGCCGAGAAGGTGCGGTACATCGACAGTGTGCTGGGCGGCGTGTCGCGCCTGACCTTCCAGATGACCAATGTGCTGCTGCCCCACGCCGAAATGCTGCGCGGCATAGAACGGCTGGGAACGCAGGTCGCGCCGCTGGTCCACGGGGGGCAGGCGGTGGCGGGTGGGCGGTCTTGAATTGAGAGCATTTGTCAAAAGAGCGGCTTGCTGTTGACCGAACCGAGTGGGTGAATTTTGCCGAGCATCTGGGGGAACGGAAGCTTCCAGTTGTCTTTTCTCTGATGCTGTCATTCGGATCAATGTTCTACGCCTCTGCGGCGCGGCTCTATCTCCTTTCCAAGACAGCCCAGTTGGCTGCGCTGATGATCCGGTCCGATGGCATGTTCCAGATGCCCGCCCTGAAACGCCCGCGAATACGGCAAGAGAGGGCGGGACCACGGTGCATCCCCGGCCCCGCTTATCGGCGAGTGTGTGTGATGTTGGACTTTCTGAACCCCTAGCCCTCGGTCAGCCAGATGTAGCGGGCCAGCAGCAGGGCCGCGACCCCGTACAGGATGGGGCTGACCTGTCTGGCCCTGCCGCTCAGCAGCTTGATGGCGCAGTAGCTGATCACGCCCAGGCTGACGCCGTTGGCGATGGAAAAGGTCAGCGGCATGGTGATGATGGTCAGAAAGGCCGGAAGGCTGTCGGCGATGTCATCCCAGTCGATGTGGCGCACGCCGTCCATCATCAGCGCGCCCACCAGGATCAGCGCGGGGGCGGTGGCCGCGCCGGGAATGGCGGCGGCCAGCGGCCACAGGAACATGCTCAGCAGGAACAGCACCGCCACCGTCACGGCGGTCAATCCGGTGCGTCCACCCTCACCGATGCCGGCGGCGGACTCCACATAGGCGGTGGTGGTGGAGGTGCCCATGAACGCGCCGAACATGGCGGCCAGGCCGTCCATCGAGAACAGGCGGCGGGCGCGCGGCATGTTGCCCTGCGCGTCAATAAAGCCTGCGCGCTGCGACAGTCCGGTCAGGGTGCCGGTGGCGTCGAAGAAGTCCACGAAGAAGAAGGTGAAGACCACGCTCAGCAGGCCCAGTCCCAGCGCACCTGCAATGTCCATCTGACCCACCAGCGCGCCCGGCCACACCGGCGTGCCGAAGATGCCCAGGAAGGGGCCGTCGAAGCCGGGAAACGAGCGCAGCGCACCCTCCGGCCCGCCCGCGTACACGGCGGCCCCGGTCACGATGCCCAGCAGGGTGGTGGCCAGGATGCCGTACAGGATGGCCCCGGTGACCCGGCGGGCCATCAGCGCGGCGGTCAGGATCACGCCGAGACTGGCCAGCCACACGGTGGGCGAGGCCAGCGAACCCATGCCCACCAGCGTGGCCGGGTTGGCGATCACGATGCCCGCGTTCTTGAGGCCCAGGAACGCCAGAAACGCCCCGATGCCCCCGGTGATGGCGTATTTCAGCGAATTGGGAATGGCCTGCACGATGGCCTGCCGCGCCCCCAGCACGCTGAGGACCACGAACAGCACGCCGCTGATGAACACCGCGCCTAGCGCCGTTTGCCACGCGATGCCCATGCCCTGGACCACCGTGAAGGCAAAAAACGCATTCAGGCCCATGCCCGGTGCCTGGGCGAAGGGATACCTGGCCACCAGCCCCATCGCCAGCGAGCCAAAAGCCGCCGCGATGGCGGTGGTCATCAGCAGTTGCACGAAGGCGTTGGGGACATCAATGGCTGTGGACAGCACCTGCGGGTTGACGAACAGGATGTAACTCATGGTCAGGAAGGTGGTCAGGCCCGCGCGCATCTCCTGCTTGACGTTGGAGTTCTGGGCCGTCAGGCCGAAATAGCGGTCCAGACCCGACAGCGGGGCGAGGGTGGTGGGGCGGGGAGCGGCAGGATCAGACATGGGTTCTCCTTGGCTCGTTGTGGCATTGCCTCAAGAGCTGTGCGTGAAGATGTTTTCAGTGAATCGGGAGGGGACAGACCAGCGTTACGACGCCAGGACAGGCGATTGTTTTGGAACGGATTCGGAACTGCTGAGGCCGGGCCGGGCGTAGACCTCGCCCCCGCCCACCCAGACCTGCGCCACATCGGCCTGCGTGCCGCCCGCGAACAGCGCGGCCAGGGTCTCGGAAGGGCTGCTGGCGTGGTCCAGAATGGCCTCTAATGTGCTGCCCTGCGGCGGACACAGCCACACGGCATCAAACGCCTTGCCCGCGCTGAAATCCCCGATCTGACCGTGCATGTCCAGCGCCTCGGCCCCGGCCCGCGTACACAGGTACAGCAGGTGCGCGGGCGTGAGGGGCAGGCCGTCCTCGCCCAGAAGCTGCTGCATGAAGTACGCCTGCAAGCCCTCCTTGAGCAGCGAGAAGCCGGTGCCGCCGCCCACGTCGGTGCCCAGGGCGACATGCACGCCCGCCGCTAAGTGGCGCTTCAGGGGAAAGGGGCCGCTGCCCAGCGCCGAGTTGCTGCACGGGCAATGCGCGGCGGTGCAGTGGTGCGCGGCCATCTGGCCCAGCTCGCGGTCGGTGGTGTGGATGTTGTGAGCCAGCACGCTGCGCCGTCCCAGCAGCCCGGCACGGTCATAGGTGTCCAGGTAGTCCAGGCGGCCCGGAAACAGTTCCCTGACGGTCTGGACCTCGCGCACGTTTTCGTTGATGTGGGAGGTGAAATGCACGTCCGGGTACTCGCTGACCAGCGCGGCGCAGGCGTCCAGAATGCCCTCGCTGGCCGACAGGCTAAACCGCGGCGTGACGGCGTAACGCGCGCGGCCCACACCGTGCCAGCGCTCGATCAGCGCCCGGCCCTCGCTGTAGGCCAGATCGGGGGTGGTGTGCAGTTCGGGGCGCAACATGCGGTCACTGACCACCAGCCCCGCCACCGTTCGCAGGCCCGTCTGCGCGGCTTCCTCAAAGAACAGGTCCATCGCCCCTTTAAAGTGCGAGCCGAAGACCAGCGCGGTGGTGGTGCCGTTGCAGCGCAGGCCGTGCAGGAAATCCTTTGCGACGGCGCGGGCGTAGGCCGGGTCAGCCAGCCGCGCCTCCTCGGGCAGGGTGACGTGTTCCAGCCAGTCCAGCAGCGGGCGGCCCAGCCCGCCGATCACGCGGACCTGTGGGTAATGAACGTGGGTGTCGATAAAACCCGGCAGCAACACCCCGCCGTGCAGATCGTGGACTGCTGCTTCCGGGTGTGCGGCGCGCAGCCCGGCAAAATCACCGCTCTGGACGATCACGCCGCCGTTTACCAGCAGTCCGCCGTCCTCCTCGACGTGCAGGGCGTCGGCGTCCGTGAAGGGGCTGGAGGGCGTGTGCATGAAGGCGGCGCGGTACAGGGTGGGGGTCATGGTTGCCTCTGAATCAGGGGAGCGGGGAGGGCGGCGGCCTGATCGGCTTCCAGCCGCTGCACGAGTTGCGCGGCCACGCTGAGGGCGATCACGGCAGGCGTCTTGCCCGCCATGCCCGGCAGGCCGATGGGGGTGGTGATGCGCGCCAGGTCCACGTCGCCGTGCCCCTCGCGCCGCAGTTGGTCCTGAAAGCGGAGCCACTTGACGCTGGAGCCGATCAGCCCGATAAAACCCAGATCGGGCCGCCTCAGCGCCGCGTCGCACAGGGCGGCGTCCTCGGCGTGGTCATGCGTCAGGATCAGGATGTGAGCGCCCGGCGAAAGCTCGTGCAGCGTCATTTCAGGGATGGGGGAGTGGTGAACTTCCACCCGCGCCGCGCCGTCCATCAGCGGGGCCAGCCGTTCCGAGGTCAGTTGCGCCGCGCGCGAATCCACCAGATGCAGGTTCAGCGGCAGCCGCGACAGGATGCGCCCCAGCTCCAGCCCCACATGCCCGACGCCGAAGATGGCGATGTGCGGGCGTACTGTCTGGAGGGGTTCCAGCAGCAGCGTGACCTCGCCGCCGCAGCACTGGCGTCCGTGTTCGTTGCTGGCCCCATCGGTCAGGCGCAGGGTCAGCAGTTCTGGCGTGGTGGCCGACACGTTTAACATGGCCCGCGCCCGCTCGGCGGCGGTGGCCTCCAGGTTGCCGCCACCCACGCTGTCCCAGCTCGCGTCCGCGCTGACCACCATCTTGGCCCCCGCCTCGCGCGGCGCATGGCCCCGCACGGCGGCGACGGTGACCAGCACGCCGGGCGTGGAAGTCTCGGTGAGGTGTTGAACGGCAGAGAGCCAGTTCATGAGACTGGGTGGCGGGAGAGGACTGCAACAGGGCCTTCAACGCCCTCCCTCCCCGTGGCAGAGGGCTGGGGAGGGGGAGCCACCATCAACGGCTCAGTCATCCGCCGCCACCGGCTCGCCCTGGGCCTGCCGCGCCTCTTCCAGCGCCCAGAAGACGGCTTCGGGTGTGGCCGGAGAGGCGAGTTCCTGCGCCCGTCCAGCGGGACCGAAGGCGGCAGCCGCCTGGCGCAGTGCTTCGCGGGCGCTGATGCCCAGCATCAACGGCGGTTCACCCACGGCCTTGCTGCCGTACACCACGCCGTCCTCGGTGGCACGTTCCATCAATGCCACGTTGAACACCTCCGGCATCTCGCTGAAGCTGGGCAGTTTGTAGGTGCTGGCAGCCTGGGTGGACAGGCGACCCCGGTTGGGGCCATCGGACTCGTCCCAGCGCAGCTCTTCCAGCGTCAGCCAGCCCGCGCCCTGCACGTAGCCGCCCTCTACCTGCCCGATGTCGATCAGCGGCGAGAGGCTGTCGCCCACGTCCTGCAAGATGTCCACCCGGCGCGTGCGGTACAGGCCGGAAAAGCCGTCCACCTCCACCTCTGTGATGGCCGCGCCATACGCGAAGTACTTGAAAGGTTCGCCCTGCATTGCCACGCGGTCCCAGTGCAGGCCCGGTGTGCGGTAAAAGCCTGCCGCCCACAAGTGCGTGCGGAGGTAGTAGGCGTCCTTGACCAGTTGCTTGAAGTCCATGCCCTTGTCGGGGTGGCCCAGCGGATAGACCAGACCCTGCTCGAAGCGCACGTCGTTCGGGTGCACGCCCAGCGCGCCAGCAGCGACATCCGACAGCCGTTCCTTGATCTGCTCGCAGGCGTTCTTGATCGCGCCGCCGTTGAGGTCCGCCCCGCTGCTGGCGGCGGTGGCGCTGGTGTTGGGCACCTTGTCGGTGCGGGTGGGGGCCAGGCGCACCCAGCCTACCGGCACGCCCAGCGCGGTGGCGGCCACCTGGATCATCTTGGTGTGCAGGCCCTGGCCCATCTCGGTGCCGCCGTGGTTGATCAGCACGCTGCCGTCCTTGTAGACGTGGACCAGTGCCCCCGCCTGGTTGTAGGCGGTGAAGTTGAAGGAGATGCCGAATTTTACGGGCGTGATCGCCAGGCCGCGCTTGGTGTGCGGGTGCGCGTCGTTGAAGGTGCGGACCTCTTGCTGCCTGGCCCCAAAGTCGCCGCTGACCAGCAACTGTGCCCACAGGTCTTCGAGGCGTTCGGCGTGGCGCACCGGCTGACCGTAGGGGGTGGCCTCGCCGGGCTGGTAGAAGTTCAGGCGGCGCAGGTCGTGCGCTTCGGTGCCCAGCAGCGGCGCGCAGCGGCCCAGGATGTCCTCGATCACCAGCATGCCCTGTGGCCCGCCGAAACCCCGGAAGGCGGTCTGGGAGGTCTTATTGGTCCGGGCGATCCGCCCCTGCACCTCCACATGCGGGATGTAATACGCGTTGTCGATGTGGCACAGCGCCCGCGCCATCACGGGCTCGGACAGGTCCAGGCTCCAGCCGCCGTCGCTGGTTAAAGTGGCTTGCAGGGCGCGCAATGTGCCGCCCTCGTCGAAGGCCACTCTCCAGCGGGCGTGAAAGGGATGCCTCTTGCCGGTCATGGTCATGTCCTGGGTGCGGTTCAGGCGCAACCGGACCGGGCGGCCCGTCAGGACGCTGCCCAGCGCGGCGATGGCGGCGTACCCGTGCGGCTGCATCTCCTTGCCGCCGAAGCCGCCGCCCATCCGCAGGCACTGCACCGTGACCTGCGCGGCCTCCAGGCCCAGCACATGCGCCGTGATTTCCTGCGTCTCGCTGGGGTGCTGGGTGCTGGACTGGATGAAGATCTGCCCGCCCTCATCGACGTAGGCCAGCGCGGCGTTGGTTTCCAGATAGAAGTGTTCCTGGCCGCCAAACTCGAACTCGCCCTCGAAGGTGTGGGCCGCGCCCTCAAAGCCCAGCGCGATATCCCCGCGCCGCAGGGTGGACTGCGCGCCCTGGAAGGAGTCGGCGGCGATGGCGTCGTGAATGCTGATCAGCGAAGGAAGCTGTTCGTACTCGACTTCCACCGCCTGCGCCCCCAGCCGCGCCGCATCGATGCTGTCGCCCAGCACCCAGGCCACCGCATGTCCGTGGTACATGACCTCGGTGGGGAAGAGGGGTTCGTCGCCCTTGACCCCCGCGTCGTTCGCGCCAGGAACGTCATCGGCGGTCAGCACACGCACCACGCCGCCCACGTTGAGGGCCTGCGAACAGTCCAGGCGCGTCACGCGGGCGTGGGCGTGCGGGGCCTGCACCGGCCAGGCGTGAAGCAACCCTGACAGGCGCACCCTCAGGTCATCGGTGTACAGCGCGTGTCCAGTGACGTGCGCCGAGGCACTCTCGTGCGGCACGGCGTCACCGACTGCGCCGCCAAGCGGGCGTTCATGCAGGCTGGTCATGGGGTCACCTCCGGTGAAGGGTCTGGGCGTTGGATGTCGCAGAGAGGTCTGAACCAATCAGAATTACCCACGGACCACTTCCTGTTTCTCGTAAAAGAACTTCAGCAGCGCCTGTTCCAGCATGGCGGCGCGGTACTTGGCGCTGGCGCGGTGATCGCTCAGCGGCGTGCCTTCCTGGCCCATCAGGCGGGCGGCCTCGCGGACGTTGCGTTCGGTCCAGGGCTTGCCGGTCAGGGCTTCCTCTGCCTTCAGAGCGCGCAGAGGCGTGGCGGCCACGCCGCCCAGTCCGATGCGGATGCGCCTCACGTTGTTGCCGTCTAGTTCCAGGGCGATGCCCACGGCCACGCTGGAAATGTCGTCGAAGCGCCGCTTGGCGTACTTGTAAAAGCCGCTGACGGGCGCGAGGGGCAGCGGAATTTTGACCGCGCGAATCAGCTCACCGTCCCGCAACTCAGTCTGGCGGTAGCCCCTGAAGAACTCCGAGAGCGGCACCTCACGCTCGCCCCCCCGCGAGGCCAGCAGCAGCGAGGCGTCCAGCGCCAGCAGCGTGGGTGGGCTGTCGCCGATGGGGGAGGCGGTGCCGATGTTGCCGCCCAGCGTGGCGCTGTTGCGGATCAGGCGGCTGGCGAACTGCGGGAACCACTCGGCCATCAACGGAATATGCCCGTTCAGGCGGCGCTCAATGTCCGACAGATTCAGGCCCGCGCCGATGCGGACGTGATCCTCGTGCCACTCCAGCTCGCGCAGTTCGGCCAGCCCGTCCACCGCAATCGTGACCCCGGCCCGCGCGTGACGGATATTGACTTCCACGCCCCAGTCGGTGCCGCCCGCCAGCAGGGTGGCGTCGGGGTGTTCGGCCAGCAGCTCCAGCGCCTCCGGCAAGTCGGCGGGGCGGTGAAAGTCGCCGTCGGGGGTGGACAGGTGCGTGGGCGGCGCGGCGGGGGCCGGGCGGGTCCGCAGCGCGGCCATCGTGTCGCCTTCGGGCGGCGTGCCCAGCGCGTGCGCGGCGTCCTGAATGGGGCGGTAGCCGGTGCAGCGGCACAGGTTGCCGCTCAGCGAGTGGATGTCAAAACCATTGGGCGCGTGGTGTTCGCCGTCCTGGCGCTCGGGCCGGTAGTACTCGGCGGCCATGCTGACCACGAAGCCGGGGGTGCAGTACCCGCACTGCGAGCCGCCCCGCACCGCCATTTCTCCCTGAACAGGGTGCAGGTGGTCAGGGGAGCCGATGCCCTCGGCGGTGATGACCTCCTGGCCGTTCATGGCCGCAAGCATCACCAGGCAGGCGTTGACGCTTTCCAGCCGCGTGCCGCCCTGCCCGTCGGGGCGCGAGACCAGCACCGCGCAGGCCCCGCACTCGCCCTCGGCGCAGCCTTCCTTGCAGCCGGTCAGGCCGCCGTCCCGCAGCCAGTTCAGCAGCGTGGTGTGGGGCCGCACGCCCTGGAGTTCTCTGGGTTGACCATTCACCGTGACCGTCAGACTTTCCATGCCCTCCTCCTTTCCTCGTAACACGACAAAACCGGCGTTCCATTGCACCCAGATTTCCATAGGAAATCAGGTGCATGGTTCACGCCGGTGATGAACAGGGCGGGTCGCTGGTTATCCATGCAGAACAGCAACCTAGTTTGATGTGATTTGATTCTACGCCTAAGTATCTGGTTTGCCAAGACCCCTGGCACAGGGCTGGACCCGGTCTAAAAAGACAGTGAAAGGACCGTCACATCGGCTGCATCGGTTTGAGGGGTTTCATGGGCGTCATCGGTTTCATCTCGCTCTGGCCGGTGCCATCTGCCACATCCTCCAGCTCCAGGTGTCTGGCCCCTTCCAGCGGGGGGGCCTGATCCAGCGAATGCAACTGCCCCTGCCCAAGCTGGAAATAGACTGAACCGTCTCCGGTGTGAACCTCCACCACCGCGCCGTCATCCGTCTGAAACAGGGTGGGGGACTCCTTCCACGCGCCTGTGGTGGCGCTGCTGCTCTGGCGCTGGCCGCCGCTGCTGACGCGAATCACAGTCTGGTCGCCCTGATTCTCCAGCACGACGGTCTGCCCGCCCTTCAATTTTGCCTGGTATGCCATGCCTGACCTTAGCGGGCGCGGCGGCTGTTCCCCTCCGGGTTGTCTCAAAAAGCGTTGAGCCTCGCTTCAAACGGGTGCGGCGGTGCGGCACAATGGCCCATCTCAATTTTTCACCGTCAGGCGGACCACCGGCCTGGAGGAGACCCCATGACCACTCAAAGCGTGACGACCCAATACACCGACATCATCGTGATCGGCGCGGGCCTGGCCGGGCTGGTGGCCGCCGCCGAGGCCGCCGACGCGGGAAAGCGCGTGCTGCTGCTGGACCAGGAGGGCGAGCAGAACCTGGGCGGGCAGGCGTTCTGGTCCTTCGGGGGGCTTTTCGCGATCAATACGCCTGAGCAACGGCGTTTAGGCATCCGTGACAGCCATGAGCTGGCCTGGCGCGACTGGCAGAGTACCGCAGGATTTGACCGCCCGGAGGATTACTGGCCCCGCAAATGGGCCGAAGCCTACGTGGACTTTGCCGCTGGGGAAAAGTACGGCTGGCTGGCGTCGCAGGGCGTGCGCTTCTTTCCCGGCGTGGGCTGGGCCGAGCGCGGCGGGCAGGGCGCATCTGGCCCCGGCAACAGCGTGCCGCGTTTTCACATCACCTGGGGCACCGGGCCAGGGGTGGTGGAACCGTTCGAGCGCCGGGTGCGGGAGCATGTGGCGGCGGGGCGCATCGCCTTCAAGTTCCGCCACCGCGTCCGTGGCCTGAATATCTCAGGCGGCGTGGTGCATGGCGTTCACGGCGACGTGCTGGAAGTGTCGGACGTGTTGCGCGGCGAGCAGAGTTCAAGGGTGGTGGTGGACGGCTTTGATCTGAACGCGGGGGCCGTCATTCTCACTGCCGGCGGCATCGGCGGCAATCAGGAACTGGTGCGGAAGAACTGGCCCACACAGCGCCTCGGCCCCGCGCCCGAGGTCATGATTTCCGGCGTGCCGAAGCATGTGGACGGCGCGGCGCAACAGATGGCCGAGGCGGCGGGCGCGCACCTGATCAACCGGGACCGCATGTGGCACTACACCGAGGGCATTCGCAACTGGAACCCGGTCTGGCCCATGCACGGCATCCGTATCCTGCCTGGCCCCAGCAGCCTGTGGCTCGCGCCGGACGGCACCCGCCTGCCCTACCCCAACTACCCCGGCTTCGATACCCTGGGCACGCTGCAACACATCACCACGCACGGTTACCCGTACACCTGGTTCGTGCTGAACCGGGCGATCATCAAGAAGGAGTTCACTCTTTCAGGGGCAAGCAAGAAGATTTAGACGGCTCACCGTATCCCGGCTAGCCTGCCCCAATCGCCCTCACCGGGCGTTTTTGCGTGTCCACCACGTCTCAAATCTGAGAGCCTACTGACTCCGTATTCCGTCATCCTAAAAGGCAGTGAACAGAACCTCGATCTGACGGACCGCGACTGGCGCAAGGTGGCCGGGCGGCTGGGCAAAAAGGTGTCGCCCTCGGTACAGGCATTTATGGACCAGGGCGCGGATTTTGTCGTGCGGGACAGCCTGCCTGACCTGGTGCGCGGCATGAACGAGCTGACTGGCCATGACGCGGTGGAGTTCGGGACGGTGGCGCGGGAGGTGGCGGACCGGGACCTCCAGATGGCCAACGTGTTCGGCAAGGACCCGCAACTGGCGATGGTGCGCGGCGCGCGTGCCCTGATCAACGAGAGATTGATCCGCATCGTCAAGCCCGCGCCGCTGCTGGACCCGGCTGCGGGGCCGCTGATCGCCGTCAGGCTGAACATCCTCACCCGCAAAACGCTGGGCGGCCTGGAAACCGATTTGCAGGCGCGCGTGCTCCGGCCAGACGGTCAGCCGATGCCGGGGCTGTACGCGGCAGGGGAGGTCGCGGGTTTCGACGGCGGCGGGATGCACGGCTACCGCTCGCTGGAAGGCACCTTTCTAGGCGGCTGCCTGTTCAGCGGACGGGTGGCGGGGCGCTGCGCGGCGGCGGCGCTGGATTGAAGGCCGGGCCAGACCTCGCCATAAAGCCCCGGCCAAGCGCCGCCCATCTGCCGCCCCCGCGCCGCCGTTACCCTGGCGGCCATGACCCCTTACCACGCCATCATCCTCGATCTGGACGGCACGCTGGTGGACAGCAACGACGCCCACGCTCGTGCCTGGGTTCACGCTTTTTCAGACGGCGGGTTTTCGGTATCTTTTGCTGACGTGCGGCCCCTGATCGGCATGGGCGGCGATCAACTGGTGCCGCGCCTGACCGGGGTGCAGCCGGAGGGCGAACAGTACGAGCAGCTCTCCCGCGCCTAGAAGGATCACTTTCAGCGCGGCGAGCTGCCCACCGTCCGCGCGCAGCCGGGCGTGCGCAAGCTGGTGGAGGAACTGCGGCGGCGCGGTCTGGATCTGATCATCGGGACCTCGGGCGACGCGGAGGTGGTGGAGGCCCTGCTGATGCGCGCGGACGTGGCCGATCTGGTGCCGCAGCGCACGACCGCCTCGGATGTGGAGGACTCCAAGCCCGCCCCGGACATCGTGAAGGCGGCGCTGAAGAAGCTGGGCCGCAAGGCCGGTGAGGTCCTGATGCTGGGCGACACGCCCTACGACATCGAAAGTGCGGGCAGCAGCGGCGTGGATACCGTGGCCCTGCGCTGCGGCGGCGATGAGCGGCTGGACGGGGCCATCAAGATTTATAACGATCCGCTGGACTGGCTGGCCCACCTGGACGAGTTGCCGCTGGGTTAGGGTTGAGCTGAGGCTGGACGGCCCATCAATGGTTCGGACACTTTTAGCCGGATTCAGGCTGCCTTAACCCCCAAATCCAGCGGCCTAGACGGGTGTTTTTCTAATTCAGTAAATCGCGACTGAAGACCCAGATTGCTCAAAATTCGCCAGGCCAGGAGTCGGTTGTAGGCCCGTCGTTTGATGTCCTCATAGGAAAACACTCGTGAAGTGGCGGGACGTTGCTGGAGGCCGTTGGCCTCCAGCAAAACCTCTGCCCGTCCCAGGCTCAGCGCAAAGGATGAGGCATTCCAGTGGTTCTCCAGTGCCACCGTAG
>NZ_JNIW01000032.1 GCF_000701425.1 Deinococcus frigens DSM 12807 | reverse complement strand
CGAAGACTGTCAATGCCGTCTGGGGCGATCTCAACGCAATCACATCGGCACTGCCATGCTGGTCTGGATTCGATTGAACCAGCAGGCCAAAGAGGCGAAGAAAACGATATACGCGCTAAAATTCGGTCTTCTTGATGACTACATGCGCCAGCAGCTCAAAAACCCATCTCTGAGTTTCGCGTAAGCCCTAAGATGCTCTAATGGGTATCGCTGGGCAGATATTCGAAGCGCGCGCCCAGCCCTTCCAGGTGGCGGAAGAACAGCGGATAGCTCTTGCGGATGTGGTGCGCGCCGGTGATGCGGATGGGCGCGTCGGCCCGCAGCCCCAGCAGCGTCAGCAGCATGATCATGCGGTGATCGCCGTGGCCGTCGGCAGTGAGACCCCCGGCAATGTGCCCGGTGCCGCTGATGCTCAGGCTGTCCGCCGTCTCCGTCGCACGGATGCTCAGGCGCTCCAGCTCGCGCCGAGTGTCGCTGATGCGGTCACATTCCTTGAGGCGCAGGGTCGAGACGTTCTGCCAGGTGGTCTGTCCTTCGGCCAGCGCGGCAGCGGCGGTCAATGCCTGCACCGCGTCGGTGAAGCCGTCGCCGTCGCGCGTCACGGCGTGCAGGGGCTGGCCGCCGCGCACCAGCAGCGTGTCTCCCTCGCGCACGATGTCCGCGCCCATCTCGCGCAACACGGCCACGGCCTCGCGCTCGCCCTGAAGATCGTTCTCGCGCAGATTGTAGAGGCGGACCTGACCGGGCAGCAGCGCCGCCGCCACCAGCATGGCCGCCGAGCCGGGATAGTCTCCGGGGACCGAGACGCGCCCGGCCCCATACTTCTGCCCGCCGGGGATGGAAATTCGGGTCAGGTCCTCGCTGGCACTGAACCGCACGCCAAACGCGCTCAGCGTATCGAGCGTCTGCCGCAGCGGGGCATGGCTCTTGATCTGGCCGGTCAGGCGCAGGTCCAGGCCCAGGGGCAGCAGCGGCCCCAGGAAGATCAGCGAGCTGGCGTACTGGCTGGACTTCTCGGCGCTGACCTCCACCACGCCGCCCTGAACAGGTCCGCTGATGGTCAGCGGCAGGCGTCCACCAGTGCTGCCCACGCGTGCGCCCAGGCGTTCCAGGGCGTCGAGTAAATCCCCCTGGGGCCGTTTGCCCAGCGAATCGGAATAATCAGTGACCAAGGTGGTCCCCGTAGTCAGGGCCGCCACGCCCATCAGGAAACGGGCCACCGCGCCCGCGTTGCCGGGGTTGAGGGTCACGCCCGCACGCGGAGCCGCGCCGAAACCCCGGATCACGGCGTCGTCTCCAACCAGCAAGACCCCCGCGCCCCAGTCCTCCAGGCAGCGCAGCATGGCCCCGGCGTCCTCACTGCCCGCAATGCCCACCACCCGGGTCTCGCCCTCCGCCAGCGCGGCTGCCAGCAGAAAGCGGGTGGTGTAGTTTTTGCTGGGCTGGGCGCGCAGCGCGCCGTTCAAAGATTGGGCAGGATGAACGAGAACGTCGAAGGTTTCGGGCAGGCCGTCGTGGGTCATGGTTGCCAGGCTAGCGCCGGGCAGGGGCGGGGGCGGGGCGGCTGTCTGGAGGGAGGGCAGGCGCGGTGGGGTGCGCGGTGGCCTGCCCACATCTTCACCCTGGAAGTCGCGCAAGTCGTGGCGACGCTGGAGGGAGCCGTGAACGCGCCGCGCACGCCGAAAGTCAGGACGTCTTTTCAGAAAGACAAGCGGCAACCAGATTTGTCTTAGCCCCGCCCACCTGATCCGGAGAGCATGGCCGCGTTGTATTGCGCCGAGCCGCCGCGTGCGATGCTGAGAGTCTGCCACGCCGGGCCACGCAGAGTTTTGACCAGCAGGACGAGCTGATAGACATGCCCGCTGTAGTGAGCCACCTGCCGCTGAAGGGCCTCCAGCACAGTGTGGACCTCGCCCCGGATAGTCATGGGGCGGGTCAGATCGCCTGGCGCAAGGTGATCCACGGCGTCCAGAAAAACCTGCCACCCGTCGTCCCAGAGTGACCGCAGGTCGGCCCCGTCCAGCGTTCCCTCCTCGAACTCCGCGTCACGGTTGCGGGCGGCGCTCTCGCCCTCGCTTCCCGCCGCGTAGCCGCCGCGCAGCGCCCCCCAGCGCGAGTGCATGTTGCCCGCCAGATGCTGCGCCAGCACGGCGGCGGAATTGCCATCCGGGGCCAGCGGCATGTGCCACTCATCTTCCCGGAGTTGGGTCAGAGCGGCCTCTCCCAGCGCCCGGACGCCGCGCATCCGCCCGCGCACATCTGACAGGTACAGCTCTGCGGCGCTCACGGAGGTCACTGGACGCGCCGCAGCGTCAGCGGGGAGCGCAGGCCGCTGACGCGCAGGCTGCCCGTGAACAGATCACCCCTGACCTGCCCACTCAGGAAGGCGTCGGCCTTGAGCGACACACCGCTGATGCCGAAGCCCAGGATGCCCGCGTTCAGGCGGGGGGCGCTGCCCGGCGTGACCTGCGCGCTCAGTTCCGCGCCGTCCACGCCGGGCAGCAGCGTTCCGGTGGCCTCGAAGCGGTCTTCGCTGCTGAGGTTTACAAACGTGCCGCTCAGGGCGTGGCTTACCGGACTGACCGTGAAGGTCAAGCGGTACTGTTGCACGCTCAGCAGGACCCGCGCCGAACCCTCCCAGACCTGCACCGGCTGGGGCCGGACGGCGGGCGCGCAGGCGACCAGCAGCAAGGCGATGGGGAGGAGCCGTTTCAAGCCCCCGCCTCCCAGGCCAGGCCCAGGCCCAGCAGGCGGTCATCCTCGCCGGGCCGCCCGACGAGCTGCACGCCGACGTAGGGCGTGGCGGTGGGCAGCGACACGGTAGGCACCCCCAGCAGGCTAAACGGCGCGGTCAGGCGCAACACGGCGCGGCGCAGGGGCAGGGTGCCCTCTCCCACCGTCACCTCGTCCTGGCCGATCAGCGGAGGCGGGGTGGGGACGGCGGGGGCGAGAATGACATCGAAGGCGGTGAACAGCCCACCGAGCAGCCAGGCATACTCGGCGCGGCGGTCAAAGGCGCGCTGAATTTCTCCTTGTGTCAGCGCCGCACCCTGGCGCAAGGCCGAGAGCGTGAACGGTTGAAAGCCGGGGTCAGGCAGGCGCAACGCCTCCGCATGAACGGTGGCGGCCTCGCTCAGGACGATGGGTGAGTAGGCATCCAGCATGTCCGGCAGATGGACGGGCGAAACGGTTGCGCCGCGCCGTTCCAGATCGGCGGCGAGGGCCAGCGTCGCCTCCCGCACCGCGTCGTCGGTCCAGCCGTTCGGCAGCCACAGGCCCACGCGCACGCCGTTCCAGTCCTGCGGGACGATCTGCCGCCCGGTCAGCGCCGCGTGCACCCGCGCGGTGGTGGCCAGGTCACGCGCCAGCGGGCCGGTGTGGTCACAGGTCCACGACAGCGGCAGTACACCACGCGTACTCCAGTCCAGGTGACCCCTGCTGGGCTTGTACCCCGCCACGCCGCACCACGCCGCCGGGACCCGGATGCTGCCGCCGGTGTCCGTTCCCAGCGCAAAATCCACCTGATCCAGCGCCACGCTGACCGCCGCGCCGCTGCTGCTGCCGCCAGGAACGCGCGCCGGGTCCTGCGGATGCGTGGTGCTGCCGTAGCCGTTCATGCCCGTGATGCCCAGCGCAATTTCGTGCAGGTGGGTCTTGCCCACGGCGGACGCGCCCAGTTCCAGCAGGCGGCGCACCAGCACGCTCTCCTCCACCCCCGGCAGCGGCGCGCGGGTGCTGGCGGTCAGCGGCCAGCCGGGCACGCCGTACAGGTCCTTGACGCTGAAAGTCAGGTGGGACAGCGGCCCGCCTGGTGCGCCTGCCAGAGGTTCGGCAGGACGGTAGGCCCAGGCGCGCTGTGGATCGGGGAAAGCTGAAGAGGAGGGCATAGGAACAGGGTACGGCGTCGGCGTCACATGGATGAATCGAGCTGAACCAAAGGGAAGCTTGCACGCTGGCTGGGAGTGCCTGAAGACGGCCTTTCGTTCTCTGCGAACAGGAGGCGTCGCAGACCATCGGCATAAGGGAGCCACCGGGCAGACCAGAGAAGGAATTCGTCGAGTTTCCCCGGTCCCATCACGGGCCACCCTGCACCTTCCCGCTCAGAACGGAAGAATCGGATTCTGCTTCCACTGTCCCTGACTCAGCGTGAAGGGGCCAAAGTTCTTCGGACCCAGCGGGCCGAAATCGGCGGTGAAGGTGCCGTCCAGGCGGTAGGTGACCTGCTGGCCGCGCGCCACCTTCAGGAACGAGGCGGCGGTGGACAGGGTGACAGGAATGCTCACGTCCGCGTCCTGATCTGAGGAGCCGCGCGCCGGGACATTCACGCGCGGAAATTCGGCCAGGCCCACCTGCGCGCCGTCGATCACCAGCGTGGCCTCGATGTTGCTCATTTTGAGGGGCACGGCGTTGGGATTGGTCACGCGCAGCTTCAGTTTCAGGTCTGCCACGGGCGGCCCGCCCAGGCCACCCGGCAGCGAAAGGCGGGTCAGGCGCACGCTCTGGACCTCGATGGTGGGCACCTGCAAGACCTGGGGTGCGGGGGCGCAGGCGGCCAGACCACAGGCGACGAGGGCGGCGGGGATCAGTGGGCGCATGGCTCCAGCCTACAGGGCACGCACCCAGAAAAGCTGATGCTGCTACCCTGCCGCCATGACGAAGAGATGGACGGCACTGGCACTGGTTCTGTGGGGAACGGCGCTGACGGGCACGGCGCTGACAGGCACGGTGGGCGCGACGGCTCTGGATTTCGGCGTGTCCTACCACGGCGGGGCGCAGGGCGGCGGCTGGGCGCGCGTGGGCGTCTCGGATTTCCCGGCGCTGGGCGGGCGCGTCTCGGCGGGCCTGTCCACCCGCGCCGCCGAGGTGGGCTACGGGCGCAGTCTGGCCCTGCCGCCGCTGGGCGTGGTCACGGCCCGCGTGGACGCGGCGGTGGCGTTGACCGGGGGCGTGCGGATGTCGTCGCGCCTGGGTGGCAGCGTGGGGCCGGTGGCGCTGAACCTGTGGGCCGCAGGTTTCAGCACCTCTGCCGGGCGTATTGACCCGCTGGCCCTCTGGAATTTTGACGCCACCGACAGCCGGGAGCGAGGCGTCGCGGCAGACCTCCGCGCCCGCTACCGCGTCAGCCGCACCCTGATCGCCGTGGCCGGGGGCGAGTTCGGCGGCCAGAACATGGGAACTGTCGGTGTGGAGGGCCGCCGGGAGTTGACCCGGACCCTGCCGCCCGAAGAGGGCGCGCAGCCCGGCGACGAACCCGAGACCGAACCCGTCGGCACGCTGACCTGGCGCGCGGGCGTGCGGGCCGGACAGAATGTGCTGGGCGTGACTGGAGGCGTCTCCTACGCCGCCGAGTCGGGGCTGAATCTGGGACTGGACGCGTTGGTGGGACCAAAGGCCTTCGGCATCACCGGCAGCGTGGACGCGGGTGAACTGCTCGGCCCCGGCAGCAGCGTGCGGCTGTACGCGGCCTACGAGCCGTGGCGCACCACCACCACGCCGCTGCGCGCAGGTCTGGCGGCCACCCGGCCCCTGGGGGGCGGCGAGGTGGGCCTGAACGTCAGCGGCGGGCGCAGCGTGGACGGCACAACGGGCTACGGCGCGCGGCTGACCTACACTCTGCCGCTGGGAGAAAGCACGCAGCCCTGACCCCGCGCCCCGCGTAAACCCCGCGTCAGCCGCCGCGCCTCCTTCTCACGAGAGCGGACGCGATACTGCGTGGCATGAGCAATCCTCCGAAACTGACGTCCATCCTCGCCCTCTGCGGCGTGCTATTGATCCCCTCGGCCAGTGCCCAGACCGCCCAGGACATCATCTCCAAAGTGGACGCCGCACAGAAAGCCGCCAGGGACATTTCCTTTCGCCTGAGCGGCAACGCCTCGCTGGAATCCAGCCCACAGAAGATCGATTTCACGGTGAAAAGCATCCCGGCGCAGAACATTGCCCGGCTGCAATTCAACGCCCCCGATGCGCTGGCCGACAATATCGTGGTGGCCGACAAGAACGAGATTCGCCAGTACCTGTTCCTGACCAACCAGGTCACGGTCACGTCCACCAAAAAGGCCGCCGACGGCGCGGGCTTCGGCGGGCTGGACTTCACGCAGCTCAGTAGCGTGGCCTCGCTGCTGTCGCAGTACGACGTGAAACTGCTGTCCACCACGGGGACGGCGGGCAAGCGTCTGTACCAGTTGGAGGCCACCCCCAAGAAGGGCAACACCACCGATAAGACGCGCGTGTTCATCACCGAGGCGGGCTGGCGGCCCACCCGCATTCAGATCGTGAGCAGCGCGGGCAAATCGCTGGCCGACCTGAATGTGGGCAACTACAAGGTCAACTCGGGCCTCAGCGTGACTGGCCTCAAGCAGTTGCCGAAGGACGCCGAGATCGTCCGGCAGTAAGGGCGTTCAGACCGGGGGAGGGGTGCGCGTGCGTGCCTCTCCCCTTTTCGTGGTTCCTGGCGCAAGAAGCCCGCTCTCAATCTGGCTGATACGGATTCCGTTTGTTTCCTGCTCGCTCCCCTCGGATTTCCAGGTGTTTCAAACACCTTCCAATCGGAGTCCGTATGACACGCAACCTTCCCCGCGCAGACCGCGTATCCAGCAGCATGACCAATCCTGGCAACGACAACGACCGTGGCTTCTCGCCCCTGCGCCCCAATCCGGTGAACAACCCCAGCGGCCCCCCGCAGGTGCCCCAGATTCGCATCTCGCCCCGGCTGGGCTGGATCATCGGCGGCGTGCTGGTGGCCGGGCTGATCGTCTCGCAGAGCGTGCGGGTCATTCCGGCGGGCTTCGTGGGCGTGGTGTTCAGCGCCCTGAGCGGCGTCAAGCCCAGTCCGCTGGAGGCCGGGCTGCATTTCGTGATGCCCTTCGTGGATCAGGTGACGCTGTACGACGCCCGCCTTCAGGAAGTGACGCTGGCGCGCGAAACCGCCCAGAGCGACGAGGGGTCCATCCGCGCCCGCAGCAAGGAGGGCCTAGACATCACGGCAGACGTGACCGTGCAGTTCCGCATTGACCGCGCCAAGGCGGCCATCTTGCACAAGGAGCTGGGACGCAACTACATCAACACGGTGTTGCGTCCGCAGGTCCGCAGCAAGGTGCGCGATTCCATCGGGCAATTTGGGGCCGCCGACCTGATCAGCAATCAGCGCACCCAACTGGAAGCCAGCATCACCAACGAGCTGAACAAGGCGTTCACGCGCAATAATCTGACCCTGGACGCCATCTTGCTGCGCGAGCTGAAGATTCCAGAGAGCGTGGCCCAGGCCATCGAGCAAAAGCAGACCGCAGAACAGCAGGTGGCCGTGGAAAAAAACCGCCTGCAACAGGCCGAGATCAGCGCCCAGCGCGACGTGGTGCAGGCGCAGGGCAAAGCCAAGGCCGCCATCGAAACGGCCAAGGGCGAGGCCGAGGCACTGTCCCTGCGTGGCCGCGCCCTCAAGGAAAACCCGCAACTGATCCAGCTCACGGTGGCCGAGCGCCTGGCCCCCGGCATCCAGACCGTGATGCTGCCCAGCGACGCGAATTTCTTGCTGGACCTGAAGTCCTTTGGGACGCAGACGCTGCCCAAGGCCCCGCAGACTGCGGCCCCGGCCACCCCCGGCAACTGAGAACTTCAAGCACATGGCAGCCGTGGGCGTTAGACTGCTCGGGATGAGTCAGATGACGCTTGGACCGACGTTTGAGGGACAGGCCGTCAGGGTGGCCGGCTAGTGTTTATGGCGGTCTTCATCCTGATCGTCATCTTCGGCGGCATTGCGGCTATTACCTATGTGGACAATGCGGGCAAAACGGCCCGCAAAGCCCTGGAGGCGTCCGCCGGGCAGGCCGCCCAGCCCCTCCCCGCCGCCGCCCAGAATGCCTTGCCTCGCCCGCAGGCCGACGCCCCGGAATCCCTGGCCCTGCGCCTGCCCGAACCCGCCCGCACGCAGGCGTGGAAGTTGCTGTGCATGGTCACCGACGCCCGCAAGGACGGCGTGGACGGCGACACCCGCACCGCCTACCTGCTGTCACAGACCCGCGAGGCGTACCTGCCCGATACCCTGCGCGCCTACCTGAACCTGACGGACGGCGCGCGGCGCACGCTGGAAAGCCAGGGCCAGCCACCCGAAACCCTGCTGAGCGAGCAACTCGGCCTGCTGGAAGACGGCGTGCGCGAGGCGCTGCGACATGACCACGCCACCGCAGACCGCCTGCTCAGCCAGGGCCATTTCCTGCGCGAACGCTTCGGCGCGGCGGAATCGGAACTGAGCCTGAAGCCGGGGTCTCGCGAGAGCTGAGAGGAAATTCAAGCGCATCACGACCACAGCCGACGGCAAAAGCCCCCGCTCTGTAATAGAAACGGGGGCTTTGTTTCTGAGTCTGCTGCGGTTTACTTGCGCATGCTGGGGTTCAGAACTTTCTTGCGCAGGCGGATGCTGTGCGGCGTCAGTTCCACCAGCTCGTCGCCGCCAATGTACTCCAGGGCGTCTTCCAGGCTCATCTTGCGGGGCGGGGTCAGGGTCAGGGCGTCGTCTGCGCCGCTGGAACGCACGTTGGTCAGCTTCTTGTTCTTGCAGACGTTGACGTTCATGTCCTGCTCGCGGGCGTTCTCACCCACGATCATGCCCACATACACCTCCGCGCCCGCATCGATAAAGAAGGCTCCCCGGTCTTGCAGCTTCCAGATCGAGTACGCGAAGGCCGGGCCGTCTTCCATGCTGACCAGCGAGCCGTTCTGGCGAATCTTGATGTCCCCGGCCCACGGCGCGTAGCCGTCGAACACGTGGCTCATAATGCCCTCGCCCTGCGTCATCGACAGGAACTGGGTGCGGAAGCCGAACAGCGCGCGCGACGGAATCTTGAATTCCACGCGGCTGCGGGTGCCCTGCGGCTCCATGTTGACCATCTGGCCCTTGCGCCCGCCCAGCACGCCGATCACAGTGCTGGCATGATGCTCCGGCACGTCGATGACCAGGTGTTCCACCGGCTCATGCTTGACGCCGTCAATCTCGCGGATGATCACCTGCGGGCTGCCCACCTGAACCTCATAGCCCTCGCGGCGCATGGTTTCCAGCAGGATGCTCAGGTGCAGCTCGCCGCGTCCCGACACGATAAATTCGTCGGGGCGCACTTCCTCCACTTTCAGCGACACGTTGGTCATCACTTCGCGCTTCAGGCGGTCATTCAGGTGGCGTGAGGTGACGTACTTGCCGTCCTTGCCCGCAAACGGCGAGGTATTCGGCTGAAAGGTCATGCTGACCGTCGGCTCGTCCACGGTGATGATCGGCAAGGCCTCGGGATCGGCCAGATCGGCCACCGTTTCGCCGATCTGCGCGTCCTCGATCCCAGCCAGCGCCACGATGTCGCCCGCGCTGACCTCGTCGGCCTCGATCCGGCGCAGGCCCATGTGGGTGAACGGCTGCACCACCCGGCTCTTGGTCATGGTGCCGTCCTTGTGCATCAGTTGCACAAATTCGCCCTTCTTGACCGTGCCGCGCTGCACCCGCCCCAGCACGATGCGGCCCAGGTACTCGGAGTAATCCAGGTTGGTTACCAGCATCTGGAAGGGGGCCTCCAGATCGGTGGGCGGCGCGGGAATGTGTTCAAGGACCATCTCGAACAGCTCGTGCATGTCCTCCTGGGGGCTGTCCAGGTCCTTGAACGCCTTGCCCTCACGGGCGATGGCGTACAGAATCGGAAAATCGAGCTGATCGTCGTTCGCGCCCAGTTCGGCCATCAGGTCAAAGGTCAGGTTGACCACTTCTTCGGGCCGGGCGTCGATGCGGTCGATCTTATTGATGACCACGATGGGCTTGAGGCCCAGCTCGATGGCCTTGCGCAGCACGAAACGGGTCTGGGGCATCGGGCCTTCTGCCGCGTCCACCAGCACCAGGCAACCGTTGACCATGCCCAGCACGCGCTCGACCTCGCCGCCGAAGTCCGCGTGGCCGGGGGTATCCACGATATTGATCTTGACGCCGTTGTATTCCACCGCCGTGTTCTTGGCGAGAATGGTGATGCCGCGTTCCTTTTCCAGGTCGTTGCTGTCCATGGCCCGCTCGGCGATCTCCTCGCCGTGGCCGAGCTTCAGGGTCTGCCGCAGCAGCGCGTCCACCAGCGTGGTCTTGCCGTGGTCAACGTGCGCGATGATGGCGATATTCCGGTATTCCATATTTTTGCCTCTCTTCTGCCCAGCGCTGCCTGCCGGGAGACGCCCGACAAGGTGGGAGGACAGTTCTGTAGTTTGCGTGGTGCTGCCGGTCCGCTCCACATAACGGGAAAACGCGCTGGGGAGCCAGGACCGACCTCAAAAAGCCCGCCTCTACTCCCGCGTCAGTTCTGCTGGCCAGGAGCGGGCGGGACACCCAAACGAAGATTTTAGCAGATTCATGCCCCGGCCATGTCAGGCTCAGGTCACGTTGGCCGTGGCAGAAGCCGGGGCGAAAGAAGAGCTGCACCTGGCGTTTTCGCAGATTTTACAAATGATTAAAAAGTCGTACAATTCAAGCATGGCCGACACGCCGCCAGCCGCCGCCAGTTTGACCACCAGCGCCGAGAGCGAGCAGTTCATGGAACGGGCGGGCCTGCTGTTCGAGATGGTGGGTATGCCGCGTGCGGCGGGGCGCGTGCTGGGCGCGCTGCTGGTGGCTCCGTCGAGTGGCCTGACGCCAGCCGAACTGGCCGCCTCTCTTCAGTCCAGCCGCGCCAGCATGAGCGGGGCGATCAAGTACCTGACGCTGATGGGCCTGGCCGAACGTGTTCCCAATCCTGGCGAACGGGCAGACCGCTTCCGGGTGCGGCCCAACGCCTGGGCCACCCTGACCAAACAGGGCAACCGCAAATTGCAGACCCTGCACGATCTGGCCGCCGAGGGCCAGCGGGCGCTGCCGCCAGGGGCTGACCCGGCACCCCTGCGCGAGATGCAGCGGTTCTACGGCCACTGGCTGCGTCTGTTCCCCGCCGTGCTGGAGGAGTGGCATCAGCTCAACAGGGAGGAATCATGAACGCCATCGAAACCACTGGCCTCAGCAAGCTGTATGCCCCCGGCGTGGGCCTGGCCCCGCTGAATCTGAGCGTGCCCACAGGCGAGGTCTTCGGCTTTATCGGCCCGAACGGGGCGGGCAAGACCACCGCCATCCGCACGCTGATGGGTTTTTTGCGGCCCAGCGGGGGCAGTGGACGCGTGCTGGGGCATGATGTGTGGAAGGAACGGGTGGAGGTCCACCGTCGGGTGGGTTACCTGCCCGGCGAGGTCCACCTGGGCCGGGACCATTCGGCCCGCGAGCTGATGAGCCGCAGTTGCAGGCTGCGCGGCGGGGCCAGCGACACCTATGGCCTGGAGGTGGCCCGGCGGCTGGAGCTGAAACTGGACGCCCGCCTGGGCACGCTGAGCAAGGGCAACCGCCAGAAGGTGGGCCTGACCCTGGCGCTGATGCACCGCCCCGAACTGCTGGTGCTGGACGAACCCACCGACGGCCTGGACCCGCTGGTGCAGGAAACCGTGCTGGAGCTGCTGCGCGAGGCCGCCAGCGAGGGCCGCACCGTCTTCCTGTCCAGCCACGTTCTGAGCGAGGTCGAGCGCGTGGCCGGGCGGGTAGGCATCATCCGGCGCGGCGAGCTGATCCGGGTGGAAGGGGTGGGGGCGCTGAAGGCCAGCCTTCCGCAGCAGGTGACGCTGCGTTTTGCCCGGCCCCCGCGCGTCGATCTTGCTGCTCTAGACGGCATGACGCAGGGCGTGGCCGACGGGCTGGACTTCCGGGGCCTGTGGCGCGGCGGCCCTGACGCGTTGATCCGGGCGCTGGCGGGCGAATCGTTGTCCAGTTTCAGCCTCACGCCGTCCACGCTGGAGGACGCCTTTATGGACGAGTACCGCAGCGAATCACCGCGAAAGGAGGAAGCACATGTGGCTTGAAACGTGGATGCAGACCATGAATGATTCCCGGCGCAGCCTGCTGTGGTGGGCGGTGGGCATTGCGCTGTACACGGTGATGCTGCTGGCCTTTTTTCCACTCCTGAAAGGCAACACCGCCATCAATGACCTGATGCAGAGCCTGCCCGAATCGCTGCGGGCGCTGGCCGGGGACAACCTGGGTACGCCCGCCGGGTACGTGGGCGGCAAGCTGCTGAGCATGATGCCCATTTTGCTGACGATCTTCGCCGCCCTGCAAGGCGCGTCGCTGATCGCGGGTCAGGAGGAACGCGGCTGGCTGGAATTTCCGCTGGCTCAACCGCTGCCGCGTGTGGCCCTGCTGCTGGGCCGCGCGGCGGCGCTGCTCTCCATGCTGATGGTGCTGGGGGCCGTGCTGTTCCTGAGCATCTGGCTGGCCGGGCAGGTCTTTCAGGCCCCCCTGCCCGCCGGACGGCTGCTGGGCGCAGTGGTCCTGCACACCCTGGGCGCGTGGCTGTTCGGGGCGCTGGCGCTGGCCATCGGCGCGGCGACGGGCCGCTCTGGTCTGGCCGTTGGAGTCGGCGCTGGCCTGGGCACCGGGCTGGTGGTGGTGCAGAGCGTGGCCTCGCAGATCCCGGTGTTAAATGACCTGGCGTGGCTCAACCCCTGGAAATATGCGCTGAGCGATCTGCCATTAGAAAACGCCATCAGCCTGACGCCGCCGCTGATCAGCCTGGTGCTGGGGGCGGCCCTGGTCTGGATCGCCGCGCCCCTACTTGGCAACCGGGACGTGCGGGGCTGAGGCGGCAAAGGAGAGGGCCAGACAGCGATCACGCCTCCGGCCCCCCTCTATTAACTGTATTAACTGGATCAACTGGTTTGAATCAGTCGGTGCTGATGACGATGCGCTCTTTGGTCAGCATGCCGTCTTGCTCCTGCGGCTGCGCCGTTCCCTGCGCCATGCCCTGGTTGCCCTTCTTGACGACGCCGGGGTACTCGTATCCCAGATCCGGGGTATCGGCCTGTCCGCGCTTGCCGATGGCCGTGCCCCGGTCGATGGCGTCCTCGGTGGCCGTATCAAAGGCGTGCAGACGGGTCTGGTCGATCACCAGTTCGATGTCGTCGCCGGGTTGCACCAGCGCCTGACCTTCCACCTTAACGGTCACGTCCTGCCCGGCGATCTCGATGATCAAATCGGTCTGTGCGCCCAGCGGCTCGACCACCACCACTTTGCCGTGGATCAGGTTGGTCCCCACCGGAGTCTCGGTCAACCCGATCAGCCCGATATGCTCTGGGCGGATGCCCATCAGGACTTCCTTGCCCTCGTACTGCTTGAGGCTCTGCGCCAGCTTGCCCATCGCGGCCACAGGATCATTGCCGACCATGAACTGACCGTTCTGCACGCGGCCACTGATCAGGTTCATGCTGGGACTGCCGATAAAGCCCGCCACAAACTTGTTCTGCGGGAAGTCGTAGAGGTTCATGGGGGTGTCGACCTGCATGATCAGGCCGTCGCGCATGACCACGATGCGGTTGCCCAGCGTCATGGCTTCCACCTGATCGTGGGTCACGTAGACGATGGTTGCGCCCAGGCGGCGGTGGAGCTGGTTGATCTGCGAGCGCATTTCCACGCGCAGCTTGGCGTCTAGGTTGGACAGCGGCTCGTCCATTAAAAATACGGCGGGTTCGCGCACGATGGCGCGGCCCATCGCCACGCGCTGGCGCTGACCGCCCGAGAGTTCCTTGGGCTTGCGCCCCAGCAGGTGCTCGATCTGGAGGATCTTGGCGGCGTCGCGTACCCGGCGCTCGATCTCGTCCTTGGGCGTCTTGCGGAGCTTCAGACCAAAGGCCATGTTCTCGTAGACATTCATGTGCGGGTACAGCGCGTAGTTCTGAAAGACCATCGCGATGTCGCGATCCTTGGGGGGCACGTCGTTGACCACGCGGTCGCCAATTTTCAGGATGCCGTCGCTGATGTCTTCCAGGCCCGCGATCATGCGCAGGGTGGTGGACTTGCCGCAGCCGGACGGCCCAACGAAGACCATGAACTCGCGGTCCTCGATGTGAAGGTTAAAGTCCTTCACCGCGTGCTGCTTGCTGCCGTACATCTTCTCGATGTGTTCCAGGATGACTTCTGCCATGCTATGCCTGCCTTTGCCCCTACTCTTGTCCGCGAATGGGTACAGGACACGCCAATGACGCGCCGATACGGTTCGGACAACCGGGGTACGTGGACGAGAAACCCGTTGCTTACGCTTATGCCAATCTGACGCTCAGAGTGTACCACAGGGGGTGAGCCAGACGGCAGAAACCCGGCGGGCTGAGGCGCGCCTGTGGAGAGGCGTGACCCGGGTTCTGGGCGACTGGGAGGCGTCAGTAAGCGTAGCCGCTGCGGGTCACCATCAGTTTCAATTCGTGGGGGCTGGTAGCGGCGTCCGTGGCCTCGTCGATGCTGATCATGTTGTGGCGGTAAAGCTGCGCCAGGTGCTGATCGAAGGTGTGCATGCCCCGGATGTCGTCTTCCATCAGGGCGTCCTTGATCAGCGGGGTCTTGTCCTCATCTTTGATGTAGCCCTGGATCAGCGGCGTGTTCAGCATGATTTCCAGCGCCAGCACGCGCCCCACGCCGTCCGAACGCCGCAGCAGGCGCTGGCTGACGATGCCCACCAGCGTCTCGGCCAGTTGCACCCGGATCTGATCGCGCTCGAAGGGGGCGAAGAAATCAATGATGCGGTTGACGGTGCGGACCGCGTCCTGGGTATGCAGGGTGCTGAGGACCAGATGCCCGGTCTACGCGGCTGACAGCGCGGCCTCGACGGTTTCTTTGTCGCGCATCTCGCCGATCATGATCACGTCGGGGTCCTGGCGCATGGCGTATTTCAGGGCGGTGCGAAAATCGCGGGTGTCGCTGCCGATCTCGCGCTGCACCACGATACTTTTCTTGTTCCTGTGCAGGACCTCGATGGGGTCTTCAACGGTGATGACGTTATAGGCAAAGGTCCGGTTGATGTGGTCAATCAGGCTGGCCAGGGTGCTGGTTTTGCCGCTGCCGGTGGGGCCGGTGACCAGGATCAATCCGCGCGGAAAGGCGGCCAGGCTTTGCAGGATTGCGGCAGGCAGTCCCAGCGACTCGAAGCCCGGAATGGCGTCGCTGATCACCCGCATCACGATGCCCACCGAGCCGCGCTGCCGCAAGATATTGCAGCGGAAGCGCCCCAGCCCGGAAACGCCGTAGGCCAGGTCCAGCTCGTTGCGGTGGGAAAAGTCGTCCCACTGCTCGGAAGACATCAGCGCCCGCGCCAGCAGCTCGGTATTGGGCGGCATCAGCGCCTGCGTGCCGAAGGGAATCAGGTGGCCGTCCACCCGGCCCATCGGCGGGCTGCCCGCTTGCAGGTGGATGTCGGAGGTCCGGCGGTCCACCATCTCGCGCAGCAGCTCGTCAAGGCTCATGCAGGGTTCGCCCCGTGCTTCTCTGTCACCAGCGGCATGTTGTCGATCAACCGGACACCGAACAGGTGGGCAGCCAGGAGAACACGGGTCATGGGGCCATTGTCCACAACTGCTCTTTCCCGCATGTCACGGCCCACGATGCTCAGGTAGTCCAGCGTGACCTCCGGATCCTGGGCCAGCACGTCCAGTCCGGCCTGGCGCAGCTTTGCAGCCTGCCGCTCGCCACTGGCGTAGGTGGCCTGCACGGCCAGCAGGGCGCGCGACAGCACGGCGGCCCGCACCTGCTGCGCCGAATCCAGGTAACTGTTGCGGCTGCTCAGGGCCAAGCCCGAGGGCGCGCGTACGGTCGGCAGGCCCACCACGTCCACCGGCACGTTCAGGTCACGGACCATCTGGCGCAGCACCATCAGTTGCTGCCAGTCCTTCTCGCCGAAGAAGGCCACGTCCGGGCGCACCAGATTCAGCAGTTTCAGCACCACCGTCGCCACGCCAGTAAAGTGGCCGGGCCGCGACTCGCCGTCCAGCCCCTCGCTGACGCCCGAGACCACCACGCGGGTATCGAAAGCAGGCGGGTACGTGATCCCCACGTCCGGCATGAACACCACGTCCACCCCGGCCCCCTCCACCACGCCCAGATCGCGTTCCAGATCGCGGGGGTAGGCGGCCAGGTCCTCGGCAGGGCCGAATTGCAGCGGATTGACAAAGATGCTGACCACCAGCACGTCGCAGACCTCGCGGGCGCGGCGCATTAAAGTGGCGTGGCCGTCGTGCAGGTAGCCCATGGTGGGGACCAGACCCACCCGGCCCCGCCCGGCCAGCGCGGCGCGCAGGTCATCCGGGGAGCTGACCACCCGTGGCCGCACCCGTTGATACTGGGCTGGCGTGGCCGTCTCAGTCACGTTTTCCATCCAGCCCCAGCACGCCCACCAGCGCGTCCAGCAGCCAGGCAATGACGGTCAGGATCAGCGCCCCCACGATGGCCGCGCCGAAGCCCGCCACGTCCAGCGCCGTGATGGCCGCCACCAGCGCCAGCACCACGCCGTTGACCACCAGCGTAAACAGCCCCAGGGTCAGCAGGGTCAGCGGCAGCGAGAGCAGCAGCAGCACCGGGCGAATCAGCGCGTTCACGATACCCATCACCAGCGCGGCGATCAGCACGCTGCTCACCCCCGCACCGCCCGCGAAAAACACGCCCGAATACACCCGCGTCAGCAGATAGAGCGCCAGCGCGTTGACCAGAAGCCGGAGAAGAAATCCCATACGGGCAGGATAAGGGGTTCAGGTGGTGTTGTGGGCAGAGACGGCGCGTTGGTACGCGGCAGACGGCGCGCGGCGGGCTTTACGTGTGAAGACTTCATATCTGGAGTGCGATCTGCTGGTTCTCACGTCCGCCCGGATAAGACGGTGCCTGCAAACGACTTGATCAAAGTTCCTATCAGCCCCACGTACCGTCCAGACGAGGCCCTGCCGGTAACGGCTGGAGGGCCGGGCCAGTTTGGGCATGTTTCCGATTTCACGTCCTGCTGGCCCAGACGCTCTTCCCGGACTCGCCACGGGGCTGCACAACCAGCCTGACGGCGTGAATTGACCACCGGGGCTGGTCAATTTCACCTGCAATTCGGCGCAGGACACGGTCATTCACGGGCAGGCAGGCGTACAATTCCGGGTATGAAGGCCGCCGCATTCGACATCATCCACCTGGGCCGCGTGCCGTATCGCGACGCCTGGGCCTTGCAGAAGGACCACCACGCGCGGGTGGTGGCCGGGGGCAAACCCGTGCTGCTGCTCGTGGAACACCCGCCCGTGCTGACGCTGGGCCGCAAGGCGCGCGAGGGCGGAAATATCATCGTGACGCGTGAGTATCTGGCCGCTCAGGACATTGAGGTGCTGGAGGTGGAGCGCGGCGGCGACGTGACCTACCACGGCCCCGGCCAACTGGTGGCCTACGCCATTTTCCCGGTGGGCCGGCGCGTGCAGGACTTCCTGCGGCTGTTAGAGGCGGCGACCATCGCGGCTCTGAACGCTCTGGGGCTGCCCGACGCCCGCCCCAACCCCGGCTACGCGGGCGTCTACGTGGACCCACGCGAGGTCAACGGCCTGATGTATGACCAGAAAATCGCCTCGTTCGGCGTGGCAGTGCAGAAGAATGTGGCGCTGCACGGGCTGGCGCTGAACATCACCACCAACCTCCAGCATTTTGAGTTGATCGTGCCGTGCGGATTGACGGGCACACAGATGACCAGCGTGGCGCGCGAGTTCGAGCTGCGCGGTCTGGGCCAGGCTCCCGATCTGAACACTGCGTATCAGGCATTGTCTGAAGCCTTTTGCACCACCTTTGAACCCTACGACTGGACGCTGCCGGAACTCGCCGGGGCGGGGAGCTGACCTCATGACCCAGAGCAATGAAAAGCAGGCCAAATTCGTCAAGAACGGCATCTACCGCAGGGACAGCGTGCCCGTGCGCGAGAAGAAGCCCGACTGGCTGAAGGTGACCATCCCCACCGGGCAGGTCTTCGGCGAGGTCCGCAAGATCGTCAAGGAACACCGCCTGCACACGGTCTGCGAGGAAGCGATGTGCCCCAACATCGGCGAGTGCTGGTCACGCGGCACGGCCACCTTCATGCTGATGGGGCATATCTGCACCCGCGGCTGCCGCTTCTGCGCTGTGGACACCGGCAACCCGATGGGCAAGCTCGATCTGGATGAGCCGCAGGGCGTGGCCGAGAGCGTGCAACTGATGGGCCTGAAGTACGTGGTGCTGACCTCGGTGGACCGCGACGATCTGCCCGACGGCGGGGCGTACCACTTTGCCAAGACGGTGGCGGCCATTAAAAAGCTGAATCCTGAAACCCGCGTGGAAGCCCTGACCCCCGATTTCAGCGGCAACACCCACTGCGTCGATCTGGTCCTGGACAGCGGCGTGGACACCTACGCCCAGAACATCGAGACAGTGCGCCGCCTGACCCATCCTGTCCGCGACATCCGCGCCGACTATGACCAGACCCTCGCCGTGCTGGCCCACGCTAAGCGCGCCCGCCCGGACGTGATCACCAAGACCAGCATTATGCTGGGGCTGGGCGAAACGCGGGAGGAAATCACGCAGACCATGACCGACTGCCGCGCGGCGGGTGTGGACGTGCTGACCTTCGGGCAATACCTGCGTCCCACCATGCACCACCTGGCCGTCGAGCGTTACGTGTCGCCCGCCGAGTTCAATGAAATCCGCGAGGAAGGCATGAAGCTGGGCTTCCTGGAAATCGTGTCGGGGCCGCTGGTCCGCAGCAGCTACAAGGCCGAGCAGATCGTGATGGACCACCCGCGCGGCCTGCCTGAGCATCTCGGGCATATTGCGGACGGGGACCAGCTCAGCCTGATCTGAGATCTGAGCGGGATGGGAAGGACGAGGGGGCCGGGGCGGAGTGCCTGCGGCCCCTTATTCTTGGCTATGACTTCCGAACCCTTGCGCGTCAATCGCTTGAACCTGCTGAACTTTTTCAATGCGGGACTGCCGGAAGCGCACGGCCATCACACCGCCATCACGGGTCTGGTTGGCGAGCCGCTGGCCGTAGCCTTGATCCTGCACTATTTGAACCGGGACGGCGCACAGGCCCGCTGCGTTGCAATGAAAGTCACCACAGGCAAGATGAAGGGCAACCGACTGGACGCCTGGATCGACGGCGGCAACGGCACGCTGTACCAGACCGAGATCAAGATGTGGGCGGGGAATGCCATTGGAGATCTGAAGCTGAAGTCAGATGCGGACGCTGAAGCGCTGCCGGCAGGCGGGCTGAGGAAATGGACGGAGGTTTGGGACGCCGAAAAACAGACCTTTATGGACATAAGCAAAGGCGAGAAGAATTTAAAAGTAGGCAAGGTGCTGACACCTATGCAGCCCCCTCCAGGCTACGAATCTGCCCACATTCAGCCATTGGCCTGTTTCTGGTGGATGCTTCAGCCTCTTGGCGGCAGCGGGCCGTGGTTTACCGTGCAGACCTCTGACGCCAATTTTGAAGAGGTCAATATCTTCTCGCTGACCGCCTATCTACTGTCTCTGGATGACGAGACTTTACATCTAGACATGCCGCTCCTGTCTCAGCGCCTCGCTCTTCTGGAGAAGCTTTTTAAGCGCTGAAGATTTGAAGTGGCCCCACCCTCGCATACATCCATAAATCCACCCTTAGAAACTGGTCCTCAGCGCCGTTCCACATGGCTTTCCTGCCCTGACTCCATCCAAAGCAGGACGCCTGACTTCCGCTTAGCTGACAGAATGCATGCGATGCATGACGTTACTCTGGGGATGATGCGCCCCACCCCCTTTCTCGCCCTGATCCCGGCCCTCTTGCTGGGCCTCGGTGCTTGCACGCCCAAAACGAGCGGCCCCGGTCTCACGGTGCAGACCAGCACGCCGGTCAATGCGGTGTCGTTCTATCCCAGTGAAGCCGGGCTGGCCTGGTCCTATCTGCCGGAAGGCGAGCCGACTTCAGCCGTGCCCTACGTGTTGCGGGCGCTGGGGCCGAGCATCTCCGCCGGACAGACCGTGCAGGCGCTGCAACTGACCGGACGCGGCGCGGACCAGACCTGGTTTCGGACCTTCTCGGCGAACGGCGTGAACCTGCTGGGCCTCCGCAAACCCGGCGTCAACGTGCGCCTGGACCCGCCGTGGCTGGAATACCCGGCGGAAAGCGCCTGGAAAGTGGGGCTGAACTGGCAGGGCGTCAGCACCATCGTCATCAGCGGGGACGACGGCAAGGCGCAGGCACAGGGCACGCTGAATTACAGCTACACCGTGCAGGAAAGGCGGCAGCAGGACACCCCTGCCGGGAAATTCGAGGTCTGGGTGGTCACCCGCCAGGTCAGCGACACGGTGGGCGGCCTGTTTCCGGCCACACAACAACTGTGGTTCACGCCGTATGTGGGCGAGGTCCGCACACCCGAAGGGCTGCTCCTGGTGGGACGCAATTTCAAGGGAGGCCGCTGATGACCGAAGTCAATAAGGCAGATGAGATGATGGACCTCGAACGCAAGGGCACGCCGCTGCTGGACCGGATTCACGGTCCCGACGATCTCAAGAAGCTCTCGCGCGATCAATTGCCCGAACTGACCCAGGAACTGCGCGACGAGATCGTGCGGGTCTGCTCGGTGGGCGGGTTGCACCTGGCGTCCTCGCTGGGGGCCACGGACCTGATCGTGGCGCTTCACTACGTGCTGAACAGCCCACGTGACCGGATTCTCTTCGACGTGGGCCACCAGGCGTACGCCCACAAGATGCTGACCGGGCGGCGCGAGCAGATGGCCACCGTGAAAAAGGAGGGCGGCCTGAGCGGCTTTACCAGGGTCAGCGAGTCCGAACACGACGCCATTACCGTGGGCCACGCCAGCACCTCCCTGGCCAACGCGCTGGGCATGGCGATGGCGCGCGACGCGCTGGGTCAGGATTACAAGGTGGCCGCCGTGATTGGCGATGGCTCCCTGACCGGCGGCATGGCGCTGGCCGCCCTGAACACCATCGGTGACCTGCGCCGCAAGATGCTGATCGTTCTCAACGACAACGAGATGAGCATTTCCGAGAACGTGGGCGCGATCAACAAATTCATGCGCGGCCTGCAAGTGCAGAAGTGGTTTCAGGAAGGCGAGGGCGCGGGCAAAAAGGCCGTCCAGTCCCTGAGTAAACCCCTGGCCGATTTCATGAGCCGGGCCAAGAGTTCAACCCGCCACTTCTTCGATCCGGCCAGTGTCAATCCATTCGCCACAATGGGCGTGCGTTACGTCGGCCCGGTGGACGGCCATAACGTCCAGGAACTGGTCTGGTTGATGGAACGCCTGGTCGATCTGGACGGCCCCACGATCCTGCATGTGGTCACCCGCAAGGGCAAGGGCCTGAGCTACGCCGAGGCGGACCCGATCTACTGGCACGGCCCCGGCAAGTTCGATCCCGAAACGGGGGATTTCATAGCCAGCAACGCGTATTCGTGGAGCGCGGCGTTCGGCGACGCCGTGACCGAACTGGCCAAGCGCGACCCGCGAACCTTCGTGATCACGCCGGCCATGCGCGAGGGCAGCGGCCTGGTGGGCTACAGTAAGGCGCACCCGCACCGCTACCTGGACGTGGGCATCGCCGAGGACGTGGCCGTGACCACCGCCGCCGGAATGGCCTTGCAGGGCCTACGGCCCATCGTGGCCATCTATTCCACCTTCCTGCAACGCGCCTACGATCAGGTGCTACACGACGTCGCCATCGAGAACCTGAATGTCACCTTCGCCATTGACCGCGCCGGAATCGTGGGCGCTGACGGCGCGACGCACAACGGCGTCTTTGACCTGAGCTATCTGCGCAGCATTCCGAACGTGCGGATCGGCCTGCCGAAAGACGCCGCCGAACTGCGCGGCATGCTGAAATACGCGCAGGAGCACGACGGCCCCTTCGCCATCCGGTATCCGCGCGGCAACACGGTCAAGGTGCCCGAAGGAACCTGGCCCGACCTGGAATGGGGAACGTGGGAGCGCGTCCGGGACGGCTCGGATGTGGTGATTCTGGCAGGCGGCAAGGCGCTGGAATATGCGCAGGCGGCGGCGGCGGAATTGCCCGGTGTCGGTGTGGTCAACGCCCGCTTCGTCAAGCCGCTGGACCTGACCATGCTGCGTGAGCTGGCCTCCAGCGCCCGTACCATCGTCACCGTGGAGGACAACACACTGATGGGCGGCTTCGGCAGCGCGGTGCTGGAGGCCCTGAACGGCATGGGCCTGCGCGTCCCCGTGCGAACCCTGGGCATTCCCGACGAATTTCAGGACCACGCCACTACCGAGAGCGTTCACGCCCGCGCTGGGATCGACGCACAGGCGATTCGCACGGTGCTGGCCGAGCTTGGGGTGGATGTGCCGCTGGGAGTGTAGTGGGCGAAGTTCCTTTTGCACAAGTCCACAAGGGTTCAACAGATGGCTGAATATTTTCTGATCGGCACGCCCCCCATTCTCGATGAGTTCGTCGTTGAGCATCTCGTGCTGGAAACAATCAGGCAAAACGACTCAATTGAGTATTCAAGTCTGCTCGTATACCTCTGCTGCAACCAGCAATGGTGGAGGACTTTTAACGATGGCCCACATCTCTACTGGGATCGAGTTGATAGCCCACCTACCGCCTGGGGCGCTCCCGAACATGGCTTCACTGTTGAAATTCACAATATTGGGGAGGAACTACAGCTTCGCGGGCAGCGCTTGACGCATTGGGCCTGGGATGTCTCTGACGGCGCGCCCCATATATCTCTAGATTTCAGTGATGGGCGGCAACTCACCTTCTGTGGTCATCCGTGGTCCACATTCTCTGTGAATCATTGGCAATCTAGCCCCTGATCTGCCCTTCGCCCACCACCACCCATTTCGTGGTGGTCAGCTCCCTCAAGCCCATCGGCCCCCGCGCGTGCAGCTTCTGCGTGCTGATGGCGACTTCCGCGCCCAGGCCCAGTTGCCCACCGTCGTTGAACCGGGGGCTGGCGTTGACGATCACGGCGGCGCTGTCCACGTCCTGAATAAAGCGCTCGGCCTGCGCGTCATTGCGAGTGAGGATCACGTCGGTGTGGTTGCCGTGAGCGGCGATGAAATCCAGCGCTTCCTCCAGACCGGAGACGACCTTGAGGCTGGCGGTCAGGGCCAGGAACTCGGTGCCGTAATCAGCGCTGGCAGCGGGCGTGCAGGACAGGCCCGCGTTGTCCAAGACGGCCTGCGCCTCGGCGTCGGCACGCACATCCACCCCGTTCTCGATCAGGGCGCGGACGATGTCGGGCAGGGCGGGCAGGGCTTCCCGGTCCATCAGCAAGGTATCCAGCGCATTGCAGGCGCTGGGCTTCTGGACCTTGGCGTTCACGACGATCTCGGCGGCCAGTCTCACGTCTGCCGGGTCACGGGTGAAGCTGGCGTCCAGATAGATGTGCACCACGCCGATACCGCCCACGATCACGGGGACGGTGGCATTTTCCACGCAGTAGCGGTGCAGTCCGGCCCCACCGCGCGGGATGATGGCGTCCACCAGATCGTCCAGCCGCAGCAGCTCACGCATGCGCTCACGGGCCGGGTCGCGGATGACCTGCACGGCGTCGGCAGGCAGATTCTGGGCTGTCAGGGCGGCGCGCACCGCTATTTCCAGCGCCGCGTTGCTGTGGACGGTTTCCTTGCCGCCGCGCAGGATGACTGCGTTGCCGCTCATCAGGGCCAGCGCCGCCACGTCCACCGTCACGTTCGGGCGAGACTCGTAAATAACGCCCAGCACGCCCAGCGGCACGCGCCGCCGCGAGACCTGAATGCCGCTGGGCTGCGGCTGCGGCGGCGTGGTCTCCCCCACCGGATCGGGCAGGCGCGAGACGGCCTCCACATCGGCGGCAATGGCGTCCAGCGCGGCGGCGTCCAGGCGCAGCCGGTCGATCATGTGCCCGGGCAGACCGGCTTCCTGCGCGGCCAGCACGTCCCGGGCATTGGCGCGCAGGATGTCGTTCTGGCGTGCGCGCAGCGCGGCGGCGATGGCCTCCAGGGCCGCCACTTTGCGCCCGGTAGGCAGCGAGCGCAGCGTCCGGCCCGCCGCCCTGGCCCGCAGGCCCATCTCGCGGATGTTGGTTGCCGTGTCTTGCCGCGCCGCCATGGGCAACAGCGTACCAGGCAGCGGGCAGGCGAAGCGGGGCGGTGGGTAGACGGGTGCAGGGGTCAACCAGTGCTGAGGGCTAATTCTGGAGGCGGCGGCGCGGGGTCTGGGTCAGCAGTGCCCCGGCCAGCGCCACTGGATCGTGGCGGGCCTGACCGGGTTGCAGCAGCGGCAGGATCACGGCAGATCCGCTCAGGTTCCGGCTGACCCCGTCCAGATTCAGCAGGTGCGCGCCCGCTGCCGCGTAATGCTCGACGACTTCGGGCGGCAGCGTGGCATTGTTGACCAGCACGCAGTCGGGGGTGCGGCCCAGGTGGCGGGTGATGGCGCGCACATGGCCCTCCAGGCCCAGGCCGTCGGTCTCGCCGGGTTCGGTCATCAGGCTGGCCACATAGATCAATGGGGCCGCCGACTCGCGCACGGCGTGGGCAATCTGCGGCACCAGCAGCGCCGGAATGATGCTGGTGAACAGGCTGCCCGGCCCCAGCACGATCTGCTCGGCGTCGCGGATGGCGTCCAACACCGGGGGGAGCGCGGGCAGGTCCGGGGGGTCCAGCGTCACGCTCAGGATGCGGGCGCTGCCCACCGAGGGCGCAAATTTGCTCTCGCCGCGAATCACCCGTCCGTCGCTCAGGTGGGCCACCAGGGTGGCGGGCGCGGTGGTCGCCGGGAAGACCTGACCGCGAATCCGCAGAACGTCGTGAATATCCTTCATGGCCCTGGCCAGCCCGCCCTCCTCCTCGCTGAGGGTGGCGAGCATCAGATTGCCAAAGGTGTGGCCCGCAATGCCGTCGCCGCGCGTGAAGCGGTGCAGCAGCAGCCGGGCCATCACCGGGCTGTCGCTGAGGGCCGCGTAGCAGTCGGTCAGGTCGCCAGGGGCGATCATATCCAGCGACTCGCGCAGCCGCCCGCTGCTGCCGCCGTCATCCGAGACGGTCACGATGGCCGTGGTGTGGGCGCTGTGGGGCCGCAGGCCGGTCAGCAGGTTGGACAGACCCGTGCCGCCGCCCACCGCCACGATCCGGGAACCGCGCGACAGAGTGCGCCGCTCGTAGATCAGGTCCAGGGCCGTGCCGGGCACGGTGCCGGTGCCGCGCAGGATCGAGCGGTTGAGCATGGCGATGCTGAAAAACGCGCCGATCAGCGCCAGCGCCATGACCGCCATGCCAGTGACATGCAGCGGGAGAACCCCCGGACTGGCCAGGGCATTTAGGGACAGAATCCAGCGGGTGGCGACGAAATGCAGCGGCCCGGTCCAGGTGAAGTGCAAGAAACCCACCGCGCCGACGAAGGTGCAGACCATGAACAGCGCCAGCCAGCGCTTGACGCCCATGCCCGGCGCGAGCCACACGCGGGCGCGGCGGCTGGCGTATTGCCCGCCCCGGACCGCCCGCCGCCGCACCGCACTGGCCCGGCCTGACGAGGCCAGGGGATGGTCGTCCAGCAGGGGCGGATCGCTCATGGCCGCCGCCTACGGGCCGCTGAGGTAGTAACTGGCCCCCTCACCTCAACTCGCCTCCAGTTTCATATCACGGTGGTAGGCCACCTCCACGTTCAGGTCCTTCAGGTCGCCGGCCAGTCGGTCCGTCACGGCCACGGCACGGTGCTGGCCGCCGGTGCAGCCGATGCCCACGGTGTAGCCGTGCCGCCCGCCCGCCCGCGCCCGCTCGGCGGCGGTCCGCACGAAGCCGCGCAGCTCGCCGTAAAACCCCTCGGCATCCTCGTTCTGGAACACGTAGTCTGCCACATCTTTTTCCAGACCAGTCCGGGGACGCAGGGCCGGGTCGTAATAGGGATTGGGCAGCGAGCGCACGTCCAGCACCAGATCCACATCGCGCGGCGGCGCATGCTTGAACCCAAACGATACCAGCCGCAGATGAAAATCGTGTTCCAGACGGTACAGCCGCAGCACCCGCTCGGCCAGTTCCTTGGCACTCAGGTCAGTGGTGTCGATCACCGTGTCGGCAATCGAGCGCAGCGGCGCGAGCAGCTCCCGCTCGCGGGCAAAGTCCACCAGCAGGGTGTCCCCCAGCGGATGTTCGCGGCGGGTCAGGTTGTAGCGCTGGAGCAGCACTTCTGCCGTGGCCTCCAGGAACAGCACCCGCAGGTCCTCGCGGCGGCGCGACAGGCGCAGGTAACTGGACTCCAGCGCCTCCAGGAAATCGCGGGTGCGCGCGTCGGTGCTGATGGCCACCCGGGTCAGGCCGCGCGCCGTCGCCAGATCGTGCATGGACCCCCAGAGTTCCGGCGGCAAGTTGTCGGTGGTAAAGAACCCCGCGTCCTCCAATGTTCGCAACACCGTACTCTTGCCACTGCCCGACAATCCCGAAACCACGATGAACGGCATACGGTCAGTGTATAGGGTTGCCGGGAACTTCGGCCATGAGTCCTGCCGATCATGGTGCCAACTGGTCCTGACCACCACTGATCATGGTGCGGTCACGATGTGTTTTTTAAGGTGTTCTCAAGCGAGGGAACAGGCCATCCGCCAGCAGCTGGCGGGCCGCTCCCTGCGCCAAGGAGAAGACCATGAAACCACTGAATGTTGCCCTGCTACTGACCACTGCCCTGAGCCTCGCTGCCTGTGGAGGCGGCGGCACAACACCCTGCCTCCGACCACCAACGCCTTCAAGACCTACCGGCAACTGACCACCACCATCAACAGCACGGCGGCGCTCGATGGCCGCGTCCGTTCGGACGGGAACGTGAACACCACCGATAGCAACATCTATGTCGGCGACAGCACCGATGTTCCCAACGCCGTCTACCGCAGCTTCCTGAGCTTCGATCTGAGCAGTCTCCTGGCGGCCCTGACCAGCAGCAATGTCCTGTCGGCAACCCTGACGGCCCGTCAACGCTTGGTGCTGGGGACGCCCTACTCCAGTCTAAATGTGGGGAGCAGCTACCTGCTTGTGGATCACGTGATCTACGGGGCCGTCCTGAGCGCCAGCGACTTCGATGCGCCGGTTCTGAGTGCGCAGGGCAATTTCATCACCACTGCCACCATCGGCAACTACTCCAAGTCGATGTTGAGCGCCGTGAAGGCCGATCTCAGCGCCAACCGCACCCGCACGCAGTACCGTCTGCGCTTCGCCAGGCAGACCAACGGAGACGGCAGTGCCGACCTCGTTCACATCTATGCGAGCGACAACGCCACCGACAAGCCCCGCCTGGAAATCACCTACCTGATTCCATAAGCGTCCACCCAAAACGAAAGCCGCCGGAAGTCCTTTAACAGACTTCCAGCGGCTTCTTTGTTTGAAAGCCTCAGCGCACCTTCGTCCCGCTCGGCAGGTCTTGCGTCAGGCCCACCAGATCCAGGTTGCCCGCGTCGTCCTCGGCGGCCAGGATCATGCCCTGGGACTCGATGCCGCGCAGTTTGGCGGGCCTCAGGTTCGCCACCAGAATCACCTTGCGGCCCACCAATGCCTCCGGCTCGTACCACTTGCGGATGCCGCTGACCACCGTGCGCGTTTCCTGGCCCAGTTTGACGGTCAGCTTGAGCAGCTTGTCGGCCTTCGCCACCGCCTCGCAGGCGATCACTTCCGCCACCCGCAGGTCGATGCGGGCGAAGTCGTCGATGGAAATCAGGGCCTCTGTTTCGGCAGGGGTGGCGCTGGCGACGGGCGCGGCAGGCTCGGCAACGGCACTCACGACTTTCTTCTCCTTCTGGATAGGCTGCTGGGGCTTGCCCGGCTTTTCCTTGCCTGCCTCCTGCTCCGGCTTAGGAAACAGGATCGGCCCGCCTGGCACGCGGGTGCCCGCCGGGATCAGTCCCCAGGCTCCGGCCAGGGCGTAGGTCTGTCCGCCCAGCCCCAGTTGGGCGCGCAGCTCGCGGGCCTTGCTGGGAATCACGGCCTCCAGACACACCGAGGCCACGCGCAGCCCCTCGGCAGCGGTGTACAGCACGGTGTCCAGACGGCGGGCGGTGTCCTCAGACTTCGCCAGATTCCACGGCGCACTCTCGGCGATGTAGCGGTTCAGATCCCGCACGAAGTTCATGGCGGCCTCGATGGCCATATTGATCTTGAGGTCATCCACCAGCCCCAGAATCTGACCCGGCAGGGCCAGCGCCGCCGCCTCAATCTCGCGCTCGCGTTCGTTCGGCTCGTGTGCGGCGGGCAGCACGCCGCCCCGGTACTTGTGGATCATGCTCACGGTGCGCGACAGCAGGTTGCCCAGATCGTTGGCCAGATCGCTGTTCAGGCGCGACACCAGAATGCCCTCGCCGTAGGGGCTGTCTGCGCCCAGCGACGCCTCGCGCAGCAGGGTGTAGCGGATGGCGTCCACCGGGAAATCGTTGACCAGTTGCTGCGGGTCAATCGCGTTGCCCAGCGACTTGCCCATCTTGCGCCCGTCCTCGGCCAGGATGTGGCTATGCACCACCAGCTTGCGGTACAGCGGCAGTCCCGCCGCCCGCAGCATGGTGGGCCAGAAAACCGCGTGCGGCTTGAGGATGTCCTTGCCAATCACGTGCCACGCCAGCCCGCTGACCGTCTCGGCCCCACGTCCGCTCGCCACGAAGGGCGTCAGGTACGACAGCAGGGCGTCGAACCACACATAGGTAACGTGATCGGCGTCCCACGGCAGCTCGATGCCCCACGGCACCCGGCTTTTCGGGCGGCTGATGCTCAGGGGACCTATCGGCTCCGAGAGCATTTCCAGCACCTCGTTGCGGTATCCGGCGGGCTGGATCAGCGTCGGATTGGCCCTCAGGGTGTCCAGCAACCAGTCCTGATACTTTTCCATCTTGAAGAAGTAATTGGCCTCGCGGCGCAGTTCGGGCGCGTCGCGGTCACCGGGGTAGCGGCGCACGCCGTCCGCGCCCTCCACCAGTTCCTTGTCGGTCACGTAGCGTTCCGCGCCCACCGAGTACAGGCCCTCGTACTCGGCGAAGTAGATGTCACCGGCGTCGTAGACGCGCTGCAAGACGCCCTGCACGAACTTCTTGTGGCGCTGGGACGTGGTGCGGATAAAGGCGTCGTAGCTGATGTCCAGCCGGTCCCACAGGCCCCGGAAGGCGCGGTCACTCAGATCGTCCACCAGTTCCTGCGGCGTGACCCCGGCCTTGGCGGCGGCCTTGCTGATCTTCTCGCCGTGTTCGTCGGTGCCCATCACAAAAGTCACGTCACGCCCCGCCAGCCGCTGATAGCGCGCGATGGCGTCGCCCAGAATCTTCTCGTAAACGTGCCCGATGTGCGGCTCGCCGTTGGCGTAGTCGATGGCGGTGGTGATAAAAAATTCGTTGCTCTGCTTGCTGTCGCTCATGGTATTCCCTTCCTTTCCACCCGGCACCTGGAGGTGCAGCGCCCTGATGAGAGGCGGGGCGGACAACCTGCACAGAATACGGAAAAAATGGCGAGCGGGGTGCGTCTCGTCGAAGAGTCGCACCCCGCCTGAAGCCCCGGAACGCTCAGGGGCGCGGGGGCATTCGCATCATCACGGTCTGGGAAAGGCTGATGATCATGGGTAGAGTTTAGCGCGCCGGGAACGGGAGAGGGGGAACGGCACGGAGGCGGGGAGCAGAGCCGTCAGCCGATCCCGAGAAGCACCGTTCACGATTGTTCGCCGTTCCTCCAGATGGCCCTTCGGCCCGCATCACTACGGACGCCGCCTTTTCCTCCCACCGCCCAAAGCATTGATCTGAATGACAGCGTCAGCAAAAAGGACTTCTGATGCTTCCACTCTCCAAAACGCTCGGTGAAATCGACTCACTGTCTTGGGCAGAACAGACGGTCGTCATGAACAGACGTCCATGAGGACGCTTGCCCGCCCATTCGGTCGAAAGCGAACAACTCTTTTGACAAATGCTTTAGTTCACCAGTTTCGTCTTGTTGGTCACGAAGTCCATCAGCACGTACTGGCCGATGTTCTGCGGCGTGGTGAAGTACGCCTTGCCGCGCGTCATTTCACTGACGCGGCGCACAAAGCCCACCAGTTCGGGATCGCGGGCCAGCATAAAGGTGTTGACCTGAATGCCGCTTCTGCGGCAGGCGGCCACCTCGCGCAGGGTTGCGCCCAGCACGTAGGGGTCCAGACCGTAGGCGTTCTTGTAGATGCGTCCGTCCGGCAGCGTCAGGGCGCTGGGCTTGCCGTCGGTGATCATCACGATCTGCTTCATGTCCTTGTTCTCGCGCTTCAGCAGTTGCTGGGCCAGCCTCAAGCCGCCCGCCGTGTTGGTGTGGTACGGCCCGATCTGCGCCTGCGCCAGCTTGCTTACGGGGACTTCCTCGGCACTGTCGTGAAACAGCACGAATTTCACGGTGTCGCTGGGGTACTGCGTGCGGATCAGGTGGGCCAGCGCCAGCGCCACCTGCTTGGCCGGGGTAAAGCGGTCCTCGCCGTACAGGATCATGGAGTGAGAGCAGTCCAGCAGCACAATGGTGGCCGCCGAGGAGTTGTACTCGGCCTGGCGGATCACCAGGTCCGACTCCTCCATGTTTTCCAGGCCCTTGCTCAGCACGTTGCCCAGGGTGGCGGTGGTGTCCAGATTCAGGGTGTCGCCGAACTCGTAGTTCTTGAGTTCGCCGGACATCTCCACACCGCTGGCGTACTCGCGGGTGTCGTGCGCGCCTGCGCTGCTGCGGCCCAGGCCGCCCATCAGGTCACGCAGAGACTTGTAACCTAAAAAGTCGATGCTCTTGTCGGTCAGTTGGAAGGTGGCCTCGCCGCCCTGGCCCGCGCCGCCCTGGCCATCCGGGTCATCGAATTCCTTGCGGATAAAGCCGTCCTGCTGCAATTTATCCATCAGGTTCTTGATCTGCTCGCCCAGCGCCGTGTCATGGATGTCTGCCGACTGCATGGCTTCCATCAGTTGTTCTTCGGGAATCATGTTGCGCTCGGCCAAGGCTTCCAGAATGGCGTCGAACAGGTCGTCCATGCTGGGGCGCGCGTTGGGGTCCGGGTCGTAGGGATCGTTCATGCCCTGCCCCAGCAAGGCTTCCTGGATCATCTGCATCAGCTCGCTGGAATCGAGTTGATCGAGTTCACCTTCAAACTTGCTGTACCGCGTGATGCGCGCCATGTCGTGACCTCCGTGCGTTCAGCATGGCGCGTGTGGGGCACAGCGTTTGTAAGACGGGGCGCGGTAGATGGGGCCGGAGGGACGGCCAGTTAGGGCAATTTGGCAATTGTGGTCTGATTAGCGGTCATGGTTACTTTGACCTGCACGCCTTCCGTTTCAATGGCCAGGTTCATGACCAGATGGGTGTGCTGGGTGGACGGGCCAGGCAGGCCGTCGGCGCGGTAGGTGTGGGTGCCTCTCACCCGTGCTCCAGTCAGGTCGATGCTAAAGCTGGACATTTCGCCGACGCCGCCAGTCTCGACGGTCCACGGGCTGAGCTTGCTGTTTTGGCTGAAGGCGTGCAGACCCTGGGCATTGAGACCGCCATAAGTGGTGATGGTGGTGGCACTCAGCGGGCTGGCCTGGACCTTGCTGAACAGCTCCGGGAGTTCGGCCTGACTGGCAAAGGCGCTGAACAGACCCGACAGAACGCCGCTGATGGTCATCTTGTGATTCTGGGAATAGGCCTGACCAGGCGTCAGCGGTTGCCCATAGACTCCGGAAAAGTTGTACCCGTTCTGATCGGCCAGTTGTTCAAGCCGGTCCGCTGTGTACCTGGCAAGGGCGGCGTTCAAGATCTCATTGTCGCTCCCGAACTTCAGGCCGCTGATCCTGCCGTCACGGGCCACCGTCTGCGTGATTTCCAGTGAGATGGGCATTTCACCCGGCTCGCTCTGGATCGTGCTGGTCAGCAGGGTCACGCTGCCGTCTGCGGCCCGGCCCGTGACGCGGCATAACAGTTTCCCGCTTGCCGTGGTCCTCGCTCCGGGTCCTATGCCCGCCGTGACGGCTTTCCTGATCTCGGCCAGCTCGTCCGCCGACCTATCCGAACCAGGCAGCGCCGTGACCCGCACGTTGGAAAACGTGGTCCGGCTGGTGGTGGTGGTGACCAGTTCCAGAGACGTTCCCACCGGAGCGCTGAGGGTCAGGACCGGGACCGGGGTGGACAGACTCCTTACCTGAGCAGAGGCGGCGGAAAACAGCAGCGCGGCGAACAGCAGGAGGGGCTTCATGCTTCCAGGGTACGGGCTGCGCCGTCTGAACATCACCACATCTGCCTTCCCGCAGCCCCTGGGCCACGCGTGCGGCACAATAGGGCGCATGACCACTTCTCCATCTTCATCCCGCCCCGATGCCCGGCTGGTCCGCCTGCACGCCGAACGCGGCGACCCGCACGCCCGCCTTTCCTCTGCCCTGGCAGCGCTGGAGGGCGCGGACTGGGGTCTGCTGCTGCCCGGCGAGGCGGCGCTGGCCCGGCAACTGGCCGCCCACCTGGGCCAGGGAACGTTGCGGGTGGATTCGCGGCTGCGCCTGAACCGTGACTTCCTGGCCGTGGCCGGACTGGCCGCCGCGCCGCTGGACGGCGACTGGCGCGGGGCGAAGGGCGTGTGGCTGCTGGAGCCGGAAGCCGGGGACATCGAACGCGCCCGGAGGGCCGGGGTGCCGGTGATCGCCGACGCCACCCTGGCCCCCGGCGGCGGCTGGCTGAGCGCGGGCGCAGAATTGATCGTGTACCGCGACGGGGCTACCCTGACTGGCCACGGTGACGTGTCGCTGGCCGTGCTGTTCGGCGCGGACGTGGCCCCGGACCCCGTGACCGATCCCCCCGGCGAACTGAGCGTGGCCCTGGCCCTGCGCGACGTGTCCACCCTGCCGCTGCGGCTGGCCCGCGCGGCGCGCACCGTGTCTACCCTCGCAGACCGGCTGGGAGGCGCGGCACAGGGCGCTGGCCCCACCGCCCTGCTGCTGGCCCCAGACGCCGCCCCCGACACCGCCCAGCCCGCCGGAGGCGTGCAGGCCGCCGCCCGCAGCGTGCCCGCCGGGGTCATCCTGACCCCCGGTCTGGAGGACGTGGACACAGTGCTGGCCTTGCTGTACGGAGCGTCAGAACAGGGCGAACGCGAGGAGAGGCCACGGGCCAGTCCGTCCTCGCTGCCGCCAGAACAAGCCCGCGAGGACGGCGAGTCGCGCCAGGGCCGCAATGACAGCCGCCGCGAGCGGGATGGACGGCGCGATTCCAGACCACGTCAGGAGGGGCGGGGCGACTCTCGGCAGGATTTCCGCCAGGGCAACCGTCCAGAGCGGGGCGAGCGGCCCAGCAGGCCCAATCCGAGTGAGGCCAGCCGGGCCGAGTCAGGTTCAGCCCAGCCCAACCTCGCCCAGCCCAATCCAGCTCAGCCCAATCCAGCTCAGCCCAATCCAGCTCAGCCCAGTCCGGCTCAGCCCAGTCCGGCTCAGCTCAATCCAGGCCAGTCCAGTCCGGCCCAATCCATTCAAATGCAGTCTGCTTCCACCGAAGCCAGCGCCCCCGAACGCTTCACCTTCGAGGCCCCCGCCGCCTCTGCCCCGGCTGCCCCGGAATCACCGCCGTCACAACCTGAGGAAAGCTGGGAGCCGGAGATCGTCTACAGCGACCTGGAGCGCCCACCCGTGCGCCTGCCCACGCCGGTCAGCTCCGGCCCAGACGCCACGCCGCTGGACGCCGGGGTGCCGGACGTGCGCCACCAGCCCGAGCGCACACCCGCGCCGGAGGACCACGACGCGCCGGACAGGACGCCCGACACAGCCGATTCGGCTCAGGAAGCCGCCGCGTCCGAAGCCCTGGCCCCGGCCCAGCAGACACAGCCCCCCCGGCGCGGCAGCGGACGGCAGCGCCAGCCCCGCCAGGAGGCGCGGGAGGCCCCCGACGCAGCGCCGATCATCCTGCCCCCCGATCTGCCCGCCGCCAAGGAAGACCCCGCCGCCAACCTGAGTGACGAGCAGGCCGCCGTCTACGCCCGCCTGCGCGAGTGGCGCAACGCCGAGGCCAAGCGGCAGGAAATCAGCCGCTTCATCATTGCCAGCAACGCCACCCTGGCCGAGATCGCCCGCCGCGTGCCGTACACCGACGCGGACTTGCAGGCCGTCAAGGGCATGGGGCCGGAGCGCATGAAGAAGTACGGCGACAAGATTCTGGAGGTGGTGCGGGGCTGAGTTAAAGCTTGCCCCGCCCAGCCCTCTTCCCCGTGGAGAGGGCTTTTTGCGGTCAGCGGTTCAGGCTCAATCCCGCGCTTTGAAATACATCTGTGTCGCCATCAGTCGGGAGCCGTGCTTGTCGAAAACGCGGCGCATGGCTGAGTTCTCGGCTTCCGTCCCTCCATCGTGGCGCGCGAATTTTCGAGCCGCCAGCGCCAGCAGGTGCGCGTGCAGGTGGGTCCCCAGGCCCTGGCCACGAGATTGGGGCAGCACGCCGATCAGGTTGATACTGGCGGTATCCGGGCGTCCGCCGGGGCCAGTCGCGCCCAGGGCGGCAGGTGAACCGTCCGCCCCGGCCAGGGCGATCAAGGTCCAGTCCTCCGAGGGTTCGAGGTGCGGCTGACCGAGCTGTTCCAGCAGTTCACGAATATCGGGCCGGTTCGCATCAACGCTCTGTGCCTGCGGGTCCAGCGGGTACGAACGAGCGCGCAGGTCCGTTTCATAGACGACATGCCGACTGTCCAGCACCCATCCGGCGGCCTCGAAGGGAGCAGCACGAAGCGAGGCGAGATTGCTGTCCAGGAGGAGGCTCTGTCCGGGCGCAGCCTGCTCACGGACCGCGCGGGCCAGCGCCATGACCGCCTCTTCCGGCACATCGGACCGCAGGTGCGGAAAGATTGGAATCTGGGCCAGTGCATTGATCAGCGTATGGCCCTCTACGCCACGCTCCGAGCGGAGGATCAGGGTGTTCTCCAGCTTGAACTGCCCCCCGGCGAGGCGTTCGCGCAGGAAGTTCAGGCGTCTGGCCGCGTCCTCCCGGTCAGTAACCAGGGCAACGAGATCGGGCAGCGTTTCGGCGGTGGCGGGCTGGATGGTAAAGGTGTTCATGCGTGACCTCTGAAAAGAGCCACTGGGAAAAACGCTTCCAGTGGCTTGGGAGATGACGGTTTAAAATTCAGCTTCTGCGCCAGCTCAGCAGCGCGATGATCAGCGTGAAGGCGATCATGCTCAGCACTGGGATGGTCAGAATGGGATTCAGGCCCGACAGCGCGCCCGCGCCCCAGATGGGCCAGGGGGTGTTGCACGGCACCACGGTGGGGTCCACCAGGGCGCTGCACGCCCGCAGGGTGGGAATTACATTCCAGTCTTCCAGGTTCTGGATCAGGGCGATCACCCAGCCTGCCGCCGCCAGCGGCAGCACATAGCGGCGAATCTTCAGGTCACTGCCCAGCGCGGCGACGCCCAGAATCACGGCCAGCGGGTACATGGCGATGCGCTGATACCAGCACAGCACGCAGGGGCGGAAGCCCTGGACCTCGCTGAAGTACAGGCTGCCCAGCGTGGCGGCCAGCGCCACCAGCCAGGCCAGATACAGACGGTTGTCGCGGGTCATGGGGTGGGGGTCATTGCTGCGCGGCTTCGATGGCCCGGCCCACATCGGCGGCCAGAGCGCTGCCCTGCCCAGCCTCGTTGACCACCTGTTTGCCGTTGACGAACACGGTGGGCGTGGAATTCACCCCTGCGTCCGACGCCTGCTTCTCGCTGGCGTCCACGCGGGCGGCGGTGGCGTCGGAGTCCAGGCAGCCAGCAAATTTGGCCTGATCGATGCCCTCCACATTGCTCGCCAGATCCTTGAGGCGGGTCTTGGTGGCCCAGACGGTGGACTCGTCGCCCTGAGCGCGGAAGAGGATGCTCTTGTACGCGCCGAAGGCGGCGTTGCCACCCTCGTCATAGACGCACAGCGCCGCCTGCGCGGCCAGCTTGCTGTCATCAGTGGGCAGCTTGGCGAGTTCGGCCAGGAACGGCCAGACCAGGGTGTACATCTTGGCCTTGCCGCTATCCACATATTTGGTCTTGAGTTCCGGCTCGACGCTGGCCTCGAACTGCTTGCACGCCGGGCATTTAAAATCCTCGACGACTACCACGTTCACGGGGGCGTCGGCCTGGCCCGCGTAGGGCAGACCGTCCAGCTTGAAGTCGGCGCTCAGGCCCTTGCCCGCGCCCGCCGCCGGTTTGTCACGCACAGCAAAGAGGGCCAGCGCGATCAGCGCGACGGCGATCAATGTGCCGATCACCAGAATAATCTGGTTGGAGTTGTTGCCCTGAAGTCTGGTCATATGGCCCGGAGTTTAGCGCCCGGACGTGAGGCGTAACCGGGCGCTGGTCCTGGGAACGGCGGTCTATCAGGCCGGAAGGGCGGGCGCTTCAGCCTGCTGCGCCCGCCGCCGCAGCCACAGCCCGGCGAGTTGCCGCACCAGACTGAAACCCAGGCCAGCGATCATGGCGATCAGGGCCGAGCGCAGGAAGGTATCGTCGGACGGCAGCTTCAGGGTGGGATCGAACTTGGGGCCAAAGCGGGCCACCGCCAGGAGCGTTCCCGCAAACAGCAGCCCGGCAAACGGCAGCACCAGCACGCCCCCGGAGTGCTTGACCAGCAGCAGCGCCATCAGCGCGCCGCCCACCAGCGGCAGGATGATCAGCCACTGCGCCGGAGGCGGTGTGGGACTGAGGTAGCCCAGCCCGCCCAGCAGCAGCGCCAGGTAGCCGAACCACCCGCCGAACTCGTCGGCCACGATCACCAGCGCCACCCACAGCAGCAGGCTGTTCTGCCACTCGCCGGGGGTCCACATGGTGTAGGCCAGCGCGCCCAGCACCGCCCAGCCACCCAGCAGGCGCAGAAAGGTCAGGAAGCGCGCGCGGTGGGGGCGCTCCTCCTCGGCCCGGCTGGGCAGCGGGATCAGCGGCGGCGCGGCGCGGGCGGGGGACGGGCGGCCCACATCCGGGTCACCGTCCTCTGCTAAAGATTTCGACAGATCAACCGTACTACTCACGTCGGGCCGCGCTACCACAGTCTGCTCCGCATCTGCCGCCGCCGAAGACGTCACTTCAGAGGCGGGCGGTGACTCGCCCTGGGCTTCGGTCGCGGGGTGCGGGTCAGATTGCTCGGGCGCGGGCGGTGTGGTCATGCTGCCCCCTTCTTAGCACGGGGCTTGCGGGCGGGGGCCGACAGGACCAGTTCGCGTTCCTCCTTCACAGCTTTTGCGGGCGCTGTTCTGACGGGCACGATCCCCGGCACCCGGCTCAGGTACTCGCCGGTGTAACTGGTGGGGTGCGCCGCCAGCTCCTCCGGCGTTCCGGTGGCGACGATGGTGCCACCGCGCACGCCGCCCTCCGGCCCCAGATCGATGAGGTGATCGGCGCGCTTCATCACGTCCAGATTGTGTTCAATGATCACCAGCGTGTTGCCGCCCTCGACCAGCCGGTCCAGCACTTCCATCAGCTTGCGGACGTCCTCAAAATGCAGCCCCGTGGTGGGTTCGTCCAGGATGTAGATGGTCTTACCCGTCGCCCGCTTGCTCAGTTCGGAGGCCAGCTTGATGCGCTGCGCCTCGCCCCCCGACAGCGTGGTGCTGGGCTGCCCGATCCGCATGTAGCCCAGGCCCACGTCCAGCAGCAACTGCATCCTGCGCTCGATGGTAGGAATCGCCTCGAAGAAGCTGTGGGCGTCCTCCACGGTCATGTCCAGCACGTCGCTGATGGTCTTGTGGTTGTACTTGACCTCCAGCGTTTCGCGGTTGTAACGCGCGCCCTTGCAGACCTCGCACGGCACGTAGATGTCGGGCAGGAAATTCATCTCGATCTTCATCACGCCGTCGCCCTTGCAGTGTTCGCAGCGCCCGCCCTTGACGTTAAACGAGAAGCGCCCGGCCAGATAACCGCGCCGACGCGCCTCGTTGGTGCGGGTGAACAGATCGCGGATCTCGGTGAAGACGCCGGTGTAGGTGGCCGGATTGCTGCGCGGCGTACGGCCAATCGGGGACTGGTCAATTTCGATGACCTTGTCCAGATGGTCCATGCCCTCTATCCGGTCATATTTGCCGGGGGTGGTCTTCGCGCCATTCAACTCGCGGGCCAGCGTGGCGTGCAGGATGTCGTGAATCAGGGTGCTCTTGCCGCTGCCGCTGGGGCCAGTCACCACGGTCATGATGCCCAGCGGAATCTCGGCATCCACGTCCTGAAGATTATGTTCGCGCGCGCCGAAGATCTTCAACTTCTTGCCGTTGCCGCGTCTGCGAGAAGTCGGTACGTCGATCTTCAGTTCGCCGCGCAGGTATTTTCCGGTCAGGCTGTGCTTATTCGCCTTGACCTCCTGCGGCGTGCCGACGGCCACCACCTCGCCGCCGTGGACGCCCGCCCCCGGCCCCATGTCCACCAGGTAATCGGCCTCCAGCATGGTGTCCTCGTCGTGTTCCACTACCAGCAGGGTGTTGCCCAGATCGCGCAGGTTCTTGAGGGTGCCGATCAAGCGCCCGTTGTCCTTGGGATGCAACCCGATGCTGGGTTCGTCCAGCACGTACAGCACACCCGTCAGACCCGAACCCACCTGAGTAGCAAGACGGATGCGTTGCGCCTCGCCGCCGGACAGCGTGTTGGCGGTGCGGTCTAACGACAGGTAATCCAGCCCCACATCCACCATGAACTTCAGGCGGGTGCGGATGGCCTTGAGGACGGGACCGGACACCGCCGCGCCAAAGGCGTTCTGCACATATTCGTAGTGGCGGGGCGCATGGGCGCGGGCCGTGCCGCCCAGATGGCCCTTCAGGAAAGGTGCGATGGCGTCGTGATTCAGGTGGCCGTCCTGCAAACTGCCGAAGAGGGCGTCCGCCTCCAGCACGCTCATGCCCCCCACCTGCGCGATGTTTAGGCCGCCCACGCGCACCGCCAGAATCTCGGGCTTGTAGCGCGTGCCGCCGCAGGTCGGGCACGGGCGCATTTCCATCAGTTCTTCCAGCTTCTCGCGCATGAAATCCGATTCGGTGTCGGCATAGCGGCGTTCCAGATTGGGCAGGACGCCCTCGAACTCGGTCATGAAGCGCATGGTTTCCTTGCCGCCCCGCTTGTAGACCACTTCAAAGGGCTGGCCGGGACCGTGCAGGACGGCCTTCTGCGCCACGGCAGACAGCTCGCGCCACGGCGTCTTGAGGCTGAAGTCCAGATGTTCGGCCAGCGCCTGCAACTTGTCCCAGTAGTAGATGCCGCCGCCCGTTCCCTTCTTGCTCCAGGGCAGAATCGCGCCCTCGGCAATGCTGAGCTTGTCGTCAATCACGCGGTCCGGCGAAAATTCGTTCTTGCTGCCCAGACCCGCACAGTCGCCGCACGCGCCGTAGGGGGAGTTAAACGAAAACGAGCGCGGCTCCAGCTCCTCCAGTACGCTGCCGTGTTCGGGGCAGGCGAACTTCTCGGAGTACAGCTCCTCGTGGGCCTCGCCGCCCTCGCCCCCGTCGGGCAGCAGGACGCGCAGCAGGCTCTCGCCCCGGCGCAGGCCGAGTTCCACGCTCTCGGCAATGCGGCTGCGGTCGGCCTCGCGCAACGTCACGCGGTCAATCACCACATCCACGTCGTGCTTCTCAAACTTTTCCAGCTTCAGCTTCTCGGCCTCGTCCAGTTCGTACAGGGTGCCGTCCACGCGCACACGGGCGTAGCCCTCGCGGCGCAGGTCGCCGAACAGTTTGCGGTACTCGCCCTTGCGCCCCCGCACCACCGGAGCAAGCAGAATGGCGCGCTTGTCGGCAAACTCGGTAATCAGGCGGTCTGTGATCTCACTGGGACTCTGTTTCTCGATCTTGCGCCCGCAGACGGGGCAGTACGGCGTGCCGACGCGGGCGTAGAGCAGGCGCAGGTAATCGTGGATCTCAGTCACGGTGCCCACCGTGCTGCGCGGGTTGTGGCTGGTGGTGCGCTGATCGATGGAGATGGCGGGCGACAGGCCGGTGATGCTCTCCACGTCCGGCTTTTCCATCAGGCCCAGGAACTGCCGCGCGTAGGCCGACAGGCTTTCCACGTAGCGGCGCTGGCCCTCGGCGTAGATGGTGTCGAAGGCCAGCGTACTCTTGCCGCTGCCCGACACGCCCGTAATCACGATAAATTGATCGCGCGGCAGCTCCACGGTGATGTCCTTGAGATTATGTTCCTTCGCGCCGCGCACCACTAGATTATTTTGCAAGAGGAATGCTCCCTTCTTTTCTTAGATTTTGTCAAAAGGCGCGGCCAACACGCACAATCGGGCCGCTGAGGATTCTGTCGGATGCGTAAGAGATACCAGGCTCTCCGCTCTGAAACGGGATATTCTAGCAGGTCGGGGCGGGATGGGGATAGGGCGGGAAAGGGACCCTGGATGTCGTGAATGGCGGTTGGGGTGAACTGGCACAGCTTCGCAGGAGGGGTCAAGTCGTGGGAGCTACCCAGCAGAACCAGAACAGCAACGGCCTCACCCCTTCCCCACCTCCGCACCCTGATAAGCTGCCCGGATGTTGCGGCCCCAGCGCCGCGCCCGCGTTCATGGCGGGCCGGAGGGCGCTGAGGGCGGTGGATGGGCGCGCGGACGGGGTGATTCCTGTCTGCGACGCGGAAAGGAGTGGGACTGTGGCGTTTCGGGATGTACTGAATATTGAAGTGAATGCGGGGAATGGCGGCGACGGAAGCATGAGTTTCCACCGCGCCAAATACATGGAAAAGGGCGGGCCGGACGGCGGCCACGGCGGGCGCGGGGGCAGCATCATCCTGCGGGCCATCGAGGGCGTGGAATCGCTGGAACGCCTGCTGGGCCGCCGCAAGTTCAAGGGGCCGAACGGCGCGTACGGCGAGGGCCGACTGCGGCAGGGCGGCGACGGCGAGGACATCTATATCGACGTTCCGGTGGGGACCACCGCCTTCGACGAGGACAGCGGCAAGGTCATCGCCGATCTGGTGCGCGTGGGCCAGGAAAAGGTGGTGGCGCGCGGGGGCTACGGCGGACGCGGCAACAGCACCTTTGCCAGCAGCACGCGGCAGGCCCCCCGCTTTGCGGAGCTGGGCACGCCGGGGCAAAAGCGCCGGGTGCGCCTGGAACTGCGCCTGATCGCCGACGTGGGGCTAGTGGGCTATCCCAACGCGGGCAAGAGCAGCCTGCTGGCCGCGCTCTCGCGGGCCAATCCGGCGATTGCCGAGTATCCGTTCACCACCCTCTCCCCCATTCTGGGCGTGGTGGACCGCGTGGACGAACACGGCAACCCGCTGGACGAGCGCTTCACGCTGGCCGATATTCCCGGCATCATCGAGGGAGCGTCGCTGGGCAAGGGGCTGGGGCTGGAGTTCCTGCGCCACATCAGCCGCACGCGCGTGCTGGTGTACGTGCTGGACGTGACCCGTGACCCGGTAGAGGAACTGCGCGCCTTGCAGGCCGAGCTGCGCGCCTATGACCCCACCTTGCTGGACAATATCGCCTTGATCGCGCTGAACAAGGTGGAACTGGTGGATGAGGACCTGGGCGTGATGGTGGAAGGCGAGCTGGCCGAGTTCGGCCTGCCCGTGCTGCGCGTGAGCGCCAGGGAGGGCAACGGCCTAGGCAGCCTGCGCGAGACGCTGTTCCAGATGATGCCGGACCGGGAAATGTGGGCGCAGCAAAACGCTCTGGAAATCGAATCCGACGAGGTCCGCGAGGAAGCCCTGAGCGTGACTTTCCGCGAGGACCCCCCGGCCAGGGGCGTGGGCATCGTCACCACCGGCGAGAACGAACGTGTCTGGGAGATCCACGGGGGCGGTTTTGAGGAACGCATCTCGCGCTTCTCGCGCTACATGGAAGACGCCGCCGAGTATCTGGGCGGGGTGTTTAAACGCCAGGGGCTGTACAACGCCCTGCGGCGGGCCGGGGCGCGCGAGGGCGACACCGTGGAAATCGGCAGCTTCCGCTTCGAGTATTTCGACGACGAGGCCGAGAAAAACTGACGATCAAAGGGGACGGGGCAAAGTACGCGGTTCAGTCCCTTCTCCTGACGGCCTGACACAAAGTATGAGAAAGCGTCCCCGGTAGGGGACACTTTCTACCTGTGACAACCGAAAATGCCACCGGGGACGCGCCCCGACTTTATCAAGCCGTCTTCGCCCACCTCCAGCGTGGGTTGTGGAATGACGTCCGCAACGCCCACACGCTGGCTTGGATGGTCACGGGCCTGCTGCTCTCCCAGCGTAGTTCCATCCCCGCCTGGCTCCCTTACATTCACTCCCGTGCCACGTTCGCCCAGAGCACCGAACGCCGAGTTCGTCGGTGGCTGGAGAATCCAACCATAGACCCCACCAGCATTTACG
>NZ_JNIW01000031.1 GCF_000701425.1 Deinococcus frigens DSM 12807 | reverse complement strand
GACCCCTACGCGGGCGGCAAGTCGTACCCCTGGGTGGGCCAGCCGGACGCCAAACCCAGACCCCTGACGCAGGGCCAGAACTTCCTGTCCGATCTGAGCTACGCGGCGGCCCGCAACGCCTGGGGACCCATCGAACTGGACCGCAGCAACGGCACCCAGCAGGGCGGAGACGGTGAGACCCTCACGCTCGGCACCCAGACTTTCAAAAAAGGCATCGGCGTGCATGCGGGCAGTGAGCTGACATACACGCTCAACGCTCAGTGCTCCACCTTCAGCGCGACTGTGGGCATTGACGAGGAGGTGGGTGAGAAGGGCAGCGTGGTGTTTGAGGTGTACGGGGACGGCAAGTTGCTGACGGCCAGCGGGAAGATGACGGGCGCAGATGCAGCGAAGGTGCTCACGGCCCCCCTTGAAGGGGTCAAGGAGCTGCGGCTGGTGGTGACGAATGCCGGGGACGGGATCGCCTACGATCACGCCGACTGGGCCGACGCCCAGGTGACCTGCGAACTCGCTGTCGTTACGCCACCAGATCCGCCTCCACCAAATCCGCCGCCCCCGCCCGCGCCCACCAACACCTACCGGTATGCGGACATCGCGCCCCAGCCTCAGCGGGTAGGTGAGGCCCAGGGCGAGGTGGTGGGCGGCAAGCTGTACGTGTTCGGCGGCTTCGACAGCCTCAAGTCCTGCTGCACCCCCACGGACCGCGCCCAGCAGTATGACCCGGCCACCAACCGCTGGACCGCGCTGGTCCCCATGCCTGGCCGGGGCGCAACCCACGCCGGCATGGCCACCGACGGCACCGACATCTACTATGCGGGTGGGTATATTGCCAACACGTCCTGGACCGCGCAGGTCTTCGGCACGCGGGCGGTCTGGAAGTACAACATCGCCGGGGGCAGCTACACGGCCCTGCCAGAACTGCCGGTGCCCAGCGCTGCCGGGCAACTGGAATATCTGGCGGGCAAGCTGCATTACTTCGGCGGCACCAATCCCGAGCGCACCCGTGACCTGAATACGCATTACGTGCTGGATCTGGCCGCAGGCGGCAAAGCATGGCAGGCTGCGGCCCCGCTCGCGGTGGCCCGTAACCACCTGGGATCAGCGGTGCTGGACGGCCTGCTCTATGCCATCGGCGGTCAGACCGGACACGACGCGCGCCTGACCACGCTGAACACCGTGGAGGTCTACGATCTGGCCACGGACCGCTGGAAGGCGCTGGCCCCCATGCCGCAGGCGCTCAGCCACATCACCAACTCCACCTTTATCCTGAACGGGCGCATCGTGGTGGCGGGCGGCGAGACGGCGCATGACGTGCCGACCAGTCAAGTCAGCGCCTACGACCCGCGCGGCAACACCTGGACCTCCCTGACCCCGCTGCCAAAAGTGCGGGTGTCGGGTGTGGCGGCGGCCCTCGGGGACAGCTTCATCTTCAGCGGCGGCAATTCGCCGCGTGATGGGGGAACGCAGGCGGGCGGCTGGCGGGCCAGTCCAGCCTCTGCTCCCTGAGTCATTGGCTCCCTGAGTCATTGGCCCGCGAGTCACCAGTCCGCAACCGCCACACGCCCCCGTCCGTCTCCACCAGCCCTGACGCTGAGCAGGCTCCGGGCTTCATAAAGGAAAATGCATGATGCCAAGTTCTTCTCCCCACCCCAATACCACCCACCGCGACCTCGAACTTCCGCAGGTCATCCACCTGCTGCGACGCGCCGCCCTGCCCATCCTGGGCGTGACGGCGCTGGCCGGGGTGGGCGCTTACCTGCTGTCCGGGCTGCAACCCAAGGTCTACGAGGCCACCAGCAGCCTGTTCACCGAGCAGAGCGGCGGCAACAACGCGCTAAACGATAGCCTATTGCGGCCCTCGCCCCTACCGCGCGGCGGTCTGGAACAGGCCCTGCACAGCCCGGCGGTGGTCAAGCTGGTGATCAACCGCCTGCGGGCCGCCGAGATCGCGCCCGCGACAGTTGCCAAGGTGCAGGCTGACCTTCAGGCTGAGCTGAGCACGGGCGGCTTTAAGAAATTGCAGGTGGCCCCTGACTCGAACAGCCCCAGCAACTCCAACAGCGGCGTCGTCTATATCCTGAGCGCCCGCGCCAACACCCCCGAACTGGCCCGCGTGCTAGCCAATTCCAGCGTCGCCGCGCTGCAATTGTGGGACATCCAGCGCGCCCAGCGCCGCTCAGAGCAGGCCCGTATTGCCCTTGAACTGCAACTCAATGTATTGGACCGCACGGCGCAGGACGGAGGTCTCAGCACCGATTCCGTTAACGATCAGACCCGCGCCGCCATTTTGCGTGACCTGATCGTTATCAAGACCTCGCGCCAGAGCGTGTCGGGCACGCTGGACGTGATCGCCGAGGCGGTCAATCCTGCCCGACCCGTGACCCCCCGGCCCCAGCGCACGGCGGCGCTGGCCGCTTTGCTGACCCTGCTGTTTGCTGGCGGCGGCGCAGTGTTGCTGGGCAGTCGCCGCCAGCCCACCGAAACCGCCGTGGCCACGGACCGGGGCAGCGTGCCCGCAGACGCCCCGGCCCTGTACCGCCACGAGTCCAGCGAGGCCCGCAATGTGACGTCCTCTGTGCCGCAGCGCTAAAACCGCACTTCGCCCGAAGCCGCCGGAGGCCCGTCCTTCCGGCGGCTGTTGTGTTTGCCGAGATTGATGGTCCCGCTCCTGTCTAGGGGAGTTTGCGCCAGCCGGCATGCGCCTCCCCGGACCAGGCCCTTTATGAAGCGTTCAGAAGTAGCGAGGCAGAGTCTTCAGGGGCCGCTCTGACCGGGGAAAAATTCGACGGGTACGGTTAATTTTCCCTATCCAGTCGCTGGTCTGTCACAACCTGAGCGGCCACCTCTGGCGCTTCTGGCTGGGCAGCCGAAATTTATTTCTCGTTAGCGCCTTACCGATTAGGCTCGCAGCGTGGGAATTGATCGCAGGCATTTGGCCTTATGCTCAAGCCCAAAGCGGACGCCACAGGCCACCCCACCAGATGTCCGGGGCCGCGCGCCTGACCCGATCAAATTCGCCGTCTAGAGACCGCTCCATCCATCCTTTGCATTCGCCCAGTTCGTGCGCCGGTCCGAGAGCCGCCCTGCCCCCCTACCCTCCGAGGAGATTTCTGAACATGCCACACACCCCTAATCTGCATACCCCCCTGAAGGTCGCCGTCGTGGGCACCGGTTATGTCGGCCTGGGCACCGCCGCCCTGCTCGCGTATTTCGGTCATCAGGTCATGGGCCTGGACATCGATCAGGACAAGGTGGACATGCTCGTGCGCGGCGAACTCCCGATCTACGAGCCGGGCCTGGGCGAACTGATGGCCGAGTGCGGAGGCCGCCTGCGCTGGACCACCGACTACGCGGCGGCCATCCCGGACGCCGACGTGATCTTTATCTGCGTGGGCACGCCGCCGCTGCCGGGCGGACAGCCGGACCTGCGCTATCTGGCAGCGGCGGCGCAGGACGTGGCGCGGCACCTGAACGGCAAGATGCAGGTGGTGGTCAACAAGAGCACGGTGCCGGTGGGCACAGGCGACTGGGTGGCGCGCATCATCGAGGAGCACGCCCTGGACTACAAGGCCCACCAGTACACCGTGGTCAGCAACCCCGAATTTCTGCGCGAGGGCACGGCGCTGTTTGACAGCCTGTACCCGGACCGCCTGGTGCTGGGCGGCAACGACGGCCAGGGCATCGCGCGCCTGCTGGAACTGTACGCCCCGCTGATCGAGCAGGATTTCGAGGCCCCGGCGCATGTGCCCCGCCCGCAGGGATACACCCGCCCCGAAGTGGTGGCGACCAGCCTGAGCAGCGCCGAGATGATCAAGTATGCCGCCAACGCTTTTCTGGCCCTCAAGATCAGCTTTGCCAACGAGATCGCCGGGCTGTGCGAGCGGGTGGACGCCGATATCGAGGAAGTCGCGCGCGGCATCGGCAGCGACGCGCGGATCGGGCGGCAGTTCCTGTCGGCTGGGGCCGGCTGGGGCGGCTCGTGCTTCGGCAAGGACACCTCGGCTTTAATCAGCACCGGCGAGGAATACGGCTACGACATGCCCATCCTGCGCGCCGCCGTGGCGGTCAACCAGGGCCAGCGGCAACTGGTGATCGCCAAGCTGCAAAAGCATCTGCACCGCCTTCAGGGCAAGCGCGTGGCCGTGCTGGGCATGGCCTTCAAGCCCAACACCGACGATCTGCGCGACGCCCCGGCCCACGACGCCATTGCGCGCCTGAACGAGCTGGGCGCGACAGTGGTGGCGCACGATCCGGTGGCGATGCCGCGCGCCCGCCGCGAGTGGGGCCACCTGAACTACGCCGAGGCCGACTCCGCCGAGGCCGCCCTGATGGGCGCGGACGCCGTGCTGCTCATGACCGAGTGGAAGGAGTACACCGAGCTGGACTGGGACGGGGCCGTGCGGACCATGCGCCAGCCGCTGGTGATCGACACCCGCAATGCGCTGCGCTGCGTGCTGTCCACCGGAGTCCTGGAGCAGATCGGACGGCGCGGCCAGGGCCAGACCGTGCCCGCGCAGACCGAGCCGACGCAGGCTGGACCTCAGGTGCTTGGGTGAATGTTCTCCTAACCGGCAGCGCTGGCTTTGTCGGCAGTCACCTGACCGAGCGGCTGCTCGCCGACGGCCACACCGTGACCGGGGTGGACAACTACATCAGCGGGCAGCCGGGCAACACCGCGCTGTTCGTGGACCACCCCAACTTCAAGTTCATTCAGGCGGACGTCAGCGAGGGCATTCCGTACAAGGCCGCCGCCTTCGACGGTCAGACGCTGGATTTCGTGCTGCATTTCGCCAGCCCGGCCAGCCCACCGCACTACCAGCAATTTCCCATTGAGACGCTGATGGTGGGCGCGCAGGGTACCCAGCACGCGCTGGAGCTGGCCCACGCGCACGGGGCCACGTTCCTGCTGGCCTCTACCTCGGAGGTTTACGGCGATCCGCAGGTGCATCCGCAGCCGGAAAGTTACTGGGGCCACGTCAATCCCAACGGCCTGCGGAGCTGCTACGACGAGGCCAAGCGTTACGCCGAGGCCATCACCTTCGCCTATCACCGCCGCCACGGCGTGGATACCCGCGTTATCCGCATCTTTAACACCTATGGCCCGCGCATGCGCCCCGACGACGGGCGGGTGGTCACCAACCTGATCGTGCAGGCGCTGGCCGGACGTCCCCTGACGGTCTACGGCGACGGCGCACAGACCCGCAGCTTCCAGTACGTGACCGATCTGGTGGACGGCACCGTGGCCCTGATGGATCAGCCCGAGTCCGGGGCCGTGCATGCCCCGGTTAATCTAGGCAACCCGGACGAGTACACCATCCTGGAGTTCGCGCAGGTCATCCGCGAGCTGATCGATCCGGATCTGGAGATCATCCACGAAGCCCTGCCCGCCGACGATCCCCGCCAGCGCAAGCCCGACATCTCCCGCGCCCGCGGGCTGCTGGGCTGGTCCCCGCAAGTCGGCCTCCGCGCGGGCCTGACGCGCACGGTGGAGAGCTTCCGCCAGTCCGGGTCCGCCGCTGCCGAGCCTGCTGAACGGACGCCTGTCACCGCAGAATGAGTTCGCCAGTCAAGACGGCCAGCGTGTCCGCCCCGCTGGTCTCGGTCATCACGCCCACGCGCGGGCGGCCCGAACTGCTGCTGTCGCGGGCGCTACGCAGCGCGCTGGCCCAGACGCTGGACACCATCGAGATCATCGTGGTGGTGGACGGCCCCGACCCGGCCACCGAGGCCGCGCTGGCCACCATCCAGGATCCCCGTGTGCGCCTGATCGCATTGCCCCACCCGGTGGGCGGCTCGGAAGCGCGCAACGTCGGTGTGCGGGCGGCGCGCTCGGAGTGGATCGCGCTGCTGGATGACGATGACGAGTGGCTGCCGCACAAGCTGGAGGCGCAACTGGCGCTGGCCCAGGCCACCGTTCAGGACCCAGGAGTCCGCCCCATCGTGGCCTGCCACTGGATCACGCGGACCCCGCGCGGCGACACGCCCCAGCCGCCGCGCCTGCCGGACCCAGGCGAACCCCTCAGCGAGTACATGCTGGCGCGGCGCAGCCCACTGGAAAAGACCTGCGGGCTGGTCAGCACGCTGCTCTTTACTTCCCGCGAGCTGCTGCTGGACGTGCCGTTCACGCCGGGGCTGCCCAAGCATCAGGACTGGGACTGGCTGCTGCGGGCCGCCATGCTGCCGGAGGTGCAGGTGGTCTTCGTGCCCGAGATCTCGGCCATCTGGTATTACGAGGAACCGCGCCCCTCGGTGAGCACCACTCTGGACTGGCGGGCTTCCCTGCGCTGGGCACGCCGGATGTGGGCGCACGGCACCATGACCCGGCGGGCCTTTGCGGGCTTTCTGAACTCGCACATCGTGCCCGCCGCGCAGCATGTGGGGGACCGCCGCGCGGCCTTGACCCTGCTGCCCTCCCTGCTGGCCGCCCGGCCCCGGCCCTTTGAACTGGGGTTGTTCGTCGCCAACTCCGCGCTGCCCACCGACGCCCGCCGCCAGGCCCGCGCCCGACTGGACCGGGTGCTGGGGCGGGGGCAATCCGTCTCGGCGGCCAGGCCCGCTCTTGCCGCAGTTCAAGGTCCGCAGATCAAAACGGTGGCGCTGATCGATCCGCTGTCCGGCGGGCACCACGGCAGCTACGCCGTCACGCTGGCCCAGGAGCTGACCGGGCGCGGCAGCCGGGTTCACGTGATCGGCCCGGTTCCGTTTGTCGAGGAAGTCTGCCGGGCCGTGCCGCAGGCCACCGGACACGTCCTGCCGCTGTTTCCGGGAAGCGGGCCGGACCGTGGCCCGGCGTATTACCGTCTGGGTCGCCTGGCGCGGGACCGCGTGAATCTGCGGTTCCTGCGTGCGGCGCTGCGAATGGCCGGTGGGGTGGGGGCGGACACGGCGCATCTGCTGTGGCTGGACAGCTTCGTGCTGTCGCTCTTGGCCGCGCGCCTGGGCCAGATGAACCGCCCGCCCCGGCTGCGGGCCACGCTGCACTGGGCCTACTTCTTGCAGGAATTCCAGGGTGGGGGGGTCAGTCAGCAGGTCCACCGCCTGCTGTTGCGGGCGCTGGGGGCGCTGGGCGTGCGCGTGATGATGCATTCCAGGGCACTGACGCGGGGGATTCAGGCTGGACTGCTGGACGCCCTGCCGTACCCCACCGCGCTGCCGCAAACCCCGGCGGAGGGGCGCGGATACGTCCGGCAGATGGTGCGCCAGCAGATGGAAGTTCCGCCGGAAGCCACCGTCTTACTGGCCTTCGGCGGCACCCGGCACGACAAGGGCAGTGATCTGGCGCTGGAGGCTCTGGCGCTGCTGCCCTCGCACGTTCACCTGCTGGTGGTCGGCCCCACCCGCGCCTTCGATGCCGACGCGCTGCGCGAGAGCGGACAGCGGCTGGGCGTCATGGACCGGCTGCACCTGCGCCTGGAACATGTTCCAGACGAGGATGTGGAGGGCTTTTTTCTGGCCTCCGATGCCTGTCTGCTGCCGTACCGGCGCAACTTCGCGGGCCAGAGCGGGCCGCTGCTGATCGCGGCGTCGCTGGGTTTGCCTGTGCTGGCCGCCGACGTGGGCGTGCTGGCCGAGACGGTGGAGGCGTACGGCCTAGGCGACCTGTTCGCCCCCGAGGACCCGGCGGCGCTGGCCCGCTGTGTGCTGGAGTTTGACGCGGCGGCCTTTGACCCCCACACCACCCGCTTCCAGCAGGACCACGCCCCCCGGGCGTTTGCGGACGCCGTGCTGCGCAGCTACCTGGGTGGGGCGGAGGATTAGAACATAGGTCCGCATGACAGCATCAGAAGAAAGGACACCTGAAAGCTTCCGTGCTCCCCAATGCCCGGCAACATTCCCTCACGGTCCTGGGCAGCAGAGCCGGTCGTCATGGACAGCCGCCCATGAGGCTGCTCTTCCTCCCCAGGTGGACGCTGGCCCGCCCGTTCGGTCAACAGCAAGCAGCTCTTTTGACCAGCGCTCTAGAAAAGGTTTCCGACTGCCCACGGGCGGCTACGACAGCATTCATCCAGTCCACTTGCACGCCACTTTCCCTGTCTTGAATGAATGAAGCCGGAAAAAGCCCCCTTCAAATGGAGGGGGCTTATGCAGGTAGAGAGGCGTGGGTCAGCGCGGGCCGGTCACCATGCCAGCGGCCTTGGCGCGGCCTTCCCAGGCGGCGATGGCCTGGACCAGCACCTGCGGGTCGACGGCGCGTTTCTGATCCTGGACGCGGGTGTTGTTGCGCTCGGTGCCAGCGTTGACGGACCAGTCCCAGCGGGCATTGGGGTTGCTGGGGTTCGGAACGGTCCAGCCCACGGTATTGCCCTCGGCGATCACGGTGCTGGTGTCATTGGGCGTCTGGCAGTAGTTGCGCAGGTAGAAGCCGGCGTCGTTGTCGGCGTCCAGCAGGGTGCCGTCGCTCAGCTTGCCCAGCGCCAGGATGGTGTTGCCCCGGACGGTCTGGTGGTGGCCGCCCGCCACCGCGATGCCGTAATTGCTGGTCTCCACAACGGTGTTGTTCACGGCCTCGGTGTAGCCCGAGTCGCAGCCGTCGCCCAGCATGATGCCGCCGCCGCTGTACGGGGCGTCGGGACGTCCGGCGAACGCACCGTTGATTAGGTTATCGTGGATACGGATCGGGCTGCCGGGCGTGCCGGTGGAGGCGTAGAGGTTGATCACATCCTCGACCTGGCTCTGGCGCGCCGTGTTGTCCACACGGTTCCAGGCGATCTCGGCCCCGTTCAGGTCACGCATGCCGTTGAACTGCACGAACTGAACCCGGTAGAACTTGTCCTGGAATCCGCCGTTGCCGTCGCTATAACGGCCCTCAATGTTGCGGGCCAGGTTGTTGCGGATCACGACGGTCACGGGCAGGCCCTTGTTGCCCTGCCACCCGTTGATGTAGATGCCGCTGGTCTTTTCCATGAAGTTGTTCTCGATCAGCAGAGAGACGATGCCCTCGGCCTGGAGGAAACGGCCCGGATAGCGGCTCGGGTCATTGGGGTTCAGGCCGTAGCCCTTGCAGTTGCGGACCGTCAGGTTGGCCGAGGTCCACGAGGCGTCGATCAGGTGGCCGCGTCCACGCAGCGTGCAGTTTTCCAGAATGACCGGCTCGGTGGTCTTGATCTTGATCGCCGCGACGGCGGGGTCGTTGCTCAGGTATTCGCCGCTGTAGATGCCGCCCTTGGTGATCACCAGCGGTCCATTGACGACGGCAGGGGCGGGCGCAGGGGCGGGAACCGGAGCGGGAACCGGAGCGGGGATAGGCACAGGCTCGAGGGCAGGCGCGGGGGCGGGCGGGACCACTGCCGCCATCGGGACCACGCAGCCCTGAAGCATTGGAGCGGCCCAGTCCGCGTGATCGTAGGCATTCTTGTCGCCCGCGTCCGTGACCGTCAGCTTCAGCACCTTGCGGCCCTCGATATCGACTTTCAGGCTCTTGCTGGCGCTGACCCCGGTCATCTTGCCGCTGTCGTAAAGCTTCGTGTTGTCGCCGAAGACCTGGAAGACCACGCTGCCCCGGCTGCCCACCTCGTCGTCGATGCCGATATCGGCCACGAGATACTTGCATGCTGCGGTCAGGTTGAACGTGACGGTGGAGTTGGCATGAACGCCCAGACCGGTCGTGTATTTCTTGCCGTTCAGGGTGATGGTCCGCCCATCGCCGCTCTTGATCTCGCCGTTGCTGGCGTTGCGCTCGACCGGCCCCCAGCCGTTGGTGGCCGCCGTCCAGGGCATGTTACTCAGCACATTGTCCCCAGCGGTCAGCGCCTCCTGGGTCAGCCTGGTGCCCGTCTCTTCATCGGTCCAGGACTGGTCCGTGCCGTCATACACGCCGTCCTCAAGCGCAGTCTGCTGGGCATTCACGTCGGCCTGGTCCTCGGGCACGCCGGGACCCGAGCAGGCGGCCAGGATCAGGGGCGCACACCACACCAGCCAGCGCAGCGGGTGGACGGCTGTGGCAGGCGGGGACTGCGGACCAGGGGATGGGATGGGTGACATGTGATTCCTCCTGAACAGTGGATGGTGAGTGGGGAAAGGCGGGTGGTCGGTCTATGGTAAATGGCGTGAAGGTCGCTACAGAGAGGGAAACTTCTTTCGAGTGCCGAATCTACAGAGTGCTCTTAAACGAAATACCTCTAATACTGGATTTAAAACGAAAATACTGGTTTAATAGCCGATCAATGGAGCTATAGCGGGAGAATTAACTCCTTTAAGTACTCTACACCGAAACAGAATATCGGTTCAATAGCCAATCAGCGGGGGTATATGGGGGAGGGTTATTCTCTTTAAGCACTTCGAAGTATGAAATCTGTAAGGAAGTTTTAGAAATTGAACTAATTCTGCTGGTTATAATCCAATGATCTTAATTTGAACAGAAGTAAGAAGTCTGTGAGGAAGAGTATTCTAACTTACTATAGAACGGAACAAATAGTAAATCATCCATCTTTTCAATGACTAAGTTAACAAATTAACTCATTAGTACAGTTTAGAAGAGTCAGGCTTCGCTTAGCGATATTTGCCTGATTAGACTTCATCCCAATTTGGCCCTTACCAATACGGCAAGAGTGCGACTTCAACAGGCGACAGAATGTCGTTTGAAAGCGCGTTTTCAAAACTTTTCAATGCTTCAAACTAAGTTCAGACTGGCCTCTAGAGGCCATCCGGCAAGCGATCCAAAAAGCGGCTGTAATTTATTTGCCAACAGAACGCTCGCTGCCAGGAAATGAAAGCCAGTCAGCGTGCTGCTCAACCGCTCCAAACCACGTCCCAGTCACCTAAATCTTGAGAACCAGGCAAACGAGCGTTCCACCACCCAGCGTTTTGGAAGCAGTATGAAGACCTTCTCGCCTCCGGCCCGGCGGCATCAGATGCCGCCGTTTCACCGGTGTATCCCTGATCAGCAAACAATGGACGATTTTACACGGTGGGGCATCATGGGGTAGGTAGGCCCACAGGCTGCCTGTTTTGGCAATCCACAGCGTGGCATTCAAGACCTCACGAAGTGGATACCTGCGCTGCACAGCGTGTTCCGGCTTTAAGACCAGATGCATCACCATAAAGTGATACAGGTCATCATCAAGGTCACTGGGGTAGGCGCGGCGCGTCACTCCTTGACTATGCCCCCAACAGATTCTTGGCTCCACTTTACGAATTCTTGCCGGACCGGCTCTAGTAACTTCCACTCTTCCACGTCCAGCAGACCGCGTGGAGTCAGTTTCAGCGCCGGGATCACGCTCAGGCCCAGGAAACTGAGGGTGGTCACCGGATAGGGCAGCACGCAACCCAGGGCGCGGGCGGCGGCGGTCACCTCGCCCAGGTGTGCTGCGGCCTGCTGGGGGGGCAGATCGGTCATCAGGCCCGCGTAGGGCAGCGGCAGGCTGGCCCGGACCACGCCGCCCGACACCACCACCGCGCCGCCGCCCATCTCGCGCAGGGCGCGGCCCGCCGCCCGCACGTCCCTGTCGCTGCCGCCCAGAAAAGCGGCGTTGTGGGCGTCGTGCAGGATGCTCAGGCCCAGCGTGCCGCCGCCCCCCATGCCGCTGCCGGAGGTCCAGCACGCCGCCCGGTGGCCGCGCCCGTAGCGGTCCGCCACCACCAGGCGCGCCTCCCCGCTGCCGGGTGCGCCCCGGCCCGTGGTGATCTGGTCCGGGCTGATCTGCATCACCGGCCAGTGGGTTGGCACGTCGAAGGTGGCCGTGTCCCAGCCGGCCCCCAGGTCTATGCCGCCGCCGTCCAGGGGCGGAGTGACCTCGCCGGGCCGGGCCTCGGTGCCGCCAATAAAGGTCTCCAGCACCTCAAACCCCTGCAAGTCGCGCAGCAGCACCATGTCCGCGTGGTAGCCGGGAGCGATCAGACCGCAGTCGTGCAGACCCCAGTATTCCGCCGGATTGCAGGTGACCAGGCTCAGCGCATCCGCCGGGTGCAGGCCGCCCGCCACGCAGGTTCGCAGCAATCGGTCCAGGTGACCCAGTTGCAGCAGTTCGTCCACGCTCACGTCGTCGCTGACCAGCATGGCGCGGCGCGGACGCTCCAGCAATACCGGCAACAGGGCGTTTAAGTTGCGGGCCGCCGAACCTTCACGGACCATCAGCCACAGGCCCGCGCGCAGGCGCTGGCGGGCTTCTTCCGGCGTGGCGGCCTCGTGGTCCGAGTGCAGGCCCGCCGCCGCGTAAGCCATCAGTTCGCGCCCATGCACTCCGGCAGCGTGACCGTCCATGCGCCCACCCACCGCGCGGCCCGCCTCCAGAATGTTCCAGACCTCCTCATCGCCGCCCAGCACGCCGGGGTAATTCATCATCTCGGCCAGGCCCAGCACGCCGAGCACGCGCAGCATACGGGCGGTTTCTGCCGCCGTAACGTGCGCGCCGCCGTCCTCGAACTCGCTGGCGGGCACGCACGATGGCGCGGAGGCCCACACGCGCAGGCCCGAGCTGGCTCCGGCTTCCAGCATCCATTCCAGACCGCGCACGCCCAGCACGTTGACCACCTCGTGTGGCTCAGCCACCACGCCCACCGTGCCGCGCGGCAGCACCGCCCGCGCAAAACCCGCCGGGGTCAGCAGGCTGGACTCGATGTGGATGTGCCCGTCGATGAAACCGGGGGCCAGGAACGCCCCGCGCGCCTCAATGGTCCGCGCGGCCTCGAAGTTCATGCCAGCGCCGCCCAGCGCGGCCACCCGCCCGCCTGCCACCAGCACGTCGGCCTCAAAAATCTCGCGCGTGGCGGGCTGGACCACCTGCGCGCCGCGGATCAGCAGATCGCCCGCCTCCTGTCCCCGCGCCACCCGGACCAGCCGTCGCCGGTCACCCTGCCGATCACTGTCAAACTGCATGGCGCAGTGTACGGGGGGAAGGTCCAACCGTCTAACGGTTCAACGGTCCGGCGGCCAGAAGAAAAGCGCTGGCAGGGGCCTTCAGCGCGTTCGTCGAAGACGAGGCATCACCCTGAGCGCAGCCGAGAAGCTCTCCCGGCTGCGCCCGCTATACCCATGTTTTCGGCTGGCCTCCCTGGCGTTCAGACCGTCAGACTTTCTGACCCGTGTCCTCCATCCCCCCCTTGAACCGCTTGAGCAATTCTCCCCGCTCGGTCAGCGCCCGCTGAAACAGCGCCTGCTGCTGGGCCTGCTGGTAGGCGCGGACGCTGTTCATGCCGCTTCTGGGCGCGGGCTGCGCGTCGGTCTTGCCAGTTTTGGGCATGGGCACGAGGCTACCGAAACGGCGGGCGCGGAACATGCCGGGATGTTCCTCGAAGACCGCCGTCACGCCGTCCGGCAGCGCGGCCAGATGCAGGGCGAAGGCCTGTTCCTGGGCCAGTTCGGCCTGCTTTGCGCCGCCCCCCAGCTCGGTCAGCAGGCGGTCGATCAGGGCGAAGACCTGCGCGGCATAGCCTTCCACATCGCCGCGTGTGGGCAACTCGCCCCGGTGGATCACGCGGTTGCGAAAGTCCGCGCCCAGCGCCGCAGGACTCAGGAAGTCCGGCTCCCGGCCCTCTCTGAGCAGATACGCCAGCGCGAACATGCCCAGTTGCCGCTCGGACTGGCTGGCGACGTGCCTCCAGGTGCCGGCCAAGGCCGCCGTCGCCGCCCCGAAATCCACCGCCGTATCCGAGGCCCGCTCCAAGACGTAGGCGCGCACGTAGAACTCGAAAAAACGTTCCAGCGCCGCCGCAAAACTGGCCACCGCCTCGCGGGCGTAGCCGTCCATCAAAGCGCGGGTGCCCAGATCGAACAGCACCTCGAACTTCTGCTTGCGCACCAGCACGCAGTATCTCGCCCCGCAGTGCACGCAGGTCAGGTCATGCACGCTGCTGTCGGCGTACTCGGCGCGGTTCTCGCGGCCACAGATGGGGCAGGTGGTGGGAAAGTCCATGCTGGGGGTGAGTGTACGGGGTCTGAAGGTCAAACCGTCTGACGGTCGAACCGCCCGGAGCGAGAAATGGCCCGACGGCATGCACGGTTAGACCGTTAGACTTTTTAGACGGCTCGACCGCGCCGCAGGTGCATCACTCCCCAATCACGTAACTCAGCCCTCCGCTGTGCGAGAGCCACAGTTTCTCAAAGGCGGCGCGCGGGTAGGTGCGGCGCACGGTTTCATCGCTGGGCGCGGCAGGATCGTTCAGGACGGGATTCCCGGAGTTGTCGAAGCCGATGAGGACCATCAGGTGACCGCTGCTGCTGGCAAGCGCCGTACCGGGCAACTCGCCCTTCTTCCAGCCTAGGCTGACGGCCAGCGGCAGGCCCGCGCCCGTGAATTTCTCGGCGGCGGCCAGGCTGGGCAGCCGGGTCACGTAGGCGCGCAGTCCCAGCGCCCCGGCGTAGGCGGTGTTAAACGGCCAGTTGCCGTTGCCCTCGTAGGCACGGTCATAGGTGGATTTCGCCGCCTGCGGCACCGTGACGTTGATCCCGTGCGCGGCCAGGATCATCGAGACGCTGGTGGGGCTGCACCACACCTCGCCGCCGTTCGGGTAGATCATCTGCGAACGCCCCGGCACGTCAACGACCTTGCCCCAGGCCGCCCGGTCACTGGCCGTTCCCAGTCCGGCGCTCTGGCGGGCGCGCTCGGAGGTATTGAAGGCCAGCAGGCGCAGGGTGGTTCCCTCGCCGCGCAGGGTCACGCGGTACTGGTAGCTGGTGGCCTTTTTGCTCAGGCGCAGCGTGTCGGTTAGGACCTGTCCGGCGCTGTCCTTCTGGCCACTGGCACTGCTGCGGCCCTCGGCGCTGCTCCAGGTTCCAAACGAGTACCAGCGGGACCAGCCCGCGCCCATCTGCGCCCGGACCTCCACGGTGACGCTGCCCGCGCCCGGCGTGAGCGCGTTCCATGACGGCACCAGCTCGTCGAAGGCTGGAACGCTCAGCGGGGCCGAGGTCAGGGTGCCGCTCGTGACGCCAGGAGGCAGCGTGGCGGCCTCGGCGTGAAGCTGCACGCCTTTGACCTCCGCGCCCGCCCAGTCGGCGGCCCGCTCGTGGATGGTGGTGGTGCTGTTGGGATAGGTCATGGTAAGCGCCCCCGCGCCGCCCAGCGTCAGAAGAAGAGAGAACAGCAGGATATGTCGCATGAATAGCGCGACTATGCCGCTTACGTCGCGGACGGTGGTGAGGAGGATTTACCCCTGCATGTACAGCAACGCCTCCGGCAGCGCCTCGCGCCACGTCATCCAGTTGTGGCCGCTGGGGTATTCGCGGTACTGGTGGGGCAGGGCCAGGTCGGCAAACAGGCCCGCCATGCGCCGATTCGGGCCGGTCAGCCATTCCAGCACGCCGGTATCCAGACTGGTTTTCAGGTGCGTAGGAGGATTCTGGCGCAGCTCCTCCAGCAACCATTCTCCGGCCCCGGTGGTGTCGATCACGCCCGCCCCATCCCGCACGCCAGGCCGGGCGATAAATGCCCCGCTGTGGCTCACCACGCGGCCAAACAGCTCCGGATGCCGCCCTCCCAGATACAGCGAGATCAGGCCGCCCAGGCTCGCGCCCCAGAGTCCTCGTTCCTGAACCGTGACCAGCTCGCCCTCCACACGCGGAAAGACCTCCTGGGTCAAAAAATCCAGGTAACGGTCATTCAGGTAATACTCCTCGTTGCGGTCCCCCGGTTCCACAAAGACTAGCGCCGCGCCCGTCGCCAGCCCCGCCTCCAGCGCGCGGTCCATCACCTCGCTCAGCTTGCCGGTGCGGTAAAAGGCCACGCCGTCCTGCACGTAATAGACCGGAATCGGGGTGCCTGCCGTATAGCCGTGCGGGGTGTACACGATGGCGCGGCGGGTGCCTGGGAAAACGCCGCCCTCCCAGGTCAGGCGCTGAGCCGTGCCTTTCTGCGCCGCTTCCGGGGCCAGCCACAGCGGATGGCGCGCGTACTCGCCCATCACCGCCGCGCGCGGGTAGGGCCACCATGGATTCAGGGACTTCTGAGGGTTGTCGGGGTCCGCGAACGCCTCACCCGCCGCGTCCAGCCAGGCGTATTCCACCCACGCGCCGCGCGGCAGCCGGAGCGCAATGGGCTGCCCCGCCGTGACGGGCAGCGGCGCTCCCTTGCGCCAGTCGGTAAAGTCCCCCACCAGGGCCACTGCGCCGGGTGGGGGGTTGAAGGTCACTTGTTGCCCCGAGACGGAAACGGCCATAGGGGGGATTCTACGTTCTGGGCGCTCCAGCAAGAGTCCGCACAGCCGCCGCCCGCGCCGCCGCCCCGTGGGCCAGCTCGCGTTCCGGGCCGTCCGTCCAGCGTATTGAAACCACCGCGCGGAAGTAAGCGCTCAACGCGGCGTGACCTCTGGCCCAGACATTGCCACCCTCCAGCCCCGCCAGCACGCCGTAAGCACTGGCCCACTTCGCATCGGCCCAGGCATCCCGCGCCCGGTCCAGAAAGACGTTCTCGCTGGGCAACGGCGTTCCGGCAGACAGCAGCGCCACCTTGCCTAGTGCCAGCGTCAGGCCCAGGCAGGCGTAGGCCACCTTCGCGCCGTCGCCAGCGCTCAATCCGCCCATCACCTTGTGCAGCTCCTCGGCGTTGTCGGCCAGCAGCTCGGCGGCCCGCGCGTCGGCGTGTGCCGCCAGCCCGGCCCAGCGCACGGCCCGCGCCCGCGCTTGCAGATCGGCATAGATCCCGTGCGGATCGTGCAGCGCCCGACCCGTTTGCAGCGAGACGAGGTTCCACAGCGCCGCCTCCGGCTCCGTGAACGCCCTGGCCCGGTGCGCGGCGGTGGACCGCTCCACGCTGAGCAGCACGCCATTTCGGTAACTCACCGTGTTGTGAACGAGATCATCCGACTCCACCAGCACGCTGAGGTCCAGATCGCTGAATTCGTCCGCCTCGCCGCGCGCCACGCTGCCGGTCAGGAAGATGGCCTGCACACCGTCTTCCCGCTGGAGTTCGGGCAGGACTTCGGCCAGCACCCTTTCAAGTGACATGGACGCAGCCTGGCACGCCGCCAGTCCTTCAGGCATGGGCCAGATGGCGCAGAGCTGCCATACAGTCCGGTCCGGGAATTGTCATGCCAGCTCAACCCCTCCGCCCTTTCAGGGGACCTCCGCTTGAGGGGAGGCAAATTGCTTTCCCTTCCACTTCATCGCTCACCTAGCCCCAAGCGAACAAAAAAACGCCACCCACACCACGGAGGCGGCGCTTTTAACTCAAACGTTCACTGTGGTTGCTCGGCCCGTACCGGCGAGTGGCCCGCCGAATAGCCCCGGTACTCCTCGCGCAGCTCGCGCTTCAGGAATTTGCCGGTCGCGCCGATGGGCAGGCTGTCGGTCAGCACGGTGGCGTCGGGCAGCCAGAACTTGGCAAAATGGGGTTCCAGCAGGTCCAGCAGCTCCTGATGCGTCACGCTCTGGCCGGGGCGCGGGACCACCACGGCCAGCGGGCGCTCGTCCCACTTGGGATCGTCCATGGCGATCACGGCGCACTGGGCCACGGCGGGATGGGCCATGATGGCGTTTTCCAGGTCAACGCTGCTGATCCACTCGCCGCCCGACTTGATCAGGTCCTTGCTGCGGTCCTGGATGTGCATGTAGCCGCGCTCGTCCAGGGTGGAGATGTCCCCGGTGTCGAACCACAACTCGCCGTCCAGATCGAAGAAGTTGTCCTGACCCGCGCCCTTGTAATAGCTGTTGGCGATCCACGGCCCGCGCGCGATCAGGTTGCCCATCGTCTTGCCGTCGTGGGGCAGGCGCTGGCGGTTGCCGTCCACGATGTCCAGCATGACCAGCGGCACGGTGCGGCCCTGCTTGGCGCGCAGCTTGAAGCCCTCGTCGCTGCCAGGGTCTACATCAAACGGCACGCTGCTGGCGGTGCCCAGCGGGTGCGTCTCGGTCATGCCCCAGGCTTGCAGCATGCTCAGGCCATGCCTGGCGTCAAAGGCGCGCAGCATGGACTCGGGCGCGGCGCTGCCACCCACGATCAGGCGTTCCAGGCCACCGAGTTTATAAGGCTCCCCGGCCTCCTTGGCGCGGTCCAGTTCTCCCAGCAGGCCCATCCAGATGGTGGGCACGCCCGCCGTGATGGTCACCGCCTCGTCCTGAAGCAGCGTGGCGATGCTTTTGCCGTCGCTGAACACCCCGGCGAACACCTGTTTCGCGCCGTACATGGCGCAGGTGTAGGGCAGGCCCCAGGCATTGACGTGAAACATCGGCACGATGGGCAGCACGCTGTCGGCCTCGCCCACGTTCAGGGCATCCTTGGGGGCACTGGCCAGCGAGTGCAGCACGGTGGAGCGGTGGGTGTAGATCACGCCCTTGGGGTTGCCCGTGGTGCCGGAGGTGTAGCACATGGCCGCCGCGTCGTTCTCGTCCAGGCGCGGATAGCGGGCCAGAGGTTCCGCGCCCATCACGAAGGTGTCGTAGTCCTGCACGCCAGGCATCTGCTGCGGCAGCGGTCCCATCACGATAATATGTTCCAGTTTGGGGCAGGCGGCCTGGAGCGCCGGGATCATCGCCGCAAAGACGTTCTCGATCATCAGCACGCGGTCCTCGGCGTCGTTGAGGATCCAGGCCACCTGTTCGGGGTGCAGGCGGATGTTGACGGTGTGCAGCACCAGCCCGGCGCTGGGCACGCCCAGGTACGCCTCCAGGTGCCGGAACGAGTTGACGGCCAGCGTCGCCACCCGGTCTCCTTTCTGCAAGCCCAGGCCCAGCAGGCCGTTCGCCAGCTGCAGGGAGCGGCCTGCCACCTCGCCGTAACTGATGCGGTGCTTTTTGGGAACCGGGTTGCCCGCCTCGTCGCGGCCCGCCGCCAGCAGGCTGACCACCTCGCGCCGGCTGTACTGCCCGCGAATGCGCTCCAGAATGGTAGGAACCGTCAGTTGAACGTCCATCATGTTGCCCTGCATAGTTGAGCCTCCGTGAAAGTAGGGAGAAGAAAAACGGCGGCGGCCCCGTACCACTCCAACTCTGTGCGGCCACCCGGTCTGAACGCTCTGGTGTTTGGGCCGAGTATAGAGAGTGATCGGCGCAGAAGGCGTAGTTCCGCGTGCGTTCCGCCGCCGCCGGGGCAGAGGCCGACAAAAAAACCCACCATAGACGGCGGGCTTGCTTCCCAGAAGGTGTGCCAGGCGCTACCGGCGCGGCGCGTCCTGCCGCTCGGGTTGCGGCATCGGCGGCTTCGCGTGCGCCCCGCCCCGCAGTGGACGCGGCCCGGCGGGGACCAGCACGCCCATACCGTCATCCTGATCGTCACGCGGCGGAGTCGGGCGCTGGGTATCCCGGCGAAATACCCCCGAAAGCCAGCGGTACAGGTTCATGCCCCAGCGTGCGCGCGTGCCCCAGCGAGATTCAAGACCGCAAGTCACGATCTGCGTATTCTGCGGGCATGCCCGCCACCCTGGATCATCTGGTCATCGCCGCCCACACGCTCCAGGAGGGCCGTGCGTGGCTCGAAGGCCGCCTGGGAGTGTCCCTGCAAGGCGGCGGAAAACACGACAACTTCGGCACCCACAACGCGCTGCTGTCGCTGGGGCCGGATTGCTACCTGGAAGTGATCGCCATAGACCCCGACGCCCCCGCGCCGGGTCGCCCCCGCTGGTTCGGACTGGACACGCCTGGCATGCACGAGCGGCTGAAGGACGGCCCCGCATTGATCCACTGGGTGGTGGCAGTGGAAAGGCTGGAGCCTGGGCCAGAGGTGCTGGAACTGTCGCGCGGCGAGAACCGCTGGGCGCTAACCGTGCCTGAGAACGGGGAGCTGCCCATGCACGGCGTCGCCCCCTCGCGCATCCAGTGGCATACGCCCCCGCCCCCGACCCGCCTGACCGATGTGGGCGTGCGCCTGGGACGGCTGCGCTTGGGCACGCCGACGCCCGATACCCTGCGCGCCGTGCTGGACGATCTGAACTTCATGGGCGAGGTGGAGGTCTACGAGGCCCCGCAAGCCGAACTGCGGGCGGTGCTGGAGACGCCGCACGGATTGGTGACGCTGGCGGATTGGTGACGCCGCACGGATTGGTGACGCCGCACGGATTGGTGACGCTGGGAGAATGGTGAGGGGTGGCCCCTGTCAGGGGCGGTCTGAATGTCCAAACGTCTCAGGAGCAAACCGCCAGTCCTTCAGCGTCCAGACCTTTTCCAACTTCGGCAACTTCCCGCTGATCTACCGTCTCTCATCCACCCTGCCCGGCCTGCGCCCGTGCAGCAGCGCCGCCGCCAGTAGCCCGGCCAGGAAGCCGAACAGATGCGCCTCCCACGACACCGCCGGATTGCCCGGCAGGACATCCCACAGGATGCCGCCGTACAGCGCCCCGGCCACCACCGCGACGCCAATGGCGGCGGGCGTGCGCTCCCACCAGCCCACGCCCAGTAGGTAGGCCAGGTAGCCGAAGATCAGTTCGCTGGCCCCCAGATGCACGCTGCCGCCACGCGCGAACAGCCACACCAGCCCGCCGCCCACCACCACCACCACCAGCGTCACCGCCACAAAGCGCCCCACGCCACGCACCGCGCTCATGAAGGCCAGCACGGCCAGCGGCACGGTGTTGGCGATCAGGTGGGGAAAGCCGTAGTGCAAGAAGGGCGCGGTCAGCACATGCCAGAACGTTCCTGGCGTGCGCGGCTCTATGCCGTAGGAATCCAGCCGCCCGCCAAAGGCGAACAGGTCGATGATTTCCTGCACCCAGACTGCGGCGATCAGCGCGGCGGTCACGGCCAATGCGGAACCTACTGGAGCGGGAGCCAGCCTGCGGGGTACGCTGGTGGGGGGAGACGCAGGGCGGCGTTGCATGGGTCCAGTTTGACTGAGACGCCAGCTTTCCAATGCGGACGAATACCCCAATGCGTGGGAGGTCAAAGGATGCTGGGGACACAACTGAGCAGGGCAGTCTTTCTCGTGGTGCTGGGCTTTCTCATGACGTTGGGCCTGGCCGCTCCGGCCAGCGCGGCAGTCCCCCAGTGGAAGGTCAGTACTGTGCAGGGGCAGAAGCTGAAGGTGCCGGTGGGCTGGCAGGTGATCAACCCCAAGGCGGGCGTGATCGTGCTGAGCGATCCCGCCACGCCCACAGGGCCATTCGGCGGCGAGGGTTTCGGGATGTTTCTGGTCTGGAGAGCGGACCCCAGCGGTCTGAGCGCCGCGCAGCTTTCTGAACGGCTGATAGAGGACATCACCGGCAAAACCGTTTTCAACTTGATCGGCGAATCTAGCGCCCAGGGCGTTCTCAGCCGTCTGTATCTGGGCGCGGAGGGCAAGCAGCAGTACACGGTCAGCACCGCCAGCTATGCCGGGGACCGCGCCGCCGGGCGGGGCCAGTGGGTCACGGCCTTTCTGGAACCCGAGGCCCGCTTCAATGACCTGGGGGGGGCGATGTTTCCCTTCGCGGTGCTGGGCAAGGTCAGCGACGCCGAACTAAGTGCGGGCATCGCCAAGTCCAAAAAGGAGGCGGTGGTCATGCAGACGGCCCCGCCCAAAGCCAGCGCCGCCAACCCTGATCCCCGTTGTCAGCCGCTCAAACCAACAGGTGACGCCTTTGAAGATGCCAAGACTGCCATCGGCCAGATCGGCTGCGAACCTGACCCCATCCTGGCGGCGTTTGGAGCCTCACTCAAGGCCCAGCAGGACGAAGCCTTTAACAACTACGCGGAGTCCCTCCGCCGCTCCAACGTGGCCTGGGACAACTACATGGCGACCCTTAAGGAATACTGTTCTGGCAAGAACGCCAAAACCGTGGCGGAATTGCAGGCGGTGCAAAGCACCTGCCAGGTGTCCATGCAGGCGGCCTCCAACTCGCTGAACACCTGGCACCAGACCAACCAGGGCATCCTGTTCAACAGCGGCAATCAACCGTGGTGCTACGCGTACCTACGGGGCAATTGCCGCTGAATCAGGCGTACAGCACGGAACGCAGATGCGCCGCTATCTCACCCAGCGCCACCTCCTGAACCTCGCCGCTGCGCCGCGCCCGGACCTCTGCCTGCCCCCCCGCCACCCCGCGCCCCAGCGTCACGCGCCAGGGAATGCCGGTCAGATCGGCGTCGGCGAACTTGACGCCCGCGCGCAATGAGCGGTCATCCAGCAATACATCTACCCCGGCGGCCTGTAATTCAGCGTAAAGCGTCTCGGCGGCTTCCACCTGCGCGGCGTCCTTCACGTCCACCACGGTCAGGATGACCTCGTGCGGGGCGATGCTGGCGGGCCAGACCAGACCGCGCTCGTCGGCAAGCTGCTCGGCCAGCGCCGCCGCCAGCCGGGTCACGCCCAGGCCGTAGCAGCCCATCGTGGGCGTCTGCGGCTTTCCGTCTGCCGCCGTAAAGGTCATGCCCAGCGCCGCCGTGTAGCGCGTGCCGAGCTGGAAGATGTGGCCCACCTCGGTGCCCCGCGCCGGGAGCAGCGGCTGGGCCGGATCGTGCGCGGAGGCCTCGCCCGCCTCCGCCTGCCGCAGATCGGCCACCTCGGGCAGCGGGAAGTGCTGGTCCCAGTTCGCGCCCACCACATGCCAGTCGGTCTCGTTGGCCCCGGTGGCAAAGTTTCGCGCCTGCGCCGCCGCCCCGTCGCACAGGCGCAGGAACGTGCGGTCTGCGCGGTCCGGCAAGTCGGGCGCGATATAGCCCAGCGGCAGATCGTCGGCCCAGTTCTCCGTAGCGGCCACTTCCAGCGAGGTCAGCGTGCCATTCACCCGCGCCAAGACCGCGTTCCACAGCTTGACCGGATTGACGCTGTGATCGCCGCGCAGGCTGACCAGTACGGGCCGGGTGCAGGTCTGATCGCCGTTCAGATGGCTGGCCTCGTACAGCACGTTCTTGACCATCTGCGCGGGTTCGCAGCCCAGCACGGCGCAGGCGCTTGCCACAGTTGGCGTGCCGGGCGTGTGGCGGCGCTCGAAGGTGTCGAAAGGACTGACCGGGGCCGGGTGGGCGCGGGAGACGGCCTGTTCCGCGTTGGCCGCGTACAGACCGTCAGCGGTGTAGAGCAGCGTGTCCTCGCCCACGTCCGACAGCAGCAGGTATTCGCGGCTCTCGGCCCCGCCGATCATGCCGCTGTCGGCCTGCGCCGCGCGCCAGTCCGCGCCCAGCCGGGTCAGGATGCGGGCGTAGGCGTCGCCCATGACCTCGAAGGTGAGGGCCAGGTCCTCGGGCGTGGCGTGAAAGCTGTAGCCGTCCTTCATCACAAATTCGCGGGTTCGCAGCAGCCCGGCGCGGGGCCGCAGTTCGTCGCGAAATTTGCGGCCAATCTGGTAGATGCTCAGGGGCAGGTTGCGGTAGCTGCCCACCAGCCCGCTCGCCACGGCTACGGCGGCTTCCTCGTGGGTGGGGGCCAGGGCCAGCTCGCGTCCGCCCCGGTCCGTCACGGCGAACATGACCCGGTCGGCGCGGGTGTAGGCGTCCCAGCGCCCGGACTGCCGCCACAGGGCGGCGGGTTGCAGCAGCGGAAAGCTGACCTCCTGCGCCGCGCCGTCCAGTTCCGCGCGGATCAGGGCTTCGAGTTTGTGCAGCACGCGGGTCATGGGCGGCAGCATGGCGTACAGGCCGCTGCCCAGTTGGCGAATAAATCCGGCGCGCAGCAGCATCCCGGTGCCGCGCGTGTCTGCCTGGAGCGGCGTTTCCCGCCGCGTGACGAACGGGCCTTGGGATAGGCGCATTTTCTCTCTCCCTTCTGAGTTGTAAAAACGACGGGTCAAGCGTCACGGGGACGCGTCCGGCAAAATGACGTCTTTACACCCCAGAGGGCGGCGGGCGCACGGGCAGGCCCGCACCACTACGCAGCAGACCAACGGGCCACTGTGTCTGGGGGATCGTCTGCTCGCTCATGGGCTAAAGGTACAGGGCGGAGGAGAGGCGGGTCAAGCGGGGTCAGTCTTCCAGCGCACCCTGTGCCAGCGCGCGAAATTTCTGTAACTCCTTGCTCCTGGGAAAGGCGTCCAGCGCGCGTCCGGTGATCTGAAGCATCTTGGTGTACCAGCCCGCCTGCGTCCACGCCTCGAAGGCTTCCTGGCGGTACAGGTAATAGATGGTCGGCACGCCCAGATTCACCGCGCGGTCAAACTGCCCCGCCGCCGTCTCGGGGTCGCCCAGACGCAGGGCGGCCTTGGCCAGACCCCACCAAGCGTAGGGGTCGCCGGGCCGCGCCTTCACGTCCTGCTGGGCGTGTATCCGGGCATGCTTCCAGTTGGCCGTGGCATTAAAATCGTCGCCCAGTGCCGCCCGGACCTCGGCCTCTCGGGCAGGGGGATAGGCCACCAGATACTCGCCGTTGTAAAAGCGCCACAGTTCGGTCATCTGCGCGGCGCTCAGGCGCAGAGAGGGGCCGCGCAGGGGATCGCTGAGCACGAAGGTGCCGCCGCTGTAGCCGTACACCGTGCGGAAGTGCGCCACGTTGCTGCCTGGCTCCAGGCGTTGCTGCACCACCACCGGAAGGCCGCGCGACACCAGTTCGCGCAGCACGGCGGGATCGCCCGCATACCGGATCACGCTGCGCAGGCCGAAGCGCCCCAGGTAGGCCGCCAGTTCCAGACTGCTGACCTGCGGGTCGCCGGGATAATCCTTCATGGCCCCCGCCGCTGCCGACTGCGTGACGCGCGTTCCGTGATACCCCAGCACGGTCAGGGCGGTGACGGGCGCGCAGTTGTCCGGTCCCTGGTACTCGTGGCGAATGTCTTTGAGGGTGACGCTGGCTGGAAGGGCCGTAACTCCACCGCAGCAGACCAGAATGGTCAGAGAAAGCAGGCGGAACATTTTGAGCATGAAATTTCTCCCTGGGGATCGTATCTGGCAGATTCGTCCCCGCCCCTGCGGGCTTCATTTAACGCCGGGACAGGGTCATGTCGTTTTCGGTCCGGGTTTAGATCAGCTCCATGGAGCATTTATCCGTATTACAGCATCGGGAAAGGGGACTCCCGATGCTTCCATTCTCTCCTGCGGAGCTGTGCCAGTCCCGAATGCTCGGTAAAATCCACTCACGGTCCTGGGCAGAACAGACGCCCATAGAAACGCTTCTCCTCCCCATGAGGACACTCGCCGGCCCGTTCGGTCGAAAGTGAACAACTCTTTTGACAAATGCTCTGGGGTGAGCGTGGCCCTTGGCCCACTGACTTACAACCTACGTTTTCAGGTACTTGCCAAACCACGCCAGCGTCTGCGCCCAGGCGTTGTCGGCGGCAGCCTTGACGTAATTGCCGCCGGTGTCGTTGTTGAAGGCGTGCCCCGCGCCGTCGTAAATCTTGATCGCGTAGGTGGTGCCTGCGGCCTTGAGAGCAGTTTCCAGCGCTGGAATGCCCGCGTTGATCCGGGTGTCGGTGCCGCCGTAAATGCCCAGCACCGCCGCCTTGATGTCCGGCACTTTGGCCGCATCCGGCGCGGGGCCGTAGAAGGGAACGGCGGCCACCAGTTCGGGCGCTTCGGTGGACAGCCGCCAGGTCAGGCCGCCGCCAAAACAAAAGCCCACCGCGCCGATCTTTTGCACGCCCGGCTGCGTTTTGAGAACTGCCAGTGCCGCTTTCAGATTGGCGATGTGTTCATCGCCGGACGTCTGGGCCAGGTAACTGGAAATCTGCGCGGTGTCGATGTACTGCTGGGTGCCGCCGATCTTGGAGACAAGATCCGGGGCCATCGCAATGTATCCGGCCTTTGCCAGTCGGCGCGCGATGTCCTGAATGTGTGGCTGGAGGCCCTTGTTCTCGTGAATCACGATCACGCCGGGCGCGGGGGCATTGCCCGCCGGACGGGCCAGATACGCCAGGTTGGCAAAGCCATTGGCCTCGTAGGTCACAGGCTTGACCACGATGGCCGGGTCACGCGGATCAACCATGCCCGCACCCTTGGCCGGATCGGGCTGGGGCGGGGCGGTCTGGGCGCTTGCCAGCTCGGCGGAGGTGATGCCCGCGATGCCCAGCGAGGTCAGCAGCACCCGCGCGCCCACCACGCCGCCGCCCAGCAGGGTCATGCGGCGCAGGAACTCGCGGCGCTGCAACTCGCCCTCGTGGTAGTCCTCGGCAAATTCCTCGACGACGTAGCGAAACAGATCCTGACGGTCTGGAGCCATATGCAAAACCTCCTGGCAGGGGGCGGGCCGCAGCCCTGGTCGGGAAGCGAACCCTTCGCTGAAGTAACGCAGCGACGGTGCGGGACGGAAAGCGATGATGTTAAACGTTCTGTCCCGAAGTTATCACGCCGCGTCAATTGCGTTCTGTGCGCGGGACTCAGATTCTGGAGTTGATGACGAGCATTCGGCGCAACTGTTGGCAGCAAGACAGCAAAAACGCCCGCTCCACGGAGAGAGAACCGGGAAGACGGTTTCCTACGCCCGCTGCTTTTCCCTGAGTGCGCCGTGTTCCTGCAAATATTCCGCGATCTGCACGGCGTTGAGAGCCGCGCCCTTGAGCAGTTGGTCCCCGGCCACAAACAGATCGATGCCGCCGTCAAAGACCAGCGACTCGCGGATGCGGCCCACCTCCACGTCGTACTTGCCGCTGGCGGTCAGGGGCATCGGGTACACCTGGCCGCCGGGGTCGTCGCGTACCTCCACCCCGCCAGAGCGCGACAGCAGCTCGCGCACCGCGTCCGGCGTGGCGGGGCGCTCCAGCTCCAGCGTGATGGCCTCAGAGTGCGTCCGCAGGGTGGGAATGCGGACCGCCGTGCAACTGATCTTGAGGCTGTCGTCGCCCATAATCTTGCGGGTCTCCCAGACCACCTTCATCTCTTCTTTGGTGTAGCCGTTGTCCTGAAAGGCGTCGATGTGCGGAATGACATTGAAGGGAATCGGGTGCGAGAAGACCTTGTGGCCCGCCTCCTGGCCGTGCAGGACCATGTGGGTCTGCTCCAACAGTTCGTCCATGCCCTTCTGCCCCGCGCCGCTGGTGGCCTGGTAGGTGGACACGATCATTCGCCGCACGCCGTACTCGCGGTGAATCGGGGCCACCGCCAGCACGGCGACGGCGGTGGTGCAGTTGGGGTTGGCGATGATGCCCCTGTGGTGCAGCGCGGCCTCGCCGTTGACCTCTGGCACCACCAGCGGCACTTCCGGGTCATAGCGGAAGGCGCTGGAATTGTCGATCACCACCGCGCCGCCGGCCACCCACGCCGGGGCCTTTTCCTTGCTGATTGCGCCGCCCGCCGAGGCCAGAATCACGTCGGCATCGATTGCGCCTTCAGGGGTGACCTGCACGGTCAATTCCTGGCCCCTGAAGGTCAGCAGATGGCCCGCCGAACGCGGCGAGGCGAACAGCAACAGTTCGTCAAATTTCAGGCTGCTCTTTTCCAGCACGCCCATCAGCTCGTGTCCGACGGCTCCGGTGGCTCCCACAATGGCTACGCGCATAGTTCATCTTCCCCTTGAAATAAAAAGTCCGCCACGCGGTCTGCGGGCGGCTGAGTGCAACAGGCCCGCCGCTACGGAGTAATGGTGAAGGCGGAGCGGCTCATGCACGCAGGGTAGAGGCTGGGCGGGGGCGGGTCAAGCGGGCTGGCTAGGCCACGTCCTTCCCGCCTTCAGACCTTTAAGAGGCACAGACCGCCCCTATTTCTTCTTCCGCAGGAAACTGAGCCAACCGGCCCTTTCCGGGCGCGGCCCGGGGGCGAAATCCTCGAGCTTGATCTCGGCCTCGGGGTGGGGGGCGGCCTCCCAGCCCAGCGGCGTGGCGATCAATCCGCCAAAGCGTCCGGCGGCGTACAGGGCATGTTCGTGCTCCTGCGCCTGGCTGAGGGCGCGGGGGTCCGCCATGCCCTGCAACATGGCCTGAAGGCTGTCGTCATCGCAATTCCAGCAGCCCTGCGAGAAGGTGGCTTCCTTGCCGTAAATCCTGATCCTGACGGGCATCTGTGTTCTCCGGTAACGGGGGTCATCCGCTGGGGTTGATCCGCTGAGGTGGGGCGTGGATTGTAAGACCCGCCCAGAATAGCGCAGCCGCTCCCCGCCCTACGGCAATTCAGCGAACTTTCTCGCCGATCCGCGATTCTTTGCCCGCCATCAAGCGTCCGATGTTGGGTCGGTGTTGCCAGACCAGCAGTGCCACCAGGCCCAGCACGACGGCCATCAGCCACAGCGGACGTCCCAGCGCCACCACCACGATGGCCGCTGCCAGCCCGCCCAGAAGGCTGCCCGCGCTGACATGGCGGGTCAGGGACATGGTGGCGACGCCCATCACGAAGGCCGCCACGCCCACACCGGGATCGAGCGCGGCGATGGTGCCAAAGCTGGTGGCAACGCCCTTGCCGCCCTTAAATCCCAGAAATGGACTGAAGTTGTGACCGATCACAGCGGCCACGCCGCACAGCCCCACCCACTCCGGCGGCAGTCCCAGCGCGCGGGCCAGCCACACCGCCAGCGCGCCCTTTAAGATGTCGAACGCGGCCACCAGCAGCGCCGGCCCTTTGCCCAGCGCGCGCATCACGTTGGTCGCGCCGCTGTTGCCGCTGCCGACCCTGCGGATGTCCACGCCGCGCGAACGCGCCAGCCACGACGCCGCCGGAACGGACCCGATCAGGTAAGAGACCAGCACCGCCGAGAGCGCAAGCAAAAGGGTGGACACAATCACACCTCCGATTGTAGGCCCCCATGCAGGTGGAATGACCCGCCGGAATAGTGAACCGGGTCCGAAGGGAGCCGGCGGGGCAGGCGGGCCACCGGTTTGATTTTCCCTGCCTCACCCGCTACTCTGCTGTGCGCCCGCCGCAGTGGAGGGCAAGCTAGGAACGGTGTCCGAGTGGTTGAAGGAGCACGCCTGGAAAGCGTGTATAGGGGCAACCCTATCGAGGGTTCGAATCCCTCTCGTTCCGCCAGAGCGATGAAGAAGCGTCCCGAAGAGAGAAATCTGTTCGGGGCGTTCCTGTATTGTGGCCTCCAGGGGTGGCTCTGGCCTCCGCTAGAGCAGCAGACCGGGTTGCTGTGGGCAGCACTGAGCAGGAAAGGCCGTCTCGTCTGAGGGACGCAGGAAGCTGGAGTGTCGGGACCTGGACGGAGCGGCACGCTCGAAGGCAAGCCCCCGCCAGTCGGCTCCGCAGCCAACTGCCTGTGGGTGCCGCCGAGAGACGTGAATGGCCGAGCCAGCCGAAACGCTCCCCGCCTCTCCCCGCAACGCCCGACGTGCAATGCGGCAAAAAGGTGCAGGGCAACCAAAGGCGTTTTCGCCGTCTGGTATGAGGGCAGGCTGCGCCCGCGTGGCCCCCTCCTCGGCCTCTATCCAAAAGGGGGAAAGGCGAGAAAGCCCTGGCCTAGACGATGAATCGTGCGCACCGGGTGGTCTGGGGAGAGCCAGGTGTGTAACGCCGGAGGAGTGAGCCGGGTGTGTCAACCCCACCCCTTGACAAATCCCCAATTCGGACGACAATAAATCTTGTAACCGCTTACAACACGTTTTGAAGTTTAGAGGCCACCGTGTCCTCATTCGCCCACGATGAACCACCACACTCCTCCAGTATTGCCATTGCTGTAACCGGTTACAAGTCCCAGCCGTCGTCCGTCCGTCGTGCCTTCCTCGCGCCTCCGGCGAAAAGGAGCCAAGCTGTCAGGTATGTCCTCACCCCGGCCCACCATCGACGACATCGCCCACGAATCCGGCGTCAGCACCGGCACGGTCAGCCGCGTGCTGAACGGGCACAGCACGGTGGCCGCCCGGACACGGGACCGCGTGCAGGAGGTAATTGCCCGCCTGGGCTACGCGCCGGACCCCGCCGCGCGGCACCTGAGCTGGCGTACCGGGCAGACGCTGGGGCTGTCATTTGACCGGGATGACCCGGTGCTGCACCCTTATATGATCCTGTTTCGACGCGCGCTGGAGGCGGGGACGGCGCATCAGGGCGTGCAACTGCTGGAACTGCGCGCCGACCTGACCCGGCTGCCCAGCGCGGTGCTGGTGATGCACGCCATCGACGGCGACCCGCGCCTGAGCTTTCTGCGGGATGCGGGCGTCCCTGCCGTGCTGATCGGCCACCACCCTGACTTCTTCTGGGTGGCTCCCGACGACGTGGGCGGCGCGCGGCTGGCCACCCAGCAACTGACGGGTTCTGGACATCGCCAGCTCGCCTTTCTGGGGGCGGGGCCAAGCCAGGTGGCCCAGGACCGCCAGCGGGGCTTTCTGGCGGCGGCGGCGGCAGTGGGCGCACAGACGGTCAGCCTGCCCAGCGATTTCACGGTGCTGGGCGGCTACCGTGCCGTGCGCCGGGCCTGGGAGGGCGGCGCGCGCTTTACCGGCCTGTTCGCCCAGAGCGATGAGAGCGCCGCCGCTGCGGTGGCTGCGCTGCAAGACCTGGGCGTGGACGTGCCGGGGCAGGTCAGTGTGGTGGGCTTCGACGGCCTGCCCGAACTGCCCTTGCCCATCCGCCTGACCACCGTCGCGCAAAACATCCCCAAAATCGCGTCCACGGCCCTGACGCTGGTGCAGGAGGCCATCTCGGGCCTGTCCCCGCGCGGCGAATTTATCCCCGTCGAACTTATTCGCGGCGCGACCGTTGCGCCTTTCCCTGGAGGGAAGCCATGAAAAAAGTACTGAAAAAAGCACTGTTTGTCAGCCTCGCCGTCCTCGTTGCCGCCGCCGGTTCGGCCTCGGCGCAGACCACCATCAAGATCAACGGCTACGGCGGCCAGGACCCGGCCATTGTGGGCGATCTGATCAACCGCTTCGTCAAGCCCGCGCTGGCAAAGGACAAGATTACGGTGGTCTACCAGCCGCTACAGGGCGACTACAACCAGCAACTGACCACCCTGCTGGCGGCGGGCAACGCGGGCGACGTGTTCTATGTGCCCGGCGAAACGCTGGACGGCTACGTCGCCACCGGCAAACTGCTGGCCCTGAACGGCGTCGTCAACACCACGCCGTTTATCAAGAGCCTCAACGACGCCTTTACCCGCAATGGCAAGACCTACGCCATTTCCAAGGACTTCAACACCCTGACCCTGATCTACAACAAAGACATCTTCGACGAGGCCAAGGTGGCCTACCCCAACGACAACGACACCTGGACCAGCTTTCAGAACAAACTGGCAGCGGTGAAAAAGGCACTGGGCAACGACTATTACGGAGCGTGCCTGGCCCCCGACTACGCCCGTATGGGGCAGTTTGCATTTGCGGCGGGCTGGCAGCCCTTCGACAGCAAGGGCAAGACCAACCTGCTTGATCCGGCCTTTGTCTCGGCTTTCAACTACTTCACCGGATTGAGCAAGGACAAGGTGGGGGTGCAACCTTCCGAGGTGTCTCAGGACTGGTCCGGCGGCTGCCTGGCGTCGGGCAAGGTGGCCGTGGCCATCGAGGGCAACTGGATCGTGGGCTTCCTCAAGGACAATGCGCCCAACCTGAAATACGGCACGGCGCTGATCCCCAAGAACGACAAGACCGGCAAGCGTGGCAACTTCGTGTTCACCGTGGGCTGGGCCATCAATGCGGGCACCAAGAACAAGGCGGCTGCCGCCAAGGTGCTGAACATCCTGACCAGCCCGAACGTGCAGCAGTACGTGTTGGAGCAGGGTCTGGCGATTCCCAGCCGCACGTCGCTGCAAAACAATGCCTACTTTAAAAAGGCCACGCCCGGCGCGGAAAACAGCAAGGTGGTCTTTCAGGGCGCGTCGTCGGGGACGGTGCGGCCCTACTACTTCGGCAACAAGGGGCCGGACTGGGCCAAACCCATCAGCACCGCTCTGGCCGCCGTCCTGAGTGGGCAGAAGTCCAGCGCCGACGCGCTGAAGCAGGCGCAGCAGGAAATGGACACCCTGCAAAACCGCTGAGCTGACAAGCTGACATCAGAGGGGTTGGGAGGCGGGCAGCAACTTGAAGATGCCCACCTTTCTGACCCCCAGCGTTCTCCCGCCGGAGGGCCGCCACCATGCTCAAGAAGGGACAGACCTCAGCCGCCTACCTGTTTCTCGCGCCGTTTCTGATCACCATCGGGATCTTTTTCTTCTATGCCTTTGCGCGGGCCATCTACTACTCGCTGACCGATTTCAACCTGTTCAACACGCCCAAACTGATCGGCATCAAGCCCTATGTGGACGTGCTGTCCGATCCCTCGTTTCGGCGGGCGCTGAGCAATAGCCTGGTGTTTGCCGTCATTACCACCACCCTTCAGACCATTGGGGCGCTGCTGATGGCGGTGGCGCTGAACAACAAGATCCGGGGCATGGCCTTTTTTCGCTCGGCGTGGTACATGCCCAGCATCACGTCCAGCGTGGTCATCACCCTGATTTTTTTGTGGCTGTTCCAGCGCCGGGGCGTCGCCAATTACGCCATTACCCAGTGGCAGACCTATCTGCCGTACACCCTGACCCTGCTGGGCGTGCTGATCGCCGCGCAGGTGGCGCAGGTGCTGTGGGAACGCGCGCGCGGGCTGCCCGCCGGGTGGTTCGATCCCGCGCTGGCCGTCATCAGCCTGCTGATCGCGCTGGCGGTCACGGCCACCCTGAGCTGGACAGGGGTGCTGTCGGTGCGGGACGTGGCCCCCTACGACTTCCAGTATTTCTCGGACCGCTGGATCAGCATTGGCGGCGCGCGGCTTCTGAGCATCCCGATGCTGGTGATCATCATTCAGAACACCTTCACCACCATTCCCACGCTGATGCTGTTTTTCCTGGCGGGGTTGCAGAACATTCCCGGCGCGCTGTACGAGGCCGCCGACATCGACGGGGCGACGCCCATGCAAAAATTAATGAACGTCACGGTTCCGATGCTGCGGCCCGTGACCTTTTACGTGATCACGGTGGGACTCATCGGCACCATGAAGATGTTCGATCAGGTGGCAGTGATCGGCAGCGCCGCGCCTCAGGACACCCTGATCACGCTGGCGTATTACGTGTACATCAATACCTTTAAGGCCGGGGCCGCGCCGGTCAACCTGGCCGCCGCCGCCGCCATCGTACTGGCCGCCATCATTCTGGTGATGGTGTTCTTGCAGCGCCGTTTCATCAGCTCCGAGGCGGTGTGAGATGACCACGACTCTTGCCGAAGTCCGCAAGAACGCCGCCGATCTGGACCGCTGGCTGGCCCGCCGCCGCTGGGCGCGCGCGGGCTGGCTGTACGCCTTTATGCTGGTCATGAGCATCTTCTTCCTGGGGCCGTTTTTAATGGGCCTGCTGAGCAGTATGAAGGACAACCCCAACGAGTACCCGCCCCGCCTGATCATTCCGCAACTGACGCCGCAGTACATCGGGCGCGCGTACAACCTGGGCGTGCAGGGCGCGGGCAGCGGCTGGAATGGGGGGCTGGAGCCGGGCCGCACGGTCACCTTCGACGTCAGCGTGCGTTCCCCGGCAGACGCGCCGCAAGGCCCGCCTACCACGGCGCTGTTTCCGTATCAGCCCACCAGCCTGGTGGCCATTGCCCGCCAGGCGCAGGCCACCGAGTACGCCACCGTGAGGACTGTGGAAACCGGACAGGTGGGCGAGGTCCGCAGCTACCGCATCACCGTGGACTACCCCGCGCTGACGGCGCAGCAGGGCGAGGTCATTGCGGCCAGACTGGCGACACCCGATGAGAACGTGAACGCCAAGCTGCCCGGCGGTCAGATCGTGGCGGTCACGCTGGACACGCCCGCAGCGCAGGACAAACAGTATTCGTTGAACGCCACGCAGGCGGTGGAACTGGTCAAGGCGGGCGACAAGTACTACCTGCGTGGCCCGGTCTTCGAGCGCACGCCGCTGCAAATCGACGTGCAGCGCGGCCAGAGCATCACCGCCAGCACGCTGCCCCCCAGCGACCGGCAGAACTTCGGGCGCAGCTTTGCCTACCGCAACATCACCCCCGGCGTGCTGGGCTACACCTTCAACAACTACCGCCGGGCGTTCAGCGAGACCACCAGCCCGCAGACCGGGCGCAGCCTGTTCTTTTCCTGGGTGCTGAACACCTTTCTGTACGCCTTCCTGCGGGTCAGCGCCGCCATCGTCTTTTGCTCACTGGCCGGATATGCGCTGGCCCGCATGGACTTTCCCGGCAAGAACCTCATCTTTATCGTCGGTGTGCTGTTCGTGCAGATGGTGCCGGATCAGGTCAACCTGGTCAGCAATTACGTGCTGCTGCAAGACCTGGGCCTGCTGAACATCTGGGGCCTGTGGTTTAACGGCCTGGTGGCGGCGGGCGGCGTCTTTCTGATGAAGCAGTTCTTCGAGGGCATGCCCAAGGAACTGGAGGAATCCGCCGCCATCGACGGCGCGGGGCCGCTGATGACCTTTTTCCGCGTGATGCTGCCGCAGGCTGGGCCAGCCCTGATCGCCCTGGCGATTACCCAGTTTCAGGGCGCGTGGAACGACTTTTTCTGGCCGCTGGTGATCCTGCGCCAGAACACCGATTACCTGCTGACCGTGGGGCTGGTCAACTTCCGGCAGCTCTACGGCGGACAGGGCGATTACGGCCTGATCCTGGCGGGCGCGGTTCTCAGTGCCATCCCCGTGATCGTGATCTTCGTGATCTTCCAGCGTTACTTTGTGGATACGGGGTCGGACAGCGCGGTCAAGGGGTAGAGGCTTCGTCGTTTCAAGATTTGGTGGTCAAACGGTCTAAGCGCTCAACAGCCAGACTTTCCACGTCGACCATTGATTTTTTGCGGTTAGACCGTTTGCCGGCTAGATGGTTTGACCTCCCCTCTCATGTTCAAGGAGCCTCGATGCTCAGTACCCGCACCGTCCTTAAAGAAAATGACCTGTATCTCGTTGGAGACGCGCATTACGCCGTTGCCGAGGGCGAGAGCGGCCTGTACCGCCGCGACACGCGCTTTCTTTCGCGCTACAAGTGGCATCTGGACGGTCAGACCCCGCAGACGTTGATGCAACACGAGCGCTTTCCCTTCTGGTTGCACGCCCAGAGTGCCAACGCCAACGTGGGGTACACCATGCGCGTGGGCCTGTCCCGCGATCTTCAGATTACGGCCACGGAGCTGCGCGACACCCTGCACGTCACGCGCTACGTGGGGGACGGGCCGCACACGCTGACGCTGGACCTGGCCGCCGATTTTGCCGATATGTTCGAGGTGCGCGGCTGGCCCTGCAAGGCCGGTGCCAGAGAGGTCGGCACACAGGTCACCACGGACGGCCTGAGCTTCTCATATACGGCGCAGGACGGCCTGGACCACCGCGCGCTGGTCCAGGTCTCACCCGCAGCAGAGTGGACTGGCGAGCGGCTGAGCTGGACCCTGAGCGGAGAGGAAACCGAGATCGTGGTCAGCGTGTTTCCGCTGCTGGCCGATGAACAGCCGACGCCCGGCCACCCGGACGCGCTGGCCGCCGAGTACACCGCAGTCCAGGCCGGCATCGGACGCGATGTCAAGCTGTCCGATCCACGGGACGCCCGCGTGCTGGCCCGGAGCGTCGAGGACCTCCGCAGCCTGAGCTTTCAGACCGCGCAGGGCGCTTTCCCGGCAGCGGGTCTGCCGTGGTTCGTGGCCCCCTTTGGCCGCGACAGCGTGATCATTTCCCTGATGGTCAAGGACCATCTGCCCGATGTGGCGCTGACCGTGGCGCGCTACCTGGCGGCGCACCAGGGCGTTGGATACAACGCGGTCACGCTGGAGCAGCCCGGCAAGATCCTGCACGAGCTGCGCGTGGGCGAGCTGACCCGCACGGGCCGCACGCCGCACCGCCCGTATTACGCCACCGCCGACGCCACGCCGCTGTTCGTGTGGCTGGTGGGCGAACTGAGCGCCGCGCATCCTGACCTGGCCCGCGAACTGCGCCCGAACTGGGAGGCGGCCCTCCAGTGGTGCCTGACCGACGGCGATCCCGATCACGACGGTTTTATCGAGTACACGCCCGACACCGAACCCGGCGGCATCACCAACGCGGTCTGGAAGGACAGCGGCGACAGCACCTTCACCGAGGGCGGCGTGGACGTCAGCGGGCACGTGGCGGTGATTGAGGTTCAGGGTTACGCCTACGCCGCGTATGGGGCGGCGGCGCGCATGTACCGCCTGCTGGGCGAGGGCGGGCTGGCCGCCGAATGGGAGGAGCGTGCCCATGCGCTGCGCGAACGCTTTCAGGCGGCCTTCTGGTGGCCCGAACGCGGCTATTACGTCCACGGTCTGAACGGCGACAAGCAGCCGCTGCGCGTGCTGGTCAGCAACCCGGCGCACACCCTCTGGACCGGGATCATTCCGCCCGCATACGCGGCGCAGGTGGCGAAAACCGCGCTGGGCGAGGAGCTGTGGAGCGGCTGGGGCATCCGCACGCTGGGAACGCGGGAAATCCGTTACAACCCGGTGTCATACCACAACGGCAGCGTCTGGCCGCATGACACCGCCGCCGCTGCGCTGGGCCTGCACCGCTACGGTCTGAATGCCGAGGCCCGCAGCGTGGCCCGTGCCCTGTTCGACGCTGCCCGCGCCGCCCCCGACGCCCGATTGAGCGAACTGTTCGCTGGATTCCCGCGCCAGGACGGGACGCCGCCTGTTCCATATCCCGCCGCCTGCCACCCGCAGGGCTGGGACGCGGCGGCGGTGCTGGCGCTGGCACATCTGCTGGGGGACGAGCTGGGCGACGAGGTGCCTGACCCGCAGGAAACGCTGACTTGAGGGCCGTGTCAGGCTGGCGCGCCAGGGCTTTACGCTGAAACGCGGGAATCCCACCGACTGTTAGGGAACCAGAGCAGGGTGGTGTTTTCTGCCACCCGCTTCGCTCGGGTTCGTGCTCGACCCATCGCCATCTGATACGGATTCCGGTTGAACAGTTATGAAATAACTGCGAAACCCGACCAACGGGAGAAGGGAAAGTACGGATTCCAGAATGGTGTTGGCTTTTGGTGCTGTCCCAAAAGATAACTGAATGACCGGAATCCGTATGGTCTCAGCACGGCACGGCTTGCCATTGCAGTGTTGCCGTCAAGTCTGATTCAGGGGTGGCCGCCACAGTTCAACCCCTCTGCGTCGCAGCTTGACGGGTCCGCCCCTCAGAAGGAAGGCGAGGACACATGGAATGGTCGTGCCAGTCATGCCCCCTGACTCCGCTTGCGGGAAAAAGAGCTGGGAGTAGACTGAGGGGTGCTGCCCTTCCGTTCTGCCGCATCCTGACCCCCACCCTCCCTTTGATAGCGCTATCATCAGTGCGTTGCGACAGTCCAGCTTCGCGCTTTTTGCGCGCCTTCACTTTCCTTCCCTGGAGGGTTCCATCTGACCCGTACCCGATCTTCCTCTTCCCCCGGTCCGGCCCGAAACGCCCGCAAACGCCAGGGCGTCACCCTGAGTCAGGTGGCGCAGGCGGCGGGCGTGGCGGTCATGACCGTCAGCCGCGCGCTGAACACGCCCGAGGCCGTTTCCCCCGAACTGCGCGCCCGCATCCACGAGGCGGTGGCGCAGCTCGGCTATATCCCGGACCGACTGGCCGGCAGCCTGGCGCGCGGTTCCGGCAGGGTGATCCCGGTGCTGATTCCCACGCTGCACCATTCGGTGCATGTGCCCACGCTGGACGCGTTACATGACGTACTGGACGCCGCCGGATACCATACCCTGCTGGGCACCACCGAGTACGATGTGGCGCGCGAGGAAGAGCTGGTGCGCGCCCTGCTGGGCTGGCGGCCCGACGGCATCATCCTGTCCGGGATCGATCACAGCGAGGCCACCCTGCGGATGGTGGGGGCGGTGGGCGTGCCGGTGATGGAACTGCTGGACCTCTCGCCGCGTCCGCTGGACCTGAACGTGGGCTTCGATCACGCCGCCGTGGGCCGGGCGGTGGCGCGCGACCTGATCGAACGCGGGCGGCGGCGGGTGGCCTACGCCGGGTCGATGACCGACAGCGATCCGCGCAGCGTGCGCCGCATGGCCGCCTTTCAGGCCACGCTGGCGGGCGCGGGCCTGCGCGCCGATCTGGTGGCCCACCGCGAAAGCCCCAGCTCGATCACCGTGGGCGGCGAACTGCTGGCCGAGCTGCTGGGCCGCTGGCCGGACATGGACGCCGTGTTCATGATCAACGACGATCTGGCCGCCGGGGCACTGTTCGAGGCGCAGCGCCAGGGCATCCGCGTGCCGCAGGACCTCGCCATCTGCGGCTTCAACGATCAGGACATCGCCGCCAACCTCAACCCGCCGATCAGCACTGTCCGCACGCCGCGCGCCCGGATGGGCCGGGTGGCCGCCGAGATGCTGCTGTCCAGCCTGCGCGGCCAACCACCCGCCCAGAAGCGCGTCGATCTGGGCTTCGAGATCATCCACCGCCAGACCACCTGAACGCCCCATCCAATATCTAGCCCTATCCAATATCTAGTCCCATCCAGCCCCTGCCAGTCGCTAACGGAGACCCCATGACCAGACCTGACCTGCTGATCGTCGCCCCGATGATGCCCCTCGTGATGGAGACGCTGGAACGCGATTTCCAGACCCACCGCCTGTGGGAAGCGCCCGATAAGGCGGCCTTGCTGAAAGAGGTGGGCGGGCGGGTGCGGGGCGTTGCCACCAACGGCGGGGCGGGCCTGGCGCGTGAAGTGATGGACGCCCTAGGCGCACTGGAAGTGGTGGTCATCTACGGCGTGGGCCTGGAGGCCGTCGATCTGGCCGAGTGCGCCCGCCGGGGCATTGTGGTCAGCAACACGCCCGACGTGCTGACCGCCGACGTGGCCGATCAGGGGTTGGGGCTGCTGCTGGCCCTGGCGCGCCGCGTCGCCTACGGGGACCGCTATGTGCGCGCCGGACACTGGCCGCACAGGGGCGAGATGCCGCTGACCACCCGGCTGGGCGGCAAGGTGGCCGGAATCCTGGGTTTCGGGCGCGTGGGGCAGGCGCTGGGCCGCCGCCTGGAAGCGCTGGACATGACGGTGGTGTACAGCAATCCGTCCCCGCCGGACGGGGCCACCCAGCAGCGTTACCCGGACGCCGTTTCCCTGGCCGCCGCCAGTGACGTACTGATCGTCGCGGCGGCGGGCGGAGACGGCACACGCAGCATGGTGGACGCGGCGGTGCTGGACGCCCTGGGGCCGCAGGGCATGCTGGTCAACGTCTCGCGCGGCAGCATCGTGAACGAGGCCGATCTGGTGGCGGCGCTTCAGAACGGCAAGGTCGCGGGCGCAGCGCTGGACGTGTTCGCTGCCGAGCCGCAGGTGCCCTCAGAGTTGCTGAACATGGACAACGTGGTGCTAGCCCCCCACGCCGCCAGCGGTACGGTGGAAACGCGCGGCGAGATGGGCCAACTGGTGCTGGACAACCTGAGCCAGTATTTCGCAGGCGGCACGCTAAAAACCCCCGTGTGTTTGCCCACCGCGTGAGTCAATCACTGGTGATCCACGCGGCGGGCGATCTGCGGCTGGAGGACTGTCCAGAGCAACCTCTCCAGGCGGGTGAAGTGCGTGTCCGCCTGGGGGCGGGCGGCATCTGCGGCTCGGACCTGCACTACTTCGCGCATGGCGGCGTGGGCAATTTCCTGGTGCGTCAGCCGCTGACGCTGGGACATAAGGTGGCCGGGACCGTTCAGGAGGTGGGGCCGGGGGTGACGGGGCTGGCTCCTGGCGCGCGCGTCGCCGTCAACCCGGTGCGGCCCTGCCTGAGCTGTGATCAGTGTCTGGCGGGCCGCCCCAACCTGTGCCGCAACGTGCTCTTCTACGGCTCGGCGGCGCGCTTTCCGCACGTCCAGGGGGCGTTTTCGCATAGCTTTGTGGCCCACCAGTCGCAGTGTTTTCCCATCCCGCACCACCTTTGCTTTGAAGTCGCTGCTCTGGCTAAGCCGCTGGCCGTCACCCTGCACGCGGTCAACCAGGCCGAGCCGCTGCTGGGAAAAAGCGTGCTGATCGTCGGTTCTGGTCCCATCGGCGCGCTGACCGTGCTGAGCGCCAGACTGGCCGGGGCGCGGCAGATCACCGTGACCGACTTGCAGGATCAGCCGCTGGCCGTGTCAAAGCAACTGGGGGCCGAGCGGACCGTGAATGTGGGCCGCGAGTCATTGGACGAACTGGAGGTAGACACGGCTTTTGAGGCGTCTGGCACGCCTCCCGGCCTCGCCTCGGCGATCTCGGCCCTCGCGCCGGGGGGGACGCTGGTGCAACTGGGCATGTTGCCGCCGGGCATGACCCAGGCACCGCTGAATCTGCTGCTGGCCCGTGAATTGCGCCTGATCGGCTCGTTCCGGTTCGTGGATGAGTACGCGCGGGCGCTGGAGCTGCTCGCGGCGGGCAGGGTAGATCTGAGGCCCCTCCTGAGCGCCCGCTTCCCGCTGTCGCAGGCAGCAGACGCCTTTGCCCTGGCCGCAGACCGCACGCGGGCCATGAAGGTCAGCCTCGTGCCGGACGATCTCCATCTCATGCCAGACGATCTCCATGCCACCACAGGAGCCTGATGACCCAGCCCAGCTCAACTGACCTTCTCGCCGTCGCCCACGCCGCCACCACGCTGCCCCTGCAACAGGTCTTCGCCAGCGGGCCAGGTCACCGCGCCCGCCTGAGCGTCATGCAGGGCGTTGGGCCGTGGCACCACCATCCCAACACCACCGAGACGTTTGTCGTGCTGGAGGGCGCATTGACGCTGGATTTCCGCAGCGGCGACTCGGTGACGCTGCGCGCGGGCCACAGCCTGACCGTTCCCACCGGCCTGTCGCACCGTTCGCGCGCCAGCGGGCGGGCCGTCAGCCTCAGTCTGGAAGTCGCCGAACCGCAGGTCGTGTTAGAGGAGGAACCCGCGTGAGCCATCCGTTTCCCGGTCTGGAACACCTGATCCCCGCCGACGCCACCCTGCAAAAACTCGCTGGCGGGGCCACCTGGGGCGAGGGGCCGGTGTGCCTGGAGGACGGCGCGGTGCTGTGGAGCGACATCCCCGGCAACCGCGTGCTGCGCTGGCATCCGCAGGACAGCACGCCGGACGCGCCGTTCAGCGTGGCCGTGCAGCCCTCGCACTTTCACAACGGGCACACCCGCGATGACGCCGGGCGGCTGTACGCCTGCTCGCACGGCGAGCGCGCGGTGCTGCGTTCGGACGACGCGGGCCACAGTTGGCACTCCATCGCCACTCACCACGGCGACAAACGGTTGAACAGTCCCAACGACATCATCGTGGCCCGCGACGGCGGCGTGTGGTTCTCCGATCCGCCCTACGGCCTGATCCAGCCGCACGAGGGCTACGGCGGCGAGCAGGAGCAGGAGGGCTGCTGGGTCTACCGCCTGGACCCCGATACCGGGGCGGTGGAGGCCAAAGTCTGCGATCTGCTGCGGCCCAACGGCCTGGCCTTCAGTCCCGACGAGACCACGCTGTACGTCACCGACACCAGCAAGAGCCACGATCCGGCGGGCCACCACCACATTCACGCCTACCCGGTGTCCGGCAACGACGTGGGCGAGGGCCGCGTCTTCGCCGTCGTCGATCCTGGCCTGCCCGACGGCATCCGCATCGACGCACACGGCCACCTGTGGAGCAGCAGCGGCGGCGGCGTGCAGGTGTTCGCCCCGGACGGCACGCGGCTGGGCGTGGTGGATGTGCCAGAAGTCATCGGCAACCTGACCTTCAGCCACCTGGAACCGTACCTGTATATCGCCGCCAGCAGCAGCCTGTATCGCCTGCCCGTGTCCGTCAGGGGGGCCAGGTTCTGATGCCCCAGTCCAGACTGGCCGTCATCGGCACCGGCCTGATGGGCCGCCCGATGGCCGAGAACCTGCTCAAGGCGGGCTACGAGGTGATCGTCTACAACCGCTCGCCCAGAAACCCGGCAGCGCTGGCCGAACATGGGGCGACGGTGGCGGCCAGTCCCGCTGAGGCCGTCCAGCACGCCGATCTGGTCATAACCATGCTGCCCAACGGCTCCGTCGTCTCGGAAGTCCTGCTGGGTGGAGTTCTCGGGGCGGCGCGGCCCGGCACGCTGTTCGTGGACATGAGCAGCATTCACCCTGCGGTTGCCCGTGATCTAGCGGCGGCGGCGCAGCACAGAGGCCTGCGGTTTCTGGATGCCCCGGTCAGCGGCGGCACGGGCGGCGCGGCGCGCGGCGAGTTGGCGATCATGGCCGGGGGGCCAGCAGACTGGATCGACGAGGCCCGGCCCATGCTGGACGTGCTGGGCCACGTTACGCCTGTCGGCCCGTCCGGTAGCGGGCAACTGGCAAAACTGGTCAATCAGGTGATCGTGGCGGTGACAATCGGCGCGGTGGCTGAGGGCCTGACCCTGGCCCGCGCGGGCGGCGCGGACCCGGCCCGCGTGCGCGAGGCGATTCTGGGCGGTTTCGCGCAGAGCCGCATCCTGGCCGAACACGGCGCGCGCATGATCGAGCGGCGTTTCCAGCCCGGAGGTACCATCACCACCCAGATCAAGGATCTGGACGCCGCGCTGGACGTGGCCGACAGCCTGGGAGCCGCCATGCCGTTGACGACGCGCGCCCGTGAACTCTTCGCCGACTACGCGCAGGCCGACGGCGGCGCGCGGGCCGGGGATGACCACAGCGCCCTGGTGCGGCACATTGAGGCGCTGGGCGGCCTGCTGGTGGAGGGATGATCTCTAGCCTGTTCGATCTGAGCGGCCAGCGCGCCCTGATCACCGGGGGCGGCGGCGGCCTGGGGCTGGCCCTGGCACGCGGTCTGGCGCAGCACGGCGCGGCGGTGGTGCTGAATGGCCGGGACATTGGCAAGCTGGACGCCGCCGTCCAGGGGTTGCGGGACGAGGGCTTCGAGGCCAGCGCTGCTCCCTTTAATGTCACGGACGAGGCGGCGGTGCGGGCTGGAATTGCGGACGTGCTGGCAGGCGGCGAACTGCACATTTTAATCAACAACGCCGGCATTCAGCGCCGCGCCCCGCTGACCGAGCTGACCCTCGACCTCTGGAACGAGGTGCTGACCACCAACCTGACGGCGGCGCTGCTCGTCTCGCGCGAGGTTGCGCCGCATTTTCTGGCACGCGGGAGCGGTAAGGTCATCAATATCCTGTCGGTGATGTCCGAAGTCGGGCGGCGCACGATTGCGCCCTACACGGCGGCCAAGAGTGGCTTAAAGGGCCTGACGCGCGCCATGTGCGCCGAGTGGGCGGAGGGCGGCATTCAGGTCAACGGCATCGGCCCCGGCTACTTCGCTACCGCGATGAACGCTGCCCTGCTCGCCGACGGGGCGTTCACCACCTGGGTCAGTGGCCGGACTCCTGCCGGACGCTGGGGCAACCTGGAAGAACTGGTGGGGGCTGCCGTGTTCCTGTCCTCGCGGGCCAGCAGCTATGTCAACGGTCAGGTCATCTACGTGGACGGCGGCATGCTCTCGGTGCTGTGACAGCCGCTCTCGCCCCCTGGTGGCAGCGAATCACTCAGGAGTTGCACCTATGAATAGCGCGGGAGCAGCGTCCCAGACGATAAATCTTGACCTGCTCGCGTGGGGCGGTTTCTGCCATTCTCTCGCCTTCCTCCGCTCCCCCGCATCTCAAAAGCCCAGTGTCTCAATGCTGTCGTCATGCCTTTCATCATTTTCCCGAACCGATCACGCCTATCCAATTTCGCCAGACCAGTCTGGCGATTACTCTGGGATTCTCCCGCCAGGAGAGGTTTTCTCTGATTATGCAGGTGCAACTCCTGAGAATCACCCCGGGAAGAGGCTTGCATTCCGCAATTTGTTAGCGCTATCATTTGTAACAACAC
>NZ_JNIW01000030.1 GCF_000701425.1 Deinococcus frigens DSM 12807 | reverse complement strand
CGGGAAAGCCATGCTGCGGCGCACCCTCCCGCAGGAGGGTGCGAAGCTGCTCGAGTTGGCTGGAGGTCAGACGTGATGGACGTCCTGGAGCGACGGTGGCCTGCAGCGTGCCGATCTTTTTGAGCCGGGCGCTCCAAGTGGTGACGGTGAGGACAGACACGCCAAAATGTTCGGCAATCTCGCGGTGCGTCTGGGTGCCGCGTTGAAGCCATTCGGCAGCGGCCAGTCGGCGTTCCTCAAGCTGGGCGCGGGAATACCGTGAAGGTTGCCATTCGGCCATGCCATTAGAGTATCAGGCTGTATTTACGCCGTGATCAATAAACGGGGTAGAGAAATATGGCGCAGGGTTGCAGGAGGAGAGGGCTGTTTAAGATAGGGACGAGCATTTTCATATTGTGTCAACAACCAGTCATATTTGAAGAGCGCCACTATATGTGATTATTTGTAACTACTCAACACGATGAACACGACAAAAATCCCTCGCCGAATATGTCTTTAGCAGATTAGTCACTCTCAATTCTTCTCAGGGGCGCGGTTTTCCAAAATCATACCTCAAAATTAAGTCAGTTTATTATCAAACTGAGGCGATTTATGCGCTGAGTAGTTACGATTATTTTACATTTGATGCAGACTGCTTGGGGGTTGCGTCAATTATTACTATACTCTTATCGTCTTGCAAATCCAATCTATTGATTATTTTGATCAATCTCTCTAGCTCTGACTCTTTGTAATACATTATAGCCTTCATACTCTTTTTAGTACCATTTGCTTCCTCGTAGACTTTTACTTGATTCGCTAGATTCTGTTCCAGTTTAGAATTACTGGCTAGCTTGAACTCAACTAAAGACTTGTTTGCTCTTCCTTTTGAGACGGCATAGTCTACAGGTCCTCTGCCATTGTTAACCTCTCTATTAACGTCAAAACCTGTCGCGTACCATGTGAGACGGTATATCAACTGCAAGTTGGCCTCAGAGCCGATAGGCTCTTGGCCATCGTAAAATAACCGCCAACCATCGTGCTTTTCGATAAAATCTTTCAGATATATAACTCTCTTGTAAGCTGCATCATATGAGTCAGCTTCCAGATCATAGAATTCTGTCTTCTCGCGTAAATAAGTCACCATTTCGATTACATTATCGATAAATAGTCGTTTTACAAAATCTACTTTTGATTCGCTAAAAGATTTGGCATCATCTTTATTTTCCTCTCTATCTTTTAAATAGTAATCCAAAATTTCTGGGTGAGATTCTATTATCTCATCTATTGCTCTCCTCTCCTGTTCGCGGCGAAATTTAGCATCTTGAGAGCTTAGAGCTTTAGCGAGATAGTTATTAAGCTGATCTCTAAGCGACGTATCGGGAATGCTATTTATGATAGTTTTAAACCTACTGCTCAGATCGTTCCTGTTTATCCATATCTCGTCTTTAGTGAGCATATCTTTAGGTGTCAGTATAAGATACTCTCCAGCATAAATTGGTAGAGTGTATATTTTGCCCATCCATCTCTCGCAATCATAATCAAAATAGACTTTATCCACAGCAATATCCTGTAAAAACTCAGGAGAAATATTATCTTTTGCAAATTTTTCAGTATATTTAAGAAGAAACTTCTTTATTAGGTTCGTTGTTAAATCACTGATGTTGTCCCTGCCAACGCCAGATTTTATTAAACCGAGTTTTTCAAAATGTCCACTTTCGGTAATCTTCTCTTCTCCAAAGTTGACGAATACTTTTTCTAAACTATTTGTCAACGCATTAGCAAACTTGGCACCCAAACCATGCCCTCTATTGCCAGTCTCGCTATAACCAAACCAATTGCCCTTTTCTTCAGGAAAAGTAAACCAAGCGGAGACTAAGCCGGGAGTAAGCTGGCCCGACTTAGCTTTATCGCGTAAAAAAATGATGTATTTAATTATTTCGGAATGCAGGAGCTTATATTCTTCCTTTTGGCTACCAAAAAGGAGAAAGGGGTCAAGAAACAATGGAAGATCACTAATAAGTGATATGTCCAACGCACCGTATCTCTCTAATTTCATACGATCTACATCGAAAAAATCAGAGAAATAAATTGTGGGCGTCTGAGTCATGGATTATGTTATCTTACGATGACCGACAATTCAATTGGAAACTAACAGATCACGCCTACATCCCTCCACCCCGATTCTGCTTATTCATCAATGCTGGCGGCTTGGGCGCGAAGCGGCCCAGGATGGTCTGCTGATCGTAGTTCGGGTACATCCGCTCCCCCAAAAGGACGCCTGCCCCCTCTCTTTTTCGCCGCAGCCGCTAGACTCGCCCCATGACCCTCCCCACTGGCTCTCCCACCCTGACGGTGGCGTTTCTGGCGGGGCTGATCTCGTTTCTCAGCCCCTGCGTGCTGCCGCTGGTCCCCAGTTACCTGGGCGTGATCGGCGGGGCGCGCGTGCCATTGCTGCGGGCGCTGGGCTTCATTGCGGGCTTCGGCCTGGTGTTCATCGCGCTGGGGGCCACCGCCAGCAGCCTGGGCGCGCTGATCGCCCCGCACAAGTACCTGCTGGGCCAGATCGCCGCAGTCCTGATCATTTTCTTTGGCCTGGTGATGCTGGGCGTGATCCGCCTGCCCTTTTTGATGCGCGACACCCGCACCCTGGCCGATGCGGGTGGCTACGGCCCGGTGGCCCTGGGCGCGGCGTTCGCTTTCGGCTGGAGTCCCTGCCTGGGTCCGGCGCTGGGCAGCATTCTGGGGCTGGCCGCCAGCAGCGCTAGCCTGAGCAGCGGCGTGCTGCTCCTCAGCGCCTACACGCTGGGTCTGGCCGTGCCGTTCCTGCTTGCCGCGCTGCTGTGGGACCGTTTTAACCTGCGCCGATTGAACCGCTACGCCGGAATCTTCGAGAAGGTGGGCGGCGGCGTGCTGGTGCTGGTGGGCGTGCTGATGCTGACCGGGCAATTCACACGTCTGGCTACCTTCTTCTACGAGGTGACGCCCGCGTGGCTGCAAATGTAGCGGAGGCCTTGAATCCAACCCTGGCCCCTTCGTCTGCCACCCTTCCAGCCCTACAACTGCGTGACCTGTGGCTGCGGCTGGGGCGCGATGTCATCCTGCGCGGCGTGAATCTGGATGTCACGGCGGGTGAGGGGATCACGCTGCTGGGCGAGAACGGGGCAGGGAAGACCACGCTGCTGCGCCTGCTGGCCTCCGGGCTGCGGCCCACGCGCGGCGAGGGGCGGGTGATGGGCTTTGACCTGCGCGACTCGCGGGCCGTGCGCGATTACATCCACCTGATGCCGGTGGACGCCGGACTGTACCCGGACCTGAGCTGCGCCGAGAATCTGGAATTTGCATTGAAGATGCACGGCCAGATAGGGGATGTGGCGGCGGCGTTGCGGCGCGTGACGCTGGAGGCTGCCAGCAACCGCCGCGTGCGTTTCCTCTCAGCGGGTATGCGAAAACGCCTGGCGCTGGCCCGCGCGCATTTGCTGGCCCGCCCGGTCACGCTGGTGGACGAACCCTTTGCCAATCTGGACACGGCAGGCCGTCAGCTCGTGCTGGAGATGCTGGGCGAACTGCGCGCCGGGGGCGGAACTTTGTTGATCGCCGCCCACGAGCCGGAACTGGCGCGGCAGGTGGCCCCGCGTGCGCTGCGGCTGGCGGCTGGGGTGCTGCATGAGGAATAGAACGTTGACCCCTCTACCCCTGTGGGAGAGGGGCGTTGCGAAGCAACGGGGTGAGGGGGCCACGAGGCAGGCCGTCACTTCCAAAAAGATGCACGCCTCCCACTCCCCCCAGGCCCACCCATGAACACCATCTTTCACCTCGCCGCCAAAGACCTGCGCGTCGCCGGGCGCACGCGCGACACGCTGCTGGCCACCGCCTTTTTTGCCGGGCTGGTGCTGCTGGTGCTGGGGCTGGCGCTGGGCGGGAATACCGGGCGCACGCCCTCCCAGACGGCGGGGGTGGCCTCCGGTGCAGTCTGGACGGCGCTGGCCCTGGCCGCCGCCGTGGGCGCGCAGCGGGCCTTCGCGCAGGAGCAGGAGGCCGGGGCGCTGGAGCAACTCACCCTGTATCCGGGGCCGCACGGGGCGCTGTATCTGGGCAAGCTGCTGGGCGTGCTGGGGCCGCTGCTGCTGGTGGCGGCGTTCACGCTGCCGGCGGGGCTGCTGCTGTTCGGCGCGGCGGGCGCGGACTGTGCGCCGGGCCGCGAGTGCGCGCCGACGCCGTGGCCCCTGCTGGCGCTGGTCACGGCGCTGGGCGTGCTGGGCTTCGCGGCGGGGACAACCTTTTACGGCTCGATCACGGTCAGCCTGCGCGCCCGCGAGGCGCTGCTGCCCGCGCTGGCCTTTCCCATTCTGGTGCCGGTGGTGATTGCCACCGTGCGCGCTACCTCCGGCCTGCTGGAAGGGCTGCCACTGCCAGAGTTGTGGCCCTGGATCATCTTCCTGAGCGCTTTTGACCTGGGCACGATCATTCTGGCGACGCTGCTGTTTCCGTATGCGGTGGAGGGCTAGGGCCGGCCCTCCCTGCGTTTGGCCCGTCCTGCCGGGCGTTCAGGCCGGGACGTTACGAATTGACAGCATCTGCCACTCTGCTATCATCAGAATATGAAGCGTCAATTACGTAACGGAGCCGATCCGTATCCGGCCAGCGGACGCGGATACGTTCACGTCTGCCCGGACTGCGCCCTGCCCCTGACCCTGCACGATCTGCGCGACGGCGATCAGGCGTACTGGTGCCACGCCTGCGGCAAGGGCCACCGCGCGGGCGATCCACCTCTGGAGGCGCTCAGGCCGCTGCCCCAGGCCGGGTAGGCCCACGGCCAGGGCGCTATGCTGGACCGCATGACGGACCCAAGCTCTTTCCCCCAGGCCCGCGAACCCTTGCCCTTTGGTGCGGTGCTGGCCGGGCAGGTAATCGCGGTGACCGGGGCCGATGCGGGCTATGGCAAGGCGGTCAGCGCGGCGCTGGCGCGGCTGGGGGCCAGCGTGGTGCTGATCGGCAACAACAGCGAATCTCTGGCGGCGCAGGCCAGCGTGCTGGAGCGTTCCGGCGGCCACGCCATTCCCGTCAAGGCCGACGTGAGCGTGCCGCTGGACTGGCTGAGCGCCCAGACCCGCATCCTGGAAATCTTCGGCGCGCTGCACGGCATCGTGCATCTGGCCGACAAGCGCACGCACGCCAGTTTCACGCTGCTCAGCGAGAACGAGTGGATGGAGCTGTTCAACAGCAACGTGAAGAGCAGCGTCGCCATCGCGCAGATTCTGGGCCGCCGTCTGCCCGGCACCTGGCTGACCATCATCGGCCCGCACGGCGATGAGCCGGGGTTGCAGGCCCACCCGCAGCGCGGCGCGATTCGCGGGCTGGTGGAGGCGGCCTCGGACGAGGACCTGCGCCTGAACATGCTGCTGCCCTCGCGCGCCAGCAGCGGCGACGAGGCGCTGGACCGCCCGCTGGCCGACGCCGTGCTGGCCCTGGCTTCCCCCCGCATGGGCCACCTGCGCGGCAATGTGATCGACGTGCCGCTGCCTCCCGCGCCAAAAATCCGCCTGCCCGAAGTGACCGCCGTGCTGAACGCGCTGTGAGCGCCTGCCCATGAAGTGCCCCTATTGCTCGGCCCCCGATTCCAAGGTGGTCAACTCGCGCCCCAGCGACGATGGGGCCAGCATTCGCCGCCGCCGCGAGTGCCTGAACTGCGCCCGGCGCTTTACCACCTATGAGCGCGCCCAGCTCGAACCCCTGATGGTGGTCAAGCGCAGCGGACCGCGCGAGGCCTTCAATCCCGACAAGCTGCTGCGCGGCCTGAGCCTGGCCACCGAGAAACGTCCGGTGCAGCCTGAGGCCCTGCGCGCCTTCGCCTACGGCTTCGAGGATGAGGTGGGGGCTGCCGAGATCGCCAGCGAGGAAATCGGCAAGCGCGCCATGACCTTTCTACGCCCGCTGGACGACGTGGCCTACATCCGCTTCGCCAGCGTCTACCGCGACTTCGACAGTCTGGAACGCTTTATCGAGGAAATCCGGGGCCTGAAGGACCGGGATGAGGGGTAACCGGCGGAACTGAGCGGGCACAAACAGAACAGGCAATAAAAAACCCGCCCTCTCGGACGGTGATAGAAATAATATAGCGCCAGATGCAGCGCTTGTCAAATTTATACATCGGGCCAGAATTTCCGCACTGAGACGTCATTTACTGGGAATCTTTGGGGATACCGGCTGCATACTTGTGCGGTAAAAGGCGTTCAGGCCGAGAGTTTGAGTGTTCCCGAAACCCAGGGATTCGTAAAAGGCCAGTTGCGCTGGCCCGTCGTCGGTCAGCAGCGCCGTCTGCATGACGTGGGGGTGGCGGTCCAGCACGGCCTGCGCCGGGGCGTGGGCCGCGCGCCGATGCTGCCAGTCCGGCCCCACCAGAAGGTCCTGCACGAACAGGACGCTCACGGCGTCGCTCAGGCCCCGCACCAGACCGACGAGTTGGCCGCTTTCATTGCGGGCGGTCCACACAAAATCGGAGTTCTGGAAGGCGCGGGTCAGTGCTTGCGGGTCACGGGTGTAGGCTGGCCAGTTCACCGAGGCGTAAAGGTGCAGGAGTTCTTCCAGTTCGGGCATTTCGCCAGAGGTCAGTTGGAACGTCATGGCGGTCATTCTGGACGGCAGAGCCAGTTCAGGCCGGGGTGGGCAGATCGGTTTCGTCGGGGCGGGGGATGATGGGCGTCTCGTTCTCGGGGATGCGGCCCCGCACGTCTTTCAGCAGGGCGGCGATCTTGGCGAAGTCGGCCTTCACATCACCCGTGGGCTGCACGTAGCCGATGATGCCGAGGCGCTTGTGCCCCCAGTCCAGCGCGGTCACGGCAATCGGCACGCCCGCTTTCAGGGCCATGTAATAAAAGCCGGTCTTCCAGTACTCCGCCCGCCCCCGGCTGCCCTCCGGCGCGACGAGCAGCACGATTTCTGCCTCGCGCTCGATCACTGAAACCACCGCGTCCACGAAGTTGCCCCCGGCGCGGCGGCGGTCCAGGGCAATGCCGCCCACCGCCCGCATAAAGACGCCCTGCGGGAAGCTGAACAGCTCGCGTTTGCCCACCCAGTGCAGCGGAATGCGGGTGGCCCATTTCCAGAACAGCCCCGGCCAGAAGTCCAGGTTGCTGGTGTGCGGCGCGGCGGCGGTCACGAATTTCATGCCTCCCATCGGCGGCGGCTCCAGCAGCGGCGTCCAGCCTGCCCGGCGCAACACGAAGAGCGACACGCGCGAACCCAGCGTGTGCGGGCGGCCCTGCCAGGTCACAGACACGCGGCGAGTATACGGGCGACGGGTCTGTCGAAACTCGCGCCCGGCTCTAGAGGTGAATCAGGCAACCGCGTGCGCGGAGCCGTTCAAAAGCCGCCGGAAGCGTCGTCAGGCTGTTCCAGCGCAGGTCCAGCTTTTCCAGCCGGGGCAGCGCGGCCAGTTCCTCCGGCAAGGCGGTCAGGCGATTGGCCCGCAGGTCTAGAAAGCGTAACTCACTCAACTCAGCCAGCGAGTCCGGCAGCCCGCTCAATTCGTTGAAACGCAGATTCAGCCGGGTCAGTGCCCGCAGCCGTCCGACGCTTTCGGGCAGGGACGTCAGCGCATTGTTCTGAAGATCCAGTTCGCGCAGGCCAGAACACTGTGTTAGTTCTTGTGGCAAGGTGGTCAGGTCGTTGTTCATCAGGTGCAACTCGCGGAGCGCAGGCAGATCGCCCACGCTGGCGGGCAGGACGGTCAGGGCCGTGTTGTAGGCGCGCAGCTCTTGCAGGCTGCTCAGGTTGCCCAGCCATTGGGGCAATTCTCCCAGCGGATTGTCCGTGACGTTCAGGTAATTCAAGGCTTGCAGATGGCGGAGCGACTCGGGCAACCTGGTCAGGCGGTTGTTGCTAAGGTACACAAAGCGCAGGTCCCGCAGGCCGCCCACCGAATCGGGCAATTCGGCCAGCGCGTTGTGGCCCAGGTCCAGCATCTCCAGCCGCTTCAGCTCGCCCAGCCCGGCGGGCAAGGCGGTCAGGCGGTTCGCCGACAGATTCAGAACCCGCAAGTCGCGCAAATTCCACAGCCAGTCGGGCAAATTTTCCAGCGCGTTGTCGTAGGCGCTGAGCCGCTGAAGGTCCAGTCTGCCGCCGATCACCGCTGGCAGCTCCGCCAGACCGCAGCCGTCCAGATTGACCGCGCCGGGAACCGCGTCTGGGTGCGCCAGTAGCTGCTCCAGCAGGGCCGGGCCGCGCATCCCGCCAGGCTGCTGATGTACGGCGCTTGCAAAAAAGGTCACGTCCCACGATAGGGCGGAATCTGTGTCAGGTGTTCAGTCCCGCCGCTCCCTGACCTGCACCCGCATGGACGGGCGCTCCGGCCCTTGTGGTCATGAGGCCAGTCCTGCTCCGATCAGCCCTGCCTCGCCGGTCAACAAATCCAACGCCCAGGTTTCGCCCTCGCTGGACGCCCACGCGAAGAAATCATGCCCTGCCGTCACCCATTCCCGCTGAAGATGAAGCCGGGAACATCCCGCCCGGCCTGAAAATAATGCGCCCGCACCGTCTTCATATCCCGCTCGCCGTCGTCCCAGGCCGTCGTCCCAGAAGGTGTGGACATGGGGCTGCTGTAACCAGCGCGTCAGCGTGGGCAGGTGCGTTATGCTGAGCGGCTCAAAGTGAATTTGCATCCAGCCCCGCCGCCGTCAGCGCTGCCCCGAACTGCTCCGCCGTCACGGGCAGCACGCTCAGGCGGCTGCCTTTGCGGGTCAGCGGCGAAGTCCCCCACTGGGGCAGGGCGCGGACGGCTTCCAGCGTCAACACCTCTGGAAAGGCGCGCACGGCCTGTACCTCCACCATGCTCCAGCGCGGCTGCTGCGGGTCAGAAGTTGCATCGAAATACGCGTTGGCCGGGTCGAATTGCAGATCGTCCGGGTACGCGGCCCGCGTGACCCGCGCCACGCCCGCGATGCCCGGCGTCTTGCTGCGCGAGTGGTAGAAGAGGCAGGGGTCACCCACCGCCATCTGCCGCAGAAAATTGCGCGCCTGGTAGTTGCGGACGCCGTTCCAGGGTTCGCGGCCCACGCGTTCCAGATCGGGGTAGCCGAAGACATCGGGTTCGGATTTCAGGAGCCAGTGGGACATGGGATCAGGGTAAAGCGGGAAGGGAAGGCAGATCCTGCGCGCCGCCGTCCATTCAGGTTCAGCCCGAGCGCAGACTTCATGAAACAATGCCCCACGATGACGCCCCCACCCCTGCCACGCGGCCTGATCGTGTCCTGCCAGGCCCGAGCCGACAATCCGCTGCACGGTCCCGCCTTCATGGTGGCGGTGGCGCAGGCGGCCTGGCAGGGCGGCGCGGTGGCCATCCGTGCCGAGGGGCTGGCAGACGTGGCGGCCATCCATAAGGCTGTTCCTCTGCCCGTGATTGGCCTGATCAAGCGCGACGGGCGCGCGGACGGGGTGTACATCACGCCGGAGGTTTTGGACGTGACCGCGCTGGCGGCGGTGGGCGCAGATTGGGTGGCCCTGGACGCCACGCTGGCCCGCGCTGAAACCGAGCTGCGTGAGCTGGTTGCGGCGGCCCACGGGGCGGGTGTGGGCGTGCTGGCGGACCTGGCCACGCTGGAAGACGCTGTGCGCGCGGCGGAGTGCGGTGTGGACGCCCTGGCCACCACGCTGCACGGCTACACCCCCGGTACACAGGCCGAACACCGGGGCGTGCCGAATCTGGACCTGCTGGCCCAGTTTGTTCAACAGTTCCCGGATGTGCCCGTGGTGGCCGAGGGCCGCTTCAGCACCCCGGCGCACGTCGCCGCCGCCTTTGACGCAGGCGCGCACGCCGTCGTCGTCGGCACGGCGATTACCAATCCGCGCGAGATCACCCGCACCTTTGCCGGGGCGGTGCCGGACCGCCCGTGAGTGTTGACCGCGTGATTCTGGGCATCGACATGGGCGCGAGCAGCAGCAAGTGGGTGCTGTTCGCGGGGGGAGAGGTCACGGCCAGCGGTGTCTACGCGCCGCTGTCCGGCCACCTGTACACCCCTGAAGCCCGTCAGCGCCTGGCCGAAGGGTTGGCGGAGATTCGCGCCGCCGTTCCTGCGCCGCCTTCAGCAGTGGTGGTGGGCGTCACTGGTCTTCAGACCGATTACATTCCGACGATCATCGAAATGCTGTCCGGTACGTTTCATCTGCCCCAGACCGCGTTGTTCGTCACCGACGATCTGCACCTGGCCTACGCCGCGCATTTTCCCACTGGCGGCGGCACGCTTGTCTATGCCGGAACCGGCAGCATGGCCTACCACCGCACGGCGGTGGGCGGGACGGTGCGCGCGGGCGGCCACGGTTATCTCATCGACGACGCGGGCGGGGCCTTCTGGCAGGGGCGGCAGGGCCTGAAGGCGGTTTTGCGGGACCTGGATGAGGGGCAGGGTCAGGGCCTTCTCGCCTCCAAGCTGTACGGGGTGATCGGTTCCCAGCACTGGCCGGACATCCGCGCCCACATTTACGGTGAGGGCCGCGCCGCGCTGGCCCGCCTCGCGCCCGCCGTGTACGCCGCTGCGGTGGAGGGCGATCCACGCGCGCAGTACATCCAGCGCCGCGCCGGGGAGGAACTGGCGCGGCTGGGCCGGGTGGTCCTGGACCGCAGCGGAGGCCGTGAACTCGCGCTGTGCGGCGGCAGTTTCAACCCGCTGGTCAGGGCGGCCTTTTGCGCGCAGTTTGCCGGGTCTGGCGTGCGCCTTGCTCCCACGGTCTCGCCGCTGCTGGGGGCGCTGGCGCTGGCGCTGGCAGATTAAAAAAAACCCTCTGCCCGTCGCCCCCGGTTGCGTGCCTTTGCCTACCTTGCGCGCGTGCGGGGCGCTCTAGACTTCCCTCGTGCGCGCATCGCCCTGGCTTCCTGTTCTGCTGATCCTGGCGCTCGGGGCCTATTTGTTGCCCAACTGGCAGCCCAAATTTGAGCTGGTGCCCCGCCAACCGCCGCAGGTCTCGGCCACCCTGCCCAACACGCTGCCGCAGGGCACCCAGGCGCTGTTCAAAAAGGTTCGCCCCGCCACCGTGCGCGTGGAAAGCCTGGACCCCCGCACGCGCGAGGCGGGCATCGGCACCGGCTTTTTTATCAGCGAGACCGGGCAGGTGCTGACCGCCTACCATGTGGTCAGCCTGGGGACGCTGTTTCAGGTCAGCACGCTGGACGGAAAATCGTACCGGGCCAGGGTCACGGCCTTCGACGCGCGGGCGGACGTGGCGCTGCTGGAAGTCCAGGGACGTGGCCCCTTTCCCTTCCTGCCGCTGGCGGCCCGTGCGCCGCGCGTGGGCGAGACGGTGCTGGCGGTGGGCAACAGCGGCGGCGATTTCCTGCAACCCCGGCGCGGCAAGTTGCTGCGGCTGGGCGCGTCGCCGGGCCGGGCCGACTTTCCACAGGGGACGCTGGAGATGAACGCCCCGCTGGCCCCCGGCGACAGCGGCGGCCCGATCATCGACTCTTTGGGCAACGCGATTGGGGTGGTCAGCTACATCAGCGTGGACAGCAGCGGGCAGACCCGGCGCAGCTACGCGGTCCCGGTGGTGGACGGCGACAACCTGATCACGGCGCTCCGCACCGGCGAGAAGCGCGACGCCCCGGTGGTGGGCATCGTCTTCGACAGTTTCCACAGCGGCCTGACCACTCCGGCGGGCGGCGTGATCGCGCGGGTGGTGGGGGACAGTCCGGCCTTCCGCGCGGGCCTGAAGGGCGGTAAGTACGACGAAAATAAAAATCCGATCAAGCTGGGCGACATCATCACCACCGTGGGAGGCCAGCGCACCCGCGACGCCAACGAGGTCATCACCGCCATCCGCAGCGCCGAGGTAGGCGACACCGTGACCATCGGTTACGTCCGCGACGGACAGCCACGGGACAGCCAGATCACCCTGGTTGCCAGGGCCAGCCTGCCGGATCTGCCGAACGAGTAAAGGCGAGGTTACGCCGCGCCTATCCACACTTCATGGCCACCCCCTAAGCTAATGGGATGTCTAGAGCCTTCGTGAAGGAAGAGGCGGGCGCGCCCTGGACGCCGCCCAGCGCCCCACGCGCCTACCGCGTCGTCTGGGCGGGCGACGCCACCGGTCCTGCCCAGCCCGAAGTCATGCGTGAGACCGACGATCTGCTCGATGCCCTGCGCTGGCTGGTCACGCGCCCCCGCCCCGGCTTCGAGCTGCACGGTGCAGGCGGCGAATTGCTGGCAACCAACGCGGCCTGAAGCAGGCTCGCTACCACTGGCTTTCCAGCGTGATGCGCGCCGTGCCCGCCAGGCTTTGCCCCGGCGACAGCACCCGCAGGTCCACGCCCGCCACGCCCTGGGCCGCCAGATTAAAGGCGTCGGTGGCGTGCGAGACGGGTTCCAGCGCCAGATTGCCGTCGGGTGCGGTGAAGACCACCAGGTGCGAGAACACGTTGTCGGCGGTCTGGATCAGCGCCCGTGCGGGCCGGCCATCGGCTGACCAGTCCAGACGCACGATGCCGTCCCAGGCGGTGTACGTCCGGTCGATCTGGCGCGGGCCGATGCGGGTGGGCACGCGGTAGTCCTCGTCACGCTGGACCTCGCGCGGGCCGCCCAGCGTCAGTTGCCGTTCGTCGGTGTCGTAGGTCAGCGGCGCGCCAAATTCCAGCGCAGGATCGGTGCCGTCCTGAAGACGCTCGAAGTACGGGTGCAGGCCCATTCCGGCGGGCATGTCGCGGGTGTCGGCATTGGTCAGCGTGATGGTGGTGTCCAGGTGCGGCCCGTGCAGGCGGTATTCCACGCGCGCCGTGAAGGCCCAGGGCCAGTTCATATCGGTGAAATTCCGGCTGTCGAAGTCGCAGATCAGGTGGCTGCCGGAGGCCCGCGTGACCGTCCAGGGACGGTTGCGAACGTCGCCGTGCTGGGCCAGGCCATCCTTAGTGTTGGATTGGAGTTGCACGTCCTGGCCCCCAAAGGGAAAGCGCGCGTCCCGGATGCGGTTGGAAAAGGGCAGCAGCAAGAAGCAGGCGCACTGGCTGCTGGTCTGCACGTCCGCCGGGTCCACGGCCCGCAATACCGGGCGGCCCGACGCGGCGCGCAGGTTCAGGATGCTGGCCCCCAGATCAGGCAGCACTTCCAGGGTCAGGGCGTCGCTGGCAATCGTCTGGGTGCGGTGATTGTCAGGCCGGGTCATGCCTTGCCGCGCCCGCGCATCACCTCGTGGATCAGGATGCCCGCCGCTACCGAGGCGTTCAGGCTGTCCACCTGCCCCCGCGTGGGGATGCCCACCAGCACGTCGCATTTCTCGCGCACCAGGCGGCGCAGGCCCTCGCCCTCCGCGCCCACCACCAGGGCCACGCGCCCGCTGAAATCGGTCTTGGTGACGTCCTGCGCGGACTCGCCCGCCGCGCCGTAGACCCACACCCGGTCCTCCTTTAAGGCGTCGATCAACCGGGGCAGGTTCTTGGTCTGCGCCACCGGCAGGTGACTGGTGGCCCCCGCCGCCGTTTTTGCCACCACCGGCGACAGCGGCGCGCTGCGGCGTTCCTCCACCACCACGCCGTGCGCACCCAGCACCTCGGCGCTGCGGATGATGGCCCCGAAATTGCGCGGATCGGTGATGCCGTCCAGCAGCACGATCAGCAGTTCCTCGCCCCTGGCCTCGGCGCGGTCCAGGATGTCGTCCACGCTGGCCCAGGCCAGGTCCTCCACCTCGGCCAGCACGCCCTGATGGGCGGTGGTCCCGGCCAACTGGTCCAGCTCGATGCGCGGGGCAAAACGCAGGCGCACGCCGCTTTCCCCAAGCGCGGCCTTCAGCTCGGCCACGAAGCTTTCCTCGACGCCGCGCGCCACCAGCACCTCGCCCACCCGCCCGTCTCGCAGGGCCTCAAGGACCGGATTCCTTCCATACAGCAACATGCCGGGCAGTCTAGGGCAAGGCGGCCCCGGGCCAGCATAAAGACCCCCAATTCCAGAGGGCCAGTGAGATGGGACGGATTACTCCTGCGCGGGCTTCACGAAGGCGGCGCTGTCGTAGTATGTGCGGAAGGCCCCCACCTTGCCGTCCTTGATCTCGATGATGCTGACGCCCCGGTACTCGATGTCGTCGCCGTTCTTGAGCTTGCCGCTGGCGTTCCACTCCATCACGCCCAGGCCATCCGCCTCGTGGTGGTGGGTGAATTCGCTGTGGATCTCGGCAAAGTCGCTCAGGTATGATTCCCAGAACGCCTGCGCCCCGTCGGTGCCCTTCCAGGTTTTTGTGGTCAGGTTGCTCAGGGTCACGTCCCCGGCGTGTAGGGCCACCAGCCCCGAGGGGTCCTGGCTGGACTCGGCGTTTTGCAGCGCGCTCATGAACTCTTCAGTGGTGGTCATGCCTCACCAGATCATCCGGCCTGTCCCCAGAGGGTATGTCGCCTTACCTTCAGAAAGTTTGCTAAAGCAGCACTCAACGCTGCGCGAGCCAGGTCAGCAGCTCGGCCTCGGGCAGCGGCGGGCAGACCGCGTAGCCCTGCGCGGCGTCGCAGCCCAGCTCACGCAGCATGCCGAGCTGTTCGGGTCGCTCCACGCCCACTGCGGTCACGCTCAGGCCCAGGCGGTGCGCCAGGTCGATGGTGGCCCCGATTAGCGTGACCACCCGCTGATCGCCGGGCAATCGGGCGGTCAGGGTGGGGTGCAACTTGATGGCGCTGAGGGGAAAACGGGTCAGGGCGCTGAGGCTACTGCCCGCGCCGTCGCCGAAATCATCCACGCTCAGGCGTGCGCCGTGGGCGCGCAGTTGTTCGAGCATTCTCAGCGTTTCCTCGCTGTGGTCCAGCAGGCTGCCCGCCGTGACCTCGATATCCGGCGCTCCCTGGGCGCTCAGCAGCGGCAGCAGGCGGCTCAGGCCCTCGCTGCGGCGCAGTTCTTCCAGGCTGAGGTTGACGCTGACCTGCCACTCGGGGGACGCCGCTTCGGCCCGTACGCGGTCCCGGCTGGCCACGGCTTCCTCGACCACCCACTCGCCGATATGGGTGATCAGGTCACTGCGGCCCGCCGTCTCCAGAAAGTGGCTGGGCGGCAGCAGGCCCAGTTCGGGGTGCTGCCAGCGCAGCAGGGCTTCTGCGCCCAGCAGCCTGCCCGTCTTCAGGTCCAGCACCGGCTGGTACAGCAGCGCGAACTCACGGGCGCTCAGCGCGCCGCGCAGGTCCTCTTCCAGCGCGTAGGCGCTGCGGACCCCGGCGCGCAGGGCGGGCGTGTAGACGCCGGTGCCGCCCCGGCCCTGCTGCCGGGCGTGGTGCACGGCGATCTCGGCGTTCGAGACCACGTCCTCGGCCTCCCCGTCCAGCGCGCTCACCCCCAGCCCAAAGGTCAGGGGCATCTCGCGCGGGCCGTAGCGCAGCGGAACGCTCAGGGACCGGCGCACGGTGTCCAGCGCGCCGCGAATCTCCAGTCCCGGCAGCAGCGCGGCGAAGGTGCCGCCTTCCAGCCGGGCGGCGTTGCCGCCGCCCTTTGCCGCTAGGTCGCTCAGGCGGGCCGCCAGGCCGAGCAGCAGCCGGTCACAGGCCACCCGCCCCAGCGCGGTGTTCAGGGCACCGAACTCGTCGATGTTCAAGCAGACCAGCGCGCCCGTCCTTGCCCCCGCCGCGTCCAGCGCCGCCAGATCCTCGCGCAGGCCCACACGGTTACGCAGGCTGGTCAGGGCGTCGTGGCGGGCGTCGTGGTGCATCTTGGCCTCGGCGCGGCGCAGCACGGTCACGTCGCGCAGGGTCAGCAGCAGTCCGCCTGCCGCCGCGCTGCCCCGCTGGGCGGCGTCCGGGTTGCCCACCTGCGGCCCGACGGGAGTGACGCGCAGTTCTATGTGGCGCAGCGAGTGGCCGGGCAGCGCCAGCAGCACCTCACGGCGCGGCAGCGACGACAGGCTCCGCCAGTTGGGCAGGGACAGCGGTTGCCCGTCCAGCGAGAACACCCTGACCCCCAGTTCGCCCAGCACCCGCGTTAAACCCAGGCCCACCAGGCGGGGGGCCTCCACGCCCAGCAGTGCCGCCGCGCGCTCGTTGATCAGTTGCGCCCGGCCAGCGGCGTCCACCAGCACGGTGGCGTCCTCGGACAGGGCCAGGATCTGCGAGATCAGGCCCAGCGGGACCGCGCCGCCCACCGGCGCGCCCACGCTCTCGGCCACCAGCAGCCCACTTTCAGAGGAGCGGCGCACGGTCAGGGTCAGCAGTTCGCCGCTGGCCAGTTTCACGTCAGCCTGCGCCGCGCCCCCGCCTGCGGCCAGCCGCACCAGGTTGTGAACCGCCACCGAGGACGCGCCCTCAAAGCCGGGCCAGACCCACAGCGGCGCGCCGATCAGTGCCGGGACCGGCTGCCCAGGCGTCTGCGGGGCCAGTTCGCTCAGGCCGGGGCTGGCGTGCAGCACGGTGCCGTCCTCGGTCAGCAGCGCGGCGGGGGTGCGGGTGTCCAGCAGCGCGGAGACCCGCGCGGCCCGCTCGTACTCACCGCTCACGTCCTGCAAGGTCAGCATCACGCCCGCGCCCCAGCCGCCCAGATAGGGCCGCGCCGCGCCGCGCACCCAGCGCGCCGGGTGCGCGGCACCCGCCTCTTGCGGCTCCGCCGTCAGCCGCTCGTCGGGCAGCCGCACCGACCGGCCCGCCACCGCGCCCTGAAGGGCCTGCACCAGCTCCGGGCGTCCGGGCAGCAGCTCGGCCACCGTGCGGCCCAGCACCCCGGCTTCGCTCAAGTCAAGCAGTTCCAGAAACGGGCGGCTGACCCGCCGGAACACCAGTTCAGGGGTCAGCCACGCCGTGGCCACCGGCAGTTGCGTGACCAGCACCTCGGCCTCGCGACCCCCACTGTCCGGACGCGAGGCCGCCAGCAGCATGGTCAGCACCTCTACCGCCGTGGGCGACACCGGCCCACTGTCTGGCCCGCCGTCGCTCCACAGCAGCCCCAGCAACTCGCCGTCACGCGCGAGCCAGGTCATCTCGCCGCTCTCCAGCCATGCATCGGGCGGCTCCAGTTCCGGGCCGCACTCCTCCAGGGTTCCGCCCTTCAGGCGCAGCACCGCCCCGCCCACCCACGCCAGCAGCGCTGCTTGCGGCGCGTGGGCACTCAGCAGATCGCGCAGGGCCGTGTGCAGCGCCGCGCTGGAATGATCGGCGCTGGAATGGTCAGCACGCGGCTGAACCGCAGTGGTCTGGACCGCAGTGGTCTGGACCGCGCGCTTGGATTTGGACAGGGGAGGAGTCACGCTGAAGTTACCTCGCGTCCATCGACGCTTTGAGTGTTCGGTCCTGGCAGAGAAAACGCAGCATTACGGGAATGGACAGGAGAGAAGCGGTGGAAACGGGCCACGGCGGGCAGCGGAGACGATCAGGGAAGACGCAGCCGCCCAGCCAGCAACAGCGTCAAGCAACAGGGTGGGGAAAGTGGGGCGGCACAAGGGGAGAGGGGGGCAGGTGCCGATCACCCGAATGCCATCCTGCCACCCGAACTCTTACCCCAATCATTCAAGAAAACGTGTTAGGCACGCTGAAATCTGACCTGGCGGTCAACCGCTGAGCTGCGTGCCACTGTCCGATGCCCACCCACACGCCTTTTTCTGCCGCCAGGGAACGGGCAAAAAAAAGCCACGGGTGCCCCCGCTTCCCCCCCATCGCCGCCGCCTGTGGGCGGTTCACTGGCCCCGGAACCACGCCTTTTGTCAAGGTCGGGACGGCGAAAACTCCACATCGCCCACGGGGTGGCTACGGGATGGCCACAGGATGTCTGTGGGATGACGGCAGGTCCGCCCACGTCTCCGCGCTGGCTGATGCTGGCCGCGAGAACCGTCGAGGCCGAGGGAGACTGAGACGGAGTGCGGTTCAGGTCCTGACCTGATGAGGCGTCTCTTCTGAAGCCTTGGGTCCGAATGACCGCATCACAGAAAAAGACAACTGGACGCGTCCATGCTCTTCTCCGGAACTGTCCCCGTCCCAGACGCTCGGCAAAATTCACTCACTGTCCTGGGCAGTACAGACGGTCGTCATGGACGGACACCCATGAGGACGCTTTTCCTCCCCAGGATGTTGGCCCGCCCGTTCGGTCAAATGTCCACCACTCCCACCACTCTTCTGACCGATGCGCCAGAGGCCCGGTCTTCGTGTGCGCGGTCAGGTCTGAGAGTCCAGCCCGGAAGGTCAGTCCTGCCAGCGTTCCTCTTTCCAGGCTGCGGGCCACACCAGATAGATGCCCGGATCGCTGGGGTTGCTGGCGGCCACCAGCTTTCTGATTTCACGGGTGTCCGGCTCGTCGATCACGCGCGTGAAGTCCGAGACGTTCAGGACCGTTTCACGCACCGGCCACCCGTGGTCCTGCGCCCAGCGCACCAGTTGCTCCAGCGCCTCCATGCCGGAGTGCCCGAAGCGCGGCCCGAACGCCTGGGCCGCCACCGTCACCACCGGCCCCGCGATCAGCACCGCCGCGTAGCCCGCGCGGTCCCGGTCCCCCTGGCGGTCCGTGACCACGATCAACTGTCCTGCCGCGCCCTCTGCCGAGTGCTGTTCCAGATGGGCCATCACGGCGCTCAGCGTTTCCTGCGGCGCACCGGGAACGCCCAGCGGGTCGGCGATTTGTAGGGGCGCGGTCTTTTGCATGCCCGCAGTGTACCCAAGCGGGGCGCAGGGTGGCGGACGGGAAGGAGAGGACGCCTCACTCCCAGGCCCCCAGTAGCCGCCGGATCAGCGCGATCTGCCCGAAGTGATAGGCATTGTGCTTGGCGACGCTGGCCGCGAGTTTGTAGCCCACCGTCCAGCCCGGCTCTGTGGAGGTGGCCGGATACAGCCTGCGCTCAAGCTCCTGAGCGTCCTGCGCGATCTGCCCCAGCCGCGCCATATCGGCCAGAAATGCCTGGACCAGGGGCGGCCACTCCCTGGCGGACACGGACGGCCAGGCGTCGCCGGGTGGCCGGAACGAGGGAGGGTCCTCACTCTGAACCAGCCCCAGATTGAACACGACATTGGCATGCATGTGCGCCAGAATGCCCGCGATGGAATGGGAGAGTCCGGGGGGCACTTCCACGGCCTGCTGGGGCGTCAGCCCGCTCAGCAGACGTTCGGCACAGGGGAAATCATGTTCGGCGGGGTCATCCAGCAGAAGTTGCAGCGTGGCGGGAGGCGGCCCATACAGCATCTTCGGGGTCACGGCCCATGCCCCACCGTCGCCGTTCCCACGCCTAGGGCCATGTACACGCCGCCCGTCAGGTATTTCTGCCGACGTGCAAAGACCAGATTGCCGCGCAACTTGCGCCCCACGCTTCCGGCCAGCAGCGCAAACATGCTGTCGCTCAGGGTGGCCAGAACCAGAAAAAACCCACCCAGCAGCAGCGTCTGCCCCGCCACCGAGCCGTGGTCCGGGCGCACGAACTGCGGCAGAAAGGCCAGGAAAAACAGCGCCGTCTTAGGATTCAGGACATTGACCAGCACGCCCTGCCGGAAAATCTGCCCCAGGCTGCGCGGCGTCATGGTGGGCAATTCCACCTTTGCGTCACGGCCCAGCAGCGTTTTGATGCCCAGATAGATCAGGTAGCCCGCGCCCGCCAACTTGACCGCGCTGAACAGCACCGCCGACGACAGCACCAGCGCCGAAAGGCCCACCGCCGCCGCCAGCACATGCACCAGCCCGCCCACCTGCACCCCCAGTGCCGACGCGAAACCGGCCCGCCGTCCACCCTGAATGCTGCGCGCCACGATGTACAGCACCGAAGGCCCCGGCGTCAGCAGCAGGGCCAGCGCGGCGGCAGCGAAGGCAAGCAGGGTGGAGAGTTCAGGCATGGGGGCAACCTCCTGATCAGGCTGTGCGGGTCGTCCAGGGCCGCGTTTGAGCTTTCAGCGTCCTACTCTTCCTCGTCCGGGTACACCTTGATGTCCGTGATGTGCGCGCGGTCTGGGCGGGTCAGGATGTGAGCCACCGACTTGGCGAGGCCGCGCGGGTCGATCATCGTTTCCCACTTCAGGCCCGCGTCGCGGTTGGCCGGGGTGTCGATGGCGCCCATCGGGTACAGCACGCAGCCGCGCACGCCTTTTGCTTTCAGCTCGTCGTTCAGGCTGTTCAGGTACGCGCCCAGCGCCGCCTTGCTCGCCGTGTACAGCGCCGCGCCGGGGCCGCTGTTGCGGGCCGCCTGCGCCGCGCTGACGCCCAGGATGATGCCGTCCTTGTTCTTCAGCATGTTGGGCAGCACGCCCTGAACCGCGTGGAACAGCGTCAGGAAATTGGCGTCCAGCATGGCCCGCAGGTCGTCGGTGGTGGCCTTTTGCACGGCCTGCATGCTGTACGCGCCCGCCGTGTGGACCAGGATATCCACCTTGACTTTTTTCAATTGCGCCACGCTGGCGGGGTCCGACAGATCGGTGTCGATCACTTCGGTGGCGGGAATCCGGTCTGCGGCGCGGGCCAGGGCCTCGCCGCGTCCCACCAGCACCATCTGCGCGCCCGCGTCGTCGAGTTCCTGGGCAATCGCAGTGGCGAGCGCGCCGCCTGCCCCCGTGAGCATCACTGTCGAGGAGCTGAGGTTCGCCATGCCCCCAGCCTAACCGCTGAGGGGCGGGGAGTGCTTGTGGGAACGCTAAGGGGGAATGGAAACCAGTCGGCCCCGCTTTAGATCAGGGTGCGCGGGGCAGCGGTGGCGGCGTTTCCTGTATTGGGCGTGCCGCTGGGTTCAATCAGCAGCAGATGTGTTTCCTGCAAGGCATACGGCTGGTGCTCGACGCCGCGCGCGACCACGAACAACTCACCCGGTTTCAGCCTGACTTCCCGGTCTCTCAGGCGGATAAACAGTTCACCACGGAGGACCAGAAAGAGGTCATCTGAGTCTGCGTGGCTGTGCCAGTTGAACTCACCCTGAACTTTGACCACCATCAGATCATGGCCGTTGAACTCGCCGACCGTGTGCGGGGACCAGTGCCTGGAAAATTGCCCGAGCTTCTCGTTCAGATTTATTCTGTCTTTCACTCGTCTGCCTGCCCGTACCCTGCCGCCCGCACCGCCGCCCACTCGCCCACGCCCAGCACGAACGGCTGGCGCTGAAGGTCCGTGGTCACCTCGGGGCCGGCTGGCGACAGGTAGATATCGACTTCGGTGCGGATGCCGAAGCCCCGTGCCGCCGGGTAGGTGCCAGGTTCCACCGTGACGGCCAGCCCCGGCGTCAGGGTACGGGTGTCGTGCGTCTCGTAGTCGTCCAGATTTGCGCCGGAGCCGTGAATCTGCACGCCCAGATCGTGGCCGGTGCGGTGAAAGAAGTATGGCCCCCAGCTCGGTCCCATCGCGTCCCGCGCGGCGCGGTCCAGTTCCCAGCCCTGCAACACGCCCCAGCCCTCGGCCCTAAATCTGGTGTTGAGGGTGTCCAGCGCCGTGTCCCGCGCGCCGCGCACCGCTGCCCAGGCGTTTAGGTATTCGTCGGTTGGTTGCCCAGCGTGGCCCACCCAGGTCACGTCGGCAAAGGGGTGGCCCGGCTCCTGCGCCCACAGGTCGATCAGCACGCACTGGCCCACTTGCAACACGGCGTTCTTGTCCCCGCCCGGCTCGTAATGCGAGTCCGCCGCGTTCACGCCGAAACTGACATTGACCGGATGGCCCGCGCCCATGCCCGCGCCCGATATGGCGTCCATGATCAGCGACTGAACCTCCAGTTCGGTCACTTCCTCGCCCACTTTCAGGCGTTCGTGGATCAGCCAGTAGGCGTCGTCCTTGGCGCGCATCAGCACGGCGGCGGCCCGCCTGTGGGCGGCCAAGTCCTCGGCAGACCACGCCAGAAAGGATTGCAGCAAATCGGCGCTGCTCACGATCTCTGCCGCGCCCGCCGCCCGCACGCGCTCAATTGTCCCGGCGTCCACCCAGCTGACATATGGTACGGCCCCGTTCGGGCTGTATTCCATGGCGATTCGCTGTCCGGCAACGACTTCGTTTAAGGCAGTCTCTAGCTCGTCATGCGAGCCGAACGCCCGTTTCTCAATGTCCCAGTCCCGCGTGATCTCGCCCCAGGTGCCGCCCTCGATGTGGTTGTGGAGCAGCACCGCCTGCCCCTCACGCGGCACGTACACGAAGAATCGGCGGGTCAGGAACGCGCCCCCTGGCATGGCAAGCACCCGGCGGGCGTGGGGGTTGAGGCCCTGGAAGTCGTAGATCAGCCAGCCGTCCAGGTCCGTGGCTTGCAGGGCGGCGCGCATCTTCTCGACAGGAGAGGTCTGGGGGGAAGTCATGCCCCTGATTATGGGGCGCGGCGCTCTGGTGTGGGACGCAGTTCCCCGCGTAGGCCCGCGATCTCGCCGCGCAGTTCGCGCAGTTCCCGGCGCAGGACCGCGTTGTTCACCTCGTCGTCATCGTCGTCGGGCGGGGCGTCCTGATCCGCGCCCACGAACAGGCTGGCCAGCGCCGCCGTGATGTACCCGAAGACCGCGAAGCCGTACAGCGCCAGCAAAAAGGTCAGCGTGCGGCCCTCGGCGGTCACCGGCCAGTATTCGGACCCCAGGCTGGTCAGCAGCATGCCCACCCAGTACAGCCACTGGCCGAAGCCCTGCGGCGCGCCGGTCTCGCCCGCCTCGAAGGACGCCATGCCCGCCGCCCCGGCCAGCGCCACCAGCGCAGTTGCGCCCACCACGAAGCCCAGGCCCCGGCGGCGCAGCGTGCGCTGTAAGGTCCGCAGCCCCCGGTTCAGGCTGGTCAGAATCCGCAGCAGGTTGGTGCCGCGCGTCAGGCGCAACACGCGCAGCGCCCGCAGCCCCCGGAAGGCGCGCAGAATCCGCAGCGCGGGCAGCATCAGGCTCAGGGCGGTCAGCCAGTTTTTCTTGAGGTACTCGGACTTGTCGGGCGCGAGCACGATGGCCAGCACGAAGTCCACCACGAACAGCCCCCAGATCACGTTGCTGACGATTTGCAGCAGCGGCGATAGCCCCTGCACCAGGTCCAGCACCAGCAGCCCCAGCCACACGAAACTGAGGATGATCATGGGCCGTTCCAGCAGCGCGTCTAGGTGGGCCAGCGTGGTCAGGCGGGCGGACTTGAGGTCCTCATGCGGGGGCGGGGCGGGCATGGGCTTCAGGGTAAGGCGGCCCTGCGCCCGGAAGATTGGCGGCGTCTTGGCTGTTTACCACGCCGTTCTGAACTCTCCGGCAGCCGTGTGGACCTGCCCGGCGGCGTCCCCGCCCACCCGCGCCAGATGGCGGCGCACCAGCTCATAGCCCAGGCTGTAGCCGCTCCAGCGCGCCAATCTTTCAGCCTCAGCGCCGTAGAACCACGCCTCAAAATTGTGATCGCTGCGGTCCAGCAGGGGCAAGGCCCGCGCCCACAAGGCGTTCAGCTCAACCCCGGCCCGTGCGTAGGGCGGCGGCTGCCCAGCGCGCTCGCCCAGCTCGTTGACCTGCGCCAGCCCCTCGCTGACCAGCACTTCCAGCAGCGTTTGGCCGTAGCCCGGCCCCTGCCAGCGCCGCGCGTGGTGCAGCTCGTGGGCCAGGGCGGCGGGCAATTCGGTGCGCCAACTGGCGGCGAAATTGGGATTGTCCGGGTCAAGGGTGATCTGCACCAGATGGTCCAGCGGCGCGTAGCCGAAGATTCCCGTCTCAGGCAGCCCCCAGGGCGAGACGGACACGGCCACATCCACGCCGTCCAGCCTCAGCCGCGCGGCCTGCCGGGTCAGGGCGGCCTGCGCCACCCCGCGCACCTCGTTTTCCAGGGCGGGGGAGAGGTGGCCCCCGGCGTTCATGACGTGCAGGGCGTTGGGCATGATGCCTATTGTGACCAGCGTTCCCCATCTGGGGTAGCGGGCGGAAGCTTGAGCGTCAGTTGGTGTGCGCGGGCGGAACTCGCGTTCCAGGCGCGCAGGTCGCGCGGCGTGTCGTACCGATCATGCAGCCGGTTGATCACGTACTGGCGCGAGTTCAGACAGGAACCGCTCCATTTACAGGCGCGGGTCAGGGCGTCGAGATTGTTCACGATGGTGGGTACGGCGTCGGCCCCCAGCCGCAGCAGCGTCAGCACGTTGATACTTTGCGGGGTGCTGCGGAGTTGGTTGGTCACGCCAGCCACGGCCCGGTTCACGTTCACGCGGGCGATCAGCGCGCCGGGGTTCAGGGCGGTGGTGGTCAGCAGCACGCCCAGGCCCATCAGCAGGGCCGGGTAGGCGAAGCGCTGCGGCTGCGACCTCCACAGCAGGTGACCCAGCCACCCCAGGCATAACGCCATCCACACCAGAAAGGCCGCGCCCATCAGGCGGGTTTCGCTCAGGCCGTAGGCCAGCCCGTACAGCCGCCAGCGGTTGGCCGCGCTCAGCAGGACCAGCGCCAGCGGGGCCAGCACCGCCAGATTCAGCAGGCGGTAGGCCACCCCGGTCCGGACCTCCTTGCGCGTCAGGGCGTGCGTGACCAGCAGCAGCGTCAGGCTCAGGAAGGCCACCATCATCAGTTGCCCGAAGCCCTCGCGGATGTAGACTGCGAAGGTCACGCCCTCCGGCAGACCTGTGCCGCTCAGGTAGTACGGCAGTTGCGCCAGCAAAAAGACCACGAACAACGCCGCCAGGGACGCCAGCGGCAAGCCTGCCTCGACCAGACCCAGCCGCGCCGTGTTCGGCCCCGCGCGGAACATCAGGCTGGGGCGCAGCGCCATCACTGCCGGGTAGACCAGTCCACCTGCAAGGGCGAACCAGAATGCCAGTCGGAACCCGGCATTCCACAATCGGTCCAGCCGCCAGTCCAGCACGCCGCCCAGCAGGCCCGCAAAGCCCGCGTCCGCGCTCGCCAGCAACCCGCCAAAGACCAGCAGCACTGGCAGGGTCAGCAGCGCGCCCACACCCCAGCGGCCCACACCCCAGCGGCCCAGACCCCGTTCCCGCGCCGGACGCAGCCGCGCCCACGGCAGGCGTTCCAGCAGCGCGAAGGGGCCGTAGATGAAACGCAGACTGCCCGTCAGGGTGGCCCCGATCACCCCCCACAGGCTCCAGCCGCCCAGACCGGGAAAGCGCAGAAAGGCCGCACCCAGCAGCAGCGAAAGCAGCAGCGCGAAAGAGTTCAGCGCCCCCAGGCCTCCTGGCATATCAAATACCGCGTATCTGGTGACCGCCAGCAGCAAGGCCGCGCCCAGCAGCGTCAAACCCTCGGGCGTGGGCTGCTCGCCGCGCCGCCGCAGCGCCCACAGACAGGCCGCCGAAAAGAGGGCCACCCAGACCGGAACGTTCAAGCCGAAATTGTCGCCCTGTGCGCCGCTCAGGAACTGCGCGGCAGTCCCCAGCCCCAGCGCGATCAGGAAGGGGGTGGCAGCCCGCGCTGGACGCGGAATAGAAGGTGCGGTGAGGTAAGTCGGCTCCTTGAAAGAGGGGGGCGCATCGGGTCCGGCGGTCGGGGTTCCGGTCATGCCCACACCGTAACCGCTGGGCAAAGGTAATGTCATCCGCCTTTGGGGTGATCTGCCCTAGCCTCCGCGCGAGAAGCGCCGTTCCAGCCGCCGCTGCACCACTTCCAGCGCGCTGGAAACCGCCCAGTAGATCAGCGCAGCGGCCAGGTACGGGCCGAACGGCTCGAAGGTGCGGGCAATCACCAGTTGCGCGCTCCTGAGCAGCTCCACCACCGTGATCACCGACACCAATGAGGTGTCCTTGACCAGCCCGATCAGGCTGTTGCCCAGGCTCGGCAGCGCCACCCTTGCGGCCTGCGGCAAGATGACCAGCCGCATGGTCTCGGCGCGGCTCAGGCCCAGGCTGTAGGCGGCCTCGTGCTGGCCCTTGTGAATACTCAGAATTGCGGCGCGGATGGTCTCGGACAGGTAGGCGGCGGCGTTGAGGGTCAGGGCCAGCACGCCGCCCACCACCGGACTGAGGGTCACGCCAAAACTGGGCAGGCCGTAATAGATCACGAAGATCTGCACCAGCAGCGGCGTTCCCCGGATAAACGACACGTACAGCCCCGCCAGCCAGCGCACCGGCCCCGGCGCGTACAGCCGCAGCAGCGTGACCAGCAGTCCCAGCGGCAACCCCAGCACCATCGCCGCCAGCGCGAAGCCGATGGTCAGCCGCGCCCCCACCAGCAGCGCGGGCACCGAGGCCCAGGCACTTTGAAGGATCAGTTGAAGTTGTTCGGTGTTCATTGGGGGCAGCTCCTTCGGAGTGCGGACTAAGGTCTGAAAGGCTGAAGGGAGTCGTTTACTGTTGCGTTTAGACCTTCAGACGCCCGCTCTCAACGCAAACCCCTCCCCGCTGGACTGGGAGGGGCCTACTCACAGATGCGGGCTTTTTCAGGGCTTGCTGACGTCCTGCCCGAACCACTGCTGGCCAATTTTGGCCATCGTGCCGTCGGCCTTCATGCCCTTGAGGGCCGCGTCAATGGCCGTCTTAAGCCCCGTGTTGGTCTTCTTGATCGCCACGCCCATGCTGTCCACCGAACCGGCGTTTCCTACACCCTTGATCGGCAGGCCCTGCGATTTGGCGAGGTAGCCGATCAGCAGGCGGTCATTGTAAATGGCGTCCAGGCGGCCACTGGACAGGTCCGCCAGGTATTCCGGGGTGCCGGGATAGGTCACCACCGTGATGCCGCCCGCGTCGCGCAGATCCTTCTCGAACACCGTGCCCAGCCCGACGCCCACCCGCTTGCCCTTGAGGTCCGCCAGCGTGTTGTAGTTCTTGCCCCTGGTGGTATGGACGGCGATCTGCGGGCGGCTGTAGACGTAGGGATCGCTGAAGCCGATGCTCTTCTGGCGCTCGGCGGTGATGCCCACCTGGTTGATGATCACGTCGTACTTGTTCGCCTGCAACCCCGCCAGAATGCCGCTCCATTCGGTCAGCACGAACTCGGGCTTGAGGCCCAGCCTGGCGGCCAGGGCGCGGGCCACGTCAACGTCGAAGCCGGTCAGGACGCCCTTGTCGTCCTTGAAGGTAAAGGGGGCGTAGGTGCCTTCCACGGCGATCCTCAGCACCCCTTTGGTCAGCGTGGGCGGGCTGGCGGTCTGGGCCGACGAGCACGCGGCGGCGGCGAGAAGCAGGGCGGTGCCAAGAACCAGCGTGGGACGGAGTGCGCGCATGATTGCTCCTTTGGGGCAGTGGAGGAAAATCCATCGCCATGAGAGGGGAGAGGGTGCTTCCCAGGGGCGGCCCACTCTGGGGCCAGGAATGAAATGTCCAGGAATGAAATGTAATTTACTCTACGCCCCCGCAGCCTCTGGGTCTCCCCGTTGGCCCTGACCTGTATCGACAGCCTGCGTGGGCCACGCGAACCGGGGCAGGTGCCAGGGGTGGCGCTCACCCAGCGCCCGCGCAGCCAGCAGTTCGCCCAGCAGCGGTGTGAATTTAAAACCGTGGCCCGAACACGGCGAGGCCAGCGTGATCTGCGGGCAGTCCGGGTGTGCGGCGAGAATAAAATCGCCGCCCGGCGCGCGGGTGATCAGGCAGGTATGCCGCTCCATCACGGCGTTGGCCCCCGGCAAAAAGCGCCGCATAAAGGCATCGGACGCCTCGCTGACCTGCGGCGGAACCTCGAAAGTGCGGTCAGCGCCGCTGGTGACGGGACGCGCCACATCCACGCCCAGTTTCACGCCGGGGACGCCGAAGGCTGGAAAGCCATACGCCTGAAATTCGTCGTGGGTGATGAACACGGGAAAGCGCTCCGGCTGGAAGGCCGCCAGATCGTCCGGGCGGTAGAAGCTGGAGGCCGCCAGCGTCACGCTCAGCGAGGAGCGCAGTTGCGGCACCAGATGCGGCATCCACGCGCCCGCCGCCACGATCAGGTGGTCGCAGGTCACCACGCCCGCGCTCGTCAGGACGGCGGGCTGCGGCCCCGGCTCGGTCTCCAGGGCCGCCACCCCCTCCTGCACCTGTGCGCCGTGGCAGCGGGCCAGGTCCGTCAGCACCCTCAGCGTCAACTGCGGGCTGACGATGCCCGCCTCGGGCGCATACACCGCCTCCCAGTCGGGCGGCACCTGCCACTGCGGAAAACGCCGGGCCAGTGCGGGCCGGGTCAGCCGCTGGGGAGCCGCGTCTATGGCGTCCAGCGAGGTGTAAACCGCGTCCAGACTCGGCGTTCCAGTGGGGCCGAGGTCCAGCCCCCCGGTGCGCCAGTAGAGCTGCTGCCCCGCCTCACTTTCCAGCGCCCTCCACGATGCCAGCGCCGCCTGTGCCAGTCCGGCGTACTCCGGTTCCTGGTAGGCCAGCCGGAAGATCCGCGACGGCCCGAAACTGGAACCGCGCTCGTGACCCAGCCTGAACTGTTCGAGCAGCAGCACCTCCTGTCCGCGCCGGGCCAGTGCATATGCTGCCGCGCTGCCTGCCGCGCCCGCCCCGATGATCAGAACCTGGACATGCCGCCTCATACCTGGAGTCTAGAAGACTGCTGTCTAGAAGAACAGCGCCGCCCGCTGAGTGGACAGGACGGCGCTGCACTGCTCAGACGGTCCGGCTTCAGGGCTTGCCGACGTCCTGGCCGAACCACTGGCGGCTAATTCTGGCGTAGGTGCCGTCCGCCTTGATCTGCAACAGCGCCCTGTCAACCGCCGTTTTCAGGCCCGTGTTGGTCTTCTTCAGGGCGATGCCCACCGCTTCCGGCTGGCCGATCACGCCCGCGCCGCGCACCGGCAGGTTCTGGGACTTGATCAGGTAGCCCACCAGCAGGCGGTCATTGTAGGCGGCGTCCAGGCGGCCAGCGGCCAGGTCCGCCAGGTATTCGGGCGCGCCGGGATAGGTCACCACGTTGATGCCGCCCGCGTCGCGCAGTTGCTTCTCGAAGTTGCTGCCCAGGCCCACGCCCACGCGCTTGCCCTTCAGGTCAGCCAGCGTTCCCGGCGTCAGGTTGCCCGCCTTCTTCACGATGATCTGCGGCGAGGAATACGCGTAGGGCGCGCTGAAGCCGATGGCCTTTTGCCGCTCGGGCGTGATGCCCACCTGGTTGACGATCACGTCGTACTTGCCCGCCTGCAACCCCGCCAGAATGCCGCTCCATTCGGTCAGCACGAATTCGGGCTTGAGGCCCAGCTTGGCGGCCACCGCTCTGGCGATGTCCACGTCGAAGCCGGTCAGCACGCCCTTGTCGTCCTTGTAGGTAAAGGGGGCGTAGGTGCCCTCCATGCCGATTTTCAACACGCCTTTGGTAATGGTGCTGGGGGCGGCGAGGCTGCTGGTGGCGAGAGCGAGGGCGGACATTAAAAACAGGTGCTTCATGTGGCTCCTTGAGGGGTTGAGGTTCGCGGTCCGGGGCCTATAGTGACCCCTGATCAGCGCCATAGTGTACAAAAGAGGTCAACTAAGATTGTGGCCTGGTCTGCACAGCGTCCTGGGCCAGCCGTCATGCTCTCTCCCCTCTATCCCAACCCCCGCCATCCCAGCCCCCACTATCCCAGCCCCCGGTACGGTTGCCCCGCCCCCGCCGCCCTATCCTCCGAGCATGGCTTTTCCCGACATTCAGAGCTTCATGCGCCTGCTCGAAGAACGCGGCGAGCTGCTGCGCGTCTCTGCGCCTGTCAGCCACGAGCTGGAAATTACCGAGATCGCGGACCGTCTGGTCAAATCCGGCGGCCCGGCGGTGCTGTTCGAGAACGTGCGCGGCAGCGAGTTTCCGGTGGTCATCGGCCTGATGGGAACGCGCGAGCGCACCGCGTTGGCGCTGGGCGTCAGCGATCTGGACGATCTGGCGGCCAAAGTGCGCGCCCTGATTGACCTGGGCGGCGGCGGCAGCAAACTGGGGCTGCTGAGCAATGTCACCAAGCTGAAAGACGCCATGAACCTGCCGCCGAAACGGGTCAGGACTGGCCCGGTGCAGGACGTGGTGTGGCGCGGCGACGAGGTGGACCTGTCGCGCCTTCCCATCCTGAACTGCTGGCCGCTGGACGGCGGGCCGTTCGTGACACTGCCGCTGGTCATCACCAGAGACCCCGAAACCGGCGAGCGCAACATGGGCATGTACCGCATGCAGGTCATGGGCAAGAACACGACCGGGATGCACTGGCAGCGCCACAAGACCGGGACCAAACATCTGGAAAAGGCCAGGAATCTGGGCCAGCGGTTGCAGGTGGCCGTTGCCATCGGCGGTGATCCGGCGCTGATCTACGCGGCCACCGCGCCGCTGCCCCCCATTCCCGGTCTGGACGAGTTCGCGCTGGCGGGCTACCTGCGCGGGCAGCGCTACCCGGTCACCAAAGGAATAACCGTGGATCTGGACGTTCCCGCCAACGCTGAATTTATCCTCGAAGGCTACGTCGATCCCGCCGAGGACTGGGTCATGGAGGGGCCGTTCGGGGACCACACCGGTTTCTACACGCTGCCGGACCTGTACCCGCTGTTTCACGTCACCGCCGTGACCATGCGCCGTCAGCCCGTGTACCCCGCCACCATCGTGGGCCGACCGCCGATGGAGGACGCCTTCCTGATCGAAGCCTCCGAGCGGCTGTTTCTTCCCGCCGCGCAACTGATCATTCCTGAAATCGCCGACTACCATATGCCCCCTGCCGGGGTGGCGCACAACCTGGTCTTCGTGAGCATCAAGAAGGGCTATCCGGGGCAGGCGTACAAGGTGGCCAACGGCCTGTTCGGGCTGGGGCAGATGATGTTCGCCAAGGTGATTGTGGTGCTGGATGAGGGCGTGCCAGTTTCCGACTTTGAAGCGGTGTGGCGCGAGGTGGCTGCCAAAGCTGTGCCGGGCCGCGACACCCTGACCACGCGCGGCCCCACCGACGTGCTGGACCACAGCAGCCGGGGCTGGGGCTACGGCGGCAAACTGATCATCGACGCCACCACCAAGCGCCCCGAGGAAATCGGCGGGGCCGAGTCCAGCCGTGACCTTCAGGCCGGTGATCTGGCCCGCGAGGAGGCGTTCAGGCCGCACGCCGCCGCCGAATTACCGGACTTTAAAGGCGTGGTGGCCCAGCGGCAGAGCGAAGATGGGTACTGGCTCGTCGCCCTGAAAAAGACCCAGCCCGGTCAGGCGCAGGAGCTGGCGCGGACCTTCGCCGCCCACCCTGCCGCCGCCGGAATCCGTCACCTGCTGATCTGCGACGAATTCACCGATGTGCACAACATTCAGGACGTGTGGTGGACCATCCTGAATAACATTGACCCGGAGCGGGATGTCGTGCAGCACGCCAGTCTGCTGGCCTGGGACGGCGCGCGCAAACTGCCTGAGGAAGGCTTCGTGCGCCCCTGGCCTCCCAAAATCACGATGGACCCGGCAGTGGTGGAGCGGGTGAACGCCTTGTGGCACGTCTACGGATTGCCGGAGCAGTGGCGCTAGACCGTCCATTCGTTCCTCAGAGCAACAAAAAACAGATCAGGACGGGGATGAAGCCGTCCTGACCTGCCTGCCGTCAAGGAGCGATGTCACCAGCGGTACAGCACCTTCGATTTGCTGGTGATCACGTTGCCCTGCACGGCGCTCTGCACGGTCTGGCCGTCGTAGCGGTTGATCAGGTCCGCCATCAAGTCGCTGACGGTGTCGACCATGCCCGACATCATCTCGCCGTCACCGAACATCATGTCTATGTCGTCCCTGCTGTCCACCTGGGACGGCATCCGGGGCGTCGTCGCGCGGCCCTTGCCCGATTTGCCGGGGGTGGCCGGAACAGCGGTAGTACTCACATCCACCCCTGCCGTGTCCGTGTCTTTCATGTCCGTACCGGCCCCGTCGTCCATGCCCAGATTGCTCAGGATGGCCCTGGCGATCTCCTCGCCGCTGAGGTCCCCTGGGTTGGGGACGTAGGTCCACCCGACGGAGAAGCGCGGGTTGATTCCGGCGGCTATAAAGGCTGCGTCCTGCGCCAGTGGCGCGGCACCCCCGTCCAGCGCGGCGTCCAGTGCTTTCTGGCTGAAGGCCGTGATCAGGTAGTCGCCCCGGAAGGCATAGACCATCTTGAGGTCGCCTAGCATGGCGTCCACCGCCTTGAAGCTGCTGGACAGCGCCATGCCGCCCGCCAGGCTGACCGCGCCCAGTTCACCGGGAATGGCGGCGGCCAGACCGCCCGCGCTGTCTTTCTGCAGCAGTTTCTTCAAGCCGTCCGCTGCCCCCGCGATGGCCGCGTTCACGCTCTGCGCGTATTCGGGCATCTGTGCCTAGGCGGCGTTCAGGTCCGCGACGCGCTGGTAACTCACGCTGTAGTCCAGGCTGGACAGCGGATTGCCAGCGTTCAGGCCCGACTTCATGCCCCCGGCCAGCGTGACCCGCGCGCATTCGTGGCCCAGCCACGCCGCCGAGCGTTCCAGGTGGCTGGCGAGCTGGCTGTCGCTTAAAAAGCCCAGCGGATCAAGCAGGTGGATCAAGCAGGTCCACGCGCGTCAGCCAGCGGCCTAGGTACGCGCCGGATTCGGGATGGCAGGCCGAGGCCATCACGGCCTCTGTATCAGCGGGAATGATGTCCTGCACGGTAAAATCGGTGCTGTCGGTCAGCATGCGGTACAGCGGTTTGTCCCTGCCCTGCGCGTTGGCGGCGTGAGCGGAGGATGCAGTCAATCCCCCGGCGCTGGTGGTGAAGCCCGCCGCGTACTGCCCCAGCGTGTCCAGCGCGTCCACCAGGGGCGAGAGCAGGCGCGGCAGCTTGATGGCCCTGTCCAGCGCCCCGCGAATGACCTTGGCGGTGGCCGAGAAGTTGAGAAACAGCGACAGCTCCTGCTGGCCCATCGCCCGCTGCGGCACGGTGTAGGCCGCCGAGTTCATCAAGCGGGGGGCCGTCTTGCCGCTCAGGCGGCCCAGGTAGCCCATCAGCAGGTCCTTGTTGGTGGAGACGTACACCAGCCCGTTCGCCATCCCCGCAAACGTCTTGCCCTGCTGCGAGAAGGTGTAGTCGCCCACCCGCGCTCCCTTTTTCGGCTCCATCAGGCTGCTGAAGAACTCGCCGGAGAGCTTATCCACCCGTGAAACCGCCAGCAGTTCCGGCGAGAAGGTACCGCCCGCATTGCCCACCGAAAAGACGCCTGCCACGGCTTCCTGGCCCAGCGAACCCTTGAGGATCTGCTGAAAGCCGCCGATCATCTGGCCGCCCTGTTCCTCGCCCACCACGCCGCGCGCCGCCGAGACCAGCAGTCCGGCGAAGCAGTCAATCGCCCCGCCTGCGTTCCGCGTCTCCAGCGTCAGCAGCGCCCCGGCGGGCAACTGCTCGGACAGGGAGGGGGCGCGGGCGGTGGAGGCTGTGCCCAGCAGGAGGGCCGTCAGAAGCAGAGCATTTTTCACCCTTACATCATAGGGAAACTGGCCGGAGGATGAATCAGGAATTAGATGTATGTGGCTCTCACCCCTGATAGATGAATAGGGGGTGAGCAGGCCGTCTTGCCTCATGCGGGCAACTTCAGCCCAGCGGAGGCCAGCAAGCCGTCTTACAGTGGATGGCGGGCGTCTCGGTGCGGATCTTCATTTCTGCGTTACCGGCAGGTAATTCAGCAGGTCCAGAAACGGCGGTTTGATCCCTGCCTGCCGCAACAGCACGGCAATCTGCGCGGTGTGGCGCATCTCGTGAATCAGGACATGCCACAGCAGGCCGTCTACGGTAAAGCGTTCCTCGCCCTCCGAGCCGTTCACCACGACTTCGCGGGCCAGTTCTGCGGGCGTCAGACGGCCCAGATACGTCTGGGTGCTAGCCTCTACCTGTCGCCAGTAGTCCAGCAACGCCTCCAGGGGAAAGGCGGCATAGACCGGGCCGTCCTCTGCCCCCTGTATGGCCGGGACCCTCTCCCAGACGGGCGCGTCGGCCAGCAAGTCCTCATGAATCCAGGAATCCTCCACTGCCGGAATGTGCAGCACCAGATCCTTGATGGAGTGGAAGCGGCTGCCGGACAGCACGGGTCTGGACAGCACCTCGTCGGGCGTGGCTTCCAGGGCGGCCCACAGGTCACGCCGGGCGCGGGTCAGGTAGCTATAGGTTTCGGGAATATTCACGGCAGCACGATCCTCGGCTCCGGCCCCTTGCCGCGTGCCAGGCGCTGGACCTCACGCAGGGTGGCCTCGCCGCCTACCTGGACGCCATGCTTGCGGAAGGAAGTCGCCAGGCTCTGGGCGTCGCGGCGCAGCAATTCGGAGAAGTTGGGGTTCTGGCGGGTGGTCAGTTGCGGAAAGTCGATGATAATCACGGTGTTCTCCCACCACAGCAGGTTGTAGGTGCTGTAGTCGCCGTGCGCGTAGCCCAGCCGCAGCATGTCGGCCAGACCCTGCATGGCTTGTTTCCAGGCACTCCCAGCTTCTTCGGGGGTCAGTCGGGCGTCGCTCAGGCGCGGGGCCACACTGTCCTCGCTGCCGATCAGGCGCATCAGCACGGCGGGGGCAGTGGAGGCGCAGATCTTGACGTTGGGGCCGACCAGCGGTTCGGGAACGCTCAGGCCCGCCCGCCACAGCGTCCACAGGTGCGCGTACTCGGCGCTGACCCAGCCTTCCTGAAGCATCTCCAGCCCCTTGCGGCTGCGCCCCTGCATGGCCCTCTTGGCGCGTTCGTCCAGAATGACCTGGCCCTCGCGGTACACGGCGTCGTTCTTGAAACTGCGGGCTTCCAGTTCGCGGTACAGCTTGACCAGCACGCTGCCGCGCGGGCCACGGGCCACATAGGCGGTGGCCTCCTTGCCGCTTTTGAGTTCGGCGACGATCTCGGTGATGTGTCCGGTATCGATCAATCGGCGAATGGTGTCGTCCGCGATCTGGTCTGGGTTCTCGGCGGTCAGGTCGTCCAGTCTGCGGCGGCCCAGCAGCTTTTTTGTCCTGAACTTGCTGCGGCGCTCCGGCGTGGTGTCCGCGCCTTCCAACTCGGCATCGAGCCAGCGGGCGTTCATGGGTGCCTCTGAAAACTAGGCCAGCATGTATCCGAGAGCAGGGGCAGCAGTACGGCTTGGATCAGCACAATGACTCCGATTTGCGGGGGCTGGGGTTTCTCTCCTCTGGGCCTCTGGAAATTGGGTGATGTTGATTTCAGTCATACGCGCACCTCCTTTTCGGTGATGGCCAGAGCGTAGCAGGCAATGGGCCGCTGTAGGCCATCCGGCTTACTCGCACGCAGACCGAACTCGGGACGACTGAAACCGCCGCAACTGGACACAACGAAACCGCGCCCCCCTAAGTAGGAGAAGGCGCGGTTTGCTTGAACCTGTTCTGGATGTGATGCTTGGGGAAGTCGGTGCTTCCTCCGGGCTGGACTGCGAACACACCATCGGCGCTCCCGTTCCGGTATGAGCATAATACGCCGCAGACGTAATCCTGTCAAGCCTCTCTGTGTATGGGATCTGAGTATAAGGTGGGGCGGATACCCAGGACCGGCGTTGGGCGGCAGGAATAGCTCTTATTCACCCGGCGCATATTCAGCGGCTGCGCCATTTGGCCTAGAGCCTGAAGTGGCATTTTTCCGGTGACCACCCCATGCTGTCACCATGACTCCCGCCGCCTGCATCCAGCTTCGCCCACCCCGGTCCCAAGACGCCTTTGTGGCCGCGCTGCTGCTGAACAGCACGCAGGAGCCGCACTTTCACGCCACCGCCGCAGGGCTGCGAACCGCCTTCGGGCAGCGTCCGAACGATTATGTCGTCAGTGAAATGGAGGGACAGGTCACCGGGCTGGCCTCGCTGTGGCTGCCGGATGTTCATCCCACGCACGGCTGGCTGGGCCTGCACATCCATCCCGATTGCCGTGCAGACGGGACGGCACAGGCGCTGCTGAACCACCTCGCCGGGCAGGTGCGGAAAGCTGGGCGCGGCCACCTGTGGACCAGCGTGCGCGAGGATTACCTGTCTGCCTGGCCCGATCTGGAGGCGCTGGGCTTCCGGGAGATTCACCGCACGTTTGGCGGGGGTTTTCATCTGCGCGGCTGGGCGGCTTCGGCGCGGACCCTGGATCTTCAGCTTGAGGCCGACGGCTACACCGTGACCGCCGCCGCTCCATTTCAGCAGGACGCGCGCCTGCACGCCCTGTATGCCCTGACCCGCGCGGACAAAGTGCTGGCCCTGCCCACCATTCCTGCCGCCAGCGACGCCCTGACGGGTGGGGACGGAACCGACGAGGACACCCTCTGGAATGCCGCGCACATCGCCTGGCAGGCCGGGGAGCCGGTGGGCTTATCGTTGCCCGAGCGCTCGCGCCTGCACGCCTGGAACGCCGTGCTGATCGTCCACCCGGCGCACCGGGGGCGGGGACTGGCCACGGCGCTGCTGGCCCGGACCGCACGTCAGCTTCAGGCCAACGGCGTAGACTTCCTGAACGTCGCGGGCAGCAGTCAGGACAGTGCTTACCTGGGCGTGTTGCGCCGTCTGGGCGCGAACATCGAGCCGGACTGGATCGCTCACGAAGCACAGTGCACGGAGCAGCCCGCATGAATATCCGCCCCTTCCAGAACGCCGACGCCCCTGCCGTCGCCCGCCTCGTCACCGACAGCGTGCGGGGCCACTGGACCTATCCGCCGGAACGCTTCCGGGAAAGCGCCGATCCGCTGCGCCGCCGCCTCGTCGCGGTGCAGGGGCAGCAGGTGATCGCCACCGCCCATCTGCGGCCCTTCGGGGACGCCACGCCGGACGCCCTGCGCCTGGATCTGGCCGGGGATGGGGCCGCCTTCACGCCGCTGTATCTGGCGCATCTGGCCGATCTGCCCCCCGGTTTCTCGCGGCTGCTGGGCGTGACGCGCGAGGACTTCAGCGAGCAGATGGAATTCTTCCACGCGGCGGGCTTCCGCAATGCCTGGCAGTCCTGGGGCGCGCATCTGGAGCTGGCAAATTTCGATTTCGCCGCCTTTCAACCGCTGGAAGAACGCCTCTTTCTCAGGGGCTACGAGATCGAGCAACTGCCGCCGGACGCGCCGGAGGCGGACTGGGCCGCGCTGTACGCGCTGCATGAACGCGGGGTGGCCGACGCGCCGCGCAATCCCACCACCACGCCCGAACCCCTGACCGGGGCAGGATTGCGCGAGATGATCGTGCGCGAGGAAGCCGTGTTCATGGTGCGCTGGCGCGGCGAGATCGTGGCCCTGACCCGGCTGAGCCCGCGTGGGTCAGAGGTAGAGAGTGAGAACACCGTGACCCACCCGGACCACCGCTCACGCGGACTGGCGACGCTGGTCAAGGCCCGCGCCCTGGCCTGGGCCAGAAGGGAAAGGCGGCTCAGGGCGGGCACGGGCGGCACCGTGCTGAACCTGCCGATGCTGCGTGTGAATACCCGGCTGGGCTACCGCGTGGAGCGCATGTGGGTGACCTGGGAACTGGCGCTACCGGAACCGCGCGGATCATCCGGCCCCTGCGTGGATTAGCGTTGACTCAAGGTTGGCTCAACGGGCGTGCTGGATGGAGTGACCCTCAGAAAAACTGGCCCTCTAGAATGCAGGCCATGTCGGAGAGTGCTCTGCGCGAACAGAGGCTGGAGGCCGCGCGCCGCCGGGGCTACCTGGTGCTGTGCGCGTGTTCGGTGGCTATTCACGCGGCCATCGCCGCCCAAGAACTGCCGCACGGCAACTGGCGGGCTGCGCTGGTGGCCCTGCTGAGCGCCGCACTGCTGCCCGCCATCCTGAGCCGCCAGGTCTCGGCGCAGCGGCTGGATACGCTGGTGGTGTGGGCAGCGAATTTGGGAGCCGCCTATTTCCTGTGGGACTTTTACGGACGTGATCTGAGGCTGGGGGCGCGGGAATCGCTGACGGTCCCGCTCTTTTTTGCGGTGTGGCTCGGTCTGCTGCCGCTGCGACAGGCCGCGCTGCGCGGCGGACTGCTGTACATGGCGCTGGCTGCGCTGGTGCTGCGCCACTGGCCCACCGATCCGGTGCCGCTGCTGTACACCGGGTTCCTGATGTTTCTGATCGGGCAGATGACGGTGGCCGGGCGACAGATTCAGCAGGAGCTGTCGCGCACCGCGCGTTACGCGGACCTGGCCCTGACTGATCCGCTGACCGGTCTGCTCAACCGCCGCTCGCTGGAACGGCGGCTGGAGGACCATTACGGGCCGCAGACCAGTTCGGTTCGGCCCGTTGCCATGACCCCGCCCGCACCCGGCGAGGGGACTGCGCCCATCGGACTCCTGCTGATCGACATCGATCTGTTCAAGGCGGTCAACGACACCCACGGCCACGAGACCGGCGACCAGGTGCTGGTGGCTGCGGGGCAGACGCTACGGGCCTGCGCCCGGTCCGGCGATCTGGTGGCCCGCTGGGGCGGCGAGGAATTCGTGCTGCTGGTGGCTGCGGGCGAGCGGGCCGTGCTGGAACATATCTGCGGGCGCATTCGCCGCACGCTGGCCGAGCAGGACTGGCCGGAGGCGTTGCCCCGCGTCACGGTCAGCGTCGGCGCGGCCCTGGCTAGCGAGGCCCACGACGCGGCGGGATTGCTGAATCTGGCGGACCGCCGCCTGTACCGCGCCAAGCACGCGGGCCGCGCCCGTATGAACATGGACGATGTGCAGGCCGCTGATCTGTCCGGCGACGCCCTGGCCCTCAGCGCCGCGCTGCCGGAACTGACCTCCTCGCGCTAGCCCGGCGGCTGGACTGCTAGCCCGGCGGCTGGACTGCGGAAACGCTGGCACGCGGGGACAATTCAGCCCGCTGGCGTGGCCTAGACTGCGGCGGTCTCTGGCAGGCGGCCCCTGTTCTGTAAGTTCTGCTCTCTGGGTTCTGTTCTCTGAGTTCTGTTCTGTAAGTTTTGGCCGCTGCCGCCGCACATTCACCAAGGAGTTGCCCCATGTCCCCCCCCACCTCCCGCCGGACGCTGCTCGGCGCTGCCCTTGTCACTGTCCTCACTGCTGGCCTCACTGCTGGGCTGAATTCGCCCGCGCTGGCCCAGCAGATGGACCACAGCATGCCCATGCCCGCTCCGACGGCTAAAAAGTCTGCTGGCACGCTGCCGCTCAGGGCCATGAATGCCACTGTGGTGGCCGTGCCGCCCATGATCAGGGAAACCAGTGTCTTCGGCACCCTGATCAACACGGGTCAAACGCCGATTGTGATCAGCGGCGTGCGGGCTACCGTCGCCGGACAGGGCCTGCTGATGGTCACCAGGAAATCGGCTGGCGGCATGCAGGGCATGAGTATGACTGCGGCGCTGACCATTCCCGCCGGGGGCAAGCTGCTCCTGAGCGACACTGGCGATCACCTGATGCTGATGAAGCTCAAGCGCCCGCTGAAAGTCGGTGAAACCCTGACCCTGACCCTGAGCGCCCCCGACGGACGGACCTTTGCCCTCAAGGCCACCGTCAGGAGGCCCTGAGCGTATGACCGAGTTGCCCGCATCCTCTGAAATCCAGGCCGCGCCCGCTCGCCCGTGGTACGTGTCGGCGCTGCTGGCGCTGCTGGCGGTGGCGCTGCTGCTGGGCGCGGCCTGGGTCTTTGCGCGCGTCAAGAGTCCCTACCCCTTTTACGGCACGGCGTATAACGCTGGCACGGCGGCGGCGGGTTTCAAGGGAACCGATCAGGACGGGCGGCCCTACGCCTTCGTGCCGGGCGACGGCAACCGGGTCACGGCGCTGTTCTTCGGCTTCACGCACTGCCCCAACATCTGCCCGCTGACGCTGGCGTACCTGGACAGGGTGAAAGCGGCCCTGCCCGAGGGCGAGCGTGACCGGTTTCAGACTGTGCTGGTCAGCGTGGACCCGGCCCGTGATACGCCGGAGCGCCTCAAGCAGTACGTGGAATATTTCGGCAAGGCCGAGGGCATCCGCATTCCCGAACCCGCCCTGAGCGAGGTGGCGCGCGAGTACGGTGTGGGCTACCAGCGGGTGGAGGTCGGGGGCGCGGACTACCAGATGAACCACACCACCGCCACCTACCTGATCGACGGTGCAGGCAAATTGCGCCTGCTGTGGGACTACACCCAGTTGCCGCAGGTGGACCGTGTGGTGGCCGACGTGCGGCAGGTGCTGGAGACCTCCCAGTGAACACGCCACCTCCCGTCAACCTCGATCCCACGCTGGCTGATCTGCTGATCCCGGCCCCCGATCTGCTGTTCCTGATCCCCACACTGCTGGTGGCCGGATACTACCTCTGGCGCTTTATCGTCTCGCGCCGCAGCCCCGAGGGCCGCGCCCGCTGGCCGGTCTGGCGGGCCGTGCTGTTCGCGCTGGGCCTGGTGCTGCTGCTGCTGACCACCCAGAGCCGCGCCGCCACGCTGACGGGCAGCAGCATGGCGCTGTACATGGGCCGCCTGATGCTGTTGGCCGAAGTGGTGCCGCCGCTGCTGGTGCTGGGCATTCCGAGGGGCGTGAAGATCAATCCGCGTGGCGCGGTGGCCCGCACGCTGGGCGTCCTGCTGGACCCGTGGGTGGCGCTGGCGGTGTGGGCCGCCGTGATCATCTTCTGGAACGTGCCCGCCGGGTTCAATGCCAGCGTGGTCACCAACACCGCCGCCGCGCTGCTGCCCGCGCTGTACCTGCTGAGCAGCCTGCTGGTCTGGAGCGTCATTCTGCGCCCGCTGCCCAACGTGCAGCCCGCCGGGATGGGATCGCGCGGAGGCTTTGGCCTGCTGGCGGCGCTGCCGATGATGTCGGTGGCCTCGGTGTGGCTGTACGCGCCCAACGTGCTGTACACGCCCTACGTGAACGCGCTGTGCCTGTGGAACCTCTCGCCGCTGCAAAATCAGCAGTTGTCGGGCTGGATCATGATGCTGGCTGGGATTCCCGCCCTGGCACTGGCATTCATTCAACTCTTCCAGTGGCTGGTGGAATTGACCGGGGGCAACGAGGCGACGCCGCCCACCTGAGCACAGCCATTTTTTCCCATCCTTCGCCCGGTCAAACGGCGATTGGATGGGGTTTTTAATGGGCTGCGTTACGAGGTCAGCCCGCCGCTGCACTGCAAGGTGGTGGCGGTCACGTAGGAGGCCGCCGGGCTGAGAAGCCAGACGATGGCCTCCGCGATTTCCTCGGGGGCGGCCAGACGGCGCAGCGGAATCCTGGGGGCCACGCGCGCTGGGCGGTCCGGTTCGCCTGCTGCCGCGTGAATGTCAGTCAGGGTCATGCCGGGGGCGACTCCGCAGACCCGGATGCCCTGCGGCGCAACTTCGCGGCCCAGGCCCACCGTGAAAGCGTCCACGGCGGCCTTGCTGGCGGCGTAATGCACGTATTCGCCGGGGCTGCCCGTCTGCGCCGCGCCGGAGGAGACATTGACGATCACGCCGCGCGTGCCGGACGCCTGCCAGCGCCGCAGCGCCTCCTGAGCGCAGAACATCACACCCAGCACGTTGGTGTCGAGCACGGCCTCCAGTGCTTCCGGGCGCACTGCCGCGAAGGGGCCGAGCCCGCCCGTGATCCCGGCGTTGTTGACCAGAAAATCCACTGGCCCCAGCCCCGCCTCTGCTTCATCGAAGATGCGCCGCACGTCTTTCACTTTGGACACGTCACCCTGTACGACTATCGCCTGTCCGCCCGCCTCCCGGATGTTGGCCACCACGCCATCTGCCGCTGCCGCGTCGTGCAGAAAATTGACGACCACCGCGTAGCCCTGCGAGGCTGCCAGTAGGGCCGTCGCCGCGCCGATGCCCCGGCCCGCGCCAGTGATCAGGAGAATGGGCTGCTCAGATGGGGCTTTCATTCCGTTTTCAGCATGGACAGGTCTGGAGAGCGTCTAGGGTGGGCTGGGTGTGGCATGGCCGGATTGTAAGCCTGCCCCCGCAGAAGGTGAGCCGGGGCAGAGGCTGTTGTGGCCGGAGAGTGGATAATGCCCCCCTAGAGCAAGGGGTCACCCGGCAACCCGCCGATGCCCTACGCTACACACCATGAATTGCGTCCAGTGAGGCGCGAATGGAGGGGAAATGCCTGACAGTGATAGCGAGAGAGTAGCAGCCCATTGTAGGAAGCATCTTGATTTGAAGTCGCTCAAATTGGGCGAGGAATACTTCTATCGAAGCCTGCCGCTCTGCGTTGTAGACTCCGTGTTCTCAATAGGTGTCAACTTTAAGGGCGTACAGAATACAGTCCGTCGCTGTTGTGACTATCTTCAGTCAAAACATGTTAAACCTCAGATAAAAACCCTTAGAGAAAAAGGAAATGAACTCCCTCTAGAAGAAGAACAAATATCCATCGAAAGTTTTCTCAAAGCTCTTGAAGGACTCAGTGTTGAGCAGTTGGCAGATGATGTTTTCGTAAATCGCCAAAGGACCTCTACTAGAAGTGGAATTCTCAAGGCAGATGCTGTTAGGCGTTTTGCGGCTGTTCTCTGTGAAAATGATATTAACTTTTTCCAAGACATCGAAAGGCTTTTGACAAAAGAGTTTGAGACTAAGCTCGCAAAAATTGAAAAGGAGATCTGTGAGATACCGGGACAAAAAAGCGGCATCTCCACAACATATTTTTTCATGCTTGCGGGTTCAGATGACAAAATCAAGCCAGATCGTATGGTGCTTAGATTTCTGGAAGATGCTTTAAGTAGACCGAAGGGAGCTATCGGACTGAGGAAAGCGCAGAATCTCGTTTCGGAGGCTGTGAAACATCTTAAATCAGAGCGTCCTGATCTCAATGCTCGTCTGCTTGACTACGGCATTTGGAGTTTCCAGCGGCAACAACCCAAAAGGAGTCTAAAATGATTCGCAAAGAACGCGCGATTCTGGCGTTGGAAGACGGCACGGTGTACCGGGGCTACGCGTTTGGGCACCGGGGCGAGACCGTGGGCGAGGTGGTCTTCAACACCTCCATGACCGGCTATCAGGAAATCATGACCGACCCCAGCTACAACGGGCAGATCGTGACCATCACGTACCCGCACGTGGGCAACTACGGCGTGGCGATCTACGATATGGAGAGCAACAAGCCTTACGTGCGCGGCTTCATCTCCCGCGAATTTTCCGGCGAGTACAGCAATTACCGCGCGCAGCAGTCGCTGGAAGCCTTTATGCAGCAGTACGGTGTGGTGAGCATCCAGGGCATCGATACCCGCGCGCTGGTGCGGCGGCTGCGGACGGGCGGCGTGGTCAAGGGCGTGATCGCACACCGCTCGTACACCCATCCCAAGGACCCCTACGGTGAGTTCTCCCCGGAAGAGGAGAGCGTGTACGTGCAGCGTGCCAGGGACCATCAGGACATCGACGGCTTCGACATGACCAAGGACGTGACCACCGCCCTGCCCTATGCCTTCCCCACCCTGCGCCACGGCAAGCGCGTGGTTCTCATGGACTTTGGAATCAAGCACACCATCATCGAGCGGCTGTCGGAGGTGGGCATCGAACCCATCGTGGTCCCGGCGCACACCACCCCGGCGCAGGTGATGGCCTTGCAACCGCACGGCCTGTTCCTGAGCAACGGCCCCGGCGATCCGGCCCCGCTGGAATACGCCCACAAGACCGCCTGGGAACTGATGGGCCTGCTGCCCACCTTCGGCATCTGCCTGGGCCATCAGATCCTGGGGCTGGCGGCGGGCGGCCAGACCTTCAAGATGAAATTCGGCCACCGGGGCGGCAACCAGCCGGTCAAGAATCTGCTGACCGGCAACGTGGAAATCACCGCGCAGAACCACGGCTACGCGGTGGACCTGGAGAGCATCCCCAACGGGGCATTTGTCGCCACCCACATCAACCTCAACGACGGCACGCTGGAGGGTATGGCCCACAGCCGCTACCCGGTCTTCAGCGTGCAGTACCACCCCGAAGCCTCGCCGGGGCCGCACGACAGCCGCTATCTATTTGACCGCTTTATTGAAGAAATTGACGCCTTTGATGGCGCAACGGGCACCCCCGCCGAGAAGGCGCTGACCGGGCGACTGGGCGTCTAGCCCCGTTCACCTGCCCGCCTTCAGGTTTTCCAAAGCCCCAACCTGTCTCTTCTTACCGTCCACGCCGCAGCCTTGCATAAGACTGCGGCGTGCCTGTTCCTGCACAATCCAGCGGCGCACCATCCGGCCCCGTTCAGCTCGTCTGGTTCAAGAAGGACCTGCGCGTCGCGGACCATCTGCCGTTGCGCGAGGCGGCGGCGCGTGGGCCAGTGCTGCCGGTGTTCATCTACGAGCCGGAACAGCTTGGGCACGAGGAATTTAGTGGGCAGCACCTGGCGTATCTGAACGACTGTCTACGCGAGTTGGACGGCAAGCTGCGCGGGCTGGGAACGCCGCTGGTCATCCGGCGGGGCGAGGCGGTAGAGGTTCTAGAGAAACTGAGCCGAGAGTTTGCGCTGGGCGGCGTCTGGGCACACCAGGAAACGGGCAACGGCGTGTCCTTTGCGCGGGACAGGCGGGTGCGGGCCTGGGCGCGGGCGCGTGGTGTGCTATTGACCGAGCTGCCGCAGAACGGCGTGGTGCGCGGGATGCGAAACCGCGACGGCTGGGCCGATGCCTGGGAAGAGCGGCTGGGAACACCTCCGCTGCCCGCGCCGGAAAAGCTGTGCGGCACAGCCATTTTGCCCTGCCGGATCATGACCCACTCTGAACTTGGTGTAGAGGCGAACGACAAGACCATCCCCCCCGGCGGCGAATCGGTGGGCCGGGCCACCCTGGATTCCTTTCTGACTGTGCGCGGCGTGAACTACATGCGCGAGCTGAGCAGCCCCCTGAGCGCCGAACACGCCTGCTCGCGCCTGAGCGGGCCGCTGGCTTACGGCACGGTTTCATTGCGCACGGTGGTGGGGGCCACCCGTCAGCGCCTGGCCGCCGTGCGCGGCGACACCTGGGCCGATCCGCGCTGGGTGCGCTCCCTGCGAAGTTACGAAAGCCGCCTGCACTGGCACTGCCACTTCATGCAGCGCCTGGAATCCGAGCCGGGCATGGAGTTTCGCAACCTCAACCGCGCCCTGGACGGCCTGCGCGAGGACGAATGGAATCCGGAATCCTTTGACCGCTGGGCGCACGGGCAGACCGGCTACCCACTCATAGACGCTTGCGTGCGGATGCTGCGGCAGACCGGCTGGCTCAATTTCCGCATGCGGGCCATGCTGGTTTCCTTTGCCAGCCAGCACCTGTGGCTGCACTGGCGGCAGCCGGGCCTGTTCCTGGCGCGGCAGTGGCTGGACAACGAGAGCGGCATCCACTGGTCCCAGATGCAGATGCAGAGTTCCACGGTGGGCATCAACCGCGTCCGCATCTACAGCCCCACCCGGCAGGCCAAAGAGCAGGACCCCGACGGTACTTTTATCCGCCGCTGGGTGCCGGAGCTGGCGGACATTCCAGGCGATTTTCTGCACGCGCCCTGGGAGTGGAGCGGAGCCGCGCGCCTGAATTACCCGCCGCCCATCGTGGACGAGAACAGGGCTGGGCGGCTGGCCCGCGCGCGGATTGCCGCCGCCCGCGCCTCGCCGGAATTCGGCACCGAAGCGAAACGCATTTACCTCAGGCACGGCAGCCGCAAGAAAGCCGCCATCCGCGCGGAAAGGGTTGCGCGGGGACTGCCCGCTAAGCCTGTCAGAAAGACCCTCGCCAAACCCCCAGCCCCCAGGAGAAATCCCATGAGCGATCAACCAGACCTGTTTGGAAACGCCCCCGATGCCGCCAAACCGATCATTCCCGCCGGACTGCCCGAGTCGTGGAAGGCCGCGCTGGAAGGCGAATTCGCCGCGCCGTACTTCCACGAACTCAAGGACTTTCTGGTGGAGGAACGCGCCGCGCAGACCATCTATCCGCCCGCCGCCGACGTGTTCAACGCGCTGCGCTTCACGCCGCTGGATGGGGTCAAGGTCTTCATTCTGGGGCAGGACCCGTACCACGGCCCAGGGCAGGCGCACGGCCTGAGCTTCAGCGTGCGGCCCGGCGTGCGGGTGCCCCCCAGCCTCCAGAACATCTACAAGGAGTTGCAGACCGACATTCCCGGCTTCACGCCGCCGCGCCACGGCTACCTGCGGGCCTGGGCCGAGCAGGGCGTGCTGCTGCTGAACGCCGTGCTGACCGTGCGCGCCGGGCAGGCCAACAGTCACGCCAACAAGGGCTGGGAAGCGTTTACGGACGCGGTCATCAAAGCGGTCAACGCAAAAGAGCAGCGCGTGGTCTTCGTGCTGTGGGGCGCGTACGCCCGCAAGAAGGGCAAGCTGATCACCAACCCCCAGCACGTCATCGTGGAATCCGCTCACCCCAGCCCGCTGAGCGTGACCAAATTCATGGGCACAAGGCCCTTCAGCCGCGTGAACGTCGCGCTGGAGGAGGCCGGGGAAACGCCGATCAACTGGCAGTTGCCGATGCAGGCGGAGGAGTAATGCCCGGACGCACCGAGATGTTGCAGGAGGAATACCTGCACCGCGAGGGCCATGATCCCAGGAAGTTCAAATACTTCTGGCCGGACGGGACGCGCTACAACAACGAGGGCGGCATCGCGCGCATCGCCAGCCTGGCCGTGCCGCCCGCCTACACCGAGGTCTTTGTCTCGCCCGAGGCCGACGCCGAGTTGCAGGCCTTTGGCCGTGATGCCGCCGGGCGCCTTCAGTACCGCTATCACCCCGATTTTGTGCAGGCGGGCGCATTGAAAAAATGGCAGCGGCTGACGCGCTTTGCCATGGCGCTACCAATATTGCGGGACGTGACCACCTCTGACCTGCGCCTTCATGGGTTGCCGCCGCGCAAGATCATGGCTCTCATGACCCGGCTGCTGCACGTCGCGCATTTCCGGGTGGGCAGCGACGCCTACGCCAGGCAGCACAAGACGTACGGCCTCAGCACGCTGCGCCAACGGCATGTTAAGGTGGAGGGCAACACCGTGACCTTTCATTTCCGGGGCAAGCACGGCATCACGCAGCACAAGGCGACGCGCAATCCGGCGCTGGCGAGCAACATCGGCAGGCTGCTGGAGCTGCCCGGCCCGTGGCTGTTCCAGACCGTGGGTGACGAGGGCCGCCGCCGGGTCCACGCGCCGGAGCTGAACACCTACCTCAAAGAAGTGATTGGCCCCTTCACCGCCAAGGACTTCCGCACCTGGGGCGGCACGCTGCTGGCCGCCGAGTACCTGGCCGAGGCAGGCGTGGCCGGGACCGAGCGGGCGGCCCGTAAGGTACTGGTGGACTGCGTCAAACATGTGGCCGAGGATCTGGGCAACACCCCTGCCGTCACGCGGGGCAGTTACATCTGCCCGGTCATCTTTGACCGCTACCTGGAGGGCAAGGTGCTGGACGACTACGAACCGCGCGCCGGACGAGTGAGCGCCGAACTGGAGGGTCTGGGCCGCAGCGAGGTGGCGCTCAAGCGGCTGCTGGAAAGCGAGAAGGCGCTCAAAGTGAAGGGTAAACGGCGGAAAAAAGCCGCCTGATGATGGGCTACGAATCGGTCCAGAACTGGCACCACATCCAGTCTCCCGACGCGGTGCGGATGCTGCTCAGCCCGCGTGACGCCCACTACTTCATGCCCTTTCTGGGTCAGGAACGCACGCTGAGCGAGGCTGCGGATCTGCTGGGCGTGCGGCGCGACACCATGCTGTACCGCGTGCGCCAACTGCTGGCGCTGGAGCTGATTGAGGTGGTCTCTGTCCAGCACGGGCGGGGCCGCCCGGTCAAGCGCTACCGCAGCGTCTCGGACGGCTTCGTGGTGGGCTTTCAGGCGGCGCAGGAGGCCACGCTGCTGGAACTGTTCCTGGCCCGCGACGCGGCGCAGCGCGAGGAGCTAGGGAGCGGGCTGCTGTCGGCGGTGGAGGGGGAACACGGCTGGCACCTGCGGCTGTACAGTGACGGCTCCACCTTCTACTGGGAAGCTGCCCCGGACGATCAACCCGGCTGGCAGAAAGAGGAAATGCTGCGTCCCAGCGCCCCTGCCGCGTGGTACACCAACGATCAGTTGCGTTTGGGCCAAGACGACGCCAAAGCCTTGCAACGTGAGCTGGCCGCCCTGCTGCTGCGCTACCGCGAAAAGCACCGGCCAGACGTGAAACAGGTGCATACGCTTCAGCTCGGCCTCGCGCCGCTGCGTGGGCAGCGGGACAAATGAAGAAACGGCGGACGACCCCTGTGGCCCTCCGCTCCACGATCTGAGGCTTCTGTGGTCTGGGATCGTAAGTGACCGTCCCGTAGACAGTAAACTTGTCAGGATCATTTTCACCCCGTTTAGGGCTTGAGTCAGAGTAGATTTTCCCGCTCCCAGACGATAAAAATTGAGACGATATGGCTAGATATCGTCTCCACCACAGTTTA
>NZ_JNIW01000029.1 GCF_000701425.1 Deinococcus frigens DSM 12807 | reverse complement strand
GCTTGAATACCCACCACGGCGGCAGTTTCTACAAATTTAATAAGCCTGAGGAGGCCCACCGCTTGGTGGGCCGGTTTGAATGGATCTTCACACCGAAACACGCGTTCTGGCTGAATATGGCGGAGTTAGATTTCAGCGCGCTCTCTCGGCAGTGTCTGGATCGACGCATCCCGACGATTAATACACTTCGCTCAGAGGTGGAAATCTGGGTAGATGAGCGACAGCACCAGAGAGTCCAACTGGAGTGGCAATTCTCCATCAAAACGGCCAGAACCAAATTCAAACGCCATTATGATAAAATCAGAATTAATTGAACGCTGTAATCAGTCGTAATCCACCGACAGCACTTCAAACTTGGCCGTTCCCTTGGGCAACTGCACGGTAATCTTATCGCCCTCGCGTTTGCCTGCCAGTGCCTGACCGAAGGGGCTGGCGTCGCTGACCCGGCCCTTGGGTACATCCACCTCGTAGGTGCCGACGAGTTCAAACTGGCGCTCGTTTCCCTTTTCGTCCTTGACCTTGATCTTGGCACCCAGGCCCGCGCCCTTGCTGGCGTCGCCCGCGATAATCTGGGCGCGTTCCAGTTGGTTCTCGATCTCCATAATGCGGGCCTCGTTCTCACTTTGCTGCATGCGGGCCTCGTCATAGGCGGCACTTTCGCGCAGGTCCCCGTCGGCAATGGCCGTGCCCATGTACTCCGAAATCTGCTCGCGGCGTACGGTTTTCAGGGTGTGCAATGTTTCGGCCAGCTTGTCGTAGCCGCGCTGGGTCATGGTGATGCGTTCCTGAGTCATAGACCTTGCAGTATAGGCCGCTTCCGCCAAAACCTGCCATCAGGGTTTGGTAAAGGGCATCTTCAGTGCCAGCGCCCCCCGCGCGTCTAGGCTGCGCCCATGACCCGTTATGACGATGACCGCGAAATAGAGGGCGAGGTGCAGGACGAGGGCACCAGCCCCGAGATCCTTCAGGACAAGATGGTGGCCGAGGACGTGCTGCGCCAGGACACTAGGCAGGACCGCAAGAACCCCAACGATCAGCCGGGCTTCATGGACGGCGTTCAGGGCGACTGGGACGGCGAGGACCGCCAGGGCGATCCCAACAACCTGACCGGCGGCGATCTGGGGGGCGAGGAACACGGCGGCGAGGGCAGGGCACGCAGCGGCGGCGTGGACGGTGGCCCGGCGCGCGATCACCCGCTGCCCGGCGACAGGAAGTAAGAGTCAAGCAGGAAGGCGGCGGCCCCGATTGAACTTTCGGGGCTGCCGCCTTTCCTCTCCTCAGCGCCGCTCCACTCCTGTATCTAATGCCGCCGCCAGGGCCTGCTGCGCCCGCTTCTGGGTATCCTCGATCTCCACTTCAACCTGTTCGCCGCTTTCCAAGTCCATCACGAAATGGTCGCCGTCCAGCCGCACGCGTGACAGGATCTGCTCCTCGCCCTCTGGCCGGGTGGCGGCGCGCAGTTCCACATAACGGCGCATGGGGGTGCGGATGACCTTGGGGGCCAGGATTTCTTCCACCTGAAAGATACCCCCGGAGTTGTTCATAGTCACGCTGATCAGCACCGGGGTGGCGCGCCCGCGCTCGATCACCACCTCATCCACGGCCAGTGCGCTGATCGAGTGGATGTCCACGCTGCCCAGCGAAAAGGCCTTGCGCCCGCGTCCCTTGGTGATGTCGGTGCCGTCGGCCACGGCGGTGATGCCCCCTTCCAGTGTCAGCGGCGGCGGGTTCAGATCGTGGCAGTTGACCGCACCCAGGATAAAGGAGCGAACCTTGGCCCGCTTGAACGGATCGGCGTACAGCGGTCCCATGATCCGCTCCAGAATGGGCAGTGCCAGCGCCACGCCGTGCTGCTCGTGCGAGACGCGGTGAATCTGGTTGCCGATGTCGTGCAGCATGGTCCCCAGGATCACGGCCAGATACACGTCGTCGGCGTCGCCCACCCCCGAGTCCATGATGTCGGGCTTGACGCCGCCTTCCAGCAGTAGCTCGGTGATCGCCAGGCTGGCGGCCCCGGTGATAAAGGAATGCACCCGCCCGTGATCGTTGTAGCCCAGCTTGCGCATGGTGATGTAGTTCGCCATGTCCCAGTGGGCCAGCGCTTCCGGGTCAGTCGCCAGGGCGATGTAGGCCGCCAGCGCGCGGGGAAAGTGTTGCAGATCGTCGCGGATGGCGGCGTCCGCCTCCTGAATCAGCTTGGAGCGCGGAGTGGTGAATTCAACGACGCGGCCATTGACAGCGGCAGTGGCCTCGGTGGTCAGGGAAGGTTCAGCTTGTACCCCGGCGACGTCCTGCACGTTACCCGCCTGGACGCTCAGCTTGAATTTCTGATCGGCCCGCCGCGACAGTTTCTGGTTGGGGCGCGCGGCGTCACTCACCCTGGAAATCTGCCTTGCGCTTGTTCAGAAAAGCGTCCACGCCCTCGCCGAAGTCCTTGGTGGCGACCAGCAGGCCAAACAGATCCGCCTCGACTTCCAGTCCAGCGTCCAACGTGGTGTCCAGGCCCCGGCGCACGGCTTCCTTGACCAGCGAAAGGGCGATCGGGCCGTTCTTTAAAATTGCTTCGGCCACCTCGCGCGCCTTGCTCAGGGCGTCGTCGGCCACGTAGTTGACCAGGCCCATGCCAAAGGCCTCGGCGGCCTCTACCTGGCGGGCGGTGAGCATCAGGTCCAATGCCCTGCCCGCCCCGATCAGACGGGGCAGGCGCTGTGTGCCGCCGAAACCCGGCAGCAGGCCCAGTGTCACCTCGGGCAGGCCCAGCTTGGCGTGGGTAGCAGCCACGCGGATGTCGCAGGCCAGCGCCAGTTCCAGCCCGCCGCCCAGCGCAAAGCCGTTAATAGCGGCAATCACCGGAATGGGCAGCGTGGCGATCTGGTGCATCACGTCCTGCCCGGCCAGCGACAGCTCGCGCCCCGCGTACACGCCGTCCAGCGTCTTGAACTCGGCGATGTCGGCCCCCGCCACAAAGGCCCGGTCCCCGCCGCCGGTGATGATCAGTGCGCCCACCTCGGCGTCCTCCACGATCAGGTCCACCGCCGCGCTGATCTCGCCCAGGGTCTCGGCGTTCAGGGCGTTGAGCGCCTTGGGCCGGTTGACCGTCAGGACCGCAATCGGGCCGTGGCGGTCGATCCGCACATTCTCGAATTCCATTTCGTCCAACTGCGTATCCGGCTGCGTCATGCCCCCACTCTGACACGGCGGACCGGGCGAGGACCGCGCCCTGGCTCCGATTCGCTGGCGTCAGATGGGCTGCCACCACAGGACCGAGATCAGAAATGAAGAAATTTTCACATGCCAAGGAATAGAGAGCGAGCCAGGGTTACCAAGGGTGCCCGCATGAGCTGAGATTGCAGAGCCGCAGCGCGAATCACCTCATGAGAATCTTCCAGTCCCGCCGAGTGGAATGACTGGCCAGCAATTCCGCAATATGGCCAGTTGTGGCTATGGAATGTCATTCCTGAGCAATGGAACGGAGAATAATGTGTTCACTGAACCCTCATGTCAGGTGTTACAATTATGAATTAAATCACTTCTGATCGAAAAGGCAAGGTAGAAAGTTGCCGGTTTCACAATGTACTCATCTCCTGTGCCTACGGTGGTTCTTAGGAAACAGGAGGACTGTTCTGTATTCATGCTTCTAACTCTGCTCAGCTTCTAAGGAGACCTGCACATGCGTAAATCCCTTATTCTTATCTCCACTCTCGCTCTGAGCCTTGGCGTCGCTGGCGCACAGGATACTGCGCCTGTCACCAGCCCCGTTCCGGTCACCATTACTGACGTGCCTGCCGGGCACTGGGCCAAGGACGCCGTGGACCGTATTGTCCAGTGTGGCCTGATCCAGGGCTTCCCTGACGGCACCTTCCGCGGCAACGAGAACCTGACCCGTTACCAGGCTGCCCTGATCTTCTACCGTCTTCTTCAGACCGGCGCGCTGAGCACCTGCGGTATGAACCAGCAGGATATGACCATCGTGGTCAACGGCATGCAGGAAGTTAGCACCGAGATGGCCGCTATCGCGGGCCGCTTGACTGATCTGGAGAAGCTGAACGCTGATCAGCAGGCGCGTATCGACGCCCTGGAAGCCAAGATCAACGAGATGGGCAGCGCCGCTTCTGGTGACGCCGATACCGCCGCGCTGATCGCCCGCATCGACGTGCTGGAAGCCGCCGTGCAGAATATCCCGGCTGGTCCCGTTGGCCCCGCCGGTCCCGTCGGTCCGGCTGGTCCCGTCGGTCCTGCCGGAGTTGCTGGCGTTGCGGGCACGACCACCACGGTCACCCCTGCGCCCATCACCCCCGTCATGCCTGCACCCAGCACCACCGTCGTGATCGGCGAACCCAGCACCGACATGAGCATGGCCAGCGCCAAGTCGCTGTACGCCGGGATCAGTGGCGGAGTTCACTTCGTGGACGCCACCAACCCATGCCTTAACAAGGCCCAGAAGGGCAACCCGCCCATCAACCTCTGCGTGACGGCGGGCGCGATTATCGGTTCGACCAGCGTCTTCGGTCCTATTGGCGCGCGTGTGGCTGCCGAGTATCAGCCCGGTTACAACGCCATTCACGCCGATGTGAACGCGACCTACAACATCAACGCGGGCAATCTGCACCCCTACGTGGGCGCGGGCCTGGGTCTGACCAGCAGCCAGTCTCGTACCGGTGCCACGAACGCCAACGCGACTGACACCTATGTCAACGCGCTGGTGGGCCTGGACTTCCGCATCACCGACAGCATCGCCGCTTTCGTTGAAGGCAACGGCCGCTACTACCTGAGCAACAAGGGCTACGGTACGGGCCTGAGCAATGCCCGTACGGACGGCACCGGCGGCAACAGGTACGACGGCGTTACCAACGTGGCCACTGTCAAGAATACCAAGGGCTTCGGCGGCGCGGTCAAGGCTGGCCTGAAGTTCTACTTCTAAACCTCTCCCTGAGTTTTTGAAGCTGGCCTCCTAAATGGGAGGCCAGTTTTTTGCCTTCTCAGACCATGCGCTAACGAAGTTTCAGTCCCGCACGGCCAGGCTGTCGGACGCTCCCTTGTCCTGGCTTTACTGGAATGGCGTTCGCGGTCCTGCCTTGCAGACTGCCCCAGAGGCTGGAAGGCGCAAGCAACCTCGTGTTCTTCATCCTATTCAACATTTAAGATGGGTCACCCTCCTGGCGGGTGTGGACAGCAACGCGCACGCCCAGAGGGAGTGACGCTCCACCCAATATCGTCTTCCATTTCCTGGCCGCAACGGCGCTAGACTGCTTTTCATGCGCCTCGTTTCCTTTATCCAGGTGCTGCTGCTGCTGGCCATCCTGGCTTACCTGAGCCTGTTCACGCTGGAAAACCCGGTGCCAGCGCGTCTGCCCCTGCCTTTTGGGCGCGGCGAGCTGTCGCTGTCGGTGGGCATGACGGTCGCGCTGTTCGCGCTGATCGGTGCGGCCTATGCGGCGCTGCTGCTGTTGCCACCGGTCTGGCGCGGGCGCCTGAGCCTGCGCCGCGAACGCCGTGAGCGCCGCGCGGTGGAAGAACGGCTGACCGCCACCCTGCAAGCCCGGCTGGGGGCCATTCCCACGGCGGTCCCGGCGGTCAGTCTTTTGCCCGGACCCGATCTGCCCACCCCCGGAGAGGAGCCGTCCGCATGAAGGTGGTGACTCCAGCGGCCCTGCCCGCTGCCCAGTGGGTGCTGGCCCCACCCGCCAGCCGCGAGGCATTGCTGTCGGTGATGCGGCAATGGCGCGTGTCACCTCCGCTAGCGCAAGTGCTGCACGGACGCGGCCTGACCCCGGCGCTGCTGGACCCGCCGCTGGTCCTGACCCCCAATCCGGCGCTGCGCGAGGCGGCCCGGCGCATCGTGGGCGCGGTCCAGCAGAAGAAGCGTATCCGCATTCACGGCGACTATGACGCCGATGGTGTCAGCGCCACTGCTGTGCTAGTGCTTGGGCTGCGGGCGCTGGGCGCGAATGTCCACGGCTTCATTCCACACCGTCTGAACGAGGGCTACGGCGTTCACCCCGACAAGGTCCCCGAGCACGCCGAAAGCTGCGATCTGCTGGTCACGGTGGACTGCGGTGTCAGCAACGTGCAGGAGGTGGCCGCGCTGCTGGAACTGGGCACCGAGGTGATTGTCACCGATCACCACACGCCAGGGAACGATTTCCCGGCGGCGCTGGTGGTGCATCCCAACCTGACCGATGGCTATGACCCGGCCCTGTACAACCTGACCGGCGCGGGGGTGGCCTACCACCTGCTGTGGGCCATCCACGCCGAGCTGGGGCTGGACGAGCCGCGTCCCCTGACCGCCCTGGCGACGCTGGGCACGGTGGCGGACGTGGCCCCGTTGATCGGCGAGAACCGCGCCCTGGTGCGCGCCGGGCTGGCGGCACTGGCGGACACCGAACTGCCCGGCCTGCGCGCCCTGCTGGATTCCGGGCGGGTGCGCTGTCCCACCGCGCGCGATGTGGCCTTTGTCCTCGCGCCGAGAATCAACGCTGCCGGGCGGCTGGGCGAGGCCGATATCGCGCTGGAGTTGCTGATTACCCCCAGCCGCCACGAGGCCATGCGGCTGGCCGAATACCTGGAAATCCGCAATCTGGAGCGGCGCAAGTTGCAGGACGAGATGTTCGCCCAGGCGCTACAGATCGCCGATCCGGGCGAACCCGCGCTGGTGGTCACGCACCCCGACTGGCACGCGGGCGTGATGGGCATCGTGGCCAGCAAACTGGTGGACGCGTTCCACAAGCCCGTGTTTATCGTCGCGCAGGGCAAGGGTTCGGTCCGCAGCACGCCGGGCATCAGCGCCGTGAACGGCCTGACGTACAGCAAGGACCTGCTCAAGCGCTACGGCGGCCACACCGGCGCGGCGGGCTTCTCGCTGGACGAGGCGCAGTTCGGGGCCTTTCGCGAGCGCATCCACGCCTACGTGCGGCAGTTTCCGTCCCCTGTGCCGCGCGTGCGGCTGGACGCGGCGCTGCCCACGCTGGGCGCGACGCTGGAACTGGTAGACGGGGCCAGCACCTTCGAGCCGTTTGGTGAGGGCCACCCCCCCCCGCTGTGGCATGTGCGCGATGGCTTGACCGACACGCGGCTGGTGGGCAAGCGCGGGGACAGCCTGCAATTCCGCATCGGGGCGCTGCGCGGCATCAAGCACGGTGAACACGATGCCGCAGCCGGTGAGCGGGACCTGGCCACCGGGCTGGTGGTCAGCGAGTGGCGCGGGCAGACCCGGCTGGAATACCATGCCCAGGCGCTGCGCCCGCCCGCCCAGGTGTCGTTGGATCTGACTGTCCCTGCCGGGCTGGACCTGCCCCGCCTGAACCCGAAGGACGCCATGCAGCGCCTGACCGCCGGAGCCAGCGCCTATGCCACGCCAGCGGTGGCCGCCTATCTGGGTGACAACGTGCCGGGCGTCCGGCTGCTGGAGGCGGGCGATACCTATCCCGGTGGCGAGCTGATCCTGTACGCCCTGCCCGCCGAGGACGACCTGCGCCGCTGGTTGCTGGGGAGTAGTGTGGTGGCCTTTGCATTGGGGCCGAAGACCCTGTCTGAACTGGAAGGCGCGCTGACCCGTCACCACCTGAGCGCCCCGCCCGCCAACCCGCTGGCCGACGCCACAGCGGACGAGGTGCATATGGCCCACGCCGCCGATGCCTACCGCCGCTGGCAGTGGGCGCACCACCACCGCACGCTGGACGACGCGGGCTGGACGGCCTCGGTGTACGCCATGCTGGGTCTGGACCTGTCGGTTGAGGGGCCGAGTGGAGAAACGGCAGAGCTGGCGATACGAGACTGAGGCGCTGGGAGATTGAGGCGCTGGGAGACTGAACTTCAGGGCACAACTGTGATCCGCCCCGCCGCCGGGTCCAGCCGCACCTGCGCGCCCAGCGGCAGCGTCAGTTGCGGGCTGGTGTGGCCAAAATCCACGTTCGCCGCCACTGTCAGGTCCTCGCGTCCGGCCTCGCGCAGCACGCGGCGAACCCAGCCGTACAGTTCTTGCACCATCGCTGGCGTGTAGCCCCTCGGACGGGCCAGCAGCAACCCGGCAGCGCGGCCCAGGATGCCCTGCGCGGCGTAGTTTCTGAGCCAGTAGCCCACCTGATGCGGCGCGGGAACATCCTCGCTGGTTTCCAGTGCCAGCACCGCGCCGTTCCACAATTCCGGGGCGGGCCAGCCAGGGGTACCGTTCAGCATGTCCAGCACCCCCAGGCAGCCGCCCATCAGGTGGCCCTGTGCGGGCGCGTCGCCCTGGAGCCACTGCCAGCCGTCTCCCAGCATGAAGGGGCGGCGAACTTCCTGCAAAGATTCATCCTGCCAGTCGCTGAAATGCTCCGTCCATTCCGGGGCAGGGGAGAGGTCAAAGGGCTGGGGTTTATCCACCAGCGCGCGGCGAATGCCCTGTACGGTAAAGGGGTGCAGCCCGCCGTTCTCGGCCAGATCGGTCAGCAGCGCCGGGCCATGGTAGGGCATCACCCCGGCACGCAGGAAAGCCAGCAGCGTGACCGTGCTGTCGCTGAAGCCCAGAAACGGCTTGGGATGGGCGCGGATCAGGTCCAAGTCGAGGAAGGGCAGCAGGCGCACGCTGTCATCGCCGCCGATGATGCTCAGCAGGCCGTCAATCTCTGGATTCTGAAGAGCCCAGTGCAAGTCGTCGGCGCGGGCCTGCGGGTGGGCGTACAGGTACTCCTCACCGCGCAGGGCGTTGGGGGCCAGCGTGATCTCCCAGCCGAATTCATCGGCCACCTGACGCACTCCGGCGCGGTAGCGGCCCATCACATCGGTCACGAAACCGCTGGACAGGCTCAGGGCGGCCACGCGCGAACCGGGCGGCAGGCGGGCTGGACGGAGGAAAGTGGGCGACACCCGATCAAGGTAAAGCAGCCTGCGCTCAGATGCTGCTTGCCGGGGCGTTCCGCTTCAGAAAGATGCTCAGCCCGAGACCCGGATCTCCAGTTCCCCCGCCCCGGCGCGGTCTACGGCAATGGCCTGCGCCACCTCTTCCGGCGAGATCGAACCCTTGGGGGCTTTGCCCACCTGCGCCCACAGTTCGGTGTCCACGGCAGGGGGCAGAACCAGGGCCACCGTGACGCCGCGCGCTTCCAGCCGGGCCACCTCGGCGGCGCGGGCCAGGGCGGCCTTGCTGGCGGCGTACTGCGAGAAACCGCGCGCCGTGACCAGTTCGGGGCGGGCGCCCAGCAAATACACCCGCCCGCCCTTGTTCATGCGCGCCAGTCCGTGCTTGAGGACCCACAGCGGCCCGAAATAGTTGGCGTTCCACACCGCGCGTACCCTGCCGGGGTCCGCGTCCTTGAGGGGTTCGGGCATCGCCGCCCCTGCCGCGTAGATCAACGTGTCCAGGCCGTCCAGGCCCTCGAACAGCATTTTAACGTGGCTTTCGTAGCCCAGGTCCGCCACCCTGGAGGCCGCGCCCAGTTCTCCGGCCAGCGCCGACAGTTTGGCCCCGTCGCGCCCGCTGAGGGTCAGTGTTGCGCCCGCCCCCGCCAGTGCCCGCGCCGTCGCCGCGCCGATGCCGCCGGTGGCTCCCAGAATTAAAGTGTTCATTCCTTACCGTAGCCGAGGGGAGGGAAACGGTCGGTACGGGGCCGTACGGAGCGGGTGTCCAGAGCATTTGTCCGAACAACAGCAGCGGGGAAGGAGACTCCTGATGCCTCCATTCTCTCCTGCGGAGCTGTGCCCATCCCAGATACTCGGCAAAATCCACTCACTTTATTCGGTCAAAAGTGAACAGCTCTTTTGACAAATGCTCTAGGAGGGCGGTGGACGGGCCTCGGGCTGCACCCAGCGGTCCCTCTGCCCCATCCAGTCCCGCAGTTCCTCCAGACCGTCGTCGCTCAGGTGTCCGGTGGGGTGGCCGCCGCCCTGCCCCACCGTCCAGCCGCGTTTGTTGGCCTCGTCGGGCAGGCCGCGCAGCAGGTACTGCCCCGGCTCCAGCGGCGAGGCGAGGTCCAGCGTCACCACGTTCGAGAAGTGTTCCAGTTCAAAGCGCCGGTTCAGCCGCTCCTCCCGGTCATGGTCCGTGCTGGACACCCCGAAGAACAGCAGAAACGGTCCCAGGTCCGGCATGGACCTTCCTGTCCGCCTGCGCCGGACGCTCAGGCGGATCACTCGTGTCTCGTGCATGCCCTATTGTCGGACACTTTTCCGCGTGCCGGGCGGGGTCAACTGTCCCCGCCGTTTCTCCGGCCCCTCAGCCCAGCAACGGCCACTCCTTCAGCGGCGCGTAAAAGCCGCCCGGTCCCGGCTTCCGCATCAGGGTGATCGCCCGTGCAGAGAAGGTCAGCGGCTCCCGTTCCAGATCGGCAAATTCAGCCTGCGCCGCCGTCAGCAGTTCCGGCAATTCCACGCCACGCCGTTTCAGGGCCAGCGACAGGTGGAGCTGAAGGCCCGGCCTCTCGTAACCAAAGAAACGCGCGGGCCTGAGGGCATCCAGCAGGGCCAGATGCAGGCGCACGGCTTCGGCGCTGCCTGCCTTCAGATACACGGCGGTGCCGTTGCCGAACAGTCTGGGACCACCGATCTCTAGAGAAAAAGGCGGATGCCGGGCCACCACCGCCCGCAAATCCTCCGGCCAATCCGGCACCTCCGGCGACAGGCCGCTGCGGGCCTTGACGGTGAGGTGCGGGACAGCGGCGGCGTCTTTCAGACCGTATTGCGAGCGGAACCGCTGGATTCGCGCGCCCAGTCCAGGGGGCGGCAGCACGGCCAGCAAAAAGGAGGGCGCCATGTTCAGTCGGCTTAGACCGCCGCCGTTTCGGCCAGACGCTCCAGCACCGCCGGGTCTTCCAGCGTGCTGGTGTCGCCCTGAATTTCCTTGCCCGCCGCGATCTGGCGCAGGAAACGGCGCATGATCTTGCCGCTGCGGGTCTTGGGCAGGGCGTCGGCGATGTAGATGGCGTCGGGCCGGGCCAGCGCGCCGATCTCACGGGTGACATAGGCACGCAGCTCTTTGGGGTCCACCGTCTGCCCGCCCTGCGTGAGCACAAAGGCCACCACGCTCTCGCCCTTGATATCGTCCGGGCGGCCCACCACGGCTGCCTCGGCCACGCTGGGATGGGCCACCAGCGCCGACTCGATCTCCATCGTCCCCAGACGGTGGCCCGAAACGTTGAGCACGTCGTCCACGCGGCCCACCACGGTGATGTAGCCGTCGGCGTCGCGGCGTGCGCCGTCCCCGGCGAAATACACGTGCGGGATCTCGCCCCAGTAGGTCTTGCAGTAGCGCTCGTCGTCGCCGTAGACGGTGCGCAGCATGCTGGGCCAGGGGCGCTTGATGACCAGCAGGCCGCCCTCGTCTGGCCCCAGTTCCTGACCGTCACGGGTCATGATGGCGGGTTCGATGCCGTACATCGGCAGGCCCGCGCTGCCGGGTTTGGCAGGGTGCGCCCCCGGCAGGGTAGTCAGCATGATCGAGCCGGTCTCGGTCTGCCACCAGGTATCCACCACCGGGCAGCGGTCCCCGCCGATCACGCGGGCGTACCACACCCACGCCTGCGGGTTGATCGGCTCGCCCACCGAACCCAGCAGGCGCAGGCTGCTCAGGTCATATTTTGCCGGAATCTCATCGCCCTGGCGCATCAGCGCGCGGATGGCGGTGGGCGCGGTGTACAGGATGGTGACCTTGTGCTTCTGCACGATGTCCCAGAAGCGGCCCCAGTCCGGGTAATTGGGTGCGCCCTCGTACAGCACCACGGTTGCGCCGTTCAGCAACGGGCCGTAGACGCTGTAGCTGTGGCCGGTGACCCAGCCCACATCGGCGGTACACCAGAACACGTCGTCGTCTTTCAGGTCAAAGACCGTCCCGGTGGTCAGGTAGGTGCCCACCATGTAGCCGCCGGTGGTGTGCAGCACGCCCTTAGGCTTGCCAGTAGAGCCGGAGGTGTACAGCACGAAGAGTGGGTGATCGCTGTCCAGCGGCGCGGCCTCGTGCTCGTCGTGGGCGGCGGCCAGCGCCTCATGCCACCACACGTCGCGGCCCTCTTTCATGGGTGGGTGGGAATCCGCGCGGTTGACCACCAGCATGCGTTCCAGGCCGGGGGCCTTGGCGGCGGCGTCGTCGGCATTGGCCTTGAGGTTCACCAGCCCGCCGCGCCGCTGCCCCGCGTCGGCAGTGATCAGCACTTTGCTCTGGCAGTCGTTGATGCGGTCCGCCAGCGCGGAAACGCTGAAGCCCCCGAAGACCACGCTGTGGACCGCGCCGATCCGGGCACAGGCCAGCATGGCGACCGCCGCCTCCGGGATCAGCGGCAGGTACAGGGTCACGCGGTCCCCGCTCTGCACGTCCAGCGCCAGCAGAGCGTTGGCGGCCCGCTTGACCTGCGACAGCAGTTCGGCATACGTCAGCGTGCGGACCTCACTGTCCTCGCCCTCCCAGATAAAGGCGCGCTTATCGCCCAGGCCGCGCTCCACCTGCCGGTCCAGCGCGTTGTAGGCCAGGTTGGTCTGGCCGCCCACGAACCAGCGGGCGTGCGGCTCTCGCCAGTCCAGCACCTGATCCCAGGGCTTCATCCACTCCAGCTCCCCGGCCACTTCTCCCCAGAAGGCGTCGGGATCGTCCAGGCTCTGGCGGTAGCGGCGGTCGTACTCCTTGCGCGTGACCTTCGCCCCCGCCGCAAAGTCGGCGGGCGGCTGGATCACGCGGGTTTCGTGCAGCATGTTGTCAATTTGATCGCTGGATGTGGGGTGCGTCATGGGGGAAAACCTCCGGGAGAGGACAGGGGGTACGGGGGAGTGGGGTCGCGGCCCGGCGGCGCGGACCTTGACCTGAAGTTGTGGCTGACGCCCACTGTACGCCGCCCGTCCAGCAGGCGCGGCATCTGTTACCGCTCAGGGACTGGACCCGGTTCAAGACACGGCGTTTAACGTTTGCTGCGGGCCGACTGTCTGGACATTGCTGTCTGGGGCGCTGCTGTGCGGGGCGCTGCTCGTGGGGGCGTGGGCTGTGGAGCAACTGGCTGGACCACGCCGAAGCGCCACTGCGCGCCCAGAAAGGCTGCCAGCGCGAGGACCAGCGCCGAGATGTCCGGGCGCAGTAGCAACCCCAGTGCCAGCGCCAGACCCATCGCTGGAATCGCCAGCAACGCCATGCGGACCAGCCGCTGGAAAGACGCTTCCGGCAGCGGCCAGTAGCGGGAGTAGACCACACCCAGCGCAAAGCCCAGCGCGGTCAGCCCCAGACAGGTCAGCACACCGCCGGGCGACAGCGGGTCCGCGCCCGGCGTGAAGGCGCGTGAAAGCAGCGTGAACGCCAGGAGCACGACATTCAGGCCCAGCCAGAAACGCAGCAGGGGCAGCAGGGATGGCCATCGGGGGCTGGGCTGGGACGTCATGTGGTGAACAAGTCTAGCAGATGACACACTGGTTCCGGGACTGCCCTGACATTCGCCATGCCGGGCAGCGCTTGACCTTCCAGATCGAAATAGGCCCGCTCTGAAAAATCCGTTCCCTGAACAGTGACAGCAATGACCATTGCTGAAAAATGGGTATTGTGTCGCTACGGATAAAGCAAAGGGTTGGTGAAGCGTCGGCGGTCGGGTCCTGGCCCATTTGTACAGAGACGACGAGCGTGTGACCCAGAAAGCGGGAACTTTTTCCGCCCGCGCCCGCCCCCTGAGGTCCGGAACGCCCCGCCCCAAGAGGAGAAACACATGACCCAGACGCCCGGCTCCACGTCTACCGCTCCGCCTGGCCCGGTCCACAGCGGCCTGACACCCGAGCAACGCCAGAGTTACTGGCGCAAGAACCTGAGCCTGACACTGACGCTGCTGGCGGTGTGGTTTGTGGTCCCATACCTGCTGGGCATCATCTTCTCCGGCAACCTGAACACGGTCAAGCTGGGGCAAGCCCCGCTGGGGTTTTGGATCGCGCAGCAGGGATCGATTTACGTCTTTATCGTCCTGATCGCCGTCTACGCCGTCCGCATGAACGCACTTGACCGGGCGACCGGGGTGGAAGGCTGATGTCGGTTCAGGTCTGGACCTACATTCTGGTGGCCATCACCTTCAGTCTGTATATCGGCATCGCCCTGGCCACGCGGGTGCGCGACACCAAGAGTTTCTATATTGCCGGGCAGGGCATTCCGCCGCTGTGGAACGGCATGGCGATTGCCGCCGACTGGATGAGCGCGGCCAGTTTCCTGTCGATCACCGGCATCATCGCCTTCACCGGCTACGACGGCTCGGTGTACCTGATGGGCTGGACCGGCGGCTACGTGCTGCTGGCGCTGCTGATCGCGCCCTTTTTGCGAAGGTTCGGCAAGTTCACGGTGCCGGACTTCGTGGGAGACCGCTACGGCTCGCAGGCGCTGCGGGCGCTGGCCGCCCTGACCGCCATCTTGATCTCGTTTGTGTACGTGGCCGGGCAGATGCGCGGCGTGGGCGTGGTCTTCAGCCGCTTCCTGAATACCGACATCACCACCGGCGTGATCATTGGCGTGTTCTTGGTGTTCCTGTACGCCAGCCTGTCAGGTATGAAGGGCATCACCTGGACGCAGGTGTCGCAGTACATCGTGCTGATCCTGGCCTTTATCATTCCCGCCGCCGCCATCAGCCTGCAACTCAGCGGCAACCCAATTCCACAACTGGGCTTCCTGAACATCGTGGGTGACCTGAACGGCCTGCAAGAGCAACTGGGGTTCTCGGCCTATACCGCGCAGAACAAGACCAACACCGACCTCTTCGCCATTACCATGGCCCTGATGGTCGGCACGGCGGGGCTGCCGCACGTCATCACGCGCTTTTACACCACGCCCACCGTGCAGGGCGCGCGGACCAGCGCCATCTGGGCCATCGTCTTTATCTCGCTGCTGTACACCACGGTGCCCGCCCTGGCGATCTTCGCCAAGACCAACCTGATCAACAGCCTGGAAAACAAGCCCTATGCCAGCGCCCCTGCGTGGTTCAAGAACTGGGAGCGCACCAAGCTGGTGGTCTTTACCGACAAGAACGGCGACGGCCTGATGCAGTACAAGCCGGGCAACGCCTTTCTCAAGACCAGCACAGGTGGCAACGACTTCGAGAAGCCGGATCCGGCCAACGCCAACGAGCTGTACATCGACAACGACATCATCGTGCTGGCCACGCCTGAAGTCGCCAACCTCAGCCCCTTTTTGATCGCGCTGGTCGCCGCCGGGGGGCTGGCCGCCGCGCTGTCCACCGCGTCGGGCCTGCTGATCACGGTCTCGGGGGCAGTGGCGCACGATATCTATTACAAGCTGATCAATCCCAACGCCACCGAGGGCGCGCGGCTGCTGGCTGGGCGGATCACGGTGGGGCTGGCCGCCATTGCCGCCGGGTACTTCGGCATCAATCCGCCGGGCTTCGTGGCGCAGGTGGTGGCGCTGGCCTTTGGCCTGGCTGCCGCGTCGTTCTTCCCGCTGCTGGTGATGGGCATCTTCGATAAGCGCATGAACTGGCAGGGCGCGATGGCCGGGCTGCTGCTGGGCCTGGGCTTTACACTGGTCTACATCATCAACTTCACGCCCAGCCTGGGCGGGCGCGGCACCCCGGACGGCCTGTTCCTGGGCATCAGCACCACCGGCATCGGCACGGTGGGCATGCTGATCAATTTCGTGGTGGCCTTTGTGGTCAGCCGCCTGACCCCCGCCCCCAGCGAGCGCGTGCAGGAGCTGGTGGAAAGCGTCCGCTACCCCTCGGGCACGCTCACCGAGGCGCAGACCCACTGAGGGCAGAACTTTTAACAGAAGGAAGGGAGAAGTGGGCCGCTAAGCCACCTCTCCCTTCCTCCCTGTTCTTGACCCCAAGAAGGCTTTAAACTTTCCCGGATCGGTCCCATTCAGCTCTTGACAGTCTGGCCCGCTGGCCCCTATACTTCCCTGTGGCCGACCAGGATGGGTCAGGCAGGAGTGAATTGGTAGTTTCCAGTTTTCAAAATTAACGCCCAACCACAGGAACGCAGCCGAGCAGGTTGCGGGTTCTGATTGCGCCATTGATAGGCCCTTTGCCTCCGCTCCAGTTCTTCGTTTTTAGCTTATTTCCAGTTTCAATTCTACGGTACGCCGTATAACAGAGGTCTTTTTCCGCCCCGAAAAGACCGTGAGTAGCAGACAGGGTGCGTGCGAGGTGTGCATGAGTTTTATCGGTAAAGAGTCCCGCATCGAACGGTTCGGCGAGATCAGCGAGGTCATTCCGCTTCCCAACCTGACCGAAGTTCAGGTCAACTCCTTCCGCGCGTTTTTGCAGGCCGACCGCGCGCCGGACAAGCGCGATAACGTGGGCCTCCAGAGTGCGTTCAAGGAAGTCTTTCCCATCGACGAAACCGAGAAGGGCCGTTCCACGGGCCTGGTGCTCGACTACCTCGAATACCGCCTGGGCGACGCGCCCTACACCCCCGAAGAGTGCCGCGAGAAGGACCTGACCTATCAGGCCCCGATGTACGCCAAGTTGCAACTGATCCACAAGGACAGCGGTCTGATCAAGGAAGACCAGGTGTTCCTGGGCGACCTGCCCCTCATGACCGAGGACGGCTCGTTCGTGATCAACGGCGCGGACCGCGTGGTGATCTCGCAGATTCACCGCAGCCCCGGCGTGTACTTCACCTCCAGCTACAAGGGCATCAAGAAGCTGTACACTGGCGCGATTATCCCCATGCCCAAGCGCGGTCCCTGGATCGAGCTGGAAGTCGTGGGCGGCGTGATGGAGATGAAGGTCAACAAGCGCAAGTTCCCTGTGGCCATGTTGCTGCGCGTGCTGGGCTACGACGACGCCAGCCTCAAGGCGCTGTTCAGCGAATTCGATACCAACCCCGAACCCGCCGAGGACAAGAGCGCGGGCATGGGGGCGGACGAGGCGTTGCTGCGCCTGTTCACGGTGCTGCGTCCGGGCGATCCGCCCAAGCGCGACAAGGCCACCCAGTACCTGTACGGGCTGCTGGCCGATCCGCGCCGCTACGACCTGGGCAAGCCGGGCCGCTTCAAGATGAACCGCAAGCTGGGCCTGGCGCGCGAGGAATACACCCTGCTGACCTTCGCGGACGGCAAGTTCAGCGACGCCGGACTGGTGGACACCATCCGCTACCTGATGGCGCTGCACCACGGCCACGCCACCGTGTCCATGATGGGGCCAGAAGGCAAGCTGCACGACGTGCCGGTGGGCGAGGACGACATCGATCACCTGGGCAACCGACGCGTGCGCACCGTGGGCGAACTGCTGGCCGATCAACTGCGCGTGGGCATGGGCCGCATGGCGCGCGGTGTGCGCGAGCGCATGCTGCTGGGCAACCCCGACGCCGCCACCCCCACCAAGCTGGTCAACAATCGCCCCATCGTGGCGGCCATGCGCGAGTTCTTCGGGCGCAGCCAGCTTTCTCAGTTCAAGGACCAGACCAACCCGCTGTCTGACCTGCGCCACAAGCGCCGCATCTCCGCGCTGGGGCCAGGCGGGCTGACCCGCGAGCGCGCAGGCTTCGACGTGCGAGACGTTCACCGCACGCACTACGGGCGCATCTGTCCGATCGAAACGCCGGAAGGTGCCAACATCGGCCTGATTTCCAGTCTGGCCTCATATGCCAAGGTCAACCCGCTGGGCTTCATCGAGGCTCCTTACCGCCGGGTCAAGGACGGCAACGTCAGCGAGACGGTGGAGTACATGACCGCCGACATCGAGGACCGGTACACGGTGGCGCAGGCCAACAGTCCGCTGAACGCCGACAACACCTTTGCCGACGAGCGCGTGCTGGCCCGCCGCAAGGGTGACCCGCTGTGGTACACCCCCGACGAAGTCGACTACATGGACGTCTCGCCGAAGCAGATCGTCTCGATCAACACCAGCCTCATTCCCTTCCTGGAGCACGATGACGCCAACCGCGCCCTGATGGGGTCCAACATGCAGTCGCAGGCCGTGCCCCTCGTGCGCGCCGACAGCCCCGCCGTGGGGACGGGTGTGGAGCGCCGCGTGGTCACCGATTCCGGCACCAGCGTCGTCAGTGACGTGACGGGCCGCGTGACCTACGTGGACGCCCGCGCCATTCAGATCACGCTGGCCGAGGATTCCGCCGCCGCCGGAATGGTCACGGGCAATGTCCGCACCTTCGAGCTGGTGCGCTTTACCCGCAGCAACCAGGGGACCAACCTCGATCAGCATCCCATCGTGAGCGTGGGCGACGAGGTCAAGGCCGGACAGGTCATCGCCGACGGCCCGGCCAGTGACCGGGGCCGCCTGGCGCTGGGACAGAACATCACCATCGCCATCATGCCCTTCGACGGCTACAACTTCGAGGATGCCATCTGCATCAACGAGGGCCTGATCCGCAAGGACTTCTACACCTCGGTCCACATCGAGAAAGACGAGATTGACGCCCGCGACACCAAGCTGGGGCCGGAAAAGATCACCCGCGACATCCCCGGTCTCAGTGAAGCCGCGCTACGCGACTTGGACGAGGACGGCATCGTGCGCGTGGGTGCCGAGGTCAAGCCCGGCGACATTCTGGTGGGCAAGACTTCCTTTAAGGGAGAAAGCGAACCCACACCCGAAGAACGCCTGCTGCGCTCGATCTTCGGTGAGAAGGCCCGCGAAGTGAAGGACACCTCGCTGCGCGTGCAGTCCGGTCAGGGCGGCATCGTGGTCAAGACCGTGCGCTTCCGCCGGGGCGACGAGGGCGTGGACCTCAAGCCCGGCGTGCGCGAGATGGTGCGCGTGTACGTGGCGCAGAAGCGTCAGTTGCAGGTGGGCGACAAGGTGGCCAACCGACACGGCAACAAGGGCGTCGTCTCCAAGATCATGGCCCCCGAGGACATGCCCTACCTGGAAGACGGCACCCCCGTCGATCTGGTCTTCAACCCGCTGGGCGTTCCCAGCCGCATGAACCTGGGCCAGATTCTGGAAACGCACCTGGGCGAAGTCGCGCGCCTGACCGGCCAGAAGTTCGAGACCCCGGTGTTCGACTCGGTTACCGAGGCCACCATCAAGGAAATGCTGGAAGTCGCTGCCGCCGAGAGGTTGCAGGCCCGCAAGGACGACGGCTTCGAGCTGGACAAGCGCGAGCAGGAAGTACTGGACCGCGCCGGGAAACTGGGCGTCATCAGCAAGGCCAGCGTCGATTACGAGGCTGCGCAGATGCAATTGGCCCGCACCGGCAAGAGCATCCTGTTCGACGGACGCAGCGGCGAGCCGATTAGCGGCCCCGTGGTGGTGGGGACCATGTACGTCATGAAGCTGTACCACATGGTGGAAGACAAGCTGCACGCCCGCTCCACCGGCCCCTACAGCCTGATCACCCAGCAGCCGCTGGGCGGCAAGGCGCAGTTCGGCGGCCAGCGCTTCGGCGAGATGGAAGTGTGGGCGCTCGAAGCCTACGGCGCGGCGCACACCCTCCAGGAAATGCTGACCATCAAGTCCGATGACATCGACGGGCGCGACGCCGCGTACCAGAGCATCGTCAAGGGCGAGGAAGTCTCGGGCAGCACCATCCCCGAGTCGTTCAAGGTGCTGGTCAAGGAACTCCACTCGCTGGGCCTGAACGTGGAAGTGCTGGACGCCGGGGACCGCCCCGTGGACATCTTCGAAGGGATGATGCCCAAGCGCTAACGCGCTGTCTCAAGGCTGAAGGTCTAACCGTCTAACCGCCAGAAGGACTTGATTCTCAGCTTTTTGCGGTTAGACCATTAGACAGTTTGACGGTTTGACCTAACTCCCAAGGAGTTTCAATGAAAGATTTCAGCAAAGTCCGTATCGCCATTGCCAGCCCGGAAAAAGTCCGCGAGTGGAGCTTTGGCGAGGTTGAAAAGCCCGAAACCATCAATTACCGCACCCTCAAGCCTGAGCGCGAAGGCCTGTTCGACGAGCGCATCTTTGGGCCACAGAAGGACTACGAGTGCGCCTGCGGCAAGTACAAGCGCCAGCGTTACGAGGGCAAGGTCTGCGAGCGTTGCGGCGTGGAAGTCACGTCCAGCAAGGTGCGCCGCTACCGCATGGGTCACATCGATCTGGCGACGCCTGCCGCGCACATCTGGTACGTCAAGGACAGCCCCAGCAAGATCGGCACGCTGCTGGACCTGAGCGCCGGGCAACTGGAAAAGGTCCTGTACTTCAGCTCCTTCCTGGTCACCGATCCCCGCAATGCCCAGAAGGACGGGCGGCCCCTCAAGCGTGGCGAACTGCTGACCGACGACGAGTATCGCGAACTGCGTTTCGGGCGGCAGGAAACCTACACCATTCCCAACGGTCAGGAAGCCGTGGTGGGGGACGGCGAGTACGTCACGCGCGGCCAGACCCTGGGCGGCAACGTGGTCGCAAAGATGGACGGCCTGGCGCAGTACCGCTTCCCGCGCCGCGCCGAGATCGCCTACCGCGAGGAGGTGGAGGCGTCGCTGCCCCTGCCCTCCGACGCGCTGGTCGATCAGGACGCCTTCCGCGCCGGGGAAATCCTGGCCGAGCTGGAAGCCGACGTGAGCATCACCGCCCCCGTCGCCGGAACCGCCTTCCTGGCCGAGATGGGCGAGGATTCCGTGATGGTGGTCATCCGCGAAAGCGTGGAAGCCGCCCCGGTGGAGCAGGATGAGAACGGCGAGGACATCGAAGTCGAGACCCCGTTGGGTGAAGTGCTGGCCCGCGTGTACCTGCCGCAGGGCATGGACGTCGCGGTGGCGCACGGCGAGATCATCGAGGCCGGAGCCACGCTGGCGGAAGCCAAGTCCGGCCAGCGCCTGCGCGTCAGCCGCGACAGCCGCCTGAGTGAAGTGAAGCTGCCCAAGAAAGGCGACGCCACCGTGACCGCGCACTGGACCCGCCGCGCCGAGTACCCGATCAACCCCACCATGCACGTGCTGGTCGGCGACGGCAGCGATGTCGAGGCCGGGCAGAGAGTGGTGGGCGCAATTGACACCGCCGAGGAAATCACTGCCGAGGCCAACGGGACCATCACGCTGCACGCTCCTGCCAGCGTCATCGTGTCCAAGGCCAAGGTCTACCCGTATGAGGACGAACCCCTCGTGGTGATCGGGGACCGCGTGGAACCCGGCGACGAGCTGGCCGACGGCGGCAACCTGAGAAGCGAGATCTCGGGCCGCATCGAGATTGACCTGGTTCGCAAGCAGGTCCGCGTGATCGAGTCCTACGATTTCGAGGCCAAGATGGGCGCGGAGGCCGTCAAGGAACTCCTCGACGACATCGATCTGGACGTGCTGGAAGCCGAGCTGAACGAGGCGATGGGTGATTCCTCGCGCCACAAGCGGGCCAAGTCCCGCAAGCGGCTGGAAGTCACGCGCGCCTTCAAGCGCAGCGGCAACCACCCCTCGTGGATGATCCTGAACACCGTGCCGGTGATGCCGCCCGATCTGCGCCCGATGGTGCAGGTGGACGGTGGACGCTTCGCCACCTCGGATCTGAACGATCTTTATCGCCGCCTGATCAACCGCAACAACCGCCTCAAGAAGCTGATCGGCCAGGGTGCGCCCGACATGATCATCCGCAACGAGAAGCGCATGTTGCAGGAAGCGGTGGACGCCCTGATAGACAACGGACGGCGCGGCAGCCCCGTAACTAATCCCGGCTCGGACCGCAGCCTGCGCTCGTTGACAGACTTGCTGGGCGGCAAGCAGGGGCGTTTCCGCCAGAACCTGCTGGGCAAGCGCGTGGACTACTCCGGGCGCAGCGTGATCGTGGTCGGCCCGCAGCTCAAGCTGCACCAGTGTGGTGTTCCCAAGCGCATGGCCCTGGAACTGTTCAAGCCCTTCCTGTTCAAGGTGCTGGAAGAGAAGGGCGAGGTCACCAACATCAAGCAGGCCCGCAAGATGCTCGAACGCTACCGCGACACCCGCGATAGCGTCTGGGACGCGCTGGAAGAGGTGATCGAGGACAAGGTGGTGCTGCTCAACCGCGCGCCCACACTGCACCGCCTCGGCATTCAGGCGTTTGAGCCGGTGCTGGTGGAAGGCCAGAGCATCCAGCTCCACCCGCTGGTCTGTGAAGCCTTCAACGCCGACTTCGACGGCGATCAGATGGCGATCCACGTCCCCCTCAGCGCGCAGGCGCAGGCCGAAGCCCGCATTCAGATGCTGGCCTCGCACAACCTGCTGTCTCCGGCCAACGGTGAGCCGAACGTCAAGCCCAGCCGCGACATCATCCTGGGCATCTTCACGCTGACCCAACTGCGCCACGACAACCTGGGCGCGGGAACCGACTTCGCCGACGAGAATGCCGCGTTGCAGGCCCTTGAGGACGACAAGGTGGCCCTCAACAGCCCGATCACCGTGCGCGGCGTGGCCACCAGCCCCGGACGCCTGAAGTACAACTTCTCCAGCCCTGACGAGGCGATCATGGCCGTCGAGCGCGGCGGCCTAGACTACCAGGACCACGTCCGCATCCGCCTGAACGGCACCATCTACGAGACCAGCGCCGGGCGCGTGATGTTCCGCCGTCTGGTGCAGGAAGCGCTGGGCAATCAGGCCGCCCTAGTGGACACTCTGGTGGATCTGGATACCGCCTACGAGAAGGACCATCTCAAGGACATGGTGATGGCCTGCTTCAAGCACCTCGGCATCGAGGCCACCGCCGGGCTGCTGGACGCCCTCAAGGACAGCGGCTTCAAGCTGTCCACCTCCTCGGGCATCACCATCGGCATCGACGACATCGTGATTCCGCCCAGCAAGGGTGAGATCCTGGCCCGCGCCGACGAGCAGGTCGCCGAGATCGAGCAGAACTACGAGTTCGGCTTCATGACCGACGAGGAGCGCTACAAGCAGGTCGTGCAACTGTGGAATGAGACCAAGGATGAGATCAAGAACGCCATGTTCGACAATTTCAGCCAGAACTACCCCTTCAACCCGCTGTGGATCATGAGCCAGTCGGGTGCGCGCGGTAATGCCCAGCAGATCACCCAGCTCGCCGGGATGCGCGGCTTGATGGCCCGCCCCGACGGCTCAACAATCGAGGTGCCGATCCGCGCCAGCTTCCGTGAAGGCCTGACCGTGCTGGAATACTTCATCAGCACGCACGGTGCGCGTAAGGGCGGTGCCGATACCGCCCTGCGGACCGCCGACTCCGGTTACCTGACCCGCAAACTGGTGGACGTGGCCCACGAGGTTGTCGTGCGCGACGTGGACTGCGGCACTACCGACTACAGCACCATCAGCCTGGGCGTAACCGACGAGCGCAGCGGCGAGTGGCGCGCCCGCAAGGCCAGCGAGATCGAGACCAGCATCTATGGCCGCACCCTGACGGCGGACGTGGAACTGTCTGACGGCAGCACCATCCGCGAGGGCGAGATGCTGTCGCTGGAGCATGTCAAGGCGATTACCAGGGACGCCAAGGTCTTGCTGGACATCTTTGTCCGCACCCCGCTGAACTGCCGGGTCAAGAGCGGCGTGTGCCAGAAGTGCTACGGCTATGACCTGTCACAGGCCAAGCCGGTCAGCATGGGTGAGGCCGTGGGCGTGGTGGCTGCCGAGTCCATCGGCGAACCCGGCACGCAGCTCACCATGCGGACCTTCCACACCGGCGGCGTGGCGGGCAGCGGCGACATCACCATGGGTCTGCCGCGCGTGATCGAGCTGTTCGAGGCCCGCAAGCCCAAGGTTCCGGCGCTGATCGCCGACACTACCGGCGTCATTCACATCACCGAGGAAGACGAGCGCTACCTGATCAAGGTGGAGGCCGACGACGCCCAGTTCAGCGGCAAGCTGCACAAGGTGTCGCGCGCCACCCGCCTGCTCCCTGAAATCAAGGACGGCGCGCACGTTGAGGCCGGTCAGCAACTGACACGCGGGGCCGTCAACCCGCACGATCTGCTGGAGCACAAGGACAACGAATCTGCCCAGAAGTACCTGGTGGACGAGGTGCAGCGCGTGTACCGCAGCCAGGGCGTGAAGGTCCACGACAAGCACATCGAGGTGATCATCCGCCAGATGCTGCGCTACGTGGAAATCGTGGACGGTGGCAGCACCGATCTCCTGGAAGGCCAGACCGTCGAGCGCTGGGAAGTGGACGCGGCCAACAACGCGCTGGGCGAGGACACCACGCCGTCGAGCTGGAAGCCCGTGCTGCTGGGCATCACCAAGAGCAGCCTGACCACCAAGAGCTGGCTGTCTGCGGCCTCCTTCCAGCACACCACCCACGTGCTGACCGAGGCCAGCATGAAGGGCCAGGTCGACGATCTGATCGGCCTCAAGGAAAACGTCATCCTGGGCAAGCTGATTCCGGCGGGCACCGGCCTGCTGACTGTCCGCGATATGCAGGTGGCCGACGACCGCACGCTGGAGAAGTACGGCGAGAGCAACAACAGCAGTGACTCCGTGACTGGGGACCGCAGCTACGACGACACCCGCCCCGGTGTGGTGAACGAGAACGTCACCTACACCAACTGAGCGCGGTAGCTCAGGGCGAAACGCCGGAAAGCTGAGATGAGAATCCCCAGCTGGAAACGGGTGGGGCTTTCTTGTTCGGTGCTTGGGCGAAAAAGGACTGCGGCCTGCTGTTCGAGCTTTGCAGTCTGCCCGGTGATCCCCTCGCCCTGGTTGCCTTTCTAACATCCCTGTCTCGCAAGGGGGATGACAAGGCACCCCTGCCTTTTTCCGCAAGCCCTCATACGGATTCCGTTTGTTTCGTGGATGAATCGGGAAAGCGCCGATTTATCCACTCCATGTCCAGAAACCGTTGTTCTCCTGCTCGCTGTCTTGTCCAGAGTAGCGCCAATGAGGACGCTTAGACGCTCCCTCGGATTTCCAGGTGTCTCCAACACCTTCCAATCGGAATCCTTATCACTCCTCCAGTGACGTCTATACCGTGCTATTCGTGGGTGGATGGATCAGGCCCAAGCTCTGTGCAGGGGCCAAACGAAAAAACAACCCCTGTCCTGCGGAAGTTGTGGTCTGTGGGATGAATTTGACAGTGCGTGCGGAACCCGAACTCAAAAACTCAGTCGAGCGGGAACCCCTGTTGCTGGTGAAAGGGCAGAACGCGGTACGCGAAAATCTGGATCAGGCGCGGATCAAAGGCCATGCCGGAGTGTTGCAGCAGGTACGTGGCGGCCTCGTCGGCAGTCCAGGCGGCGCGGTACGGACGGTCCGAGACCAGGGCGTCGTACACGTCGGTCACCTTGAGCAGGCGGGCCAGCAGCGGGATGGATTCGCCGATCAGCCCCATCGGGTAGCCCTCGCCGTCCCAGCGTTCGTGGTGATACAGAATGCCATCCAGAGTTTCATCGTCGATCTGTGGTGCCGTGCGTGCTAGACGGTAGCCCAGACCGGGGTGCTGCTGGATCACATCAAACTCGGCGGGCGTCAGGGCAGCGGGCTTGTTCAGGATGCGCGGATCAATGGCTGCTTTGCCGATGTCATGGAGCAGTCCAGCCCACACGATCTGCCGGACATCCCGTTCATTGTGGATCAGGTCTGCGGCAATGGCCAGTTTCAGGGTCAGTTCGGCTACCCGACGTTCATGTCCCTCGCAGGGGCGGCCCACGACAGCCGTGACCCAGGCGCTGGCCTCCTGGAAATTGGCCTCGACCGTCAGGTCAAGGGTGCTCGAATCAGCTTTCCAGACCCCATTACCCGGGTTGTTCCAGGACGCCCAGTTAGAACTCATTCCAGGCCAGCACAGGACAGGCGACCCATCCGGAACGAGAGGCCGTCCATACGGTTGGTCAGCAAGGAAGGGCTGGCCTGGCGTACGTTGGAAGTTTCAGCGATCTGCTGTGCCTGCTTTCCGGCGGTAGTGTTGAAGGCTTCACGGACTTGCTGCATTTTGCGGAGGTAGGATACGGCCATGTCAGCCGCCTCAATTCCCGATGGTGCTGGATTGGGCAGTGGGAGTGGGAGCACTTTCGAGTCCCGTGTAGTTTCCTACTTTGGCTCCAGCAGTTCCTAGGCTCACGCTAAGAGTAAGGACGAGTGCGATAAAGGTGCGCAGGTTTTTCTTCATGAGGCTATTCTATGCGGCATGATGTGAAAAAACGTTTTAACCGTGCTGCACAGCTCCAATCGGATTTCGATGCTGGAGAATACACTACTGTTTTAACAGCCCTGAGTGAGCAGTCGGATCTGACCCCAAAGGAACTGGCTTGGCTGGGTATATCTTTTCTCAGAACCAGTCAGTTTGTAGCGGCTGAGGAGCCATTAGAGCTGGCGATGGCTTTGGGTGATAACGAAGCGAGGGTAGAGTATGGCAACTACTTACGCGCTGTCGGTGAGAATAAAAGAGCCGCTGACCATTTTGAAGAAATTACCCCTCATCTCTCTGGTGAGTTGCTTTTCAGGACTCTTCGCTGGCATGGTGTTGTTCTTCAAAATCTGGGGCATGAAAATGCAATAAGAAAGATTGAAGAGGCTCGGCGTGGATATCTGTCATTGGGTCAAAAACAAATAGTGGCGCGCATATCCCATACTCTTGCCTTCGCTTACATAGCGCGTGGCGAAGTGCAAACTGCATTGAAATTTATAAACAGTGCCATCCCTATTCTCGAAAAAGATTCAAATAGAAGACCACTATTAGCTGCTGTAAACACACTTATTGATATTCAGATAGAAGGAGGTTTAATAGAGGATGCTCATGAAAGTTTGAATAGAGCAGAGAATATACTTCATGATTTCCCAAATGAACACAGCTCTCTTCAGCTACATGCCCGCCGTGTCGATCTAATGCTCTTTAGCGGTGATTACGCGGGATTCTGTGAAAGTTTGATCGATTTAGCGAATCGTGCGGAAATGCTTCAAGAATTTTATATCACCGAGTATGCCCTCTCCCACCTCGCCAACCATTACAGCCGTATCGGGGAACATGCCGAGGCGGTTCGCACGATTGCCCGCCTGCGCGCCCTGAATCCAGATCTGTCGCTGTACGCGCGGGTGGTGCTGGCGATGATGGCCCTGCGGCGCGGCGATAGCGCCTCGGCGCTGCGGATGCATCTGGAGGTGCGTGAGGACGCCCTGCGGCGCGGCGCACACATTGACGCCACCCGCGCGCTGCTGCTGGCGGCGTTCAGTGCCTACCGTATGAACGATCTGCCGCGCTGCACGCAACTCCTGTCGGAGGCGCTGCTGGAACTGGCCGGGCAGCCGCGCTCGCAGTCCCAGGCAGCCATCGCGCCGGACCTGCGGGAAATCGAGGAAATGCTGGCCTACGCCCGCCTGCAACCCAACCTGGCCCCGATGCTGGAAGCCGCGCTGGAAGACGTTTCCTCGCTGAGCGGGACCATGCGCGACGACCTGTTCACCAGCGGCATGCGCCTGGAAATCATGACGCTGGGCCAGGAACTGGTGCTGCGCGACGGGATTCCCTGCGCCATGCGGGTGCGCGGCAGCGTGGCAGTGCTGGCTTACCTGGCGCTGCATCCGCGCAGCACCCGCCAGGACGTGGTGACGCAGCTCTGGCCTGACCGCGATCCCAAGAAAGCCGCCACGTATTTCCGGCAGTGCATCACCGACATCCGCGAGGCGATGGGCGCGGACGTGATCCTGGTGGAGGGCGCGCACCAGGCCCCCGAATACCGCCTGAGCAGCAAGGCCAGCCTTACGCTGGACAGTCAGCGGGTGCTGCAACTGATCGCGGGCGGCCAGTTGCCCGCTGCCGTGGCTGCCTACAAGGGCGAATTCCTGCCCAGCCTTCAGGAAAGCGAGTGGGCCGAGGAACAGCGCATGACCATTCAGCGGGCGCTGGTGGGCTCACTGCGGGCGGAGTTGCGGGCCGCGCAGATCGAGCGGGGGCAGGAGCGGCGCGTGGTGCTGCTGGCCACCGCCATCCTGAGTATCGATCCCAACGACACCGAGACCGAGGACCTGCGCCTGGACGTGGCGCGGCAGGTGTCCAGCCCCTCGGAAATCGCCCGCTTCGAGGCTGAGCGACATAGAAAGATGAACTGAACGCATGGAAACAGGGATGCGCCTGTTGGATGGTTCAGCAGGAGCCGGAGCGACCAATTCCGCCGCTTCGATACTGGACAACAGACGCTTATCGACGTAAAATCAAACTGTACGGTACGGTTTGGATTTCAGCACTAAAGGAGCAGATCTTTGGTCTCAATGTCCCCCCGCGCTCAGGCCAAACGTCAGCAGATCACGGCTGCCGCCCGGCAGCTCTTCCTGGCGCAGGGGTACGCGCGGACCACCACCGAGGCCATCGCGCGGGCGGGGGGGGTCAGCAAGCAGACGCTGTACGCCTACTTTCCCGGCAAGGTGGAGCTGCTGGCTGCCATCGTCGAGCAGGAACTGGCAGACCTGGAGCCGGGTCAGCCGGATCAGGTCCCGCCGCAGAGCCTGGCGGAATTGCGGCGACGCCTGCTGGGGGTGGCGGGGGCCGTGACCGGACGGCTGCTGAATGCCGACGCCCTGGCCCTGCTGCGCCTGCTGATCGGTGAGGCGATGCATCTGCCCGAACTGCGCGGGCTGCTACGCCAGGCGTTTCCGGCGCGGATACTGTCGACTGCCGAGCGTCTTCTGGCCGCTGCCGATCATGCGGGGCTGATCCACGCGCCGTCCCCCGAACTGAGCGCCCGCATGTTCATCGGGCCAGTCATGAGTTTTATCGCGCTGGACGGTCTGTTCAGCAACACGCTGCCCACACCGCCCGATTCAGCCACCCTGGCGCGGCTGGTGGACCTGTTTTTGCTCACGGTGGCCCCTGGAAGTGAACAGGCTGATGGGTAGAACGGTTGAGGAAACTGAGGTGCTGATCGCAGGGGCTGGCCCCACCGGGCTGCTGCTGGCGCTGTGGCTGACCCGGCTGGGCGTGCGGGTGCGGACTGTGGACCCCAAACCCGGTCCCACCACCGAGACCCGCGCCATCGCGGTGCAGGCGCGCACGCTGGAATTCTATGACCAGCTCGGCCTGGGCGAAGATGCCCTGGCGCGGGGCCGCCATGCGGCGGGACTAAGCTTGTGGGCGCGGGGGCACGCACGGGCGGGCGTCGATCTGCGCGGCGCGGGTGCGAGGCTGACCCCCCATCCCGACATCTTCATCCTGACCCAGGACCAGAACGAGGCGCTGCTGCTCGCTCACCTGACGGCGCTGGGCGGCGCGGTGGAATGGCAGACCGCCCTGACGGACCTGACCCAGGACGCGGGCGGCGTCACGGCCACCCTGGAGCGGGCCGGGAAGACCGAGGTCGTCCGGGCCGCCTACCTGGCGGGATGCGACGGCGCGGGCAGTACGGTACGCCACGGCCTGGGCGTGCCTCTGTCCGGCGGCACCTACCCGCAACGTTTTTACGTGGCCGATGTGAGCGCCAGCGGCCCGCTGAGCGAGGACCGGGTCAACGTCTCGCTGGACGACGATCAGTTTCTGGCCTTCTTCCCGATGCCAGGCAAGCACCACTGGCGCGTCGTGGGACAGGTGCCAGCGGGGGTGGGCGAGGCCATTACATTCGGGACCGTGCGCCCGCAGATCGACTCGCAACGCATCGCACAGGTGACGGCGGTGCACTGGTTTTCCAGCTACCGCGTGCATCACCGGGTGGCTGATCAGTTTCAGGTCGGGCGGACCTTTTTGCTGGGAGACGCCGCGCATGTCCACAGTCCGGTGGGCGGGCAGGGCATGAACACGGGCCTGGGGGACGCGGCCAATCTGGCCTGGAAACTGGCGCAGGCGCTCGGGGGCCGTCCCGCTGCCCTGGCCACCTACGGCCCGGAGCGGCGGCCCTTTGCCGCCTCGCTGGTGAATACCACGGACCGCATTTTCGGCGGCGTGGTGGACCCCTCGCCGCTGGCCCGCGCGGTCCGCACGCGCGTGATTCCGGCGGCGCTGGGCGTGTTGACCCGTCCGGCAGCCGTTCGCCGCCTGGCGTTTTTGCGGCTCTCGCAACTCCTGATCCACTACCCGCACAGCCCGCTGAGTGTGGGCCGCGCGGGCCGGGTCCGGGGTGGGGACCGCCTGCCGTGGGTGCTGGCGGAGAGGGGCAGCAACTTTGACGCGCTCCAGTCGCTGCGCTGGCAGATGCATGTCTACGGCACGCCGTCGCCGGAACTGCTGGCCTGGTGCGCCGCGCGGGAGCTGCCGCTGCACGCCTTTGCCTTCGGGACGGCGGCTGGGCGGGCCGGACTTCTTCAGGACGCCCCCTATCTGGTTCGCCCGGACGGCCACGTGGGCCTGACCACGCCCCGGTTCAAGCCGCGCGAGGCCGACGCCTACGCGAGTCGCTGGCTGCCCGCCTGAAAGTTCAGCCCTCGGTGGACGCGCCGGGGCGGGTGGTCCATTCGGGGGCGGGTTCGATGGCCTCGGCGGGGGCCTTGCCAGGTTCCAGGCCGGTGCTGGCCGCCGTTTGCAGCGCGCTCAGGCGCATGCCTGGCGCGCACTCGATCTGGCACGACAGCCGGGCCTGCCCCAGCAGTTCCTTTTCCGCGAGCTTGTCGTACTCGGCCAGCGTCATGGCGTCGGGTTCGCCCTCCTGAAAGGACACGCGGCAGGTGGTGCATCTGGCCACGCCGCCGCAACGGTGTAGGATGTCCACGCCGCCGCGCTCCAGCGCCAGCACCAGCCGCTCTCCCGCGTGCGCCGCGACGTCTGCGAAGCCTTCTACCTGCACCGTGATGTGCTGGGGGATGTTCTGGGTCATGCCGAACAGCATGGCACAGCCCAGGCGTCGGTCGAGCGGAAGCGGGAGACGGTTGAAAGTCAGCTCTATGAGAGCGCCGACTGGCAAAAGCGGTTCACCAGGCGCTTCCCCGGCGTCGGTTGCCTTTTCCCAGCCGATGCGCCTTCAGCCTCCACCCGGACAGCACGACGCCCCCGGTCCTGCCTAGGATGAGAAAAACCTGCGCTGCGACGCTCATTTTTGCGTTAACGCCATTTGCGATGGTTTAACGTTCGGCGCGGTAAGCTCGCTCGTCTCGACCTTGCCTTGCTGGTGGCCGTGCCCCGCGTGACCGCCGCCTCCAGAGCGACAAACCCACCCTAAAATCCCCGACAAAAGGAACCTACCTCTGATGCCCAAAACCTCTGTTCGTCCGCTGCTGTCGTCCCGCCTGCCCGTACTGGGCCTCGTCCTGACTGGGTTACTCGCCGCCTGTAATGGCCCAGAGTCGACGCCCATCACGCCCCCCATTACGCCCCCCACCACGCCTCCCACCACGCCCCCCACCACGCCCCCCATCACGCCCCCCACCAAACTGCCTATCGACGGCCTGAAGATCAACTTTCAGCCTGCCGCTTCGGCAGCGCCTGCGGGTTACACCGCCGATACCGGCGCGGCCTTCAACAACACGCGCGGCTATGGCTGGGTCACCCAGGCTGCTGCCCACACACCGCTGGACGTCAGCGTGAATGCGCGTGACCGCAAGCTGAGCGCTGTGGAAGCGCGCCTGAACACCTTCATTCACATGCAGTACGACGCCAACGCCAGCGGAACTGCCGAGCGCACCGCCGCCGCCTGGGAATACAAGCTCAACAATGGCACCTACACCGTGACCGTCAGTACCGGCGACGCCAGCAACTCGCTGGACAGCACGCACGCCCTGAACATCGAGGGCGAGGTGGCCATCGCGCCGTACATGCCTGCCAGCACCAACAAATTCCGCTCGGTCACCCGGCGCGTGCCGGTCACGGATGGCCGTCTGACCATCGACGCCATCGGCGGTACGAACACCAAGATCAATTACGTGATTATTGCGCCCGGCAACGTTCCCAGCGCGCGTGACATCAGTCCCGAAGACGGACAGACCATGGTGGACCTCAACGAATCGGTGACCGTCGACGTGAACCTGCCCGGCGGTGCCATCAAGCTGGACTCGGTGACCTCGAACGCTGCTTACCTGACCGAACAGGGCAGCGCGGTGAAGATTCCGGCTACCATCACCACTTCGGGTGGGGGGGACGCGATCATCGTCAAGCCCCTGACAGCCCTGAAGGCGCTGACGCCCTACACCTTCCAGATCACGGGCGCGCTCAAGGACGTGTCGGGCAACAGCTTCGTGCCCGTCCACACCACCTTTGTCACCGGCTCGGCCTCTACCAGCGGCGGCACGGTGGCCTTCACCCAGGTGCCGCAGAGCAACGTCCCCAGCTTCCCGTACACCTCCGTGGAAATCGGGCCGGACGGCAAACTGTACGCCTCTACCCTGACCGGCGAGATCCTGCGCTTCGGCATGCAGGCCGACGGCACGCTGGGTACGCCTCAGATCATCAAATCCGTCCAGGCGGCCAACAATGGTCCGCGCACCATCATCGGGCTGAAGTTTGACCCGGCCAGCACGGCGGACAACCTGATCTTGTGGATCAGCAACAACTACTTCTGGGCTGGGAGTGGTCAGGCCCCCGAGTGGAGCGGCAAGATCACGCGCCTGAGCGGCCAGAATCTGGAAACTGTGCAGGATTACGTGACGGGCCTGCCCCGCTCGATCCGCGACCACGAGACCAACTCCATTGCCTTCAAGCCCGGTGAAAACGGCGCGCTGTACGTTTTGCAGGGCAGCGACAGCTCGACCGGTGCGCCCGATCCCGTGTGGGGCAACCGCCCGGAAAAGCTGCTGAATGCGGCGCTGCTGCGGGTGGACGTGTCCAGGATCGTTCCAGGCTCACCCGTGAACGTCAAGACCAGTGAGGGCGGCACCTACGATCCCTACGCTCCTGGCGCGCCGGTCACGCTGTACGCCACCGGCATCCGCAACGCCTATGACATGGTCTGGGCCAAGAACGGTTCGCTGTACGTACCCACCAACGGCGCGGCGGCCAGTGGCAACACGCCCAGCACGCCTGACCCCCTGCCTGCCAGTTGCACCAACCGGCCCGACGGGGTCTACACCGGCCCAGCAGTGATTGGGAAAGACAGCGTCGGCACGCAGAACGACTATCTGTTCCGCGTCCAGAAAAACAAGTATTACGGCCACCCCAACCCAGAGCGCTGCGAGTGGGTCATGAACGGCGGCAACCCCACGGACGGCAAGGACCCCGCCGAGGTCATCGAGTATGCCGTGGGCACCAAGCCAGACCGCAACTGGGGCGGCTTCGCCTACGACTTCGGCGCGCATGCCTCGGCCAACGGCGTGATCGAGGAATACACGACCGCTGGCAACTCGCTGCTCAAGAACCGCCTGCTGGTGGTGCGCTACAGCAAGGGCAAAGACATCATCGTGCTGACGCCGGGCGCGAACGGCGACATTGTGGATGCCCAGCCGGGGATTTCTGGCCTGACCAACTTTAACCCCAGCCCGCTGGACCTGACCGAGGACCGCAGCAACGGCAACCTGTACGTGGCCCAGCTCGATGAGAAGACCGGCATGGGAACCATTTTGCTGGTCAGGCCCCAGTAAGTCGGTCCAGACAGAGTTTGTTGTAGATCTCCCTTCCCACCCAGTCCTGCTCCAGGGCGGCGCGTGGAGGTCCGGTTCTGTCCGGCCTCCCGCGCCGCCCCTGTGTTTTTTTCCGCTGCCCCAGCATCTGCCCCCGGAGGTTTGCATGAATCGCCCTACCCTGTTGTTCGCGGCCCTGTTGTGCGGCCAAAGCCTGCTTAGCGTCTCTGCCCTGAGTCTGCCGCCCATTCAAGCCTCCATCGTCCAGACGTCAGCCACCCTGAGCGAGCTGCGCCCCAGCCGCATCTGGCAGGTCAGCCGGACCTACGCCGGGGCGCTGGCCTACAGCCCGGACGGCGAGTGGCTGGTCACCGGCAGCGGCGAGGGGCTGATCCAGTGGTGGCCCGTGGGGGGCGGCTCTAGGCAGATGAGGAAGGCGCAGATGGGACAGGCGCAGATAGAGAAGCGTGGCCCCAGCCTGCGCCAGCCGGGAGCGGTCACGGCGCTGGTCTTTAACCCCAGCGGAAGCAGGCTGGCGGCCACCAGTGGGGACGGGCGGGTGCGGGTGTGGGACGCGAACAGCCGTACGCCCCTGCTGACGCTGGACCCGCAGACCTACCACGTCACGGCGCTGGCCTTTAGCCCCGATGGATTGACGCTGGCCACGGCGGGCGGCGACAACAGCGGGCAGGCGAGCGCGGCCAACAGCGTCAAACTGTGGGACCTCGCCACTGGCCGCGTGCAGGGCAGCCTGCGCGGTCACGGCGACGTGGTGACCTCGCTGGCCTTTGACCCGGCGGGCCGGACCCTGGCCAGCGGCAGCCGGGACCGCACGGTGCGGCTGTGGGATGTGGCCCAGCGTCTGCCCCTGCGAACGCTGAGTGGGCACGGGGATTATGTCAGTGCCGTGACCTTCAGCCCGGACGGCACGACGCTCGCCAGCGGCAGTTGGGACAGCACCGTGCGCCTGTGGACTGTGCAGACCGGAGATTTACAGCGTGAACTGCTGTCCCAGGGCGGCCCCGTGGACGCTGTGGCCTTCTCGCCGGAAGGCCAGCGGCTGCTGTCGGGCGCGGAGGACGGACGGGCGCGGCTGTGGAATGCGCAGAGCGGTGAGCTGCTCGCCACCCTGGGCGGCCACAGCGACGGCGTGAAGGCGCTGGCCTTTAGCCCGGACGGCACCGCCGCCGCCGCCGCCGGGGGCCGGGACCGCCGCGTGCTGCTGTGGACGCTGGCCGCCCACCCCCGCTGAGCGTGCCTTCATGGTCCGGACCGGACGGCGGTTCCCGCGCCAGCCGCCGTTAACGTTGCTGTATCGCTTCCCCCGTCACCATTCAATGACCAAGGCCAGGGTTCAGGGGCCGAACGACAGGCGAACGCGGGGATCCCCGCGCCGCCAGTACGTCAGACGATGAGGTTTAAACCAGTGATAAAACGACAGACCGCCGCCCGATTGACCCTGATCTCCGCCCTGCTGGTCCTGTGCGGCTGTTCATCGCTGCCCCCCGGCGGCGCGCTGGCCGTGAAGTCTGGTCCGGTCCAGTCGGACCCACAGGCCCAGCAGCCCATCCGCGCTGCATTCGCGGCCCAGGACACGGCGGTGCAGGCCGATGGCCGCGTCGTGGTGTTTGGCCTCAGCGGCGCGGAGTACGTGTTCTCGCGGTACCTGACCAGCGGCCAGCCCGATCCCAGCTTCGGCGCGGCAGGGGAGGTCCGGCTGCCCCGAACGGTGCAGGGCAGCTTGCCGGAAGTCCTGCGCCTGACCGTGCAGGCCGACGGCAAGTTGCTGGCGCTGGGCGGCCACGCGCTGCTGCGGCTGCTGCCGGACGGGCAGCCTGACCCCGCCTTCGGGCAGGATGGACGGGTCACCGCCGGGCTGCCCGCCGCCCCTCAGGCGTTCTCGGCCCTGCCGGACGGGCGCGTGCTGGTGGCGGGCGGCAGCCGTGACCTGGCGGCAGACCCGGCGGCCCCTGCCTCCAGCGTGGTGCTGGCGCGGCTGCTGCCGGATGGACAGCCGGACCCCACCTTTGGCGCGGGCGGACAGGTGGCCTTGTCGGTGGATGACTCGGCCTCGGCCTACAGCCTGTGGCCGCTGGCGGACGGCGGCGCGCTGGTGGGCGGCACAGCGCTGTCGTTGAAGGGCGGCACGTATAGCCGCTGGGTGGTGACGCGCTTTGGTGCCAGCGGCGTGCCTGACCCCACTTTTGGGGAGCAGGGCGTGGCAACGGTGCGGCAAGACCGGTTTGCGGCCACCCGGCCCAGCAGCCTAGCCGTGGACGTCCTGGGCCGGGTGCTGACTGCCGGATACCTGAGCAGCGGGGTCTGCACCCTGGCGCGGCTGCTGCCGACGGGTAAGAGCGATCCGGCCTGGGCCTACGAGAACACCAGTGCCCTGCGCGTCCTGCCGGACGGGAGCGCGCCGGGCAGTGGCGGCGCGGCGGACCGGGGACCCGGCGTCTCGCTGGCGCTGCTGCCCGGCAATCGGGCGGTGCTGGGCGGCTGCGCGCAGTTCGTCCCCGACGCTTCTGGCCAGGAGCAGGCGCAGCCGGGGCTGGCCCGCCTGGGTGCAGACGGCTCGCCGGACCCCACCTTTGGCAGCGAGGGCTTTCAAACCGTGCCCGACAGCGCCCAGATCGGGACCACCCCGCAGGGAAAGCTGCTGGCAGGCCTCGATCCGGTGACCGAAATTGAGCCGTGAGGGCAGTTTGCCCGCCGCGTCCTCTCCGCCCGCCGTGACCATCGGCAAATCCGGCACCCACGACCAGAAGGCCCCATGACCAGAAGACCTCAGCAGCAGCAGACCAGGTACCAGCGAGAAGAACTCTCCCGGTCGGTCAACCCAGAACAGCCAAATCGACTCAGGAGAGAGCCATGAACCCATTCACGCCCTGCCCACCAACCCCACCGGCCACCTCGGTGCGCCGCCTCGCCCAGCGCCACACCTCCAACCGCTGGCATCCGGGCCGCTGGACCCTGGCCGCGCTGCTGGCGATGACCACCGGCTGCGCGCAGCCTCAGGGCGGCGAGGCCACGCCTCCGGCAGAACCGCCAGTCACTGCGCCGGTGCCCCCTGCCGCCGCCGTCCTGAGTGCCCAGCCGGATACCCTGGTCTTCAGCGGTACCAGGGACGGCACCGGGGCCGGGGCCAGCGCCGAGCAGACCGTGACCTTCCAGAACAGCAGCGGCGCTTCGGTGACGCTCAAGGGCGTGACCCTCAGCAATGCGGCGGCCTTCGGGCTGGTGTCGCCGCCCACCTTTCCGCTGACGCTGGCCGCCGGAGCGGGCCTGAGCCTGAACGTGCGCCTGTTGCCCGGCACGTCCACAGGCGTGCTGCGCGCGACCCTGCGCGCCGTAGGAGACAGCGCACCTGTCGGAGAGGTGGAGCTGGCTGGTCTGCGGGCCGCTGGTCTGGAGGGTGACAGCGAACCCGCCCTGGCGCAGATCGTGGACGCCCTGGGTTACCGGATCAATGTGGGCAGCAGCGCCCTGATTCTGGGCACGGGCGCTGAGCCTATCGGCGACGAGGTGATGGCCCCGCTGTTCGAGCGCGCCTCGGCAGGCAAGGTGACCCTGCGCCCGGTGGCGCGCTATTCCCCGGACGGCCCCTCGGCGTACGGCACCTTCGTGCTGAACGGCGATACGGCCCGGACCCAGGTGCTGGGAACCATGACCTCCGCCAGTTTCCAGTCCCTGAACCCCCAGCTCGAAGCGGGCAGTCAGACCACTTTCGATCCGGGCAGCGCCCCGTTTGGGATCTATCTGGCCGCCAATGGCTACGCCAAGCAGACCACCTTTAGCCTGGACCGCCTGAACACCGGCCCCACCCGCCACGCCGTGCGCGCCTATCCCCTCAAGGACCGCGCTGGCAAGGCTGTGCCGAACAGCTACCTGCTGGGCTTTGAGCCGTCGGCGAACGGCGATTACCAGGACGCCGTGTTCGTGCTGGAAAATGTTCGCCCGGTGACGGGCGCAGCGGCCCTGGCGGTCAAGTGGCTGCCGCGCACCAACGCCCCCACGACGCTTTACGAAGGTCAGGGCGCGGCGGTGAACGGCGAACTGTACGTTTTCGGCGGCTTCGACAGGAATGTCAACGACAAGCCCACCGCCACGCGGGCCGCCTCCGCCTACAACCCGGCCACGGACCGCTGGCGGAAGCTGCGCGACATCCCCGATTTCGTGACCCACGCGGGTGTGGCGGTCGACGGGCAGAACATCTACCTGGCTGGCGGGTTTCTGGGCAATCATCCCGGTCCCCAGACCAACCATGTCTGGAAGTACAGCGTGGCAACCGACACCTGGGCGGCCATGCCCCCGCTTCCGCAGGCGCGCGGCGGCGGCGGGCTGGCGCGGGTGGGCCGGGAACTGCACTATTTCGGCGGCGTGGTGCGAAACGAGGGCGGCGGCTACGAGGACGACCACGGCGACCACTGGGTGTTGAATCTGGACCGCGTGGGCCAGGGGGAGGGCTGGCGCGGGGCTGCACCTTTGCCCAATCCGCGCAACCACCTGGCAGGCGTGACCCTGAATGGGCTGGTCTATGCCGTGGGCGGTCAGCATCTGGGCGATGAGGAGAACGGCGATCTGAGCGATGTCCATGTCTACGATCCCAGCCGCGACGCCTGGCGTTCCGTCAGCCCATTGCCGCTGCCGCTGGGCCATACCACCGCCTCCACGGTGGTCTGGAATGGCCGCCTGGTGGTGGCGGGGGGCGTGACGCTGGGCAGCCGCGAGGTCGCCAACGTCTCCGAATACGACCCGGCGACCGATCGCTGGACGGCCCTGACGCCGCTGCCCGGTCCCCGCCAGTCCCCGGTGGCTGGCGTGATCGACGGCCAGTTGGTGGTGACCGGCGGCTCGACGGCTGACGGTCCCACCGCCTCCACCTGGGTCAGCCAGCGCTGAGCAGGGGCGGCTGAGCGCCGGCTGCGGTTGCCGTCCCCACTCAGCCGGAAGGCCCTCCGGCCTCCCTCCCCTGTACTGCCTGCTCTGCGCTGCGGGGCTGGTGTTCTGTCGACTCGGGACTACTCAGGACTGTGCAGAGGCAGAGGCCAGTGCTGGTTACCACGCCGCGATGTGGCCGTCCGTGCGGCTCTCGGTACCGCCCTCCAGCACGCCGGTTTCACTGTTGCGCCAGATGATCTGGCCGCGTCCGAAAGAACCCGAATCGAGCTGCACGCTCACGCGGTGGCCGCGCGCTGCCAGCTTGCGGGCCAGGTCCGCACCCAGCCCTGCTTCCACCTCCACCCCCAGCCCCGAGAGCCACTGCCAGCGCGGAGCGTCCAGTGCGGCCTGCGGATTCATGCCGTAGCGCACGGTGTTCAGGACGACTTGCAGGTGGCCCTGCGGCTGCATGAAGCCGCCCATCACGCCGAAGGGGCCGACAGGGGTGCCGTCGCCCCGGGTCAGGAAGCCGGGAATAATCGTGTGGTACGGGCGTTTGCCGGGAGCCAGAGCGTTGGGATGGCCGGGTTCCAGGTTGAAGTTGTGGCCCCGGTTGTGTAGCCCGATCCCAGTTCCAGGCACCACCACGCCGCTGCCGAAGCCCATGTAATTGCTCTGGATCAGGCTGACCATCTGGCCCTCGTCGTCTGCCGTCGCCAGGTAGACCGTGCCGCCGCTGCTGGGCGCGGCGGTGGCGGGATCGTGGGCCGTGTCCGACAGAACGCCCCGGTGCGTCTGCGTATTGGCCTCAGAGAGCAGATGCTTCACGTCCACCGCGCTGTGCCGCATGTCGGCAACAAATTGATGCGCGTCGTGGAAGCCGCGTTTCAGGGCCTCGATCTGGCGGTGCAGGCCGTCCGGGTCATCGCGCCTATCGGGGAGCGGCTGGCCCTCTAGGATATTCAGCGCGATCAGCGCGGCGATGCCCTGACCATTCGGCGGAATCTCGTGAACGCGGTGGCCGCCGTATTCGACGGAAATGGGCGTGACCCACTCGCTCTGATGCGCCGCCAGATCCTCGGCCCGCAGCAGACCGCCGGTGGCCCGCGCGTGGGCGTCGATCTGCGCGGCCAGCTCGCCCGTGTAAAACGACTCGCCGTCACTCTGCGCGATCTGCTCCAGTGTGCGGGCTTGATGCTCACTGCGCCACAGCATGCCGGGAGCGGGCGCAAAGCCGTCGGGGGCGAAGGTGCGGAACCACTCGTCCATGATGGGCAGCTTCAGTCCCCGGTAAACCTGGATCGCCCGCGCCCAGCCTGCCGCCAGCACCGGCGACAGCGGGTAGCCTTCCCGCGCGTAGCGAATGGCCGGGGCCAGCACCTGCGCGAAGTCCAGCCGTCCGTGTGCGCGGTGCAAATCGGCCCAGCCGCGCACGCCGCCGGGAACGGTCACGGGGGTCCAGCCGTGGCGGGGCATCTCACCCCTGTGCCCGGCAATGCCGTGCCGCTCCTGCACGGCGTCCAGCGACAGGGCGGCGGGCGCTGCGCCGCTGGCGTTCAGGCCGTGCAACTTGCCCCCGGCCCACACCAGGGCGAACAGGTCGCCGCCGATGCCGTTGGCGGTGGGTTCCACCACCGTCAGTGCGGCGGCGGTGGCCAGGGCGGCGTCCACGGCGTTGCCGCCCGCTTGCAGGATGCTCAGGCCCGCCTGCGCGGCCAGTGGCTGTCCGGTGGCCACCATGCCGCGTGAGGCGTAGACGGGACGGCGCACCACCGGCGATTCGCTCTGATAGGACATATGCCCCAGAGGGTAGCAGGGAAATGAGGGGTGTTCCTCCAGATCAGATTGGCGCGCCCGAATGGTCCGCCCCGTCCGGTGGCCAGGCCCCCAGAGAGTCCCCCAGCGAGTCCACCAGCGCCGCCGTGAAGGCCCGGATCAGCGGCAATCCGGCGCGGTGCGGCAACGCGGCCACGGCCATCGTCCGGGTCAGCGGCTTGGGCAGGGGGACCAGCACCAGTCCGTCCGGCACTGGCAGCAGCGCCAGCCGGGGCATCACCGTGACCCCCAGGCCGTGCCGGATCATGCCCAGGATCACGCTGTCCTGATCAAGCTCGGTGGCCCTGGACGTGTCGATGCCCAGGCCGTGGAGGTAGGTTTCGATGCGCTGGTGGCAGGCGTCGCCCCTGGGCGAGAGGAGCAGCGGCGAGGTTGCCAGTTCCTCCACGGTGACCGGATGCGGGCCGCGCGACTCCGGGGCGATAAACAGATAGTCGTCTTGCAGCAGGAAGGTCAGGCGCAGGCCCAGCGCCTCGGTGCTCTCAACGAAAGCGATATCGGCCTGTCCGCTCCGCACCTGCTGTTCCCCGGCCTGGCCCCTGTGCCGGTCCCCGTCCAGCACTCTGACCGTCACCGCCGGATGCTGCCGCCGGAAGGCCGCCAGCACGGGCGGCAGCAGGTGGGCGGCCGCCGAACGGAAGGATGACACCCGCAGCACGCCTGACAATTCGCCGTCGTCCTGGGCCGCCAGCAGCACGTCCCCGGCGGCCTGCACGGCTGCGCGGGCGTGGGCCACCGCGCGCAGTCCGGCGGGGGTGGGCACGGTGCCCCTGGCGCTGCGGCGCAGCAGCGGGCGGCCTGTCAGGTCTTCGAGTTTGCCCACCGCCTCGCTCAATGACGACTGGGAGGCGTTTAACTCCGCCGCTGCCTCGCCAAACCCGCCCGCGTCCACCACGGCAATCAGCGCCCGCAACTGCGCCAGCGTGGGCTGGGCGTGGGTGGACAGGAATCTGGAGGCGGCCATATTGCATTGTAGGGCCGCGCGCCGGAACCCACCCATCGGGAAAACCGATTTCTGTTGTGCGGCGTGTGGCACGCAACCGATGTCCAAAATCGTCTGTAAAGCGCAAGCTGGGTGCAGGAGGTCCACCATGACCCTGAATACCCGCCTTACCCCCGCCTTTCCCCTTTCCCGGATGCAGGCCCCCCAGTCGCTGCGGTCCGTGCGCCCCGCCGACGAGCTGTTCGGCGGCCTCGTGCTGGAAGCGGTGCGGCCCACAGGACCGCAGGATCTTCCCGTTCTGCCCCACTGGGAACTGCGCGCGTGGCCGGTGGCGCGGCTGGGCGACGTGACGCTGGAGGCCCGGCCCCTGCTGCCCTGGCTCGGCCCGGACGATCTGCGCGCCGCTCTCCGGGAAGTGGGCTGGACGCCGCTGGGGCCGGTGCGGGGGCGGCGGGGGTAGGTCCCCGTAGAGCTGTGAGGCAGAGGGTTGGGGGCCGGATGAGCGGCAAGCTGGAAGGCGAACCCCTCAGTCTGCTTTGCAGCCAGTTCCCCTTTAGGAGAGCCAAGAGGCGCAATTGATCGTGCCACGCAGGAATCTCCTTGCCTCCCTTCTGAGGGGAGATGGCCCGAAGGGCCGGAGGGGTCAAACCGAATCGGCAGCTCCAGAACCTGTCACTGCCATCTCCTTTCCCCGGCCTAGAAAATCCTGGGGTTCGGCTCGATATCCAGCGTGTTCTCAAAATCCGTCTCGTCGGCCCAGACCTTCATGTGGGTCAGGGTGGCGCTGCCGAAGGTGGTGGAAAAGGCCACATCGCTGGCGTCGCGGCCCTGCGCGATCAGCACGCGGCCCACGCGCGGCTTATTGTGGCGGGCGTCGAAAGTGCGCCACTGGCCGTCCAGGTACGCCTCGAACCACGCGTGAAAGTCCATCGGCACGGGGTCCGGCACGATGTCGATATCGGGCATGTAACCGCAGACATAGCGGGCGGGGATGTTCAGCGCCCGGCAAAAGGCCACGCCCATGTGCGCGAAGTCGCGGCATACCGCGCGGCGGCTGTCCAGCGCCTGCTTGGCACTGGTGGAGCTGTTCGAGCCGTAGCCGTAGGCGCACTCGTCGAACAGAAAGTCGCTGATGGCCTGCACCTGCGCCCAGCCCCCGGTGATATGCCCGAAACGGTCCCACGCCTCGGCGCTGACCATGTCGCTGTCCACGTAGCGGCTGGGCAGCAGGTACTGGATGGTCTCGTCGGGCAGCTTCTCCACCATCGTCTTTCGCAGGTGGGGCAGCACCGGGTCCGGGTGGCGCGTGATCTCCGCGATCAGGTCATGCCCGATGGTAAAGGTGCCGGGCTGCGCCACCGTGCGCCAGACCGTGTTGCCGTGGCCGTCGGTATAGGTGTGGATGCCTGAAGCAGCGCCCAGGGGCCGCGCGTCGATGATGCGCTGACGGGTGCCGGTGGGCTGGAGGCGGTCGGCGGGCTGCACCACGAACAGCATGGGGGTGGGGAACGGCACTTCAAAGGTCAGCGAGAACCCGGCGCGCACCCGAACGGGACGGTCAATGGCGGTGTCCGCTGTTGTGGAAGTGCTGTCTTGAGAAGTACCGGCGACCTGTGTCATTCACCGTAGTCTGAGGCATTTTGAAAAACTGAATGTGTGAAGTCTACTCAGTGGCCCGCATATGCCGTGAACATGCGGGCGCGTTAGCCTGAGCAGCATGAACCGCCTTGCTACCGAATCCAGCCCGTATCTGCGCCAGCACGCCGACAACCCGGTGGACTGGCAGCCCTGGGGCGAGGCCGCCTTCGCCGAGGCGCGGGAGCGCGGCGTGCCGCTGCTGCTGTCGGTGGGCTATTCCACCTGCCACTGGTGCCATGTGATGGCCCACGAGAGCTTCGAGGACACGGTGACGGCAGCCTTTATGAATGGGCATTTCGTGAACGTCAAGGTGGACCGTGAGGAGCGCCCCGACGTGGACGCGGTGTACATGGCCGCCACCCAGGCCATGACCGGGCAGGGTGGCTGGCCCATGACGGTGTTCCTGACCCCCGACGCCGAGCCGTTCTACGCCGGAACGTATTTCCCGCCGCGCGACGGCCCCGGCCTGCCCAGCTTCATGCGCGTGATGGCCAGTGTGGTCAACGCCTGGGACACGGACCGCGAGAAAATCACCGCGAACGCCCAGGCCCTCAGCGCCCACGTCCGCGAGGCCAGCGGGCCGCGCCCGGCAGAGGGGGACCTCCCCGCCGACTTTCTGGAACGCGGTGTGGCGAACCTGCGCCGCGTGCACGACGCCGTGCAGGGCGGCTTTGGCGGCGCGCCCAAATTCCCCGCGCCCACCACCCTCGATTTCCTGCTGACCCGTGTGGAGGGCCGCAGCATGGCCCTCCGTACCCTGCGCCGGATGGGCCACGGCGGCATCTACGATCAACTGGGCGGAGGTTTTCACCGCTACAGCGTGGACGCGCAGTGGCGTGTGCCGCACTTCGAGAAGATGCTGTATGACAACGCCCAGCTCGCGCGCACGCTGCTGCGCGCCTACCAGGTGAGCGGCGACGCCGAATTCGCCCGCCTGGCCTGCGAGACCCTGGCCTACCTGGAGCGCGAGATGCTGCACGGGGGCGGCGGCTTTTACAGCGCTCAGGACGCCGATACGGGAGGCGTGGAGGGCCTGACCTTCACCTGGACCCCGGACGAGGTGCGCGCCGTGCTGGGCGAGGGCGAGGACGCCGCGCTGCTGCTGAATCATCTGGGTATCACCGACGAGGGCAACTTTCTGGACCCCCACCGCCCCGAACACGGGCGGCGCTCGGTACCGTTTCTGGCGACTTCTGTGGCCGATCTGGCGGCCCTGCATGCCGACAGCGAGGAGCGCATCGGCATGCACCTGGCGGGCCTGAAAAACCGCCTGCACGCCGCCCGCCAGAACCGCGATCAACCCGGCACCGACGACAAGGTGCTGACCTCCTGGAACGGGCTGGCGCTGGCCGCCTTCGCGGACGCCGCCCGCATTTTGCAGGAGCCGCATTATCTGGAAATCGCCCGCCGCAACGCCGACTTCATCCGCGCCGAATTGCGCCTGCCAGACGGCACCCTGCGCCACACCTGGGGCGGTGGTCAGGCGAAGGTGGAGGGCCTGCTCGAAGACCACGCCCTGTACGCCCTGGGTCTGGTGGCGCTGTTTCAGGCGGGCGGCGATACCGCTCATCTCAACTGGGCGCGCGAATTATGGGACGTGGTGCGCCGCGATTTCTGGAATGACGACGCGGGCGTGTTCATGGCCTCCGGTGGGCGGGCCGAGACGCTGCTGACGCGTCAGGCCCCCGGCTTCGACAGCGCGGTGCTGTCCGACAACGCGGCGGCGGCGCTGCTGGCGCTGTGGATGGACCGCTATTACGCCCTGCCCGACGCCGAAGAAATGGCCCGCCGCACTGTCCAGAGCTTCCGCGCCGACATGCTGGCCGCCAGCGGGGGCTTCGGCGGTTTGTGGGGGGTGGCGGCGTTCCTGGCCGCACCGCATTCCGAGGTTGCCATCATCGGCACGCCCGACGAGCGCCGGGAATTGGAAGCGGTGGCCGCCGAGATCTCACTGCCCTTCACGGCGCTGACTTTTACTGAAGCGGGCGGCGATCTCCCCGTCTTGCAGGACCGTCCGGGTGGTGGTCAGGCTTACGTGTGTCTGGGCCGCGCCTGCGACCTGCCCACATCGGATGCGGCGCAGTTCAGGCGGCAACTGGAGGAACTGGCGAAGGGGACGGGCTGAGCGCCCCTTAAATCAGAAGATCAGAATCCTCCGTACCCCCCGTCCTCCTCCTCACTCCGTGTGCCGTCGGCGGGGTTGCCGGTGTCTTGCAAGGTGATCAGCTCGTTCTGGCGCACGAAGGCCTCCATAAAGCGGCGCATGACCATCATCTGGCTACGGTGGGCCCTGAGGGCGCTCAGCTTGCGGTCTTCGTCTTCCTGCTCCAGATCGGCGCGCTGCCAGGGCAGGTGAAAGCCGCGCGGCGAGATCAGCAGCGGAAAGCCCTCGTGCAGTCCCTTGGGCACCGGCCACTCCAACCCGCCATGCACGATCCAGTAACGCGCGCGCGAGGTCCAGCCGCGCGCCCTTAATGCCTCCTGTGTGAACAGGCTGGTGGCGATGTGATCCCTGTGAAAGTCGCTGGTGGAGGGCAGCAGCACCACGTCCGGCTTGACCTTATCCAGCACGCTGTCCAGATCGCGGCGCAGGTTGGCCGCCCTGTAGACCGCGCCGGGCGACAGGGCGCGGGTGTACGGGACGCGCAGCGCGCCGGTATGCGGCGAGCGCACCGGATCGGGGCTGCTCCACATCTTCAGCAGCGCGCCGTCGGGGTAACCCAGAAAGGTCAGGTGATCGGCGGGAACGCCCAGGGCGGCGGCGGCGGCGGCGGCCTCGTCCATGCGGCGGCGTCCCAGCTTCTCGGTGGCGACCAAGCGCGGGCGAAAGGTGCGGTCCAGCAGCGCGCCGTCCAGCTCGAAGCCGTCGCCGCTGGTCACCCACACCACGTACACCTGCGCCCCCGCCCGCACCGCTCCGGCGATCATGCCGCCGCAGCACAGGCTCTCGTCGTCCGGGTGCGGGCTGACCATCAAGACCGTTTGCCCGGCGCGGATGGGCGGCAGTTCGGGCAGGGCGCGCACGGCGGCGACGGCGCGCGGGTACAGCACCACCAGCGCCGAGCCGGCGTTGATGGCGTAGGCCAGCGCCAGCGCGACCAGCAGCGCGCCCAGCACCCAGTCCCGCCGCCGACTGCCGAAACGCCGCCCGCCCAACCCCCGTCCGATCAGCCGCCGCATGGGTCCAGCTTAGCGGCCCAGTTCGCGCACCCCGTCCGGCGAGGCGACAAAGGCGCGCTCGGCCATGCCCAGGAACAGCCCGGTGTCCACCACGCCCAGCGTGCCCTTGAGCTGACGTTCCAGCGCGGCGATGTCCCCGCCCACGGCCAACTGCGCGTCATAGATGTAATTGCCATTGTCGGTCACGTAGGGCTGCGCGCCAGGCTGCCGGAGCCGCCCGCCGGGAACGATCTGCCGCAAGCGCTCGATGGTGCTGAGGAAACCGAAACGCGCGATCTCGATGGGCAGCGGGGCCTTCTCGCCGATCTGAGCGACGATCTTGCTGTGGTCCGCGATGATGATCAGCCGCCGCGCCTGAATCTCGGTCAGCTTCTCGCGCAGCAGCGCGCCGCCCAGCCCCTTGATCAGATCGAGGTTGGGGGCGATCTCGTCCGCGCCGTCGATGGCAATGTCCAGCGGGCGCGGGTCCAGAGCTTCCACGGTGATGCCCACCTCGCGGGCCAAAGCCTCGCTGGCCTCGCTGGTGGCGACGCCCACGATGCCCGTCAATTCCCCGGCCTTTACTTTGCGCCCGATCTCCTCGGTGGCGTATTTGGCGGTGCTGCCCGTGCCCAGGCCCACCCGCATCCCGCTTTCGATCAGGCCGACGGCACGCAGGGCCGCCTCCCTCTTCAGCGGCTCCAGATCCACTGCATGGGGGTCAGCCACGCCCGGCCTGATCCTTCTCGATGGCCGCCGCCACCGCGTCCGCGTGGCCGTCCACCGACACGGCCAGCCAGCTCTTGACCAGTGTGCCGTCCGGGCCGATTAAAAAGGTCTGGCGCTTGATGCCCTCGGTGACCTTGCCGTACATGTTCTTGGGGCCATATGAGCCGATGCTTTTCAGGAACGCGGCGTCCGGGTCACTGAGCAGCGGAAAGGGCAGACTGTGTTTCTCGGCAAACTGGCTGTGGCTCTCGGCATCGTCCGCGCTGACGCCCACGATGGCCGCGCCCAGCGCCTTGAGGGGCGCGCTGTCGCGGAAATCGCAGGCTTCTTTTGTGCAGCCGGGGGTGTCGTCCTTGGGGTAGACGTACAGCACCAGATACTTGCCCGCAAAGTCACTGAGGCCGTGTTGCTGGCCGGAGGCGTCGTTGAGGGTGAAGGCTGGAAAGGGCTGGCCGGACTGGGGGACGGGGGCAGGGTCTGTCATGCGTTCAGGGTAACGCGGTAGCGGCCCCGGTTGCGCCCGGTTGCTGGACGCCGCCTGAGCGTGAAGGAAGGCGCGCACGAGCTGGTTCCTGGCCTATGGGCTGCAAGGTCACGGGGGTTGACACTCCCAGCCATCATCGAGTGCCAGAACGAGACCGACACAGCGCGCGAGGGGAGCGGTCCGCAGGAACGGCACGCCGGTCTTGAACTGCATGTGCACGGTCAACTCGGCAGGCTGTGGGCGGGCGGATTGTGGTGGCTGCATCCCTCCAGAACATCGCCTGTGGTCGTTCCTGTCGAAAGACCGAAGCCCAGCCCTGATTACTGCTGTCTCAGACAGTAAAAAACTGTAGTTGTCAGTTGCTGAACCGTGGAAGTACCCTACCGCTCGACTGTTCCGGTGACCTTTGCCCGTACGCCCCGCAGCCTGATCCTGAACATTCACAACTCCCCCAACCCGGCCTACACTCTGAGGCATGACCACTGCGACCCTGACCCTGGCTGACCGTCTGCGTAAGCAGTTTCCCCCGCTGGCGGCGGGCCGCGCGTACCTGGACAACGCGGCGGGCGGGCTGCTGCCCCTGCGCGCCGTAGAGGCCATCACTGCCCACCTGATGCGCTACGGCGCAACCAACGCCATGCCCGGACACCAGCCAGGCGCGGAGATTCTGGCCCTCAAGCACCGCGCGCGGGGGGCCACCGCCCTGTTCCTGAACGCCCAGCCAGAGGACGTGGCGCTGGCGCAGAGTGCCACCGCGTTGGCCTTCCGCCTGTCCGCCGCCTTTGCCCGGTTGTGGGGGCCAGGGGACGAGGTGATCGTATCGGGCCTGGAACACGAGGCCAACGCCAGCCCCTGGCGCGAACTGGAGCGCGCCGGGGTGACCGTAAAGGTCTGGCACGCCCGCAAGCCGGAGATGCGCCTGCACGCCGACGATCTGGCCGGGCTGCTGCCCGGCAGAACCCGACTGGTGTCGGTCGCGGCGGCCAGCAATGCGCTGGGCGTGACCGTGGACATTCCCGCCGTGACTGCCCAGGTGCGCGCGGCGGGGGCCTGGTGCGTGGTGGACGCCGTTCACGCCGCCCCGCACACCTTGCCGGACGTGGCGGCGTGGGGTGCGGACTTCGTGATGTTCAGCCCCTACAAGGTCTTCGGACCGCATCTGGGGGCGCTGTGGATCAAACCTGAACACCGCCCGAACCTGCCCTGGCCCAAGCTGAGCTTCGTGCCGGACGGCGACATCACCGGCATCGAACACGGCACGCCGCAGTACGAGCTGCTGGCCGGATGGCTGGGAACGCTGGACTACCTGCGCGAACTGGGCGGTTCGCCGGAGCTGACGCGCGCCGCGCTGGTGTCGGCCTACGCCCGGATTGCCCAACTGGAAGGGCCGGTGGCCGAGCGCCTGATTTTGGGCCTGGCAGGCAGGGAAAACGTCACGCTGTACGGCCCGCAGGACATGACGGGCCGGGTGGGAACGGCGGCGTTCCGCGTGGACGGCCAGACTCCGGACCAGACCGCCGCCCGCCTGACCGCCGCCGGGGTGGACGTGGCGGCAGGCCACTTCTACGCCGTGCAGCCCCTCAAGGATCTGGGGCTTTACCCGGAAGGCGTCGTGCGCGTCAGCATCGCGCATTACACGAGCGTGGACGATGTGGAGCGGCTGCTGGCAAGGATTTAGAGCGGCATGGATGAATAGATCGGCGTTTCTATCTTCACGCTCAGGCCCAGCGCCTCATCCTCGGCCCTTTCCGCGTCGGTGTCACCCCAGGCGTCCAGTTGCATATGCACTGCACCTGCCGCCCGCGCCGCCTGACAGACCGAGAGCAGCAGCGCCCGTCTCAGCCCCGTGTGCCGGAGGTCAGGCCGCACGCCAGGCGTACCCAGCGAGAGAGTATCGCCGTCCAGCCAGGCGCGGCACAGGCCCGCTGAAAGCCCTGAAGCGTCGTACGCCAGCCGTCCCAGCGTTTCGTTCGAGCCGCCGTAACCCGGGTGTGCGGCCTCGTCGTCAACGCGCGTGTGGCCGAGGCGGTCTGATACTGACTCCGATTAATTCCTTGACAAGGGCCACCAATGGAAGAGGGTCTGCTGGGAGATGAGATCTGGCTGGGTTTCCAACCAGGCGCATTGCTGGCCCAGCGTCTGAGTGAAGTCATCCATCGTGTCGAACCAGCGATTGGCCACTGTGTCGTCCGTCAGGTCCCACATGCGCTCCACGGGTTGCAACTCGGGTGAGTAAGGGGGCAGGGTGATGATCTGGACACCTGGTGGCTGTCCCTCCTCTGGAGGGACATGGAAACCCGCTCCGTCCTCTACCACCAGAACATGGTGATCTTCACTCGCGCCCACACTGTGGGCAAAAGCCGCCATCACCAGTGTATACGCTCGCTTGGAGACCTCCGGCATCAGCCAGAATCGACTCTCACCCGTT
>NZ_JNIW01000028.1 GCF_000701425.1 Deinococcus frigens DSM 12807 | reverse complement strand
CCTGGGCTACACACGTGCTACAATGGATGGTACAACGCGCAGCCAACTCGCGAGAGTGAGCGAATCGCCAAAAGCCATCCCCAGTTCAGATCGGAGTCTGCAACTCGACTCCGTGAAGTTGGAATCGCTAGTAATCGCGGGTCAGCATACCGCGGTGAATACGTTCCCGGGCCTTGTACACACCGCCCGTCACACCACGGGAGTATATTGCAGCTCAAACCGCCGGGAGCTTTACGGCAGGCGTCTAGGCTGTGGTACATGACTGGGGTGAAGTCGTAACAAGGTAACTGTACCGGAAGGTGCGGTTGGATCACCTCCTTTACACGGTTCCGCACTGCGTTCATCATGATTCGTGAGAATCTTTATCTCATCTGCCCCAGCGCCCCCAACGAAAGTTGGGGGCGCTTCCTTGTGTGTGCTGGTGTCAGTTGTGTGGGTTCTCATTCCAGGCACGGTCAAGAAAGTGCTGGACCGCCCTGGCATTCTGATCGGTCAGGCCGCCCACCTCCTGCTCCAGGAGTTTGATGGCGCGCCGGAAAGCTTGTCGGTCCAGGTCGGGCAGGCCGCGTTTTATGTTCCAGCGCCGCAACTCGCAGGTGAGGACCGCCAGCTCCAGGGGTCTGCCGCTGGCGATGATCTCGGTGACCAGGCGTTGCCGGGCGGCCCACTGGCGCGGCAGATCTAGACTGCTGTCCTGAAGCTGAGCCAGCAGTTCGGGCAGGTCGCTCTCGGTCAGGGCGGCGCGCATGCCAGCGTTTTGTGGGGCGGCTACCGGGACGTAGGCGCGGCTGGCCGTATGGGCAAATTGTAACTCATAATAGGCGTGGGTTTGCTGGCCCACCGGACGCTGGCAGGTGCCGCTGATTACATCGATGCCGTACGGGGGCAGGACCACGCGGTCGCCAGGTTCAAAAGCCATCTGATTCAAGGTTTCACCCCTTAATCTGCTGCCCGGCCAAGGTCTGTCGAGCACTGCCAGGCGTCCTGTCCAGAAAGCCGGGTCCAGCAAGTCGGGGCCACGCCGCAGATCAACCACGCCGCAAGTTGTCCTGGAAAGTTGCCCTGGACAAAACCCAGTGGTGGTGCATGAATCCAAGATTATCCGAAAACGGTTAGAAATGCACATTGGGGTCTTGGCGCGAGGGGTCGCCTGGGGCGTTCAGTGGCAGGGCAGCGAGCAGGAGACAACGTAAGCCGTTAGAGAATTAAAAAATCCAGCCGACGCCATCGCTGGGCCGGCTGGAAGTTTGAGTTTGCAGCTCTGGGCGCGGCACCTGGCTCAGAGGGTGCCCTTGAGGGTGCTGGCCACCTTGTAGCGAATTTTCTTGCCTGCGGGAATGGTGATCTTCTGGCTGGTGCCAGGGCGCACGCCGGTCCGGGCCGCCGTCTGGGTGACGCTCAGGGTGCCCAGGCCAGGCAGGCCCACGCTCTTGCCGCCCTGTAGTGCGTTCACTACGCTGCTCAGCATCGCGGCCACAGCTTCGCCCGCCTGCTTTTTATTCAGGCTGGTCTTCTCGGCCACCATGTCGATGATCTGGGTTTTGGCGATCTTGTGACTCGCGGCTTTCGCGGGCGAAGCCTTGGCGACAGATTTCTTCGCGGCGGGTTTGGTGCTCTTGGCCATGTGCAAACCTCCAGAATTTGAATTGAGCGGACTGCAGCTCAAATGAACGTTAACATACATTTACTTGTCGTCAAGACCTGGAATCTGCGCTGCCAACTGCTTCTCTAAAGTCATGTGCTGTTCCTCTCAGGACAAAAAAGCTACAATAATGAAAAGAATACCGTCCTGGACATCTTTCTATATGAATATTACATGAGCATTTAATCAAGAAGAGGTCAGGACTACTGACTTGAGGGTCAGCAGGCGAACGCGTCCAGGCAGGGCTTCATAGATCCACAATCGGCCCCGCAAGGGTTCACCCACACCTCCCAAAACCTTGAGCGCTTCCTGGGCCATCACGCCGCCCACCACCTGTGGTAGCGGACCCAGCACGCCGGTCTCGTCGCAGGAGGGCGCGTCGCCGGGAGTGGGAAACAGGTCACGCAGGCCCAGGTGGGGACCGAACACGCTGACCATGCCGCTGCTGCCGCTGGCCGCGCCCCAGACCCATTCGTGCCCAGTCTTCTGGCAGGCGTCGGCAATCGCGTACCGCGTCTCAAAATTGTCGGTGGCGTCTACGACGAGCGTCATTCCGTCTATGGCGCGTTGCAGCGCCTCCGGTTGCTCCAATCTGGGCGCAGTCTGAACGTGCACGAAAGGATTGATCGCCTGCGCCCGCGCCGCCGCCACCTCAGCCTTGGCACGGCCCACGTCGGCAGAGGTGAAGTGCGTCTGGCGGTGAAGGTTGCTGGGGCTGACCGTGTCACCGTCTGCAACGACCAGTCGGCCCACCCCGGCCCCCGCCAGCAGCATGACCACCGGGCCGCCCAGCCCGCCCGCGCCCACCACCAGCACGCTTGAACGCCGCAGCCGCTCCTGCGCCCCGGCGTCCAGCCATTCCGGAACCAGCAGTTGCCGCGAGTAGCGCCGCAATTCTTCGTGGGACAGGTCCTCATGGGAGCGGTCCTCATTTGTCTCCCGCGCCTGCCCCCTGCCTTGACTGGTGATCATCGTTCCGAGTGTAGAGGAGGGCCGTGGCGAGAGTTCCCGATCAATCCACAGTCCTCCATTCCAGGGCCGTTGGCGGGCCTCTGGCGCCGACCATCCAGCGGCCCCTGGCATCACAGCGGGCCGTGACCGTTCCACAGGCGATACGCCTATCCAGCCCGGTGGCCCCGGAACCCGCTTCCCCCTCTTTCACAGCGGCCCTGCCCTACAATGCGGCGCGTATGCTGCCCCTGCTGGTCGCCCTTCTCTCCTACCTGCTGGGATCACTGGTCACGGGCGTGCTGTATTCGCGGGCGCGTGGGGCGGACATCCGGGGGCGCGATCTGCCGGGGGGCAGCGGCACCTACCGGCAGTTTGGGCGGAGCGCCGCCATGCTGGTGACCGCCGGAGACATCCTGAAGGGGATGCTGGCCGTGCTGCTGGCCCGCGCGCTGACGCCGGAGCTGACCTGGCTGGCCACCCTGGCGGTGGTGCTGGGGCACTGCTACCCGGTGTTCTTCCGTTTTCGGGGCGGCAGCGGCATCGCGCCGTTTATGGGGGCCTTGCTGGTGGCGGCCCCACTGGCGTTGCTGGGCACGCTGGCCGTCGCGCTGGCCCTGATCCCGCTGTACCGGGCCACGCTGCAACCCCGCCTGAAACTGAACGCCGTGCCCTTCGCCACTGCCGTCGCCATGCCGCTGGCCCTGCTGCTGGGCCTGCGCTACGGTGGCCTGAGCGATGTGCTGGCGGGCGGCGCGGCGATGGCGCTGCGGGCCGTTCACCTGCTGGCTGTTCCGGTGGGGCCGGAGAGCCAGGCGTGAGGCAGGGCCAACGTGTGAGGCAGGGCCAAGGTGTGATGCGGGGCAAATCCGTCCTCCTGCGTCCTGTCCTCGCCCTCGCGCTGGCCCTGGCCTGGAGTGCCCCGGCGGGGGCCGCGCCGGTGCTGGAAGGCCGCACCCTGCGCTATGAGAACGGCCCGGAGCTGGTGTGGCAGCGCAGTTTCCCGGCGGCGCTGGGCGAGCTGAGCGGTCCGCTGGAGGTGGGCGGCGTGACGTATCTGGGTGTGGGGCCGGAGGTTTATGCCTACACCACGCGGGGCCGGGTGCTGGGCCGCGCCGATCTGCCGGGGCCAGTCAGCTCGCTGGACGCCTCCGGGGGTGTGGTGCGTGTGACCACTGGGGGAGACGGCTACGCCGAGCGCTTCACACTGGCCACGGGTGCGTCTGGTCCCAGCGTGCAGGAACGGGTGGTCTTTCCGCCGGACCCCGCCGTGACCGGCTGGCTGCTGCGCGCCGCCCAGGCGGTACCGGAGGCCGATGTTCAGGCGGCAGCGAGCGAGGACCCCACCAATCCCTTTTTGCTGCTCCGGCTGGCCGAGCAGCGCCGGGCGGCGGGCGACAGCTACGCGGCCCTGAGCACCGTGCGGCGGGCGCTGGGGACCACGCTGCCGTTTCCGGCGTGGGTGCAACTGGCCGCGCGGCTGGACACGGCGGGGTACCCGGCAGCCGCCGATCTGGCGCTGGACCGCGCCCGCCGCGACGCCGCCGGGCGCGGGCTGGACCCCGACGTGCCGGTCAGCCGCACGGCCCTGCGCGCCTACGGCAACCCCAGCGCCTATCTGGGCACCCTGCTGGCGCAAAATCGCCTGGCCCGTGCCGAGTCTTGGATGGCCTACCTGCGCGAACTGCACCCCCGGTTCAAGGGCGGCCCGGCGCTGTACGCGCGCTACGCGGGCATCCTGGACGCCCAGGGCCGCGCGGGCGAGGCCGAGGAGTGGCGGCAGTTCGCGCGCTCGCTGCGGGCCGGAACCCTGTACAACCTGGGGCCGAGCGGTCTGAACAGCGTGCGCGACGCCGCGCGGCTGTCCACGCTGGCGCTGGCGCTGAGTCTTGTGGCGGCGGCGCTGGTTCTGATCGCCCGGGCGTGGCGGGCGCAGGGCCAGGCCACCCGGCCCCTGGGGGGGCGCTTTGGGTCGTGGCTGCGCCGTCCACTGGCGCGGGCGCGTTTCAGCTCGGTGGCCTACGCGTCCCTGAGCGAGCGCTTTTTGCTGACCCTGCTGCTGGCCGGGCTGCTGGCCTCGTTGGGCGGGTGGCAGTGGGCCAACCGGGCGGGCGCGGCGCTCCGGGATCCGGCGCTGAACATGGGCACCTACGGCGGGGGCTGGGGTGGGGCGGGCCTGGGTGACCTGAACCTGCGCCCCGGTCCCGACAGCGTCCTGCTGATCGGTCTGGCCTCGCAACTGGACGGCGACGATTCGGCAGCCCGCCAGATCTACACGTCGGCGCTGCCCGACGCCTGCGCCCTGAACAACCTGGGCGTGATCTCGCAGGCCCGCGGCGACGAGGCCCAGGCCCGCGAGCAGTACCGCGCCGCGCTGTCTGCCCGCCCCGATCTGAGCGCCGCCGCCTTCAATCTGGGCCTGAATCCTGCTGGCCCCGACGCTAGCTTCCAGCGGACCTACCGCCCCGGTCAGCCCCGGCTGTGCTACCCGGACCAGCGCAGCCTGACCCGCGCCGTGACCGGTGACCTGAGCGTGACCCTGCGGGGGTCGCTGCTGAACCCGGTCCAGGTGCTGAGCGCCGCGCCGGGCCGCAGCCCGCGCCTGGGCTGGGCGCTGCTGGGCACGGCGCTGCTGGGCGCGCTGCTGCTGCTCTCGCTGCTGCTGCCGCGCGCGGCCCAGACCCCGGCCCAGGCGCGCACGCTGCTGGTGCGGGCACTGACCGTGCTGCTGCCCGGCACTGGCCTGATGAACAGCCCCTGGGGCGGCATGCTGCTGCTGTCCTGGGCGGCGGCCCTCGCGGCGCTGACCCCCCGCAGCGGCCTGGTCAATTTTCCAGAGCTGTCCCTGCTGGCCTCCGGCACCCTGCAAACCGGACTGCAAACCAGCCTGATCGCCGCGCTGGCCGTGATCTACATTCTCAACGCGGTCATTTTGCTGACCGCCGGGTTCCGTCAGGTCCGCCAGCAACGCTGGGAGGAGCGGGCCGAGAGCTGAGGGTGGGGGGCTGAGGGTAGGGGAGGGGTTCCGCCCATGTCCCGCCTCTCCGATAAAGTGACCGCTGAAGTGACCGCACTCGGTTCAAGCCGTGTGGTTGGCCACAAGAGGGTCTCTGCTCACCGCGCTCCACCGCCCGTGCGGACTTCTGATAAAAGCCGTGCTGGCCAACGTTTCGATCCTCCTGGCCGCCAATGAGGGGAGCAGATTGAGGGGTTGGCCGCGCGTCCATTGCCGTGACGCCGACCTCGCGGTCACCCTGCGCCTTTCTGCCTATCACTGCGCCGTTTTACGAGATGCGTTAGACTCGGGGGCGTGTTTTTCTCTGCGGTGAATGTGGTGGTCCTCTGGTCAGCGGCGCTGTGGCGGGTGGGGGGATGAAGCTCAGTCGCCTGCCGCCGGGCTTTGGGCTGGATACGGCGGCGCAGGGGCTGGCGCTGCGCCAGGAGGCCGTTCAGAATGTGCGGCGCGACTGGACCGAGGCGGGCTGGCGGGCGCAGGGCACCGTGAGCGAGGGCGGGGTGGACTACGAGGCGTCGGTGGAACTGCTGCCCCCCCCGGACCCGCAACTGCGCGCGTCGTCGTGTACCTGCGGGCGCTACCGCTGCCGCCATGTGGCCGCGCTGGTGCTGGCCACCGATCCGCCCGAGGGGCCGCGCCCGCACACCTCTCCCGCCGCCGGACCGGTGCAGGCCGAGGAAGCCCTGGACGCCCGCACCCAGCAGTGGCTGGCGGGCTTCGGCGCGTGCGGGCGCAGCGCGTCGCGTGGGCGGCAGTTCGAGCTGCGCTACGTGCTGCGGCGGCTGCCGCCGTCCAATGGCACGTCCTCGGCGCGGCGGGTGGCCCTGCGGGTGGTCCGCCTGCCGGTGCGCGGCGAGGTGCCCGACCTACGGGCTGCCGAAACCTACGCCGCGCCGCGCAGCCTGTCCACCGCGCCCGCCTTCGTGCGCCGCGACGCCGATCTGCTGCGCCTGCTGGACCTGGCCACCGACTCCGCCCGCGAACCGGGCCGCTACGCCGAGGAGCTGCACGCGCTGGGCGGCCACCCGGCGGGAGACCTGCTGATCGAATCGCTGCTGGACAGCGGGCGGCTGTGCTGGGAGCGCCCCGAACACCCCCTGACGCGCGGCCCGGACCTGGGCGGCTCGCTGACCTGGACCTCCGACGAGCGCGGGGCGCAGTCGCCGTCGCTGGCGATCACGGACGCGCCAGACGCCGTGCTGCTGCCCACGCCCAAACCCTGGGCGGTGCAGCCCGCATCCGGCCTGCTGTCGCGGGTGGTGGCCGACGCCCCGCCCGAACAGGCCGCCCGCTTTCTGTCTGGCCCCACGCTGCAACCCGCCCAGGCCACGGCGTTGGCGCACGCGATTACCGCCTCGGGCCTGGGCCTGCCGATCCCACAGACCGTCAAGGTGCGCGAGGAAACCCTGCCATACACGCCGCAACTGCACCTGCTGGCCCGCGTAGGCACCGTCTACGTCCCGGACCGCTGGATGGTGCGCGAGGAGGAGCAAACCCTGGCGGTGGCCGAGCTGAAACACGCCTACGGCGGCCTGCTGGTTCCCGACTCGCCCGGCACCCTGTCCGAGACGCCCAATCCCACCGTCTACCGCGACGGCGTGCTGACCCGCATTCCGCGTGACCGGGTGCTGGAGCGCGAGGCCGAACGTGCCCTGCACCGGGCAGGCTTCGACACCCTGAACGAGACCTTTGGCGACTACGCCTTTTCCCCCGAGATGCGGGACCTGCTGACCCTGGGTGACGAGGAATCGTGGATGGACTTCATGCGCGGCGGGCGCGCGGCCCTGGAGGAGCGCGGCTTCACCCTGCACATCCACCCCGATTTTCCCCTGAATTTTGCCGAGATCAGCGACTGGTACGGCGAGGCCGACGACTCTTTTGGTGGCTGGTTCACCCTGGACCTGGGCATCGTGGTGGACGGCGAACGCGTCAGCCTGATCCCCGTGCTGGCGGACCTGATCGCCCGCCAGCCCGAGCTGTTCTCCCCGGAGGCGCTGGCCGCGCTGGAGGACGATGAAACGCTGTTCGCCGCGCTGGGTGATGGCCGCCGCGTGGCCCTGCCCGCCGGACGCATCCGCGCCATTCTGGGCGTGCTGGTGGAGCTGAATCTGCGCGATCTGCCCGCCGGACCGCTGCGCCTGCCCCTGCTGGACGCCGCCCGCCTGGCCGAACTGGAAAGCGCGTTGCGTGCCCGCTGGGTGGGTGCGGAAAGATTGCTGGAGCTGGGGCGCAAGCTGCGCGACTTCGGCGGTATCCAGCCGGTAGAGCCGCCCGCTGGCCTGAACGCCGAGCTGCGCCCGTACCAGTTGCAGGGCCTGGCCTGGCTGCAATTCCTGCGCGAGTACGAGCTGGGCGGCATTCTGGCCGACGACATGGGGCTGGGTAAAGCGCAACCGCTGGACGCTGGTGTGCTGACCCCAGACGGCTGGCGAACGATGGGTGAGCTGGAGGTGGGCGATCATGTAATGGGCCGTGACGGATTACCCACCCATGTGATCGGCGTCTATCCGCAAGGCCAGCGCCCGATCTACTGCGTCACCCTGACCGACGGCGCGAGTGTGGAAGTGGACGGGGAACATCTGTGGGCCGTGAACACCCCGGTTCGCAAGCGTCGCGGTCTGTCAGAGCGGGTGCTGACCACCGCGCAGATCATGACCGATCTGGCGGACGCCGCAGGAAATCTCAAGCACTATCTGCCCGTTGTAGACGCTGTGCAGTTCGCGCCGCGTGAGCTGCCCGTTGACCCTTACACGCTGGGCGCGCTGCTAGGCGACGGCGGAATGAAGCACGGCATCAACATCACATCCGAAGATGAGCTGGTGGGAGCATTGGCGCTGCCCGCGCCCGTTTACGCTCAGCACGCCGAACGCCTCAATCCTAAAGTCAGCACCTGCCGTCTGGTTTCGCCGGGACAGTGGACGGCCAATCCGCTCAAGGACGCATTACGGACTCTGGGTCTGCACGGGCTGGGCGGACACGACAAATTTATTCCTGCTGCCTACCTGCTGGGCAGCCCCGAACAGCGCCTCGCCGTGTTACAGGGCTTGCTGGACACCGACGGACACGCGGGCGTGGTGGTGGAATACACCAGTGTCTCGGAGGCCCTGGCGCGTGGCGTCGTGGAGCTAGTGCAGTCGCTGGGCGGCACGGCCCGCATCCGGCGCAAGCTGACCACGCATGTCTATCAGGGGGAGCGCCGCTATGGAGCAACCTGGCGCGTCCCCCTCAAGTTGCCGCCGCATCTCGATCCGTTCAGGCTCTCGGAGAAGCTGGCAGCGTACCGTCGGCCCACCAACTGTGTTGTTGAAAACGGGCTGCCGAGTCGGGGGATCAAACAGATCGAATACGTCGGGATGAAGCCCGCGCAGTGCATTGCTGTGGCCGCCTCAGACCGCCTGTATGTCACCGAGCAATACATCGTCACGCACAACACCGTGCAGACCCTGGCCCACCTCCTGATTGAAAAGGATGCGGGCCGCGCGGACCGTCCCAGCCTGGTCATCGCTCCCACCTCCGTGATCGGCAACTGGCAGGCCGAGGCGGCGAAATTTGCGCCCAGCCTGAAAGTGCTGACCCTGCACGGCAAGGAGCGGCGCGAGCTGTTCAGCGAGATCGAGGAGCATGACCTGATTCTCAGCACCTACCCCTTGTTGCCACGCGATCTGGATGAACTCCGCAAATTTCAGTACCACATGCTGATCCTGGACGAGGCGCAGAACATCAAGAACAACAAGACGGCGGCGGCCAAGGCGGCGGGCAGCGTGGACGCCCGCCACCGATTGTGCCTGACCGGCACGCCGCTGGAAAACCACCTGGGCGAGCTGTGGTCCCAGTTTAATTTCCTGTCGCCGGGCCTGCTGCACGATGAAAAGACCTTCCGCGAGCTGTACCGCACCCCCATCGAGAAACGCGGGGACGCGGGCCGCCGCGCCGCGCTGGCCGCCCGCGTGCGCCCCTTTATCCTGCGCCGCGAGAAACGCGACGTGGCCCGCGAGCTGCCCCCTAAGACCGAGATTCCGGTGCGCGTGACCCTGGACGGCGATCAGCGTGACCTGTACGAAACCGTGCGCGTGACGATGGAAAGCCGGGTGCGCGAGGAATTGCAGGCGCGTGGACTGGCCCGCAGCACCATTGCCATCCTCGACGCCCTGCTAAAGCTGCGCCAGGCCGTCACCGATCCGCGTCTGGTCAAGCTGGAGGCGGCCAAGAAGGTGCAGGGCAACGCCAAGTTCGACTGGCTTCAGGGCCACCTGCCGCAGATGATCGAGGAGGGCCGCCGGGTGCTGATCTTCAGCGGTTTTGCCACGCTGCTGGGGCATCTGGAGACGTGGGTGGAGGAGCAGGGCATCCCGTATTCGATGATCACCGGCCAGACCCAGGACCGCCAGTCGCAGATCGACGCCTTCCAGCGCGGCGATACCCACGTCTTTTTAATCACCCTGAAGGCCGGGGGCGTGGGCCTGAACCTGACGGCTGCCGATACCGTGATCCATTACGATCCGTGGTGGAACCCTGCCGCCGAGGACCAGGCCACCGACCGCGCCTACCGCATCGGGCAGGACAAGCCGGTGTTCGTGTACAAGCTGATCGCGGCGGGCAGCGTGGAGGAACGCATTCTGGAGTTGCAGGCCCGCAAGGCCAGCCTGGCGCGCGGCATCCTGGACGGCGGCCTCAGCGAGGCGACCCAGCTCACGGCGCACGATCTGGACCGCCTGTTCGCCCCGCTGGAAAACGAGGAGGAAGAGGAAGGGGTGGGGGCGTGAGACAGGCGCAGGGGTGAACCCACGGGCAGCTTTCGCCGCTCTCTTTTCCTTGAACGTGAGTCTGGTGCCGCTGGGCAGGCCGGGCAGAGTGGAAGTGAACCGTTTGGCTTCGGCGTCACACCTGTGGCCCTGTCTGGGGAGCGTCAGCTCTATCCTGAACTCTTGCCCCTTCCATTCTGAGGCTGCTCGATGCCCATTTTGAGGCTGCTCAATGCCCCGTCATATCCATGTCCATCTGCGGCGCGGGCAGCGGCTCAGCCTCCCGCTCGCTCAGCATGTCGGTCATCACCCGGATCTCGGCCCCCTGCGTGGCCTCGATCTGACGGGCCAGCGCCTGCACCTCGGGGCGCACGCCTGCGCCCAGGGCGGGCTTGGCCATGATTAGCGCGCCCTGGTGGTGGCGGGTCATCAGTTGCAGGAAGGTCACCCCGGCCTGTGCGGGGGGCAGGGTGTCCAAGCTGGCCATCTGCTGCGGGGTGGCCATGCCCATGCTGACTGCGTGTTCCCCGGTCATGCCCGCACCCCCCCACGGACGCCCCCAGAGGGTCAGCCAGCCGTGCATCTGCCCGATCTGCTCCTGCTGCGACAGCATGATGTCCAGCGCCAGCGTGCGGACGGCGGGCGTCGTGCCGCGCTCGCGGATGCGGGTTGCCAGGTCCACCGCCTGCGCGTGGTGCTGGATCATCTGGCGCACGAAGCGGACCTCGGGGCCGCCCTCGGCGGGGCCGCTGCCCCCTCCCAGGCCCAGGCGGGGCAGGATCAGCAGCGCGGCGAGGGCCACGGCCAGCAGCAGTAAAACGGTGGACAGGACCGTCCGGCGGTTGGTGTTGCTGGGGGCGTTCAGGCGGCGCATGCCGGGCAGTATACGGACGCCCCGGTGTCCCGCCGTAAACTGTGCGCGATGGCAAATGAAGTCGATACCTTCCGCCTACTGGGCGTGGACACCATCTCCAGCACCGTGGGCAAAGCCTGGGCCGATGTGGCGCGGACCGCCGCGCAGTACGGCCCGACGCTGCTGCTGGCGCTGGCGCTGGTGGCGCTGTATTCGGTGGTGTTCTGGGGAATCTCGCGGTTGCTGCACGGCGCGGTGAGGCGCGTCGTGCCGCCCGAGGCCCGCCCCATCACGCACCGCAGTCTGCGGCTGGTGCTGCGGCTGACCTTGCTGATGCTGGTGCTGGTGTCGGTCACGGCGCTGTTTTCGCCGCTGGCAAAGTATGGCCCGGCCATCTTCCGGGTGTACGCCCTGCTGCTGCTGCTGTACGTGGGCTGGAACGTGCTGGACTTCCTGCTGCACCGCCAGACCGTGCGCTGGGGCCTGGACGCCAGCCTGGAACTGCTGTTGAAGAACGTCGTCCGGGTGGTCTGGGCCATGAGCGGCATCTATCTGGTGTTCGAGCAGTTCAACGTGAACTTGCTGCCGATCCTGGGCGGGCTGGGCGTGCTGGGACTGGCGGTGGGTTTTGCCGCGCAGGACATCCTGGCCAACTTGATCAGCGGCGTGACCCTGCTGCTGGACCGGCCCTTTCGCATCGGCGACTGGATCCGGGTGGAGGACCAGGAAGGCCAGGTCAGCGGCCTGACCCTGCGGACCACCCGCATCCGCACCCGCGACAACGAATTCGTGTCCATTCCCAACAAGGACGTGGCCGGGGCGGTGGTGGTCAACCTCTCGGCGGGCGGCCCACTCCGGTTGAACGTGATGATCGGCGTGGAGTACAGGGAGCGGGTAGACGACGTGCGCCGCGTGTTGCTGGAGGTGATGGCCGCGCATCCCAAAGTCGAGAAGCAGCCTGCTCCACTGCTGCTGGTCCAGGAGTTAAACGCGTCCAGCGTGGACGTGATCATGCGGTTCTGGGTCAGCGAGGCCAACATCGCCTCCTACCCGGTGATTTCCATGCAGGTGACCGAGGCGGCCAAGGAGGCCTTACAGGCCAGCGGCATGGACATTCCCTTTCCGCACCTGCAACTGCATATCGACGGCGCGAAGGGGCTGGAAGCAATTCTGCCTGCCGCCCTAGACCGTCCGGCACTGCCCCGGCGTGAGGAGCATTGACCCGGCTCATCCCGGCCCGCGCCCGCCCCGGCTCCCGGTCTGTCTGGCCCGGAGTGCTGGGCGGCGCGGCCACCGGCGCGGCGCTGGGCGTTCTGGCCGCCTTTCTCGGTCAGGTCCGTGCGCCCGGGAGTCTGCTCTTGCTGCTGGTTGTGGCCGGCGGGCTGGCCGGAGCCTTTGCCCTGAGCCGCCGAATTCTCCAGCTCGGTGCTGGAGTCGTGAGCCTGCTGCTTGCTCTTTGCCTGATCACGCCCGTGTTGCGCGGGCCGCTGAACGCGCTGACGCTCTCGCAACCGCCGCAGAAAGCCGACGCCATCGTGATCCTGGGCGGCGGCGTGCAGTGCGGCACATCGGCGCTGGAAGCGGCCAGCGTGAGTCGGCTGCTGGCGGGCCTGCGGCTGTGGCGGGCCGGCTACGCGCCCGTCGTGACCGTCTCCGAGCAGTCCGATGTCTTCTCGGCCACCTGTCCCAAGATGAGCGCCATCGAGCGCGAGACCGTTCGGGCGCTGTATCCGCAGGGCGGCCCGGAAGTCGTGACCCTCGCCAACGTCACCACCACCCGCGACGAGGCCGCCCGCGTGCGCGATCTGGCGGCAGCGCGAGGCTGGACACAGATTCTGCTCGTCACCAGTCCCAGCCATTCGCGCCGCGCGGCAGAGATTTTCGCCTCGCAGGGTATGAAAGTCATCAGCGTGCCCGCCCCCGAGACGCGCTTCGATTTCACGCTGCCGCTGCCCTCGGACCGGCTGCTGGCCCTTCAGGTGGTGCTGTACGAGTGGCTCTCGCGCGTCAAGCAGGACGTGGGCGGCACGCCGGAGCGGTAAGTATTGGTTTCTTTGACAGGGCGGGCAACCCCTTCAGCCGCCGCGCCCGGCCACAAAGACCATGACCCGGCTCTCTGAAGTCACCGGGCCGCGCTGCCAGTCGCCATAAACGTCTGTGATGGTGAAGCCCACCTCCTCCAGAGAATCAGCGATCTCGCGCTGACTGTGAAAGCGCAGTTCGCTGTCCACCACCACATTCTCGCCCGTCTGAAGAAAGACGTTGTGACCGACAAAATGCACCCGGCCCGGCTGCACGTCCACCACCTCCAGCCAGCTTTCCAGCGGGCCGTGGATGGAATCGCCGCGCTCGTGGGTGGCCGCGCGGGTCCAGCCCTCCCAGGCCCGCGCCTCCGGGCGGCGGCTATCGAAAGCCAGATGGCCGCCGGGACGCAGCGCCGCGTGCAGGTGACGCAGGGTGCCGTTCCACTCTGCGTCGTCGAGAAAAACCTGGGCGACATTGCCGGTCATGACCGCCAGATCGGCCCCCGGCGTGCCGAGAGCGCTCGAATTCCCCTCTACCCAGCGCACGCGCTCCGCTCCCGGTTGCTGCCGGGCATGGGCGAGCATGGAGGGCGCGGGGTCCACGCCGCTCACCTGCCTCCCTGCCACTGCCGCCAGTTTGCGGGTCAGAACGCCCGTGCCACAGCCCAGATCGAGGATGCAACTGGCCTCCAGATCAGCCGCCAGTTGCAGGTAAAATTCGGTGTCCTCGGCGCCGGGGTTGTTGCCGTCGTACAGCGCCACCAGGCGCGGATCGACGTAGTGCTGATCGAGTTTCATGCGGTCAATCTAGCCGGCAAGTGGAGTGGCTTCCTTCCATCACCCTTTCGCAACCAGCCCTCCCCTAAACTGCCTTCCATGACCACTTCTCCCATAATCACCGTGATCGGCGCGGGCCTGGCCGGGTCCGAGGCCGCGCTGGCCGCCGCCAGCCAGGGCGTGCGCGTGCGCCTGCATGAGATGCGGCCCGTGAAAATGACCCCCGCCCACCGTTCGGGCGGTTTTGCCGAACTGGTGTGCAGCAACTCGCTGGGCGGCGAGGGCGAACGCCAGAGCAAGGGCCTGCTGCAAGCCGAACTGAGAAGCGTGGGCGGCGGCATCGTCACGGCGGCGGACGCCTCCAGGCTGCCTGCCGGGAACGCCCTGGCCGTCGAGCGCGACGAATTCAGCGCGCGCGTGACGAAAGCGGTGCGCGAACATCCCCTGATTGAGGTGATCGAGGGCGAGGTGGAGGCCGTGCCCGAGGGCGTCACCGTGATCGCCTCCGGCCCGCTGACCAGCGACGCGCTGGCCGCCGATGTAGCGCGGCTGACCGGCAGCGAGCGCCTGAGCTTCTACGACGCTGCCGCCCCGGTGATCGCCTTCGAGAGCATCGACATGGAGGTGTGCTGGCGGGCCGGGCGCTATGACCAGAGCGCGGATTACATCAACTGCCCGTTGACTAAAGACGAGTACCTGACCTTTTTCGCTGCGCTGGAACAGGCCCGCGCCCATACGCCGCACGACTGGGAAAAGCTGGAATTCTTCGAGGGCTGCATGCCCATCGAGGAAATTGCGCGCCGGGGCGTGGATACCCCGCGCTTCGGCCCGATGTCGCCCAAGGGTCTGGACGATCCGCGCACCGGGCGCTGGCCCTACGCGGCGGCGCAGCTTCGCCAGGAGGACCGCGAGGGCCGCCTGTGGTCCCTGGTGGGCTTCCAGACCGGCCTGAAGTGGGGTGATCAGAAGGCGGTCGTTCAGCTCATTCCCGGCCTCCAGGGTGCCGAGATCGTCCGCTACGGCGTGATGCACCGCAACACCTATCTGAACGCGCCGCAGGTGCTGGACTCGACGTTGCAACTGCGCGCCGACCCGCACAAGTTGGTGGCGGGCGTGCTGGCCGGAACCGAGGGTTATCTGGAATCGGCGGCCACCGGCTGGCTGGCCGGGACCAACGCGGCGCGGCTGGCGCTGGGGTCGACGCCGCTCACGCCGCCCGCTGAATCCATGCTGGGCGGGCTGGTGCGCTACCTCGCCAGCGCCAACCCCAGGAATTTCCAGCCCATGAACGTCAACTGGGCGCTGGTCCCCGAACTGCCTGCGTCCCAGCCGGGGCCAAACGGCAAGGTCCGCAAGCTGGGCAAGCACGAGAAACGCCCGGTGCTGTTCCGGCGCGGCCTGAACGCCTTCATGGCCTGGGCCGGGGAGGAAGCCGGATTGCAGGTCACGCCGCCGCCGGTTCCTCATCAGCAGGAGAGTGCGGAAGCGCAGGCCCAGCCGGTGCTGCGCTAGCGACTATTTTCTCTCTACTCCTGTGCGAGAGGTCCGGGGTGAGGGGGCGCGTGATCAGCGCCTCTGACCAGTGGCGAGGATGAATGCCCTTTTCTAGAGTGTTTGTCAGGAGAGCTGTTCTGCCCAAGACCGTGAGTGGATTTGGCCGAGGATGTGGGACTGGCACAACTCCGCAGGCGAGAATGGAAACATCAGAGGTCTCCCTTCCCGACGCTGTCATTCGGACACATGCTTCAGATCGTCGTGCGAATGCGCGCCGCCAGCATGTCCAGCGCGGGTTCGTTCATGCCGCCGTGGGGGATGATCACGTCCGCGTAACGCTTGGTGGGTTCCACGAAACTGAGGTGCATGGGGCGCACGAACTCCAGATACTGCGAGATCACGCTCTCGGGGGTGCGTCCACGCTCGCCGGTATCGCGCAGCAGCCGCCGAATAAAGCGCACGTCGGCGTCGGCGTCCACGAAGACTTTCAGGTGCATGCGCTTCCTGAGTTCCTCGTCGTACAGCGCAAAAAAGCCCTCCAGCACCACCACGCTGCCGGGCAGGACGGTGGTGGTCCGCGCCGAGCGGGTGTGCTGCGTGAAGTCGTATTCGGGCATGTCGATGGGCACCCCTGCCAGCAGCGCGTCCACATGCGAGCGCAACAGCGCCCAGTCGAAGGCCGCCGGGTGATCGTAATTGGTCGTCAGCCGCGTCTCGAAAGGAATCTCGTCCTGGCTGCGGTAATAGTTGTCCTGCGCCAGCACCGCCACGCCCTGCTCGCCCACCGTTTCCATCACCCGCCGCGTCACGGTGGTCTTGCCGCTGCCCGAGCCGCCCGCCACGCCGATGACAAAGGGGGAGGTCATGGGGTGCCTCTTGGGATGCCCCTGACCGGGTGGTCTGAAGGTCTGAAGGTCTGGCGGTCTGAAAGACGCGGGAGGCCAATTTCTAACATCATGACCCTCACGCGCGTCCCAGGCTGCCGATCAGTTCAATCCGGCGCTCGGCCATGCGGCGGGCGACGACGCTGGGGGGTTTGCTGTACTGCTCGGCCACATGGGTAATGCGGCTGACGGTCTGGTAGACCTGCTCGGCTGCCGCGTTCATGTCCGCCCCGGTGGCGGCGGCGATGAGTCCCGCCGAGTTGATGGCGAAGTCGGGCATGTACACGATTCCGGCTTCCTTGACGGCCTCCTCGCCCCGGCGTGACAGCGGGTGGTGCTCGCCCCCGGCGATCAGGCGGCATTGCAGGCGGGGCACGTCGGCGCTGTGGACGCTGTGGCCAAAACCGCAGGGAGCGAGAATGTCGCCGGGCACGTCCAGCGCGCTGCCGCAGGTCACGACGTCCACGCCGCTGAGGCTCTCGGCCAGCGCCTGGGCGCGCTCCGGGCGCTCGTCGGCCACGGTCAGTTTCGCGCCCTCGCGGTGCAGGTGTCCGGCCAGCGCGCGGCCCACGGCTCCAACGCCGATGATCACCACCCGCACGCCGCGCATGCTCTCCGCGCCCAGCGCGAAGCGGGCGGCGGCCTTCATGCCCCGGTAGACGCCGTAGCCGGTGACGCTACTGGTGTCGGTGTTCATGCCCAGCGTGGCCGGAGTTTCCTGCGCCACAAAGGCGATATCGGTGGGCGTGACCCCGATGTCCTCGGTCAGCACCGCGCGTGACGCCAGCGGCCTGACCTGACGGCCCAGCGCCCGGAACAGCGCCTCGCGGGTGTGCGGGTCGTCCACCCCGGCCTCGGGCATCATGATCACGCAGGCCCCGCCGCCGTAATTCAGCCCGGCCAGCGCCGCTTTCAGGGTCAGGCTCTCGGACAGGGCCAGCGCGCCGCGCACGGCCAGTTCTTCATCCTGCTCGCGCAGCCGCACGCCCGCGATGGCTGGTCCCAGCACCGTGGAATGCACCGCCAGCGCCGCGCGCAAACCGCTGGGGGCGTGCTGGAGCAGCGTCAGGCTCTCGTGGCCGCGGGCCTGCATCTCTTCGAGTATCAACATGGCAGCTCCTGTGGCCGCGCCCTGCGGGCGCTCGTGGCCCACCCTGGCCCACCTCTGCCGGGCCAACATCTGTCCCACGGGGGCGGCGACACGGGCCGTAGCCTAGCACCCTGCCCTGCCTTTCCCCCATTGTGTGCCCGCGCGCCACGGGGACCGTGCAGGACGGCTTTTGCCGTGTGCCGGGGCGGGGAAGGCCGCGCCCGGGTGGAGGCCCGCACGCCAACGGTCTGGCCGGGAACGAACGCTGGTAGACTGGGCGCGCCACCCTGCGTCCATGACCCTGCCCGCGCCTGTCCTGCCTTTTCCCCTGGACGGGGGGGACGGGGCGAGCGGGCGGCACGGACGCCCATGAACCTTGACATGGGCGCGCAAAGGGGGACGGATATGGAACAAATCACTCCGCTCGCCAGGATCCTGGCAGAGGCGAACGGCATCGACTGGCAGCAGTTGCGGGGGTCCGGTTCGGGCAGCACGGTCGTCGAGCAGGACATCCTGAATTACCTGTCGCGTGTCATGAGCGGCGAGGAGGAGCCGCCCGCCCCCCCGGTCGACGAGATGCCCGGAGGCTGGGCCGACGATGGGCAGCCCCCCGCCGGGATGTTCAGCGCTGGCATGCTCAGTCAGGCCGGAATCGACAGCGGCATCGCCGATCTTGTCATGCCGCCCCGCGCGCCGGAGGCCCCGGCTGCCAGCGCCGCCCACGGCAGCATGGAATTCGGGCCAGGCGACGACCTGGCCGATCTGAACGCCCCGCCGGTCGCCGAGCCGCAGCCCAGCGCCACCGACTGGTCCTTCGCCCCGCCCCAGACCCACGCGGCCCAGATTCCTGAGATCCAGGCCCCTGAAATTCAGGACGCCCCGCAGCCCAGCCCCAGCCATCCCCCCAGCCACAGCGATATCGCGGCGGACGGGGGCCTGAGCGGCCTGCTCGCGCGCCTGTACCGCAAGGACAGGAGGGATGAGGCCACGCCTATTCCTGAGACCATGCCTCAAGTCCAGCCTGCGCCAATCGCCGGGTGGACCAGTGGCTCCGCCGCAGAACTCAGCGCGCCGGAATTCGAGGTCCAGACCCCCACCGACATCCCGCTGGCCGAGGTTTCAGCCGCCGAACCCCAGGTCGACCAGAAAGTCTATGCCGCCGAGGTGACCGCCCCGGAAGTGCAGATTCCGGAAATGGAAGCCCCGGAACTCGGACCTCCAGAACTCGGACCTCCAGAACTCGGAGGCCCAGAAGTCAAAGGCCATATCGCTCCCGCAGTCATGGCCGGGCAGGAGGCCGCGCCGCAGCCCGTCGCCCAGCCGCAGCTTCGGCAGCCAGCAGTCCAGCCCGTGACCACCGCTGCCCGCGCGGACAGACCTGCCAGCGCCGTGTGGTTCGGTACCTACCTGCGCCGCGACGCCGGAGTGGGCGCGGCGGACGAGCTGCGCGCCCAGCTCTCCAAGGCCCTGGGCAAGGACATCTCGCTGGCCTTCCTGGTGGCCCGCGCCGCCCAGCGCCACGCCGACGCCCTGGGTCCGGACCTGGGCCGCGTGGCCCTGCAAGGCGCAGACGGTCACAATCAGCCGATCACCGGCGGAGCGCTGCGCGACGCCGTGAACGCCCTGCGCGGCGGCCAGGACAGCGCCCCCGATCTGCTGGTCACCGACGCCGGGGCGCTGGGCATGGACGATCTGCATTACCCGCACACCCTGACCCTCAGCCTGGGCCGCGTGCAGGATGGCCGCGCCGCCCTGAGCCTGAATGGTGACGTCGACCCCCGCCAGGCCGCGCAGTTTCTGACCCGCGTGGCCGAGGCCCTGGAAAGACCCATCGCCCTGGTGCTGTAGGGGCAGCGTTGCAAGCGTGCCGCATCACACCAGAGGCCCATTCCCGCAGATGTCGGGGATGGTTTTCGCGTCCTGAACTGTGCCAGGGCGTCACGCGCCAGGCTGGCTTCACGGAAACGGCGCTTTGCCTGCCGTCCATCCACCTTCCGGTCCCCCTGCCCAGTGCCACTCGCCGCCTGCCTGCTGGCCCGGATGCCCCTGGAGGGCCGCCCGGACCGCGTCCAGCGGTACGCGGCGGGCAAAACGGGTGCGGGCGTGCCAGCCCGCCAGAAAAGCCGACGCCTGCGCCGACGTCAGGTCGCTGGAGGGGAACCCGCGCAATGCGGCCCAGGCGCGGTTGACTGCCAGATCGAACAGGGCGGGCGGCGCGGCGGCGGCGTTTTGTTCACCCTGCGGGCGGGCCTCGGTCAGAAAGGGGCGTTCTTCGGGCATGCCGCCCCTACGCCAGCCGGGCAGGATTGGCCAGTGCGGCGATCTGCCCGGCGTGCCAGGCGGTGTGGCGGGCGTTCAGACGCAGCAATTCGGAGACGGTCATGCTCTCGTCGCTGTGCGTGAGGCGGGTTTGCAGCGCGTCGGCGCTGAGGGCGCGGGCGGCGTCTACCTCCCAGGCCATCAGGCGGGTCAGGCCCGCCGCGTCGTCGGGGGCGGGGGTCCCCGTGGCGGCGGCGACCAGGGTCCAGTAGTCGCGCTTGGTGGCGCTCAGGTGACCCGTCAGCCAGCCCACGCGCGGGTGCGGCTGACCGTCGATGGTGGCCAGGGCGGCGCGCACGCTTTCCCAGGGGGCGTGGTTGGCCTCGTCCAGCAGGGTGGCCAGGTCATCGGCGCTGAAAGTCATGAGCGGCCCCCCGGCTGCGCCGCGCCAGCTTGCAGCGAGAACGCCTCGCCGTCCCGCCTCAGTCTTCCCAGTTCCAGCATGCGGGCGGTCACGGCGTGGGCCTGCGTCTCGTCCAGCGGGCTGCTCTCGGCCAGGTCTTTCAGAGTGAACACGCCCCCCTTGCGCCACGCCAGACGGTAGACCATGCGCTCCTGCACGTCGGGGCGGCCCTCTTGCGTCTGCCTGCGCCCGAAGACGCGCCACACCGCGTAGCCCGCCACCAGCCCGACGAGCAGCGCCAGCGGGATCAGGCGGGCGGCCAGCGCCGGATCGCCCACCTGCGCGCCCAGCGTCCGCAGTGCGTCGTGGGCCGCCGCCACCGCTCCGGCGTCTGCGCCGCTCTCGGTCAGCCTGCGCAGCGCGCCTCTGGCCCGCAGGTAGCCCATGATCCCGCCCATGTCGCCGCGCACGAAGATGACGCTGTAGGCCACCAGCGTAGCCGCGAAACCCGCCAGGGCGGAGAGAATCAGCCGTAATCCGTTCACATCCTCATGCTAGGCCAAACGTGGAAGCGCAATGGTGCGCGAGGGCGAAAAGAACACGACTTGAATTCGTCAGGAAAATCCACTATAAAATTCTTATGACTACTATAGTAGATAAAACGGAGGCGCAGATTGCCACGAGAATTCGTTTGGAGCGGGACGCCCGTGGGTGGTCTCAGGCAGAGCTGGCCGCCCACTCTGGAGTCGCGAAGGCCACCGTCAGCAAGATTGAGCGCCAGGAAATGAGTCCCACTGCTATCACGCTGCTGCGGCTGGCCGGGGCCTTTGACCTGACGCTGGCGGGCCTGCTGCTACGGGCCGAGGGAGGCGGTGCAGACGGCCAGCTCTCGCGGGCGCAAGATCAGCCTGTCTGGCGCGATCCTCAAAGCGGTTACCACCGGAAGCAGGTCTTCATGCGCCCGGACCATCCGCTGGAACTGGTACAGGTGGGATTGCCCGCCGGTCAGCGGGTCAACCTGCCTGCTTCCTCTTACGCGCAGATTCGGCAGGTGGTGTGGGTGCAGACGGGGCAACTGGTCATTGAGCAGGGCAGGGAGCGGGCCGTGCTGGGCGAGGGCGATTGCTTGGGCTTCGGGCCACCTACAGCCACCGCGCTGGCAAATGAAACAGACCGCGTCTGCACCTACCTCGTCGCGCTGGCCCGGCGGTGAGCGGCGTGCCTGATCTCCAGATCAAACTGTTGAGCGCCGCGCCCGACACCCGCGCGCAACTGGCCGCCATGCTGGTGGAAACGGTGGCCCAGGGTGGCTCGGTGGGTTTCATGCACCCGCTGACGCCAGAGGACGCCGCCACTTTCTGGGACGGGGCGCAGGCCGCCGCAGAGCGCGGTGAACGGATTATTCTGGGCGGCTGGAACGGCCCACAGCTCATCGGCACCGTCACCCTGATTCTGAACACCCCACCCAACCAGCCCCACCGCGCCGAGATCGCCAAGATGATGACCCGCCCGGAGTGGCGCGGTCAGGGCGTGGCGACGGCGCTCCTGGGCAGAGCCGAGGCGCTGGCTGTGGAACACGGGCGCACCCTACTGGTGCTCGACACCGCCTCCGACGAGGGGACGGCGGGCCTGTACGAGAGCGCGGGCTACAGCTTCGCCGGAGAGCTGCCTGGCTACGCCCTCAAGCCGCACGGTGGCCTGACCGGAACGTGGCTGTACTGGAAACGAGTCGGGGGGGCGGCGCAAGGGTAACGGGCGCAGACGCCGCAATCCATCAGCCCTCTACCACTTGTCGTCGTCCAGCACCTCCTCGCGGCCATCGCGCCTGGCCTTGCGGCGGGCTTCCTTGCCCCCCTTGCGCTTGGGGCGGGGCGGCAGGGCCAGTTCATAGACGCGCGACCCATCGCAGGGAGCCGGGTACTCGCCCAGCGACTCGCCGGGGTCCGCCATCCGCAGGTTTCCGGCGATGTGCAGGTGGCGCTCGCCGCAGTACGGGCAGTCGTCCACCACCCAGAACATGACGCGGGTGCCGGGCATATCGCGCAGCGACGCGAAGGCCAGGCGCGGAGTATTACGGTCTTTCTTGCCCATAGGAGCGCAGGCTAGCGCGGGGACGGGGCGCTTTCTGTAGTGCCCCTCAGCCTTGAGATTTTCAGCGTTGAAACCACTGCGCGTCTTTCTGGATCACGCAGAAATGATTGCCGTCCGGGTCCGCCAGCACCACGTAATCGGCCCCGGTTCGTAGCGCCAGTCGGCCCGTGTGGCCCCCAGCGCCAGCAGCCGCGCCACCTCCGCCGCCCCGTCCCCGGCGTACAGGTCCAGATGGTGCCGCCGGGCGGACGCGGACGTGACCCGTTTGAGCGCCAGTTGGACGCCGGAACCCGCGCGAGGAATCAGCACCACCCAGTCCTCGTCCGGGTCCTCACGCGGGGCGTAATCCAGCGCCGCTGTCCAGAACGCGGTGGCCCGCGCCATGTCGCGCACGCCCCAGACGACGGAACCGATCTTCAGCATAGGGGCAGTGTAGAGGCTCAGCGGTCCAGCCTGCGCCCCATGACCAGCATGGACCGGATGTCGGTGCTGGCCTCAAAGCCCGGTCTGGAGCTGGACGTGACCGAGAGCATCAGGCCGCGTGAGAAACCCGCAAAATCCCGGTGGGGTCGCACTTTCAAAGCTTGCGCGGGCCTTCTCGTTCAGGTGGATGTCGCCCACCTCAATGCCTATGTTCTTGAACACAGGCGCGTCTCTGCAATTCAGAGGCGTCCAGGGGGAGTGGGGTTGCATGGTGACCAGACTCCGGGTCAGCCGTTCAATCCGGGCGGCACCGCTGCGTCCGCCGCTCTAAACTGTCGGCTGATGTCCGTCTTTCTCTCCATCCCACAGGGGGCACCGTGACCGCCCCGGACCAGACCCACGGGCCAGGCCCCCATCTGGAGCGGGGGCGCAAGCTGCTGCACCTGTACCGCCGGGGCGTGGGCGGCGAGCGCAGCAACGCCGGACGTCTGCTGCTCACGCACCTCAAGGCCCATGACCTGACGCTGTATGACCTGGACGCCAGCCTGCCGGTGTCGCAGGACCTGGCGGACCTGGACAACTGGCGCGAGAGCGCGGCGCTGCTGGCCCAGATCGGCAAACCCGAACACGACGACGTCCTGACCCGGCTGGTGGACGCCACGGACCTGACCGAAACTGAGCTGGCCAGGCTGCTCAGGGCCGTGGACACCGAAACCCTGGTGGACGTGCGCGCCGACGGCTGGGCCTACGCCCACGGCGGCAACGCCGACGAGTACCGCCGCGCCGCCCGGCAGGTCACGCCCGCCGTGCTGCTGGCGGGGCGGGGTTCGCTGGCGGACCGACTGCTGGCCGCCACCCTGCACCGGCATCACCTCCTGACCCACCCCGAACGCAATATCCGCGCGCCGGACGAGCTGCAAAAGCGCGTGCTGCTGGGCCTGATCGCTGGCCTGACCGGACACCGCGCCGAGGCCACGGCGCAGGGCGTGCGCGCGTGGCTGAACGCCGACCAACTGGCCCGCGTGCGGGCGCTGCTGGCCGGGCACGGCGAACGCCTGAAAGCCGAGGCCCTGCGCCGCGCCGAGGAACTTGGGGCGGAGGTGGGGCGCGGGGGGTAGGGAGGTTGCTGGTGGGGTTAAAGCGTGGGGACCACCGGGAAGACCCGTTTTGCTCCCTTCCGGCTCAAGTCTGACTGATCCCCACCGTGGCCCATCGTTCCTCTTTCCCCACATGCCATCAGCCGGAGCCACCCCATGAATGTCCTGTTCACCAAGAACTTCAGTGTCACCGCCGCCCAGATCCAGGCCCTGGACGGCACGCGCTACGCGGTCTGGGCCAGCCACACGGACCCCGCCCACCGGATGCTGACGGCGGCGGCCCACACCTTTGTGGAACCGCGCGGGCTGCTGGGCGACGGCTACGCGGCGTGGTTGCTGGACGCCTGCGTGGGCCGCCGCATAGAGCTGGTCATTCCCGGCAAGGAGCGCGAACGGCTGGCGAGCTGGCAGACCCGTTTTGCGGCGGCAGGCATCACCCTGATCACGCCCGCCAGCGAGGCCACGCAGCGCCTGCTGGAGCACAAGGACGAGTTTTTACGGGACTGGGACACGGCCATTCTGCCGATTCCACCGTGGACCACCTTTGACAGCCTGCGGGGATTCGACAGCGGCGTGGCCCGCCTGCGTCAGCAGGGTGTGCGCCTGTGCATGAAGCCTGCCAAGGGGATGTACGCCAGCGGGTTCCGGGTCCTGCTGGATACCCCGGACCTGAAATCGTTTTTAAGGGGCCAGATGTTCCAGATCAGCGTGGCGGCGGCGCGCGAGCTGTTTGCCGATCAGGAGCTGCCGCCTATGCTGCTGATGCATACGCTCGAAGGCGTGGAGCGCAGCATCGACTGTGTGGCGTGGCAGGGCGAATTGCTGCGCGCCGTGGTGCGCCGCAAGGGCGGCCCGAACACTGATGGGGGTCAGCTCATCGAGGACCGCCCGGACCTGGTGCAGGCCGCCCGCCGGATCAGTGCCCGCTACGGCCTGAGCGGCATCTTTAATTTTCAGACCAAGGACGGGCCGGGCGAGGTGGCCCACATGCTGGAAATCAACGCCCGCGCCTCCGGGGGCCTGCGCTACAGCATGGCGGCGGGGGTCAATTTCGCGCTGCTGCTGCTGGACGCCGCCACAGGCGTGCTGGACCGCGCGGCCATCCCCCCGGTTCAGACGGGCCTGCGCGTGGCCGAGGACCCGGTGATCCGCGTGATCCATGGGCCAGCGCCGGGGCTGGACCCGGCAGACTAAGCCAGGTTTCGCCTGACCTTCAAAACACGGCGGTCCACAGCGGCCCACAGCAATCTTTTATGCGAAGCGTTCCAGTTCCGGGTGGTCCTTGAGCTGCTGCACCACGCGTTTGATGTCCTGGGTGCGGTCCTTGCGGACCACCAGCGTGACCTCGTTGGCGCGCACCACCACCACGTCGTCTAGGCCAATCGTGGCGATCAGGTCGTCGCCGTTGGTGGTGTACAGAATTGCGCCGCCGGTGTCCAGGCCCACATGACGGCCCACCGCGACGTTCTCGCCCTCGCCCTTGAGCAGCCGCTCCAGCGCGTTCCAGTCGCCCAGATCGTCCCAGCCGAACTCGGCGGGAATCACGCTGACCGCGCCTGACTTTTCCAGAATCGCGTAGTCGATGCTGATCTTGGGCAACTGCGGAAAGGTCTCGCGCAGGGCGCGGTGGGTCAGGCCGTGGGCGTCGGCGTCCATGGCTGCGCTGAGCGGCCCGAACAGGTCCGGCTGATACTCCTGGAAGGCGTCCAGAATGGCCGAGACCTTCCATACAAAAATCCCGCTGTTCCAGGCGTAGCCGCCGTCCTCTAGAAAGCCCTGCGCCGTCTCCGAGTCGGGCTTCTCGGTAAAGCGCGTGACCGCGTAGGCCGTGAACTCCTCAGCGCCTGCCATCTCCTGACCGCGCTGGATGTAACCGTAGCCGGTGGCCGGAAAGGTGGGCGTGATGCCGATGGTGACCAGCCGCCCGCTGCGGGCCGCCAGCGCGACGGCCTGCCGGACCACCCGCCCGAAGGTCTGTGGGTCAGACACCCGGTGGTCGGCGGGGAATACACCCATCACGGCGTCCGGCTGCGTGCGCGCGATCCGCAGGGCTGCGTACAGCACGGCGGGGGCGGTGTCGCGGGCGGCGGGTTCCACCAGCAGGTTTTCCAGCGGCATGTCCGGGAGCTGCTCCAGCACCTGCGAGCGGTAGTCGTTGCCGGTGACCACCATCAGGCCCTCGGGTTCGCCGCACAGCGTCACCAGGCGGTCACTGGTGGCCTGAAGCAGGCTGCGCCCCGAATCGTCGAGGGTCAGAAACTGCTTGGGGCGGTGGCGGCGCGACAGCGGCCAGAAGCGTTCGCCGCTGCCGCCCGCCAGGATCACCGGAACGAACGGGGCGGTCTCCGGGAGCGGGGTCTGGCCTGGGCTGGTCTGGGCGGTCTGCATGGTTGGACTCTAGCGTGCCAGGAATTTTACAGTGCCAGGAATTCTACAGTGCCAGAAAAGGGCGTTGCTGCGCCTTGTGCTTCCGGGGGGTGGGGGAGAGGCGACCTGTGTCCGGCGGACCTGCCGCCTCGCCGGCGTGGCCCCGGTTCGGTGTGGCCCCGGTTTCGGGCGGCCAGCGCCCGGCAGAGACCCTGGAGCCTTAAGCTCAGGTCAGCCCCCGCATGAGGAGTCCCAAGGAAGTGCCAGAGAGAAGACAAGGGGCAGCCTCTAGACTGCGGGATATGAAGGCCATCATTCCCGCCGCAGGACTGGGCACCCGCCTACGTCCGCTGACGTTTACCCGCCCCAAACCCGTGCTGCGCGTGGCCGGGCAGCCGATCATCCGCCACGCCATCCACACCCTGACGGCGGCGGGGATCACCGACATCGGCATCGTGGTCTCGGACATCACGCGCGGCGAGATCCAGCACGCCGTGCGGGAAATGTCGGGCGTGCAGCTCACGCTGATCAACCAGCACGAGCAACTGGGCCTGGGCCACGCGGTTTTAACCGCCCGCGAGTGGGTGGGCGACTCGGATTTCTGCGTGTACCTGGGCGACAACCTCTTCGAGTTCGGTGCAAAGCCCTTTGTGGAGCGCTTTCTACAGGAAAAACCGGCGGCCTTGATCGCCCTGGTGGAAGTCGAGGACCCCACCTCTTTCGGCGTGGCCGAGTTGGATGGCGAGCGCATCACCCGGCTGGTGGAAAAGCCGAAGAATCCGACCAGCAACCTGGCGGTGGCCGGGCTGTACTGCTTCACGCCGCAGATTTTCGGGGTGCTGGAACACATGCCGCCCTCGGCGCGCGGCGAGTACGAGATCACCGACGGCATCCAGGGGCTGATCGACGGCGGACAGGCGGTGCTGGGCCAGGCCGTCAAAGGCTGGTGGAAGGACACCGGACGCCCGGACGATCTGCTGGACGCCAACCGCCTGCTGCTGGAAAACATCGAGGCCAGCGTCCTGGGTACCGTCGAGAATTCGCGTATCTCGGGCCGGGTGGTGGTTCCGGCCACGGCGCGGGTGATCCGCAGCACCATCGTGGGACCGGTGATGCTGTCCGAGGACGTGGTCATCGAGGACGCCTACATCGGTCCCTTTACCAGTGTCGGGCGCGGTAGCGTAATTCGCAATGCGGAAGTCGAACACAGCGTCATCGACGCCGAGGCGGTGATCGAGAACACCTACCGCCGCCTTCAGGACTGCCTGATCGGCGTGCGGGCGCAGGTGCGCGGGGGCCGTGAGATGCCGCGTACCCTCAAGATGACCATCTCGGATGCCAGCGTGGTGGAACTGGTGTGACTGGGCCAGGTCAGAGCGGGCCAGGTCAGAGCGGGCCTGCTGGGAGTGGGCTGGACCGCCTGCCGGAGGGTCTGGTGGCCCCGCAGGACGACGGGGCCTGTGACCATCTGCCGGGGCTGAGGCTGCCCGTACTGATTCTGCCCGCCACCGGGGGGCCGCCTATGGACCTTTCGGCCCTGCCCGGCCTGACCGTGCTGTATGCCTATCCGCGCACGGGCCAGCCGGACCAGCCCTTGCCCACCGACTGGGACATCATTCCAGGGGCGCGGGGCTGCACCCCGCAGTCGTGCGCCTTCCGCGATCATTACGCGGAACTGGCGGCGGCTGGGGCGCGCGTCTTTGGCCTCAGCACGCAGGACACGGCGGACCAGGCCGAGGCGGCGGGGCGGTTGCACCTGCCTTTCCCGCTGCTCTCGGACGCCGAGTTGAGGCTGGCCCACGCGCTGAAGCTGCCCACATTCGAGGTGGACGGCCTGACCCTGCTGCGGCGCGTGACCCTGATCGTTCGTGACGGCGTGATCCACAAGGTCTTTTATCCGGTCTTTCCGCCGGATCAGAACGCGGCGCAGGTGCTGGCGTGGCTGGGGTCATGACATCCCTCACCCACCGCTGGCGCGGCACTCCTCCCGTGATAGACGGTTGGGAACTCCGAGACGACAGGTCAGCGCCGCTCCCCTCCAGGTCCCCACGCCACAGGCCACTTGACTTAGGCTCTACCGTGCGCGTGACGCGGTTGCCCGGCCCCACGCGCCCTATCATCAGGCCATGAGCGATTCTCCCCTGATTCACCTGGGTTCCCTGCTGCGGTCCACCGAGGACGCGCACGCCGAGGGCCAGCTTGATTACCTGAACTACGAGCAGGGCGGCCAGGCGCAGACCCTGACTTTCTCCGAACCCGCCCCCTACGAGATCAGCGTCAACGCGCTGAGCGGCAACGAGATGTACCTGCAAGGCAGCTTTGAACCCACCGTCACGATGGACTGCGCCCGCTGCCTGCGGAATGTGGAGGTGCCGCTGGAACTGACCCTGGGCACCCTGCTGCGCTACGAGCCGTCCGCCGACGCGCCGTATCTGGAGGAGGCCGAGACCGGCGAGGAGGTGCTGGTCTTTGGCGATCCCACCCTGGACCTCAGCGGCTACCTGGCCGAGATCACGCTGCTGGCCTCGCCCCTGAGCGTGCTGCACGCGCCCGACTGCAAGGGGCTGTGCCAGGTCTGCGGCCATGACCTGAACGACGGTCCCTGCGAACACATGGCGGCGGTGCCGGTTGAGGAAATCGACGACGATCTGGGCATTCCCCTGGGCAGCGTCCACGCCAAGCAGACGCCGTTTGCCGCCCTGCGTGATCTGAAGCTGCCGGAGGACTGAGGGTGGCAGACGCGCCTGAGCTGACGCACTTCCGTGACGGCCTGCCGCGCATGGTGGACGTGACCGACAAGGCCCCCACCACTCGCACCGCCACCGCCGAAGCCTGGGTGCGCCTGCCCCCGGAGGCCCGCGCAGCGCTGGAGGCCGGCACCAATCCCAAGGGCGAGCCGCTGACGGTGGCGCGGCTGGCGGGGCTGGCGGGCAGCAAGCGCACGGCGGACCTGATTCTGCTGTGCCACCCCATTCCCGTGACTGGCGCGGACGTGCAGGTCACGCTGGAAGACGCGGGCGTGTACATCACCGCCACCGTCCGCACCACCGCCCCGACGGGCGTGGAGATGGAAGCCCTGACCGCCGCCAGCGTCGCCGCCCTGAACGTGTACGACATGCTCAAGGCCGCCAGCAAGGCGCTGGAAATCACGGGCATTCGGCTGCTGAGCAAGACGGGCGGCAAGAGCGGCGACTACTCTGCCGCCCAATCCCTCTAAACACAGTCACCCTAGACAGCCGCCGGGAACTTTCTGGAATCCTCTATCGTAGAGGAACAGTATGGGCATGGAGCGAGACAACCGGGGCGAGGGGTCTATGGCTGACCCGTCCGGCTGGCTGGATCTGCTTCACCGCGAGGCTGAGGGCGAGTTGACTCCCGCCGAGATGGAAGCGTTGCGTTCGCTGCCCGATCAGGAGAAAGTGGCACAGCAAAGGCGTCGGCTGGCTGACACCACTGCCCACCTGAGTGCCCTGCCGCCGCCCCGCCTGCCCGCGAGTGTGGCGCAGAACGTGGCCGCCGAAGTGGCCTGGAGCGTGCGCCTGGGTGCATCTCAGCCAGAACTGCTGCATTCGCTGGCTGGCGCTGTGGTGGCAGACATCGCTGTTGCGCGTCATCTGCAAGACCAATCTGTTCCACTCATGCCCCACAGTCTCGCGGCGGGAGTGGTGAGCGACATTCGGGCAGCGCGTCAGCTTGGGGCAACTCCACCTCTCCTACCGTCCAGCGTGGCCGCAGCCGTCGCCTCCGATATCGCTTGGGCGGGACGGGTCCACATCCCTGCGCCCACGCTGCCGCGTTCGGTGGCTGGGGCGGTGGTGGCCCGGATCGCTCAGCCAGAAGCGGAGGGCGTCTCAGTACCTCCACCCAGCCTTGCCCCCATTTCACCTGCTGCAAACGGTTTTATGCCCCTACTCAAGCCCCGGCACAATCCGGCCCCACTGGCGCTGGTGGTGGCGCTGATGGCCGGGCTGACCCTGCTGGCGGTCACCACCGTCTGGCCCAATCTGGCCGCCGGGGCGCTGGTGCTGCGGACGCTGCTGGCCCAGGTCTCGCCGCTGGCCGGGGTGGGACTGGCGCTGCTGCTGCTGACGAGCGCCCTGGTCAGTTGGCGGCCCGGTCCGGTGATGCAGCGGATGGGCGCGGGGGCCTTCGCCCTGAGCGCGGTGTTGACCCTGCCCGCGCTGTACAGTCTGGCCGCCCACGGGGACGTGCGTTTCGGGCAGAACATCGTGGTGAGTGGCCCGGTGGACGGCAACGTGATCGCGGTGGGCGGCCATGTGCGGCTGGAGGCGGGCGCACGCGTGAACGGCGAGGTGGTCACGCTGCTGGGCGACGTGCGCCGCGATCCGGGCGCGCAGGTCAGTGGGCGGGTCAACGCGCTGCTGGGCCACGCGCCGGATGATCTGGACGCGCTGGAAACGGCCCCGCCGCAGGGCATCGGCATTGCCACCGCCGCCGCCTTCAGGCCGCTGCTGGGATGGCTGGGGAGCGCCGCGTGGCCGCAGATTTTCGTCACGTTGACGGGCGGCGCGTTGCTGCTGCTGTTCGTGGCGGGCATGGCCCCCACCCTGGCCCGCCGCCAGCGCCACGCCCCCATGCGGACGCTGGCGCTGGGGGTGCTGGCGCTGACCGCCCTGGGTGGCCCTGCGCTGGCCCTGGCGCTGGCTGGGCTGCTGGGGCCTGCGCTGGTGGCCGCCGCGCTGGCCGTGGTGATCCTGGCCGTGGGCCTCAGCGTCAGCGCCTATGACCTAGGCCGCGCTCTGGCCCGCCGCCTGCGCCTGCCGGTTCCCGACGCGGTGGGGGCCTTGCTGGGCCTCAGCGCCGTGGCCGCCAGCCTCAGCGAGCCGCCGCTGGCCTTTGGGCTGGCGCTGATCGGCGGCGCGTGGGGCGCAGGAACGCTGCTTTTGGCGCGTGGTGGAGTTCAGACCGTTTAAGATGGTGGTGTGAATACATTCACGACACGTCGGGCCACGTTGCAGGATGTGGGCAGTCTGGTTTCTCTGATTCTGGAAGCAGCGCGGCAGAATTCGTTTATTGAGCCGAGCCTCTGGCCTATGCATGTTGAAGCGGAGGGACGTGTACAGATAGCGCTGGAACGGGACCTAGCCACTCCCGAGCGCCGCGCCTGGTTTCTGGCAGAGGCAGGCGGAGAGGCCGTGGGGGCTGTGGAAGTCGGCCTGAATCCGGCCCCGCCCGTGTATGAATTGGGGGGTCAGCCTGCTGGACTCGTTGGCGAAACGTTTTACGCCCGTGTGCCAGACGCCTCGCCCGCGCTGTTGGACGCTGCCGAAGCGTTCGTGCGCGAACACGGCGCGGCGGTGACGGTAGCGACCTGTCCCGCCCAGGACACGCGGCGGCTGGCGCTGTTACAGGAGCGCGGCTACTGTCCGCTGACCCTCTGGATGATTAAAGCCGTCAACACGAGAGCCGACTTCTCTCCAGCTATCCGGCCCGCAGCGGAGACTGACTTATCCTCGTTGGTGCGCCTCAACCGGCAGGCCCAGGAGGAGAAGCGCCGTGCCAACGCCCGCTTCTGGACACCCCACCCCGATGCGCCCGCCCGCTTTGAGGGCTGGATGCGCCACTCGTTGACGCTGGCAGACCGCGAGCTGCTGGTCAGTCCGGCAAATGGCGGGGCGCGCGGCTTCGCGGTGGCGCAGCCCGCAGGCTTGCCGCCCGCCCACGACGCGGCGGGGCTGGGGCTGCTCGACGATCTGGCGGCGGACGACTGGGCTACTTTCGCAGATTTGCTGAACGCTGCCCAGATTGCCTTCGCTCGGCAGGGCCGAACCACCGTTCAGGCTGTCTGCCCCGCCGACTGGCCAGAACGTCGCGAGGCGCTGGAGGCCGCAGGCTTCCGCACCGCCAACCTGTGGCTGATCCTGGAAGAATGAAAAAAGCCAGAGAACCACGTCTCCGGCCTTCTTCTGTACATCCTCAATCAGTTCAGGATGCGCTTGAGGTGCAGGTAAATCTCGTACCAGTCGCCCTTGTCGCGCGGACGCTTGCCGCGCAGTTCAATGCGCGACAGGGTCTGCACCCAGTCGGGCGTGATCTGCGGCCCCAGCGTGGGATCGGCCACCAGATCGGCCAGTCCCTTGGGCATGGACCCCTCGGTGGACGCGCCGTAAAATTCGACGCCCTCCAGCAGATCATGAACCGTGATGGCGTAGGACGCCGCCAGGGTTTGCAGGGTTTCCAGGCTGGGGTTGGTGCGGCCACGTTCCAGATCGCTGAGGTACGGGACGCTGATCCCGGCAGTCTCGGCGACGTCTTTGAGCCGCAGCCCGCGTTCGCTACGGAGTTCGCGGAGTCTTTCGTGCAATTTCATGTGTCACCTCCTTGGCTGCGGCTGGGCCTCACTGCCTCTGTAAATTCGCGTGCTGAGCGCGGGAGATACAGACGCGGCGTGCCGCCTGGGACTACAGCTTTTGCCCCTGGTTTGACCCCGAGAAGGGCGTTTGCCTGTGGACAGAATCGAGCAGCCTTGGTTGGAGTGTAACACCCATTTTCACTACGGTCAATACAGAATGCGGGGGGTAGAGTTCTTGCACAGCCGCCCGCCGCTCTGCTATCATCGTAATCAGCAAGAGGTTTTCTCCGAAATTTGTCTCCCACCCATCCCCCTCGTGGCCCCCTCGGGCTGGAAGGAGTCTTCGCTTATGCGCGCACTGGACACGATTGCCGAGAGTATCCGCGTGGGGTACGTTCACCCCACCACCGTCCTGAATACCCTGATCGAAGTCGAGAACGACGGCGGCCTGCTGGCCGTGCGCCGCGTCGAGCGTCAACTGTGCCTGGGCACCCACGCCCTGCGCGAGCGCGGTCACCCCAACACCGCCCTGGCCCAGAGCTGGCTGGGGGCGGCCCGTGCCTATCTGGTCACGCAGGCGGAGCGCAAACAGGCGGTCTGAAAAAAGAGACAGGGAAAAAGAGGCAGGGAACCGGCCCAGAACTCAGTGTCTGGGCCGCTTTTCTGTTCCTCTGTTCCTAGCTTTCCTCCAGCCCGTAGATCTCGCCGTACTTGCGGTGCAGGTACGCCACGTACGGATCGGCGCTCAGCGGGCGTCCGGTGGCGCGTTCGGTAATCTGGGTGGGGGTCAGGCTGCGCCCGAACCTGTAGACGTTCTCGGTCAGCCACGCCAGCAGCGGCGCGTATTCGGCGTTCTGGATACCCTCGGTAATAGTTGCGTCTTCCTGCGCCGCCTCCAGCAGTTGCACGCTCAGCAGGTTGCCCAGCGCGTAGGTGGGAAAGTACCCGATCAGCCCGGCGGACCAGTGAACATCCTGCAACACGCCCTGCGCGTCGTTGGGCGGGGTCAGGCCCAGGTCTTCCCCCATCCTGGCGTTCCAGGCTTCGGGCAGCTCCGAAACCTTCAGCGTGCCCTCCAGCAGCGCCAGTTCCAGCTCGAAGCGCAGCATGATATGGAAGTTGTAGGTGACCTCGTCGGCCTCCACGCGGATCATGCTGGGATTGACGCGGTTGACGGCGCGGTAGAGGCCAGCGGCGTCCAGCCCGGCGGTGACCTCCGGCGCGGCCTGGACCAGTTGCGGGAAGTAGCGTTCCCAGAACGGCAGGCTGCGGCCCAGCAGGTTCTCGAACAGGCGCGACTGACTTTCATGGACGCCCAGACTCGCGCCGCCCGACACCGGGGTGCGTTCCCAGCGCTCGGAGACGCCGCGCTCGTACATGGCGTGGCCGGTCTCGTGCCACGTTCCGAACAGGCAGGCGGGCCAGTACAGCTCCACCCGCGTGGTGATCCGCAGATCGCTGCGGCTGAAATTGGTCATGAAGGGATGCGCGCTCTCGTCCTGGCGGGCAAAATCACCGTTCAGCCCGAACGCCTCGCCCGCCACCCGCCACGCGAAGGCTTTCTGCGCCTCGGCGGGAAAGGGGCGCGTCAGCACGCTGTAATCCGCCGCGTCGTCCGCCGCCGCAATGCGCCTGAGCAGCGGCAGGGTACGGTTCCGCAGATCCGCGAAGATGGTCCCCACCGCCCCCGCGCGCATCCCCGGCTGGTAGTTGTCCAGCAGGGCGTCGTAGGGGTGTTCTTGAAAGCCGCGCAAGTCGGCCTCGCGGCGGGCCAGGTCCAGCATGCGCTCCAGGTGCGGGGCGAAGGTGGCAAAGTCGCTGCCCTTACGCGCCGCGATCCAGGCGTGGTGGGCCTCGTTCTGGGCGCGGGTGCGTTCCTCCACGAACTCGGTGGGCAGTTTGGTGGCCTTCCCAAAATCACGCCGGGTCACGCGCACGATGGCCTGATCCGTTTCACTATCGGGGGCGGCGGCGTCCAGCAGTTCCCCCGTCTTGTCGTCCGTAAACATCGCGTGGGTCAGGCCCGCCAGGGTGGACAGTTGCAGGCCCCGCACGCGGGCGGCCTCGTCGGGCATGCTGGTTTCCTGCTCCCAGGACATCAGGGCTTCCGCCGCGCCCAGATCGGACACCTGGCCCAGACGGCGGCGCAGTTCGGTCATGGGTTGCTCAATCGGGGCGTCGGGCGTGGATTCGCTGGTGGTCATGCTTCAGGGTAACGCCAGAATCAGCGCTTGAGGCACAATCCTGGACTCCTCAAGCCCCGTCCCAGCGCTTCACCTCCAGCACGCTGCCTTCCTGACCGATCACCTGGCCGATGACGCTCACCGCGTCGCCGGGGTGCAGCCAGTTGCGTGACCTGTCTGGAGACGGTCACGGCCACACGGCCCGGACCGCTGCTGACCTCGTGGCGCGTGCGGGCCAGCCGGAACAGCTACGCCGTGAAACCGCCCACCGCCAGCCCGCAGTCCAGCGCCACGGCGAACTGCCCGGCCCCCGAAACGCCAGTCGAGCCGCCCGGTACCCCGGACAGTCCAAAAAACGTGGAGAAATGGATCAGGGCGCGCAGCGTGAACCACGAGGCGGTAGCGCCCGCGCCGGGGTGGTTTGCGGTCACGTCATAGCCACCCAGATCACGTCCAGCGCCGCCCAACAGGAGCAGCCCAGGCCGCACGCCGCATCAGAAAGATGCCCGGCAACGTTCACCCCCTCTGGGGCAGATTACGCGGCCAGAGGGGGCGAAGTTGCCGGGGGAAAGCGGTTCAGTTCCTGGCGACTCCGGTGGCCCAGCGCAGGCGGCCCACCAGTTTCAGGGTCTGGCGGTTTTCCTCGGCCAGCAGGGCGCGGGTCAGACTTTCCGGGCAGGTCTGAAGCGGCTGGACTCGCAGGGACTGGGCCTCCAGGGTCTGGGTTGCCAGGCCGGGGTGAGACCCATCCAGTTCAGGACTGGTCAGCACCGTCCTATTCTGAAGGTTCCACTGCTGGCCTGAATCAAAGGACCTGATCATGGAAGGGAGTCTAGGAGACGGTCTGGCACAACGCTCTGACGGGGCGGGCCGCCGTGCCCGGCTCCAGTCTCGTTTAAAGAATGGGGGCAATGGCGCTGGATTCGGGTCAGATCTGGGGCGTGGGTGCGGCCTGCCTCCTGGCCTGGGGTGGGCGCTATGCTCCTGGGGACTGTTCCAGATCGCCTGTCCCGGCTCCCTCACCCCCACCCCCACGGAGGTTTCCCATGCCCACTCCCCTGACCGAAATGCCCACCTGGACGGCCTTAACCGAACATCATCGGACGATGAAGGACACCCGGCTGAGTGACCTCTTCGGGGGCGATGATCGGCGCGGCGAGCGCCTGAACGCCGAGGGTGCGGGTCTTTATCTGGACTACAGCAAGAACCGTGTGACAGACGAGACCCTGCAACTGCTGCTTCAGTTGGCGCGCGAGACCGGCGTGGAGGCCAGGCGCGACGCCATGTTCGCTGGGGAACGCATCAATGTCACCGAGAACCGCGCCGTGTTGCATACCGCCCTGCGTCAGCCAAAGGGCGCGACAGTTGTGGTAGATGGCCGGAACGTCGTCCCGGACGTGCATGAAGTGCTGGACCGTATGGCGGCGTTTGCCAATTCGCTCAGGGGCGGGCAGTGGGCGGGCTTTACCGGCAAACCCATTAAGAACATCGTGAACATCGGCATCGGCGGCAGCGATCTGGGGCCGGTGATGGCCTACGAAGCCCTCAAGCATTACACCCAGCGTGACCTGACGGTGCGCTTCGTGTCCAACGTGGACGGCACCGATCTGGTGGAAAAGACCCGCGATCTGGACCCGGCAGAAACGCTGTTTATTGTGTCCAGCAAGACCTTTACCACGCAGGAAACGATGGCGAACGCGTCTTCGGCCCGCGCGTGGCTGCTGGCCGCCTTGAAGGACGAGGCCGCCGTCGCCCGCCATTTCGTCGCCGTGTCCACCAACGCCGACGCCGTGCAGAAGTTCGGCATCGACACGGCCAACATGTTCGGCTTCTGGGACTGGGTGGGCGGGCGCTACAGCATGGACAGCGCGATTGGCCTGAGCCTGATGCTGGCCATCGGCCCCGACGGCTTCACGGAGCTGCTGGCCGGATTTCACGAGATGGACGAGCATTTCCGCACCACGCCGCTGGAGAAAAACCTTCCAGTCCTGATGGGCCTGCTGGGCGTGTGGTACAACAATTTCTTCGATGCACAGTCCCACGCTGTGCTGCCGTATGACCAGTACCTGCAATACTTCCCGGCTTACCTGCAACAACTGGACATGGAGAGCAACGGCAAGCACATCACCCTGGACGGTCAGGCGGTGGATTACCAGACCGGACAGGTGATCTGGGGGCAACCGGGGACCAACGGCCAGCACGCCTTTTACCAGCTCATCCATCAGGGGACCAAGCTGATTCCCTGCGACTTCATTGGTTTCTGCCAGACCCTCAACCCGCTGCCCACGCCAGATGGCCCGCCGCACCACGATCTGCTGATGGCTAACGTCTTCGCGCAGACCGAGGCGCTGGCCTTCGGCAAGTCGCTGGACGCTGTGCTGGCCGAGGGGGTAGACGCCGCGCTGGCCCCGCACCGCGTCTTCGACGGCAACCGGCCCACCAATACCATCCTGGCCGATAAACTGACGCCGCGCACGCTGGGTGCATTGATCGCCCTCTACGAACACAAGGTTTTTGTACAGGGGGCCGTGTGGAACATCAATTCCTTTGACCAGTGGGGCGTGGAGCTGGGCAAGGTGCTGGCAGGGAAGATCGTGCCGGAGCTGAAGGCGGGCGCGGAGCCGGAGCTGGCGCATGACAGCAGCACCAATACGCTGATCCGGCGCTACCGGGAACGGCGTTAGATTTCCCCGAAGCTGTTCAGATCAGCCGGGAGAGTTCGGCCAATCGCTGAATCTGTGGCACTCCCGCCAGTGGCGGAGTCCTCTCCTCCCGGTTAAACCAGAGGGCACGCAGACCAGCCTTCAGCGCGCGATCCTGCGGGGAAGCGCCCGGTCAGCAGAGAAGGCCGGGAATCTGCGGATTGTTTGCGCCCATGCGCTGTCCGCCTGCTGGCAGGTGGAAGGGGAGCTGGAGAAATTGCGGGCGCTCCTGACCGGGCGCTGAGGCCCTCGCCTACACCCGCATTCGCAGGCCCAGCAAAAAGCCCGCCGTGAACGCCCCGGCAAAAGGTAGATTCGCCAGCAGCACGCGCTGGAACCACGCGGCTCCCTGTTCGCTGCCCTGCTTCAGGGCGGGTTCGGCCACCGATTGCAGATGCAGCCAGTTGATGCTGATCAGGTCAAAATATGACAGCAGTTGCAGCGCGATGAACAGCAACCCCACCACGATCAGCACGATGCGCCCCACCGCCTTGAGGGCCAGCGCGGTGGCAAAGCCCAGCAGCGCGCCTACACTCAGGTCCGGCAGCAGCGGGCGCAGGGCATCCAGGAAGCCGGGGTCAGTGGAGGGTGCGGGGGCTGTGGTCATCAAAAAGTGTCATCACGGAAGGGGTGTGGCCGGGGGCCTGTCGGTGTGGCATGCTAGCGCGAATGCCCCGAAGGAATCTGAGGGTCTGGCCCGCTCAGGAAGACGGTCTGCCCCCTGACTGTTCCACGGCTGGATGCTGAGCCGATCCACGCTGGGCCGGTCCATAAGTGGGATGCCCTGATCCCCGCCGGGACGGTATGGTGTGCAGGACGTGACCTCGCCGCCCGATCCTGCCGCTGTACCCACCCCCGCTGCCGATGTGGTTTCGCCGGAGTTGCTGGGACGGCTGACGTCGGGCGATGAGGCCGCGTGGTACGCCTTCGTGCAGGAGTACGAGGGCCGCATGTACGGTTACCTGTACCGTCTGGAGGGCAACAGTGAAGACGCCCTGGACCTGACCCAGGAAGTGTTTTACCGCGCCTGGCGCAGCATCCGCACCTTTCGGCCCGGCGAGCGGGTGCTGCCGTGGCTGTATCAGGTGGCGCGCAACACCCAGATCGAGTCGCACCGCCGCAAGCAGCTTCAGCGCTTCAGCCTGGAGCAGGCGCGCGAGGACGTGGGCTTCGAGGTCACCTCTGAAGCGCGTTCCCCGGTGCGGGCCGCCGAGAGCGCCGACGCCCAGGACCGTGTACAGCGCGCCCTGCTGAAGCTGCCCGAGGACTACCGCGAGGCCGTGGTGCTGCGCTTCTTGGAGGACCTGCCCTACGAGGACATCGCCCGCATTCAGGGCGTGGCGGTGGGCACGGCCAAGAGCCGCGTCTTCCGCGCCAAGGAGCAACTGGCCGAGTTGCTGGCCGACGTGGCCGACGTGAATTAGGGCGGCCAGAGCAGGCCATCTGCCCGCCCACCCAACGGCTGTCCCGCACCGCAGGCAGATCGGCTCTGGTGCGGGCCATCGCCGCCCCCATACTGCTCCCATTTATGGAGCTTTGCTCAAGCGCGCGTCAGCGGAAAGCCAAGCCCGATTTCAGCATCCGGGCCGCCGCATTCACGACACTGCGGAATGAGGCCGTGGAAGCGGACCAATCATCTTGTTCTTTACAGGAGGACCACCATGGGAACCATTCAAAGCGTGATCGAGGATGTCAAGGAGAGCGTGCAGGACTCCGCCCACCGTCTGGAGGGCCGGGCCGCCATCGAGGCCAGTAAGGCGTTCGTCAAGCAGCAGCAGAAAATGTCGGCGCTGCTGGCCGATCAGCAAAAGGACCTGAAAGATATTCGCCAGGAGCTGCAAAAGGTCCGCAAGCAGCGCTCTTCCGGCGGCGGCTTTCCGTGGATGCTGGTGCTGCTGGCGGGCGGAGCCTACGCGCTGTACCGCAGCAATCCGGGCGTCCGCGATCAGATCGATGGTCTGCTGGTCCGGGTGGACCCCGGCGTCAAGGGCAATCTGGCCCGCGCGGGCGACGCCGTGAAGGGCGCGGCCTCGGACCTACTGGACGGCCAAAGCCCCAGCGACGCGGTCAAGCGCGCGGGCGGCGAGTTGCAGCGCGCGGGTGAAAAGGCCGTGGACGCGGCTAGGGACGCCGCTGCCGACCTGAAACAGGACGCGCAGGTCAAAGCCAAGGATCTCAGGGACGACGCCCAGGCTGCCAGTAAAGGCAACTAAGCACGCTCCCCAAACCGGAGCCAGCCAGGACCTGTTCCTCGGCTGGTTCTGTTCTGTTTTTGCGCTCTACACGACGGTGTGCGCCAGTTCACGGCGCAGGTCAGCCTGCGATCATGGTGGGGGGGCACTCTCGGGCCATGAAACCTTCCCCCTCGCCCATCAATTTGACACTGCCCAACTTGACACTGCCCAACTTGACATTGCCCAAGATCGCCCTTGGCCTCAGCGTTGTGCTGGTGGCTGGCCTGGGCGGACCCGCCCTCGCCGCGCCCAAGATCAGCGCCCAGAGCATCATCGTCAATCCGGTGCCGACGACAGTGGACGTCAAGGTCTGGACGGACCGCGACAGCAGCGGCACGCGCACACCGTCGTACCGACCCGGCGACCGGATTCGCCTGTACGCCAGCGTGTCGCAGGACGCCCACGTCTACCTGTTCAATGTCGATCCCAACGGTCAGGTGGACCTGATTCTGCCCAACAAGTACCAGGGCGGCGCGAACTTTTTAAAGGCCAACACCGTCAAGGTCTTCCCGGCGGCGGGCGATCCCTTTACCTTTGACATCGCCGCGCCCTACGGCCTGAACAAGGTGCTGGCGCTGGCGAGCAAGACCGAACTGGACCTCAAGCAGATTGCCACCTTTAAAAGCGGGCAGAACAGCTTTGCGGACGTGAATGTCAAGGGGCAGCAGGGGCTGGCACAGGCGCTGAGCATCGTGGTCACGCCGGTGCCGCAGAACACCTGGGACAGCGCCACGGCGTTCTATCAGGTGGTGGCCCGCACGGCTGCGGCGGTTCCCGCCGTGCCCACGCAGCCCGCCAACCCCTGGGGCAACGCCCGCAAATGGCAGGGCGTGGTGGGCGTCCCTTCTGACCTGCGCGCCCTGCATGACAGCTACGCCGCGCGCCTGAAGGCTGAGGGCTACGTGCAGACCAAATTGCAAATCAAGCAGGGCGAGATCAAGAGCGAGTACCGCCGGGGCGACGACGAGGCCACGCTCAAGGTGGAGCGCAAGGGCAAAGGTGTGGAGATCAAGCTGGAACGCGACTGAGCAGACTGACCATCTGAAATTGAGAGGAGGCCTTGCGGGGCCTCTTTTCCTCTTTTTCTGACCCTGTGCAGGTGCTGAAGCGTCCAACGCTGCCGGAGTCATCTGCTAGGCTAGACAGACACTGATTTTCCCCACTGGAGCTTTCTGACGATGCCCCTGCCTGCCAATGTGAACCGACTGCTCAACCAGCGCCGCGCGCCCTGAGTATTGGCGTGGCTGCCGTCCCCGTGTGTCCGGGCGGCCCTCTCGCCTTCGTCCCCCAGCGTTCACCGGAGGTTGTATGACCCGTTCCAAATCCAAGCCGAAAACCACACCTGCACCACCACCTCCAGACGCCGCCTTTGATGCCGCTGCCGCCGCCTACGAGCAGGCCGGGAATATGTTCCAGCTCATCGCGCCAGACGGCACCAGCACGGGCGCGGGCGAGTTGCCGAACCCCGAGACCCGCCTGCGCCTGTACCACGAGATGCGCCGGGCGCGGCATTTTGACGAACGCGGCTGGGTGCTGTACCGCCAGGGCCGCCTGGGTGTCTTTCCGCCCTTTGGCGGGATGGAAGCCAGTCAGGTGGGCACGGCTGCCGCTCTGACCGCCGACGACTGGCTGTTCCCCACCTACCGCGACACGGGGGCGGCCCTGACGCTGGGCCTGCCAATTGCGCGGGCGCTGGCATACTGGCGGACCTCGCCGCACGGCTGGGCCATGCCAGAGAACCTGAAAGTGCTGCCCTTCTACATCCCGATTGCCACCCAGTACCCACACGCGGTGGGCGCGGCGCTGGCCGAGAAGCGCAAGGGGACGAACAACGTGGCGATGGCCTACATCGGCGACGGCGGCAGCTCTGAGGGTGACTTTCACGAGGCGCTGAACTTTGCCGGGGCGCTGGAAGCTCCCTGTGTGTTCATTCTCCAGAACAACGGCTGGGCCATCAGCGTGCCGACGCGCTCGCAGACCAGGGCCACCAACCTATCTAAACGCGCCGAGGGCTACGGCATCCCCGGCGTGCGCGTGGACGGCAACGACGTGCTGGCGACGTATCACGTCACGCGCGAGGCGGTGGAGCGGGCGCGTAGAGGCGAGGGTCCAACCCTGATTGAAACCGTCACCTACCGTGTCAAGCCGCACACCGTGGCCGACGATCCCAGCCGCTACCGTACGGACGCCGACAACGAGGGTTGGGACGCCAAGGACCCGGTCTTGAGGCTGCAAACCCACCTGATGAACGAGGGGTTGCTGACTGGGGACTCCGAGGCCGCGCTGCTGGAAGAGGTGGCCGACGAGTTTGAAGCCGCCCTGAAGGAAGCCGACGCCTACCCGGACCCCGAACCCGCCGAGATTCTGGACCATGTGTTTGCCGAGCCGACACCGCAGCTCCGGCGGCAGCGCGAACAGATCTTGAATGAACAGGGCCTGAGCGAGGAAAACGCATGACCGCCACCGCATCTAAAAGCGACACTCCCGCCGACACCAAGACCATGACCATGATCGCCGCCATCAACAACGCGCTGGATCTGGCGCTGGAGCAGGACGACGCCGTGCATATCTTCGGTGAGGACGTGGGCGTGATGGGCGGCGTCTTCCGCGCCACCGATGGCTTGCAGGCCAAATACGGCGCGGACCGCGTGTTCGACACCCCGCTGGCCGAGGCCGCGATTGTGGGCATGGGCATCGGCATGGGGCTGGCCGGGTTAAAGCCCGTGGCCGAAATCCAGTTCGCGGGCTTCCTATACCCGGCGCTGGATCAGGTGCTGTCCCACCTGGGGCGCTACCGCCACCGCACCCGCAGCCGCTATCACCTGCCGATGGTGGTCCGCGCTCCCTACGGCGGCGGCGTGCATACCCCCGAACAGCACGCCGACAGCCCCGAAGCCATCCTGGCGCACACCCCCGGCATCAAGGTGGTCATTCCCAGCACTCCCGCCGATGCCAAGGGCCTACTGCTCTCGGCCATCCATGACCCGGACCCGGTGTTCTTCTTTGAGGCCATCAAGCTGTACCGCAGCGTCAAGGAAGCTGTGCCGACTGGCGATTACCGCATTCCGCTGGGTCAGGCCAGAATCGTGACCGAGGGCGACGACGTGACCGTGATCTGCTACGGCGGCATGGTGGAGGTGGCCCAGAAAGCCGCCGCCGCCGCCCAGAGTGCCGGAATTGGCGTGGAGGTCATTGACCTGCGGACCCTGGTGCCGCTGGACACCGACACCATTCTGGCCAGCGTGCAGAAGACGGGCCGCGCCGTGGTGGTCACCGAGGCTCCGCGCACCGGAGGCTTTCACAGCGAGATCAGCGCCACCATTGCCGAGGAAGCCATCGAATACCTGCGTGCGCCGATTGTCCGCGTGACTGGCTTTGACGCGCCGTATCCGCCCTTCACCGCTATTGAAGATGTATACCGCCCGAATGCGGTGCGGGTGGCAAGGGCGATTAAAGCGGTGATGGGGTACTGAGGTTTTTAATCCCGGAGGGAGCCGCAAAGTGGCGGAAGGGTGAGGGAGCCACCGGGCAGGCCCAGAAAAACTCGCCCTTTCAGCCTTCTTCGCCCTCCACAACCCTATACAAAACAGCCGTGCGCCACACGCTCAGGCCGCAGCCGAAGAAATGTTTGTCTTCCGTCCAGATGTCCGCATCCAGCGCGAGAGCCAACGCTGCTGTCGGCCAGTCGTCGGGATCGCCGGGAACACGGCGGCGGGCTTCGGCCTTAAAGGGGAGAAATGTTACCTCTGACATCACCGTGACACGGTGCTGAAGGAGCCACATCGCTCTGAGCAACCATGCCTGCTTCGCCTCATCTGAATAACCTGCACGCTGGGCCACAGGTTCCAGGCGACGTTTTAATTCATGGGCCGCCTCACTGGCAACGCGCGGGGTCATGAACATCTGGGCGGACAGAACTTCAAACCGCTCCTGCCCTCGCCGCCTCAGCAATTCCCCCACCACAACATTCGCGTCCAGAACAAGCTTCAGGGCCGACCTGCTGGAGCCGCAGCAGAATCAGGGCCAAATAGCTCGTCTTCCAACGCTTCCACGCTCAGGCCGAGTTTTGCGGCCAGTTCTTCCATCTGGGTGTTGAAAATGTCCTGTGCTTCCCTCAACTGAGCGGCATTGGCGGCGACAATAGGGGTGTAAAAGCCTACTGGCTTCCCATGCCGCTCCACCACAAACGGCTCGTCTGCGGCCAACAGTTGCGTCGCCCGGTCCTTGAATTCCTTAATGCCCACGCGCCGGGGCGAGGTGGACGGGGTTTCAGATTTGGGTTTTTTGGCGGTAACAGTCATGAGTTTGCCTCCACAGATTTAACTAAGTGGCTACCAGTATAGCCAGAATTGAGATTGGGAATAGATACGGAGGCGGATTTACTCCCTTGCCTCAGCCTCGGCCCGTCCCATGATTCCCCGCACCAATTCCGCCTTCCCGGCCTGATACCTGCCCAACTGGTCTGGATACGCCGCTACCAGTTCCAGTTTGAGTTGCCCATAAGCAGCAGCGTCTGCCGGGTGACGGCGCAGGTGGTCACGGAAAAGAAGATGCTCCTTCCAGTGGGAACTGTCCTCCTCAACGATGTGCAGGTGAAAGCCACGCTGCCGCCCTTCCCACGCCTTGAGATAGATGCGCCACCTGGGATTGGGAGCTTTGTAAAAGTGGAATCCAACGGTGCGGAGCCTCTCGTGCAACTGTTCCGGCCAGGGCCACAGGGCCGCCGCTGTAATCAGATCAATCGTCGGTTTGGCGACCAGACCGGGGACGGCGGTGCTTCCAAAATGCTCGGCGGCGGAGAGGGCAGAGCCAAGTGTGCGACAAAGCAGGTCAAGCTCAGTGGACGCTCGCACCAGCCAGTCCGGGCCATGTGGCTGGACTTCGGCGGTCTGGATGGCCGAACCTAGACCATTCAACTTCATGCCCGGAGTTTATCTGCCGCCTCCCTCACCTACCCAAACCCCCCGCCCCCCATCCTCACCCGTGACATACTTCTTCTCTGGAATGCCCAAGCGTACTGACCTGAACACGATCCTTATTCTCGGCAGCGGCCCCATCCAGATTGGGCAGGCCGCCGAATTCGACTATTCTGGGACGCAGGCGCTCAAAGCCCTGAAGAAAGAGGGCTACCGTGTGGTGCTGGTCAACAGCAACCCGGCGACCATCATGACCGACCCGGACCTGGCCGACGCGACCTATCTGGAACCGCTGACCCCCGAATTTGTGGAGAAGGTGATTGCTAAGGAAAAGCCCGACGCCCTGCTGCCCACGCTGGGCGGCCAGACCGCGCTGAACCTGGCGATGCAACTTCACGAGCGCGGCACGCTTGCCAAGTACGGTGTGGAGCTGATCGGCGCGGGCGTGGAGGCCATCAACAAGGGCGAGGACCGCGAACTGTTTCAGGCCGCCATGAAGAAGATCGGCATTGAAACGGCTAAGGGCAAGATGGTTCACAGCATGGCCGAGGCCACCGAGTACCAGAAGGAACTGGGCCTGCCGGTGGTGATCCGGCCCTCCTTCACCCTCGGCGGCACAGGCGGCGGCATCGCGCACAGCTACGAGGAATTTCTGAGCATCACCGAGGGCGGCCTGCGCGACAGCCCCGTGACCTCGGTGCTGCTGGAAGAAAGCATCCTGGGCTGGAAGGAATACGAGCTGGAGGTGATGCGCGACACCGCCGACACGGTCATCATCATCACCAGCATCGAGAACTTTGACCCGATGGGCGTGCATACCGGCGACAGCATCACGGTGGCCCCGGCGCAGACCCTCAGCGACGTGGAATACCAGCGCCTGCGCGATATGTCGCTGGCGATCATCCGCGAGATCGGCGTGGCGACGGGCGGCAGCAACATTCAGTTCGCGGTCAATCCGAACGACGGGCGCGTGATTGTGATCGAGATGAACCCGCGTGTGTCGCGCAGCTCAGCGCTGGCGAGCAAGGCCACCGGCTATCCAATTGCCAAAATTGCCGCGCTGCTGGCGGTGGGCTACACGCTGGACGAGCTGCCCAACGACATCACCCGCGTCACCCCCGCCGCCTTTGAACCCAGCATCGATTATGTGGTCACCAAGATTCCGCGCTTTGCCTTCGAGAAATTCCCCGGCAGTTCCGATCACCTGGGAACGCAGATGCGCTCGGTGGGCGAGGTCATGGCGATTGGGCGCACCTTCAAGGAGTCGCTGCAAAAGGCTATGCGAAGTGTGGAGAGCGACGTGCGCGGGGTGTTTGCCGCCCTATCGCCGGACGAACTGCGCGGCCTCCTCTACCCCAATCCGCGCCGCCTGGAAGCGGTGATTGAACTGCTGCGGCGCGGCGAGACGACTGCACAATTGTTCGACGCCACCAAAATTGACCCGTGGTTTCTGAGCCAGCTCCACGAGATCGTGGCCGCCGAGGGCGAGATTCTGGAGCTGGGACCGATCACCGGGTGGAAATACGAGTACTGGCGCGAGGTCAAGCGGCTGGGCTTCAGTGACGCCCGCATTGGCGAGATCATGGGCCTCGGGGAGCTGGAAGTCCGCGCCCTGCGTAAGGAGGCCAAAGCCACCCCGGTCTACAAGACGGTGGACACCTGCGCCGCCGAGTTCGAGGCGCACACGCCGTACCACTACAGCACCTACGAGTGGGAGGACGAGGTCACGCTCACAGACCGGCCCAAGGTAGTCATCCTGGGCAGCGGCCCCAACCGCATCGGGCAGGGGGTGGAGTTCGATTACGCCACCGTCCACGCGGTCTGGGCCTTGCAGGAAGCGGGGTTTGAAACGATCATGATCAACTCCAACCCGGAGACGGTCAGCACCGATTACGACACGGCGGACCGGCTGTACTTCGAGCCGCTGACCTTTGAAGACGTGATGAACATCGTCGATCACGAGAAGCCCGTGGGCGTGATCGTGCAACTGGGCGGGCAGACGCCGCTGAAGCTGGCGCGGCGGCTGGAAGCGGCGGGCGCACCCATCATCGGCACCAGCCCGGACGCCATCGACGAGGCCGAGGACCGCGCCAGTTTCAACGCGCTGTGCGAACGCCTGGGCCTGCCGCAGCCACGCGGACTGGTGGCAGAAACGCCGAACGAGGCGCAGGCGCTGGCCGAGAAGCTGGGCTTTCCGCTGATGGCCCGCCCAAGCTACGTGCTGGGGGGCCGCGCCATGCGGACGGTTCGCAGCATGGATGAATTGACCACCTATCTGGACGAGGTGTACGCCGCCGTGGAAGGGCAGCCCAGCATCCTCCTCGATCAGTTTCTGGAAGGGGCGCTGGAGCTGGACGTGGATACCCTGTGCGACGGCCAGGTGGCTGTGGTGGCCGGGATCATGGAGCATGTGGAGGCTGCCGGGATTCACAGCGGCGACAGCGCCTGCGTGCTGCCCCCGGTCAGCCTGTCTGCCGAACTGCTGGCCCGCGTGAAGGCCGACACCGAGCGGCTGGCGCTGGCGCTGGGCGTGCGCGGGCTGATGAACGTGCAGTGGGCGGTCAAGGACGACGTGGCGTACATCCTGGAGGCCAACCCCCGCGCCAGCCGCACCGTTCCCTTCGTGAGCAAGGCCGTGAACCATCCCCTCGCCAAGAGTGCCGCCCGCATTGCCGTGGGCCACACGCTGGAGCAGATCGGGCTGCTGGAGACCCCGGTTCCCCCCATGTACAGCGTCAAGGAAGTTCACCTGCCCTTCCTGAAGTTCGCGGGCGTGTTGCCCATCCTGGGGCCGGAGATGAAAAGCACCGGCGAGAGCATGGGCATCGACGCAGACCCGTATCTGGCGTTCTACCGGGCGCAACTGGGGGCCAAGAACAACCTGCCCTTAAGCGGCACCGCCCTGCTGCTGGGCGACGGCCTGGACGATATGGCCGCCACGCTGGAGGGCGCGGGCCTACGCGTGATCCGCGAACAGGACGGCGATAAGTTGCCTGACCTGCTGATTGATGCCACCGAAAGCCGCCTGCTGAGAACGGCGCTGGAACGGGGCGTTCCCATCGTGAGTACGCGCGAGGCCGCCGAGTGGACGGCGAAGGCGATTGCAGGCGCTGTGAGGGCAGGAGAGTTGGGAGTTACGAGTTTGCAGGAGTGGGTTGGGAATCTGTCTGGTAATGTAAGCGACAAATGACAGCCAAAGTGAAGAGAAGAAATAAGCGCTCCGAAACTCGTGCGCGTTACCATATTAGATTAGAAGCAGAGAGGCGTGGATGGAACGTTAGACATTGGGATAACGGGGGGGATTTCTTAGAAGAAAACGAAATACTAGCTAGTCTTGGCGATGTTGGACTAGGCTTGGATCGTCCAGATTTCTTAATAGCCTTAAATGGTGATCCCATAATGGTTGTTGAGGCGAAAAATAATTTGTCTCTTATTAATCTAGCTATCAAGGAAGCAGTTGAATATGCCGATACTATTAACAGCGATGGAAAATATAAAATTAAGATAGCCGTAGGTGCGGCGGGTGATGACGACGATGGTTTCGCTGTTGAGGTGCGCTTCTTTGATGGATCTGCATGGGCAGAACTGAAGTCTCATGGCTATGCTCTTACAAATATTCCATCGAGGAAAGAAGTTGAGCTTGCGGTGAGTGCTGGAGACGCTACTACTTCTGTTTCCATTCCCACAACCTCTGAATTTATTAGCTCCGCCATCGAAATTAGTGAGTTATTGAGACTTGCTAAAGTTGAGGCTCCCCTTCGGCCCAAGGTCATTGGTGCATTGACGCTAGCTTTGTATAATTCAGACGTAAATCCGAGTTCTGAGAATATTCTTGAAGAAATCAACGCACATGTTGATGAAGCCATTAATTTGGCCTCTCGGATTGAGGTAAGTAAAAAGAAGCGATTGATTGAGAATCTAATTTTAACTGGTAGTGACTACGATAGACTCGAGCCATTTGCCAGAAGAATTATTTTATCACTCAAAAAATTAAATATAAGATCGGTCATTCAAACGGATGCCGATTTTTTAGGAATGTTCTATGAGGCGTTTCTCAGGTATGGTTATGACAACAATGCCCTGGGAATCGTATTCACACCTAGACATATAACAAAATTTTGTATTGATCTAGTTCGTTTGAATTCAACCGACAAGGTTATTGATATTGCGTCAGGAACTGGCGGATTTCTTGTTTCGTCATTTGATGACATGATGCAAAAAGCTAAAAGTGAAGCCACTAAAGATAGTATTAAAAAATCTATCTATGGCTACGATACAAATCCCACTATATGGGCGCTTGCATCTTTAAATATGTTTTTTCGTGGCGATGGTAAAAGTAATATAGAGTTTGGCAATAGTTTAGATGAGTCTTCCAAGGATAAAATTGCTGGTAAATTTGATAAGGCATTTCTTAACCCGCCATTCTCGCAAGAAGGTGAGCCAGAACGCCGTTTCATTGATGCAGCTTTAGATGCCTTAAAACCGGAAGGTATGGCTGTAGTTCTCGTAAAAGCTGGTATTTTTTGCGACGAGGATCATGCCGATTGGCGCAAGAATCTTCTAAAATCGCATAGCTTAATTGGCATAATAAGTATGCCCGATGATTTGTTTTATCCGACTGCTGCTCCTACATCAATAGTAATTTTACAAGCGCATATTCCACAATCTCAGACCGAGAATATCTTCATTTCGCGAATATTTAATGATGGCTATGTCAAACTTAAAGGCAAGAGAGTGGAAACCACAGGTAGTCAACTTGAAGCTGTTAAACATTCATTTCATGACTTTATTGATAAAGTAGTAAATCCTTCTGATGTTGCCCACACCATTGCTGCTAGTCTGATTGCGGGTGGCGAGGACTGGAGTCCTCAAAAATGGCTTCCTCAACCAGAGATAGACGATCTAACACTGAATAATTTCCAAAGAGAGGTATATAAATCTATTTATCAAGCAGCAGTGGAGTTTCCAGAGCTATCGGAGATTGCGTTGGATGATTTTGGAGGTGAGTGGAGTACCTTACCGCCTTTACCACTAAATACTCGTATGCCACTTGACCATTTCTTCACCATATCTAATGGCAGTTCATCTGGCGAGAAAAACTACATAGAGGGTCACTTACCATATATTTCAAGTGGAGATCCAAATAATAGTATAGTCAGGTTAATTGAACCTATAGAATCGGAAGTTTTCATCTCTGGAGGCATAACTATTACTGCTTTTGGCAGAGCCTCATTACAACCATGGCCGTTTATGGCAAGAGGAAATGGTGGTAGTGCCGTTCGGGTGCTGACACCTAAATTTGCAATGACTAAAAGAGATATGGCTTGGTTCGTTGCGCAAATTAATTTACAGAGATGGAGATTTTTTTATGGACGTATGGCAATCAAAGGTAGATTGAAAGAATTATATGTTGATAGTCCAGAAAATAGTCTAAATGATAACATCGATATTCTTGGTAACTTACAGAAAATCAGTAAAGATGTTGAGAAATATAGCGATATAGGTTAAATAAATAGAAGTAGCAAATCTAGGCTTTCCCAAGCTCCCGCTTCGGCTTTCGCCCGTGGTGGGGACAGGCGCTGTGTTGGGGTTATACGGATTCCGCTTAATTCCTTAACTCTCCGGGAAAGCGCCGGAGAGTTAATCCACCCCGTTTAGGGCTTGAGTCAGAGTAGATTTTCCCGCTCCCAGACGATAAAAATTGAGACGATATGGCTAGATATCGTCTCCACCACAGTTTAGGCCGTCGGCGCAACATTCGCACCCTTCACCGCTGGGCCAAAACGCACTTCAGCGATCACAAAAAGTGTCGTCATCAGAAAGTCACCGACGCCATGCTCATTGCTCTCTTGCTGGCACGCTTGATCTACAAGCAGGCGTATCCCTCGGTCTGGTGGAGTGATCTGAGGGCAGACCGCCCCGGTCTGCCCTCGTACACGCAAGCCTTCAACCGGGCTAATCGTCTGCTTGAAACGCTGGAACAGGTCTGTAC